>CAJTFE010000021.1 GCA_910575725.1 Clostridia bacterium | reverse complement strand
AAAGCGGCGGGAAATTACGAGCCGGCAATGGAGGCGCTGAAGCATTACAAGAAAAGCCTGTTTGGTGTCTGGCGGAGAAAATAAAAATGTTTGGAAAAGGAGGCTTTTATGACAACGGCAAAAAAGTATTTGGAGATATTGAGAGAACGTGAACTGCAATTATGGAAAGAGCCATTAAAAGAATCCTGCTTTAAAATGCCAGGGGACATTACGGCACTTGTTTCCTTTTGCGGAGATTCTTTTGCGTGTTCATGGAGCAAAACCTTTTCACGGGAGAAAAATGGATATCACAATCAGTTCATAAATGTCATGTTCCTGCCCATCAGCAGTCTGGAAGGTGTTCCGGCTCTTGCCGTGGGTGTTCGGCCCTTTCTGCATTAGGGAGACCACATCCACGTATTCAAAGTTTGCGGTGGTGTAGTGATAAGCGGCCAGAGAGGTCTGCGTTTTGGCGGATTGCTTCGTCCGCTCGGTGGGGGGAGGGACGCTACACTGGCTTTAAATTCCCTGCGTATGGCATCTTTGAGCTGCTGGGAATCTGCTTTTCAGATGCAAACTGGCCTTCGTATGCAAACCCTGCTTTGGCAGAGACCAGTTTCCAGAGATCCGTATCTTCATCAAAGTCTGCTCCGGAAATCTCCACGATCTGCTGTTTAAATTCCGGAGTGTAAGATTTTTGATTTTTCGCCATGTTGAACATCTCCTTTGCTCTTTCGTTTGATAGTATAGGTTGTTCAACATTTATATACTAACATCATGGCTGGGCTGTCCGACTGAACGCCGTATGCCATGATTGGAGCTTGTATGATAAAAATTCGACCTTCTTTCAGGTGGATTTTGAAATACCCGGACATTTCACGTCATTAAAAAAACCGTCTGCGGCATGCAGGTTGTTCCAATGCTTTGAGAATGATAAAATTAAATTCTACAGGAAAGACATATAAAAAGAAAAATCGGCATTTTCAGAAGGAAAAATACTATGTGTAATAAAAATCTTAAAATATTAAGCTGTATGGTTCTTGTAACTGGTGCTTTATCAGGATTGACTGGGTGCCGCTGTATGCCATCCAAACCAATCCGGACAGAAGAAATAACAATTAACTCTGACGTTAATGATACTGCAACAGAATGCGATGCAGATGGTTAGGATCAAAAAAGGGACTTCGATGCAGAGGAACCGGATACGGGAAGGGATTCTGAAGACCTGGCAGGAGATGATAACGGTTTGGGTGAAATGGAGATTGTGAACACAGTTGAATTTGGCAACCCAAAAGAAGTGTTGGATCATATGCCGATTGCATCAAATGTTACAGTTATAAAAACAGGAGAGGATGAGTTATAGATTGAGATCCACCGCAGACGGGGAATATCTTTTTCCTTATATGAGGGTTAATGAAATCAGGGATATGGCCGGAAAGATTGCGCTGGCAATGATATACAATTTGGGTGAAGCGGAATAATGGTGTTATCAGATTTGGAAAAATTATGGCGATTACAGGAGTGAGCAATTACAACAGTGTTTATGAAAGCACATATGCTTCATCAAAAAAGAAGGCGGTAAGAAAAGAGGAAACAAAAGAAACAGCAGCTGCGCAAAAAAGCGCTGAAACCGCAAAAAATAGCAGAAATGAGGAATACCTTAAAGATTTGCAGAAGCAGGTACCCTATATGAAGCTGCAAATTGGGTATGGGCTTAACACGAATAATGATGGCAAGGTGAATGTTGTAGATGTCAACCCTAAGCTCCTAGAGAAGATGCAGAATGATCCAAAGGCGGCAAAGGAATACGCACAGAGATTGAAGGATGTGGAATCTGCCTTGAAATGGCTTGATAATTATAAAAAATCAGTAGGGTCTACTGTAATTGTCAGGCATGATTATATTGACGAAAATAGTAATCTTTCTCATTTTTCTGTTTCGGTAAGAAAGGATAATCTGAACGAAAAACTCCGCAAAGAAGCACAGGAAAACGCCGGAAAGCGGATTGAGAAGTCAAGAGAAAAAGCCCGTGAAAATAGGGAGCAGGTTGGTGCGAAGCTGGATTTGAAGATATAGGGAGTGTGAAAAATGATTCAATTAGTCAGACCAACAGAAGCGATGAAAGAACAGGCCATAGAGTTCAGACAGGAATTTTTTGAACATGGGGAATTTGTCATCAACGGAAGTGAATTATTTGATAAAACGGATGATTACACAGAATGGTGCAGAACCATAGACGCAAACACGAAAGAAGAGACCGTTAATCCGAATTGGGTTATAACGGACACATTCTTTGCTGTCGATGATGATAGAATTGTGGGAATCATTGATTTCAGGCATACGCTGAACGACTTCCTAAAGGATCTTGGCCATTGCGGTTACAGTGTCCGTCCGTCAGAAAGAAGAAAAGGCTTCGCTACGGAAATGCTGCGGCAGATATTGGAGGCTGCCCAAAAGACCGGGATGAATGAACTGTATCTTTCTGTGGAAAGGAAGAATGAACCTTCGGTTAAAACAATTACCCGGAATGGCGGAGTCTATGAGCGCAGCTTTAAAATTGATGGAGAACAGGCGGATATTTACAGGATTGCGTTGTCGGAATAGCCATACTGGTACAGACGGAGAAACTTTAGATTCGGTTCGCTGAAAAAAGCTTTTATTTTCTCTGATCATGAATCAGAAAGCTCTCCAGTCCTGCTTTGATAAAAGCGTCAATCGTTTTCTGTATTTTTTTCCAACAGTTTTAATAAAGTATCTTTTATGACCTGCTTCGTATATCGAATACGCCGGTCTTCTTTTTTTGTTTTTTCAGCCATGATCTTCCCCTCTGTCACTCAACAATTTTTCGTTTTTGTTCAGTAACCATACAGATTTTCCATATTGTTTCTTGCCTTTTTGATAAGCGCCATTATACTGTATCGTATAAAAATAATCAACACGTTGTTCAAAAAAATATAGTCCAGCTAAGAAATGTCAAGTATGTATTAGAAAAAATTTCTGCTGGACGGTAAAGCTGCAAAGGCGCACGAGAGGCAGAAAGGTTCTTGTCATTGATTCAGATGAATCCAATTATGCCTTCCTATGAATCTCTGGCATTGACAGGGAAAGTTTCTGAACTGGGCACAAGCATCGGAAAACCTGTTTATCTGGTGTTCAACAAAGTGGATGGGGAAAATCGGGAATGGATGAAGAAGAATGTATGTGAACGTGTGGAGATTCTATGTGAGATACCTGCAGAAAAGAGTATTGCGACCGTGGGATTACAGGGAACAGAACTTTCAAACGGCTATCCGGCAATACTCCATCTGGCTGAAGGCCTGGTTTGCGGATGATGAGTTTGAGGCATCCGGAAAGCTCCTGGTAAGCAGAAGCGCAGATCATTATCTTACCATTGAGGATGCGGTGACTGTGGGAGAGCTTCTGCTCTCAAAGCTGAAGGACATTCTTGATGAAACATAAAGAGTTCCGGTCAGAGATGCCGTTTTCGGTATTCGGTTGGGAGACATTGAAAAAATGCCTTAAACGCTGAGGTGAATTTGCTCTGGCTGTCATAACCGACAGCCTTTGCGATTTCGGCTATGCTCATTCCTGATTTCCGCAACATTCCGGCGGCTTCTTCCATGCGGTGCTCTTTGATGTGGGCGGCGATGGAAGTTCCATAAATGGCTTTAAAGGAGGCTTTTAAAGTAGTTGGATTGATTAAATATTGTCTGGAAAGTTCCTCTATTGTGATTCGCTGCCCTATATGCTGTGTCAGCTGTTCATGGATTTTCCGGACAATGTTTATCTGTTCGGATTGATATTCGGATAATCGCTGCTTAGGCGTGAGTTTTGCTTTACCAAGATAAAGAAGCAATTCCAGGGTCTTTATTTTCTGATAGAACAGCTTCCATTCTTCCGGCTGGTTATAAAATGCGGAAAAAATAGGTTCCGTCTGCTCATTCCCCGCAAGAAAAATCGGACTGTCATTCTGACAGAATTTTTCCGGCAATATCGTTTCAAAAATACTGCTGTTCTTTAATGGTTCAGGAGGATTGCCGGCGGCTTCCTGTAAATCAATGCAGACAGTAAGCCCCTGATAGATACCATTTGGAAAACGAATCACGGAATCCGTACAGGCTTTCATGGTATGCAGGGAAAAATCACCCGGATTCAGATAAATACGGTTTCCGTTTTTCATTTCCCATACCATCTGTCCGGCTTTACAATAGTTAATCTGAATGATATGCGGCAGGGCTTCATGCTGCACGGAAAGCGGCTCGGATGATAAGGTCAGATAACATAATTCTATACCAGGATAAAGCGGAATGATTTCGTTTGCATTTGATGGGTGAAGCCGTTCCACATCTTTTCGTATTTTCAGCAATTCTTCATTCATAGGACAGACCTCACAATTTGGGGCAGGTGATTTCCATGACCTGCTCAATCATCTGGTGCAGCAGGCGTCCCTGTTCCGTATCTGCGGCACGGTAGTAAACTTCTTTTCCCTCACGGCGGCAGACAATCAGGCCGCTGTTCTTCAATGGCCGGAGGTGGTGGGATACAGCAGGGCTTGACATATCCAACATAGCAGAAATGTTGAGGACACATTCTTCACAATGGCAGAGAAGCCAGAAAATGCGGATTCTGGTGGTATCCCCAAGCTGCTTGAAAACTTCGGCTACCGTTTGAAAATAATCCACATGATTTAATTGTTTCTGTATCAGCTCCGTTTGCTGCCCATCTCCATGCCGGTGCGGTAATTTTGTAGGTTCCATATAGTTTTTTCCTTTCTTTTTCGTTTGCATTTCGCCCAAATGGAAATACTTTTCGCCCGTTTGGGAGGGAATGCCTGAGAGGTATTGACGGGTGCCTTTCTGTGTATTATACTGCAATCACAATGATTAAACAAGTACTTAATCACTGAATTTAAAAAATAACGAGGAGGACTTTACAATGAAGAAGACTTACAAGATCGAGGTAGACTGTGCCAACTGTGCGAACCTGATGGAGGATGCGGCCCGCAAGACCGCCGGTGTGCAGAGCGCAACTGTCAATTTTATGACACAGAAGATGATCGTGGAATTTGATGAGGGGCAGGAGCCGAAGGATGTTATGAAGAATGTGTTGGATGCCTGCAAGAAAGTGGAACCGGACTGCGAGATTTTTCTTTGAGCGGCAGCTGACAGTGACGGAATGACACCCTTAAAATGCGCCGCTGCAATTTATACTGCACATTAGACAGAGTTACAGTCAGGCGATATAACGAAAGGCCGCCAGCCATATGATTGACTTGAACAGGTTGATAAATTCTGGCGGTCTTGAGTATAGGGGTGTCATTTTTGCTATTAACGATTAAATAATTAAGCATATTTTGAAAGGAGTTTTACTATGCAGGAATTAGTAATAAGCATACTGCTTACAGTTGTGATCATAATGGCTGCCGTTCTTCTTATTTTTATCGGCTGCCGTAAAGACGGTATGACGAAAAAGCAAAGGGTTATGATGGTTCGGATTTTAATCAGCGCCGGTATCTTACTGGCGCTCCAGTTTATTTCCGCAGAGATGTTTGATGCGGTTGACAGATATTTATTCCCGAGCGCAGGAAGATGGCTTCGTTTTGCGTGCTATCTGATTGATTATCTGATTATCGGATATGACATTCTGAAGAAAGCTGCAAAGGGCATTAAAAACCGTCAGGTATTTGACGAGAGTTTTCTCATGGCAGTGGCTACGATTGGGGCAATGGCACTGGCTGTTTATGAGAATGGCGAGTATCTGGAAGCCATTGCCGTTATGCTGTTTTATCAGATTGGCGAGTGGTTCCAGGGCTATGCGGTTGGTAAGAGCCGCCGCAATATCAGCAACCTGATGGATATTCGCCCCGATTATGCCAATGTAGAGAAAAACGGGAAATTGGAGCAGGTAGACCCGGACGAAGTAGGGATTGGAAGTGTGATTGTTGTACAGCCGGGAGAAAAAGTGCCGATTGACGGTATGATTGTTGAGGGCAATTCCAGCCTGAATACCAGTGCACTGACCGGGGAAAGTCTGCCGAGGGAGGCAAAGGTTGGCGATGAAGTAATCAGCGGATGTATCAGCATGACCGGTGTATTGAAAATACAGACCACAAAGGAGTTTGGGGAATCTACGGTTTCTAAAATTTTGGATTTAGTGGAAAATGCAAGCTCCCGCAAATCAAAATCAGAGGATTTTATCTCGAAGTTTGCAAAAATCTATACTCCGGCTGTCTGCTATGCAGCATTGGCGCTGGCATTCCTTCCGCCTGTTGTCCGTATGCTTTTTATGGGGCTGTCTGCCGATTGGGGAGTCTGGATTTACCGGGCATTGACATTCCTTGTTATCAGCTGCCCTTGTGCGCTTGTTATCAGTATTCCTTTAAGTTTCTTTGCAGGTATCGGAGGAGCAAGCAAGGAGGGTGTTTTGGTGAAAGGCTCCAATTATCTGGAAATCCTTTCCCAGACAAAATATGTTGTTTTTGACAAAACCGGAACCATGACAAAAGGCGTCTTTGAAGTAAACGGGATTCACCATTCTACCATAGAGAATGAAAAACTGTTGGAATATGCGGCTCTTGCAGAGAGTGCATCTTCCCACCCCATCAGCAAGAGTTTACAGCGGGCATATGGGAGAGAAATTGACAGAACCCGTGTATCGGATATACAGGAAATCAGCGGAAACGGCGTAACTGCAAAGATAGACGGCATGGAGGTTGCAGCCGGGAATGATAAACTGATGAAACACCTGAATATTCCTTATCAGGACTGCCACCAGACCGGAACGATTATACACATGGCAGTGGGTGGGAAATATGCCGGTCATATCGTGATTTCCGATATTATCAAACCTCATTCTAAAGCGGCGATTGCGGAATTAAAGAAAGCAGGCGTTGAAAAATGCGTCATGCTGACGGGCGATGCAAAGAAAGTGGCAAATCAGGTGGCTTCCTCTCTTGGGATTGACGAGGTTTACAGCGAACTTCTGCCAGCAGATAAGGTTGAAAAAGTGGAAGAACTTCTGCGGGTGAAGCCAGGCAAGGCAAAGCTGGCATTTGTGGGTGACGGTATCAATGACGCCCCGGTGCTTTCCAGAGCGGATATAGGTATCGCTATGGGGGCAATGGGTTCCGATGCGGCAATCGAAGCGGCGGATATTGTGTTGATGGATGATGATCCGATTAAGATTGCAAAGGCAATCAAGATTTCAAGAAAATGTCTGCGGATTGTTTATCAGAATATTACGATGGCTCTTGTTGTAAAATTTGCCTGCCTTGCATTAGGAGCTGTGGGCATTGCAAATATGTATCTGGCGATTTTTGCAGATGTAGGTGTTATGATTCTTGCGGTGCTGAACGCAATCCGCTGTCTGTTTGTGAAAAAACTGTAAGACATTCGCTGCATCCGAATGGCATTTCACAACAAAACAGGTTGCTTGAATGATTCAGGCAGATTATAATGGCTATTATTTCTATGATGATAAACAGGAGGTACTTATGAAACTAAAAAAACGAATAATATTGTTCGGCACTGTCTGTATATTGAATACAATGGCCATAGGCTGCGGCTCCGCGACAGAAGCTACTGTTAAAACAGAAGAAACCCAGTCAGATGAAATATTGCCGGAAGAAGAAACTGACGCGCTAATAAAAGATGATGACAAAGGCACGGATGAGTCCCAGGAAAATACAGCAGGGAAATGGCAGGTTTTAGATCCGGATACCGCCGCTGCTGTTGATGCGGATTTCCTTGGCAAAGTGTGGAAGATAGAAGAGGATTCATTTTTCATTGTGGAAAGGAAAGTAAAAATTTCAGAAGATGGTTCCTTAATATACAGTTCTCCAAGCTCTGATGCTGATATTCCTGATTCCCAGCTGATTCATGTAATGTTTGAAGAGGATACCGATTTCTATATGAGAAACATTGACGGAGATGAAGAAAGCCATGAATACAAAGAAGCCGGATTTCAAGACTTGAATGAACAAATGTTTGTTGAAATGAAAGGCAGCTTTGTAAATGATGTATTTTATGCTGCAGAAATACGGTTCTTTTAGAATATGGGAGGAAGATTATGAAAAAGAAACTTATACTGATATAAATGAATGATGCGGAACTGCCAAAGCCGGAGATTGCAGAGGAGAATTAGCGATGGCAAATGCTTTCATGGTATCAGAGCTTACCAAAACTTATCAGGATTTTGTTTTGGATCATGTCTCGTTCAACGTTCCTTGCGGCTCCATTGTCGGACTGATTGGAGAAAACGGTGCAGGAAAAAGCACAACCATCAATGCCGCTTTAGGATTGATCCCCTGTGCTGTCCTTGCGTGCTTTGGTACGGATATAACGCTTCACTCGTTGTTATTGTATGGCTCTATCGGGATAAGCGCTACCCTGCTGGCAGGCGGCGTCAGCCTGCCGTGGCATATCTGTCTGACCCGGAAAAATCGCAGATTGTCTTTATGATGTCATTTATGGCGTCAACAGGGATTATTACGGGACTAGTACTTCTTATCAATTTGGTTTTTCCTGTAAAGGAGAATATCCTTCTGGCTTTCCATATTGTACTTATCATTTCTGTTATCTGGTTTTTTGTCTCGTACCGGATTGCGGTAAAGGTATATCGGAAACGGGACATTAATTGACTGATATAGGATGAAAACAACGGGGTGCGGGCAATTGTGCATCCCGTTATTTATTCGTGCAAGAGGAGGCTCACGAAGCGTTGATTCTATTGTTTTCACACGAAAAATTGCCGGTTGTAACATTTCGCGGACATTTGTATGTTAAACTATAATGAATGACAAAAAAACGGCCATTTACTATAAAAATATAAAGGAGTGTGAATATGAAAAAGATCTTGCTGGTAGAGGATGACAGCCTTTTAAATAAAACGCTGACTTATAACCTGATTTCCGAGGGTTACGATACCGTGTCAGCCCTGAATGCAGGCACAGCCACCAAGTTACTGGCGCAGACGGAATATGACCTGGTACTTCTGGATATCAACCTGCCGGACGGCAGCGGCTATGACCTGTGCAGGCTTATAAAGCCGGAGAATCCTGACACGCTGGTGATTTTCCTGACGGCCAACGACCAGGAGAGCGACCAGATCCGGGGGTATGAAGCCGGGGCGGTGGATTATATCACCAAGCCCTTTTCCATTGGGGCGCTGCTGCGGAAAATACGGGCAATGTTCGCCATGCTGGAACACCGGGGGCTGCCAAAGGACTTCTATGATGACGGCAGGCTGTTTTTGGACTTTTCGGAACAGTCCGCTTCGTTAAATGGTAAATCCCTTACCCTTTCCCCTATGGAATATAAGATGCTGTACCTGTTCTGCAAAAATCCCAAACAGATCCTTACCAGGAAGCGCCTTTTGGAACGGCTGTGGGATACGGATGAAAACTATGTGGATGAACACACCCTGACTACCTCCATCAGCCGGATACGGGGCAAGATTGAGGCAGAAGGTGACACTTACATCAAAACGATTTACGGGATTGGATACCAATGGATGGGAGGCGAGAGAAAGTGAATCTGGGGCGGATCTCTGTAAAAAAGATATTCCTGCTGACGTGCGGCGGTATGGCGGCTTCCATGCTGGCCATATGTGCCGTTCTCTTATGGATGACAGGCGAGAGCTGGGTGCTTACCACCGGCGGGCTGTTGATGCTCTGTGCTCTTGCCTGGATGTTCCTTCTGACAGTTGTTTTCAGTAAACGGCTTTCCGTATTTACCAGAGAGCTGTGCCAGGCAATGGATCAGATGATAAGCGGAAGCGAAGAACCGATGCGTGCCGCGGACAGAGAGACACTTTTTGCCCGTATCGGCTACCGTCTGTCCCGGCTGTACGATATCATGCAGGAGAACCGGCGGAAGGCATCCGAGGAACGGCAGGAGCTGCAGATGCTGGTGTCAGATGTCTCTCATCAGGTGAAAACACCGGTAAGCAATCTGAAAATGGTGACGGATACGCTTCTTTCAAAGTCTGTCACAGAAGAAGAACAGCTGGAGTTCCTGCAGGGCATCCGGAACCAGACGGACAAGCTGGAATTTCTTTTTCAGGCCCTTGTGAAAACCTCCCGGTTGGAAACCGGGGCAATCCGGCTGGAGAAGAAAAACGCCCCGCTGATCGATACGCTGGCGATGGCCTGCAGCGGCATCGTATATGCGGCGGAGAAAAAGAATATTTCCGTTACAGTGGATTGTCCGGAGGATCTCCAGCTTTCCCACGACAGCAAATGGACGGCGGAAGCCGTGTTTAATCTGCTGGACAATGCGGTGAAGTATACCCCGGTGGGAGGAGCCATCCGAATTTCAGCAGAGCAATGGGAAATGTATGTAAAACTTAGTGTGTCTGATACCGGCAAGGGTATTTCCGAGAGTAATCAGGCCGCTATTTTCCGGCGCTTCTATCGTGAGGAAGAAGTACACGAACAGCAGGGCGTGGGCATTGGCCTGTATCTGACCCGCGAGATCGTAACACGGCAGGGCGGCTATATTAAGGTGGTTTCAGAGCCGGGCAAGGGTTCGGAATTTTCCATTATGCTCCCTATAAGATAACACATGGCAGACGGACATTTCCAGTTGTCCGGTTTGGATTTTTTCGCAGCAGTGTGCCGGCAGAGCTGTCAGCGGCAGGTTTTCGGCTGAAATGTCCGGGTTTTGTAACATTTCAGCCGCATTTTTTATGCCGCCTCGGACATTTCTGTGATATTTGGATTTTATAATGTCCTTATCAACAGGGAAAGGAGCATTTGATGATGAATGTATTGCAAGCAATTGAGCTGAAAAAGTATTACGGAGCCGAGCCAAACATTACCCGCGCCCTAGATGGCGTCAACCTCTCTGTGGAACAGGGTGAATTTGTAGCGATAGTCGGAACATCCGGCAGCGGTAAATCCACCTTGCTTAACATGATGGGCGGGCTGGATACGCCCACGTCCGGCAGCGTCATTGTCCGTGGGGATGAACTGGCAAAAAAGAATGATGAGGAGCTGACCATCTTCCGCCGCCGCAGCATCGGTTTTATATTCCAGAACTATAACCTTGTCCCAATTCTGAATGTCTATGAAAATATTGTCCTGCCTGTGGAGCTGGACGGCGACACGGCAGATGAGAAGTTCATGGACGAAATCGTGGAGATGCTGGCATTGGAAGATAAGCTTGGGCATATGCCAAATAACCTTTCCGGCGGACAGCAGCAGCGCGTCGCCATTGCCCGCGCCCTGATCACGAAACCCGCTATCATTCTGGCTGACGAACCCACGGGCAACCTGGATTCCAAAACCAGCGCCGATGTACTGGGGCTTTTAAAACGTACCAGCATGGAGTTTAACCAGACCATTGTTATGATTACCCACAATAACGAGATTGCCCAGCTTGCCGACCGGATCGTAAGGATCGAGGACGGCAGGATCATGGGAAACAGCATCCGGTGTACCGGTGCGCAACTGGAATAGGAGGCGGCGGATTATGACATGGCCTTTTGAAAATGACACAAGCAGGGTGGAAAAGAAACTGGCAGGCCGCAGTATGAAAGCTGACAGGCGCCGAAGCGTTTTTATCATTCTTACCATTGCCCTTGCCGTCTGTCTGATGGGAACCCTCTGTTTTATCTACTCGGCACAGCAGAAGAAGACACTGGACAATATCCTGGGACAGTATCAGGCCGGCTGTGACGGGCTGACCAGAGAAGAGGTCACACGGCTTGCGGATACGGGCAGGTTTGAAAAATGGGGATATACGGCCGATGCTGGCTCTGTCCGCTATGAGGACAGTGTTTTGAACGTCAGCTTTGTAAGCCCGGAGATGATCGACCTGATGGGATACGGCAAAATTGCCGGGGCTTATCCCCAGGCAGAAAATGAGATCTGTATAGAGAGCTCTTTTTTCGATTATTTTAACCTTCCGGCAGAAATCGGCCGGAAGGTTACCTTGGACCTTGGCCACGGCGAAAATCTTTATACCGTTACAGGCATTCTGGAATCGGAGAGCAGCAGCCGGATTTTCACGGTCTGGATTCCGGAAATTGCTGTGGACACAGGCATTCACCAGGCTCCTTATGAACTGCGATTCCGTTTTGAAGGGAGTCAGGTAATGGAGCCGGAAAGACTTCGTGCAGACATTGAAAGGTTTTTCGCAGAAATGGGAATACCGGCGGATCGGACCTTTTACAGCTCCAGCTATTTTGGGATGGTGGATATTTATCTGGGAAGCGGAATGGAGATTTATGTCCTGTCGGTACTGATTGCTGTCATTTGTGCGATTGTGATCTACAATATTTTCTACATCTCCGTGATGGGAAAAATGCGGGAATACGGGCGCTTAAAAGTGCTTGGAACAACGCCGCAGCAGTTAAAGCGGGTGGTAAAGCGGGAGAGGCGGTTCCTGACTGCCTTGGCAGTTCCCCTCGGACTGATTCTTGCCGCAGTGATCGCACGGATCGCCGTACCCGGTTACTGGTCCTGGCGTGACAATATCCGGTCCGCAATAGTTATTCTATTTCTGACTTATGGGATGGTTCTTGCTGCCACCAGAAAGCCCTTATCTATGATAGGAAAAGTATCTGCTATTGAAGCTATCCGGACCACCGCCTATTCAGGGTATCAGGGACGCAGTATTTCCGGACAGGGGCACCGCCGCCTGACCATAACCAGGCTGGCACTGATGAATTTTTCCCGGAACCGCAAAAAGGCATTTGTGACGGCTCTGTCCTTAAGCCTGACTGGGATTCTGCTTCTGTGTATTTCCGCCTATGCAAACTCGGTGGACGTAGAGGAAATGGCCCAGTCCCAGTTTGGAGACAGGAGCCAGTACCTTTTACAATATGAAGACTACGCAGGCCGGGAATTTTATGAGATGCAGAAGGATAATCCTTTGGGACAGGATCGGCAAAAAGAACTCGCCTCTATTTTGAACGTGGATTACATCACGGCATACAGCATGGCCTGTGTGGAAATCCCTGCCATCAGCGAAATCCCGGGCAACCGTGAGCATGAGCCTTTTATCGTCAGGGGAATTGACCGGGAGGATATGGCGAAGATGTATGCCGGCGGAGCAGTTCTTGAGGGAACAGCAGATTACCGGCAGCTTGTGGATGGAAGCGGCATTCTGGTCTGTCCGTCAGGCGGAGCGCTGAAAGAGATTTACAGGACAGACTATCAAGTCGGGGATAGCGTCACTGTTTCCTGTTACAACGGACAGAGGAAAACTTATACCGTGATGGGGATTGTCGAGAATGTTCCAATCTGCAGCACAGCTCATTTCTTTATTCTGCCGGAGGAAGAACTGTCCGTCCTTTATCCGGAAATATCGGATTTTACAGGCTGTGTAAATCTCCACACAGAACAAGACAGTGAACAGCTGCGGCGGGCAGTATTCGGCGCTGTGCCCGATGAACGGGTGGGAGTCTCCAGCCTTTATGATCTGACGGCTGAACTTGAGACCGGCATGCGCGGGGAACTGACCCGGCTCTACGGTATTCTGGTCTTTATCTTTGTGTTTGCCCTAATCAATCTTGCCAACACGCTGATTACCAATCTTCTTACCCGCCAGCAGGAATTCGGCGTGTTCCAGTCCGTTGGCATGAGCGGCCGTCAGCTGTCCCGGATGCTGTCCTTTGAGTGCCTGTACTATGTGGAGATCACGCTGCTTGTGACCCTGACACTGGGAACTGTGTGCAGCCTGGCCTTGTGCAGGGTGTTTGATCAAATTGGTATGTTCGGAAAGCTCACGTATCATTTCCCGGTGCTCCAGGTACTGATGTTTGCGGCAGCGCTGCTTCTGGTGCAGGCGGTATTCTCGGTCTGTGCGGTTCGTTATACCGGAAGGCTTTCCCTTGTGGAGCGGATTCGGGCGATGGAGTGAGTGATAGATTTCCGCTTAGTATTTTACGGCAACAGATAAACATTTCACAGCAATCTGATTGCTGCTGCGTTTTTAACAGGATATAATAAAACATTAACCTGTATCGGCATTAAAAGAGTATCTTTTGCCGCTGACGATATCATGACTAGGAGGTGACATATTGATCCGTATTGCAATCTGTGATGATGAAAAACATATGTCTGATCATATAAGGTCTTTTGTTTTTGATTTTTTTCGTAAAAAGAACCGGGAGATCAGCCTCCGTATGTTTTCCAGCGGCGAAGAGCTGCTGAGCTATAATGGGCAGCTCGACCTCCTGTTTCTTGATATCCAGATGAAGGACATGGACGGTATGGAAACGGCAAGGAAGCTGAGGGCTGGTCAGTTCCGTGGAGTTTTAATCTTCATTACGGTTTTGAAAGAGATGGTATTCCAGTCTTTTGAGGTACAGGCCTACGATTATCTGGTCAAGCCGGTGGATAAAAAACAGTTTGAAAAGACCATGGAGCGCCTTTACGCTTCCATGCAGAACGCCAGCGAAGACAGCCTGCTGGTGCAAAAGGGATATGAGGGGCGCATCATTCCAAAGGATGAGATTGTTTTCTGTGAGATCATAGACAGGAAAATATATCTGCACCTGGTTTCCGGCGAGGTTGTTGATTATTATGAACGGATTGAAAAACTGGAAACGAAGCTGGATAATCGTTTTTACAGATGCCACAGGAGCTATCTTATCAATCTGAAACATTTAAAAGGCTATAAAAACGGGACTGCCTGTATGGATAATGGCAAAGAGATTCCCGTATCACGGCTGCGAAGCAGGGAGTTCTCCGGCGTTGTTCTGCAGTATATGAAAAATATATAAGAGTTTTTATATGTGGGGACAGGTAACATGGTCGAGTATTTAGATTTTTTTAATATATATATCATAGGCCTCATTGAGGGGATCTTTCAGTTTTATTTCCTGGCAAAAATCCTGAAAAAGAAACTTTTGTACCCATTCTATTTTTTGTTTGGAGTATGTGCGGTGATTGTCGCTCGCTTTCTTTCCGTTGGCACGGTGACCGGCTTCGTGGTGATGGTATTTCTTCTTACGGTATGTGGGCTCCTAGTCTGCCGTGCGGATTTTAAGTCTTCCCTTCTGTATGCAGCCTTGATAACTGAAATTATGCTGCTCTGCTATGGGATTGTGAAATCTCTGATAGGTCTTTTATATACATGGATGCCGGATTTTTACTATCATACGGCGGGCATTGCGGCCATGTTGATCAGTGAGGCCGCATCTCTTTTGCTGACTGGGTTTTGTTATTATATGGTGTATCGCTATTTTTCCGACTATACCGCATCGGAAATGCAGCAAATGTTTCTGATTTTCATCCCGATTCTGTCAATATTTATTATGAGCCAGTACACGAACATGATTGCATTTGATTTCCAATATCTAGTCTTAGAAAAGGACGAATCTTTCAATTATTTGTTCAGTCATTGGCAGCTGCTTGCTATGAATCTTCTGGGACTTTTAAGTCTGTTTTGTATCTTGTTCTCATATAAGAAACTGCAGCAGAATTTCCGCCTCAGCACCGAAATTTCACTGCTGGAACAGGAAGAATATTCTCTGAACCGGTATGTGGAGGAAGCGAAAACCCGTTACGATGAAACAAAGTCATTCCGGCATGACATCAGGAACCACATCACAGTGGTGAAAAATCTTCTGCAGAGCGGGAAACTGGAGGAAGCGGTAAGCTATCTGGAAGATATGGATGATATGGCGGAAAAAATGTCATTCCCCTGCAGCACCAATAATCCGGTAGTGGATATTTTGGTGGGAAACAAGCTGGGGATAGCCAAAAGCATGGGGATCGATGTGGACTGTTCCCTCCTTCTGCCATATCCCTGCAGCCTTAAGGACATTGATATCTGTATTATCCTGTCAAATGCACTGGACAATGCGATTCAGGCAGTAAAAAAGCCAGATGCCGGTATGGAAGAATATACCTTGACGGACTCGAAGAGCCCGCTGGAGCAAAGCGCATCAGAGGCTGGATGCCCGAATGGGTATATCCGGGTGGCCGGGCGTATTCAGGGAGATTTCCTTATGATGGAAATAGAAAACAGCTTCCATGGGAAAGGCACGTTCAAAAAAGGGACAGGCCTGTCGAATGTAAAGAAAGCGGCTGAAAAATATGGCGGCGCCATGAGTATAGAGATACAGGAGAATAAATTTGTCCTCCATGTGCTGCTGATCCTTTCGCAGCACCCAGAAGGTATCCCGCGGCAAATGGATTAACACATTGCTTTCTGCAGCCGAAAAAAGAAAAAGGAACTTATCTGACAATATCAAATGGAGGTACAATTATGCATGTGAAAACGATGGAAGGTCTTGCAGGGGCAAGCATGAGTATGAAACTGATGAATACACCCATGCGTGTCTATAAGGAAGCAGAGCGCAGAGGAGATACAGGCGTCATGGAACGGGCAATGGGGTATGCCGGTGACTTTGCAGATAAGACAGAAGATTACCAGAAGGCAACTGAAAAAGGAATGAAGGAGGATGCAAAGGAGGCAAGAGAAAAAGCGAAGACAGAACAGGAAAATGCCATCCAAAAACGCAGGGAACAACGTGAGGAGATGGAAAAGAGGATAGCGGAAAGCCGGAATGGGGATACGGATACTGTCAGAATCAGCGAAAGCGGGAAGGCCGCATTGGACGAAAAGACTGATTCTGTTCAGACTGGTGCAGACAACGGCATATCTGCAGAGGAAACAGCGGATGCTATTAAGATGGAATCTGCAATCTATACGGAAACCGGAGAGAAGGCGGAGTCTGAACCCGGTGCCAATTTCTCTGTTTCTGTATAAAAACTGTTATTTGAATGCCGCATGCAAAACCTTTAATGAGATTAATTTTGCCACAATGCCTAAAGGGAACCTGAATATTCTGGGAATACTTGATGAGAGAACAGAGGATTACCACAATCCTTATGATGACAAGAACCGCCGGTATCAGGCTCTTCATCATGTATTTCTGGCCAGCGCCGGCACGGGAGAGATGAAGAAGCGGTATGGATTTATCTATGTGTACTGCCCAAATTACGGATCCGGAAGTTGTTATATCTGTTGACAAAAGAATATCTATATGATATGATTTTGGTATCAATAAGAACGGAGGACGGTTTTATGCAGGAAAAAATATTGAATCATAAGAAAAACGGCTTTGCCATGTTGTTTCTGATTATTCTGCTGTATGCTGCAGGAATCGGAGTGTTTGTTTTGGGAGTTAATCTGCTGGACGAAGGGGCGGGAGCGCCTGGGGTGCTGCTGACAGTGGCAGGCTCTATCTGGATGGGCATAGGCTGGATCCCCTTTATGGGACTTAAGGTTTTGAAGCCTCAGGAAGCCCTGGTTCTTACCCTGTTCGGAAACTATGTAGGGACTCTGAAGAAAGAAGGCTTCTACTATGTGAATCCTTTCTGCAGCAGTGTGAATCCGGCTGCCAAGACAAGGCTGAACCAGAGCGGAGACGTGGACGGAGGCAGCGGAAAGCCTATGATGTTTTCCTACGGCCAGGCATCAATCAGCGGCGACGCCTTAAGCAAAAAGATCTCCCTTAAGATTATGACTTTGAACAACAGCCGCCAGAAGATCAACGACTGCCTGGGCAATCCGGTGGAGATAGGCATTGCCGTTATGTGGCGTGTGGTAGATACGGCAAAGGCTGTGTTCAATGTAGACAATTACAAAGAATACCTTTCCCTCCAGTGCGATGCTGCCCTTAGGGATATTGTACGGATCTATCCTTACGATGTAGCGCCCAATGTGGACACGACCGGCGACGGCTTTGCCGATGAAGGAAGCTTGAGGGGCTCCAGTGAGGTTGTAGCCTCACGCATCCGCAATGAGATACAGCAGAAGGTGGCAGACTCCGGACTTGAGATTCTGGAAGCACGGATTACTTATCTGGCCTATGCGCCGGAGATTGCGGCCGTTATGCTGCAGAGACAGCAGGCTTCCGCCATTATAGATGCCCGTAAGATGATTGTGGACGGAGCAGTAGGCATGGTAGAGATGGCCCTGGAGCGTTTAAATGAGAAGCATACGGTGGAGCTGGATGAGGAACGAAAGGCGGCAATGGTATCCAATCTCCTGGTAGTCCTGTGCGGAAACCATGACGCACAGCCGGTTGTGAATTCCGGAAGCCTGTATTAATTATGGCGGATACACAGAAAAAACAGATTCCCCTCCGCCTTTCTGCAAAGCTGTACGGTGAAATTGCTGCCTGGGCAGAAGACGATTTCCGCTCGGTGAACGGGCAGATTGAATATCTTCTCTCCGAATGTGTACGTCAGAGGAAGAAGGATGGGAAATATGTGTCAGAGGAGCTTGATAAGCCTCTGGATATTGATATAAAGTAAATAGAGTAGGAATATAGAATAAAAAACAGCAGTCCCGGCCCTTATAAGCCATGGCTGCTGTTTTTTGCAGCAGCCCGTCTGAACTGTTGCGTTTTTCGAAGTCTCCAGGGCAAAAAAAGGAGGACAACAGCTTGCGAAAGCCTTATAAATAGTCTATAGTAGAGAAGAAAGTAAAAGCTGGGGAGGCATTTATGAAATTTAAAGAAAAGTATCTGGCAGGTGAGATCCCTTTTGAAGAGATTGATGCTTATGTAGAAGCATGGGGCAATAGCGATGAGCCGTGTACGCTGAGAGAATATCTGGGGCTTAACGAGGAGGAAGAGGACGTCTGGATCTCGGACAGCGAGGAGGCTCTGGTGGAACTGCTGGACAGTCAGAAAAAGCGGTAGGAATATGGTACGTGTATACTGGGCGGAAATACCAGAGAAAGAGATCAAGCCAAAAGCACAGTCAGAATGGGCCCATAGGCTTTTTGAGACAGCCCTTCAAAGAGAATACCCGTCTATCAGCAGCCCCATTCTGCTTCAGAAGGACGAAAAGGGAAAGCCGTTTCTTCCGGAATATCCCGGGATTTATATGAATCTTTCCCACAGTGGAAGATATGCAGCCTGTGCCATAGGGGAAAAGCCAGTGGGCATTGATATAGAATGCCGAAAGAGCCGGAGGAAGCGGGAGCTTGTGATAAAAAAATTCCATCCGGAGGAACAAAGGCTTTATATGAATACCGAAGAAACAGAACAAGAAAGACTGTTTCACGATTTATGGGTATTGAAGGAAAGCTTTATGAAAGCAGAGGGAACAGGGCTTGGAATTCCCCTGGACGCTTTTTATATGGAGGAGCTCCAGAAAGGAACCGGCAGAGTCTGTCAAAAGCAAAATGATAAGATTTATTATTATATGCTTTACCAGTTAAAGGATGCCGTATTTAGTCTGGCAGTTTCCTCGGAAGAGGCCGATCTTGCGAAAGAGCCGCTGGAAGTGTTCCTTTGAGTTTACACGCCGCTGCTTTGCGAAGCGTGTTACTGGCCGCGGAGTGAACAGTAACCATGATGCCTGGAAATCCTGAGTTTTCAGCATTTGGATCTGGTTTTTTAACAGTTAGTTTGATAGAATGAATTAGAGGTGATGGAAGATGAGACGAAAGAAGAAAAGACGTGTACCTGTGGTTCTGATTGCAGCGCTGGTTCTGTGCCTTGGCATGGTGATTTACTGTGGAAGCCAGCTGGCCGGTATTTTCCTGGAATATAAGGAAGGGACCGATGAGTACGATGAATTGAAAAAGTATGTAGAGAAGGAGCTTCCGGAGGATGCATACGGGGAAGAAGCTTCCGGGGAGGAAGAGGAGGAAGAGGTACGGGAACAGCGTATCGCCTTTGAGGAGCTGAAAGCGCTGAATGAGGACGTGATCGGCTGGATCGAGATTCCGGACACCGAGATCAGCTATCCCCTGATGCATGGGGAGGATGATCAATATTACTTAAAGCACACGTTCAGCGGAAATAAAAACAGTGCGGGCAGCATTTTCATAGAGACATTAAATAAACCGGATTTTTCCGAACGGCACACCATAATCTATGGACATAATATGAAGAACGGTTCCATGTTCGGCGGCCTTAAAGAGTACCGCAATGCGTCCTACCTGGTAGATCATCCGATGGTTTACATAGATCTGGAGGACGGAACCCATGCCTATGAGATCTTTTCCTGCTATGAGACGCCGGCAAACAGCAATACCTATACCATAGGCTTTGCGTCACAGCCGGACGCGCGGTATGAGCAGTTTGTACAGACCCTTAAGAACAGCTCGGCCTATGATACAGGAATTGACGTATCCAAAAATGACAGAGTAATCACCCTCTCTACCTGTACCAAGAGAAGTGAGAATCGTTTTGTAGTACATGCAAAGAGAATTTATTAGAAAGAAGGGACGGCATGACAACAGAGGAACGAATGGGACGCTTGAAGGAATACGTGGAGGAAAGCAGCCGGATTGTATTTTTCGGAGGAGCCGGAGTCTCCACAGAGAGCGGCATCCCGGATTTCCGCAGTACAGACGGATTGTATCACCAGGAATGGAAGTATCCTCCGGAGACGATTCTAAGCCACAGCTTTTTTGTAAGCAGCACGGAAGAATTCTACCGTTTTTATAAGAAGAAGATGCTCTGCCTGGACGCAAAGCCCAATGCCGCCCACAAAAAGCTGGCCCGGCTTGAGGAGCAGGGAAAGCTGACCGCAGTAGTGACCCAGAATATCGACGGCCTTCACCAGCTGGCCGGAAGCAGGAACGTATATGAGCTCCACGGATCCGTTCACCGCAATTACTGCCAGAAGTGCGGCAGATTCTACGATGCCGCATATATGCTGGAGGCGGAGGGCGTACCCCGCTGTGAGTGCGGCGGCCTGATAAAGCCGGATGTAGTCCTCTATGAGGAAGGGCTTGACAACCGTACTATCCAGGGGGCAGTAGAGGCCATTGCCCATGCAGATCTTCTGATAATCGGCGGAACATCTCTGGCAGTCTATCCGGCAGCCGGACTGATCGATTATTTTACAGGAAAGCATCTGGTTGTAATCAACCGGGCAGCCACGCCCAGAGACAGCCATGCAGATCTGTTGATACAGGCCAACATAGGAGAGGTGCTAAGTGGAATATAAAGTAGGAGACATCGTAAAGCTGAAAAAGCAGCACCCCTGCGGAAGCTGCGAGTGGGAGATCTTGCGTGTAGGCGCAGACTTCCGCTTAAAATGCATGGGCTGCAGCCATCAGATCATGATAGCCAGAAAGCTGGTAGAAAAAAATACCAGAGGCCTTCGGACACCGGAATAGGAAGTCTGGCCGCAAACCCTTTGGAGCTGCTGCAGCTCCTTCTTTTTACCCGTGGATTTGTTATGTGTTTTTAGGAAAAGCACTTGAATTTCCAGGAAAAATGTGTTATAGTTTGGTTTCGTGATAGATTATTCATTTCCTTGTTTCCTCCATAGAGAGGAAGCCAGAGACCAAAAGGAGGTAAAGCATGAACAAGTATGAATTAGCATTGGTTGTGAATGCAAAGGTAGAAGATGACGTAAGAACAGCCACTGTAGAGAAGGCAAAAGAGTACATTGCCCGTTACGGCGGAACTGTGACCGAGGTTGAGGATTGGGGCAAGAAGAGACTTGCTTACGAGATTCAGCACATGAGAGAAGCATACTACTACTTTATTCAGTTTGAAGCAGATACAACCTGCCCGGCTGAAGTGGAGAGACATGTTCGCATCATGGAGAATGTTGTCCGCTATCTGTGTGTTCGCAAAGACGCATAGACCAAGGTTTTAACCGGAAAGTAGAGGATTGTTAGTATGAATAAAGTGATTTTAATGGGACGTTTGACCCGGGATCCGGACGTGCGCTACTCACAGGGTGAGAATGCCACGGCGGTAGCAAGATATACACTGGCCGTAGATCGAAGATTTAAAAGAGACGGAGATCAGAGTGCAGACTTTATCGGCTGCGTTTCCTTCGGAAGACAGGCGGAATTTGCAGAGAAGTACCTGCGCCAGGGTACTAAGATTGCCGTTACCGGACGGATCCAGACAGGAAGCTATACCAACCGCGACGGACAGAAGGTGTACACCACAGACGTAGTGGTAGAGGAGCAGGAGTTTGCAGAGAGCAAGGCAGCGGCAGGCGAGCATGCAGGCGGCTTCCAGCAGCAGAATTCTTTCCGCCAGAGTATGCCGGAACCCTCCGCAGCGGCAGGAGACGGTTTTATGAACATCCCGGACGGCATTGACGAGGAGCTGCCCTTCAACTAACAATCGTGGAATGAAAAGAGAGATTATATAAGGAGGTAACAGCCATGGCTTACACAAAATCCGATAAAGGCGACGCTCCCATGAGAAGAAGAGGCATGGGACGCAGAAGAAAAAAAGTCTGCGTATTCTGCGGAAAAGAGAATAACGAGATCAATTACAAAGATGTGAATAAATTAAAGAGATACGTGTCTGAGAGAGGAAAGATCCTCCCCAGAAGAATCACAGGAAACTGTGCAAAGCATCAGAGAGCTCTTACGGTTGCGATCAAGAGAGCGCGTCACATCAGCCTGATGCCTTATGTAATGGATTAATCCAAAGCGATAACAGGGACTGCTTTGCGGACAGAGAATTCTGTCTGCAAGGCAGTTTTTTTGTGCACAGCCATGTGCAGAGAAAACCTACAGGATTTTTAATTGGCGTAATAGAAGGCGCGGAACTTGTACTTATCCCCGCGGACCGTTGTTTTGTGTATGGCGATCAGCCGTTCATTTTCATAACAGAAGCGTTCCAGAAGCATACAGGGCTCCTGGGGAGAGATCTGAAGGAACTTTGCTTCCTGTACGGTAGGCATGATGGGGGAGAGAAGCTCGTTGGTATCGTGGATAGTCATGGAATAGTAGAGCTCCAGATAGGCATACAGGGAGTTGGACTTTAGGTAATCCAGATCCAGGCGGAAGAAACGCTCCCGGGGAAGATAGGCCGTCTCAATCATCAGAGGATAACCGTTGGCAAGGCGGAGGCGCACAAGCTTATGCCAGCGGCTAAAGCCTTCGTTTTCGGTGAGCGCTTCCGACAGATATTTATCGCCCTCAATGAGATCATAGCTCAGGATCTGATTCGTAATTTCAATATGCTGGGCACGGAGGGCGCCCGCGAAGGAGTGAAACTGGGAAAGGGGCTGCTCATACATCTGGGGCTTGACAAAGTTGCCGCTGCCCTGTTTTTTCTCGATATACTTGTCTTTGCGCAGATCATCCAGGGCGCGCCGAATGGTGGCCCGGCTTACGTGATACATTTCACAGAGGGTTCGCTCGGAGGGGAGATAGGTTTTTTCCAGATAATATCCGGACATGATTTTTTCAAGGAGATCCTGGTAGATTTCACGATAAAGAGGAATGGTATTCATGTATTTTCCTTTCGGTAAACAGAAGTTTGGTTTCTATAGTTTCAGTATACTCACAGCTGATGCTTCCGTCAAGAAGGAGCTCTTAGGTATGGCATTTCCCAGGAAAAATAGATGAAAACTTATATGTTTTACATAAAAAAGTATACAGCTATTCGTTTTAGTTAGTCCATTTGCACAAGTGGTATGCTACCTATAATGATACCAATTGCGGATTGGGCTAAAAAGGCCGATACCACTTGCCATTGGCCGTAATTGGGTTACAATGGGATCAGAAAGGGCATCCGGAAAGGGGGAGAGAGGGAGCAGAGGACAGGAATTTTCTGCAGGGCAGGAATTCCGAAAGATGCAAAAAGGAAGGAAATACTGAATAATCGCAGAAGGAGTGGAGAAGGATTGAAGTATCAGGAATATTACCAGGTCATTACCGATCAATTGGAGCAGGAGTTTAAGGAGGAGGGAGAACAGATCAGCCAGGCGGCGCAATACTGTGCAGACTCTGTGATGGAAAACCGCCTCATCCATGTTTTTGGATGCGGACATTCCCAGATGTTTGCCATGGAGGTATTTTACCGGGCCGGCGGTCTGGTTCCCGTCAATGCATTGCTGATTCCTCATCTGGCCTTATTTCCCAAGGCAAAGCTGAGCACCATGCAGGAGCGGATTGAGGGGTTTGCAAAGGGATATCTGGAACTGGAGGATGCAGATCCGAGAGATACCATGATTATCGTATCCATATCGGGGCGCAATGCAGGAGTGGTTGACATGGCGCTTGCCGCAAAGGAGATCGGTATGAAGGTGGTGGCGCTGGTGTCTGAAAGCTTTGCGGATGCGACGACCTCGCGTCATTCAAGCGGAAAGAACTTAAAGGATGTGGCGGATACAGTGATTGATATTAAATGTGTTGCCGGAGACGCTGCGCTGAGCATAGAGGGGATGGAGGCAAAGTTCTGCGGTACGTCCACGGTTCTGGGAATGACGGTTATGGAATCTATTATAGCCCAGACTGTTGAAAACTGCATGAAGTGGGGATATTGTCCGCCGGTATATGTAAGTTCAAATCTTGACAAGGGCGATGCCATCAATGCAGAGTACATAAAGAACTATTCGAAGCAGATATCCTGTCTGTAGGGCGGAGGAACAATAGAAAGGGGTAAAAAATGCAGATTGTATGTGTATGCGGGATGGGAATGGGGTCCAGCCTGATTATGAAAATGACGATAGACAAAGCGCTTCGTGAATTGGGGGTTGAAGCAGAGATTGAGCACTGGGACGCAGGTACGGTGGGGAGCAAAAATGTGGATTTGATTGTGACCAGCGAGGACTTTGCAGAGCGCTTTGCAGATCGGGACAATGTAGTTTATTTAAAGAACGTGGTAAACGGAAACGAAGCGAAGGAGAAGCTCCAGGCATACCTGGAGAAGATGAAGGGGTAAGTACTGTAAGGATATTACGGAACTGGAATAGGAGAAGGCATATGAAATTTTTGGGATTTTTTTTGGAATTGTTACAGACGCCGGCAGTTGTACGGGCATTTGTGTCATTGATTGGTCTTGTTGTGCAGAAAAGGGGGTTTTCCTTTGTGCTGAGCGGAACCGTAAAGACGGCATTGGGCTATCTGGTTCTCTCGGCGGGCTCCAGTCTGATTGTCACAGAGATTCTGCCCTTTGTGGGACTGTTTCAGAGCGTATTCGGGCTGGACGGCTTTGCCACCGGCTCTGAAGTGATTGTAGGAGCTATGTCGGAAGCCGTTCCGGCGATTGCCTCCGCATCGGCCGTGATTATGGGCGGCGGTTTCCTGGTAAATATTCTTTTGGCAAGATTTACGCCGCTGAAATACATTTTCCTTACGGGACATATGATGTGGATAAGCTCCATTGCAGTAGCCTACAGCCTGTATACCGCAGGACTGGAAAGCGGAATGATTATGATTGTCGGCGTGCTTCTCCAGGGAGCATTTTTAACGCTGATTCCGGCTGTCTCACAGCCTATGGTGCGCAGCGTAACAGGAACGGATGATTTTGCCATCGGCCATCTGACTACCCTGGGTACCGTCTCTGCAGGATACATCGGCGGTTTCCTTGGAAATAAGGAAAAGGATGCGGAAGATCTGCATCTTCCCAAGAAGCTGTCCTTTTTCAAAGATACGGCTATGTCGATCTCGATTGTAATGGTAGTGTTCTATCTTATTGTTGTCATCGCAGCCGGTCCGGAGGAAGTGGCGGCTTATGCAGGCACTACCAATTACATTATTTACGGACTGCTGAAGGGACTTGGATTTACGGCAGGAATCCTGGTGCTGCTCCAGGGCGTGCGTATGCTTCTTGGCGAGCTGGTTCCGGCCTTCAAGGGGATTGCGGATAAGCTGGTTCCCCATGCGGTTCCGGCCCTGGATGTTCCGGTGCTTTTTACCTATGCGCCAAACTCGCTGATGCTTGGATTTATTTTCGCCGTGGCTGGGATGCTGGCAGCCATGCTTGTGAGCTCCCTGGTTCTGGGCGTTGTTCCCCTGGTGTCGATTATCGGCGCATTCTTTACCGGAGGCGTAGCCGGCGTATTCGGAAATGCAAGGGGCGGACGCCGGGGCGCTATGATCGCAGGCTTTGTGTATGGATTTGAACTGATTTTCCTCTCCGGCCTTACATACCGCATTTTTGACCGCTTTGCCGCAGTGGGCGCAGAGGGAACAGGCCATGACTGCATCGATGCCATGATGCTGATGCTGGCCATGAAGAATGTCTGGATCGGCATTGTAGTGATAGCAGCGGTATTTGTTCTCCTTTCGGTGCTGAAGGCGAAAAGGGAGAAAGCAGTATAAAAGACAGACAGAAAATACATCTTTCTTATGGAGAATGAGGGCATCCGCAGGCCGAAAAACCTGGAGATGCCCTCATTTTCCATGTATAAGGGGAAATTCTATGGCAAATATGAAAAATGTGTGATACAATAGGCAAAGAAGTCTGCGGAGCTGTCAATAATCTGCGGATGCAAGCGTTTGATCATGGAGATAAAAGAATGAAAAAGAAGGTTCATCTGAAAGGCCAGTTAAAAGGTTATACACAGTGGCTCTTATTATTGAGTGTTCTGCTGCTTGCCATGAATGCCTGTATGTATTCCATGTCCATAAAGGCAGGAATTCTGGTGTCAGCGTTTCTGGCAGTGTATCTGCTGATTGTGATTCTGCTGTATCTGCGCAGCAGGACACAGATATACAATGAACTGATTTCCTTTGCCACCCAGTACGGCCAGATTCAGAAAAAGCTTTTGAAGGAGCTGGCTCTTCCCTATGCCCTTCTGGATGCCCAGGGAAGGGTTTTGTGGGGGAATACTGCCTTTTTTGAGGTGAGCGGAAGATCAAAGAAGGGGCTGCGCAAGCCGATAAATTGGTTTTTTCCGGAGTTTTCAAAGGAAGAGCTCCTTACCGAGGAGGGAGAGGACAAAAAGACTGTCCGTTTTTCTACAGAGGAGAGGGATTTCCGGGTGGACATCCGCCGTGTGTATATGGAGCACATGATGGAGGACAATGCCCTGGTGGATATAGACGAGGACGACGGGTATCTGGTTGCCCTCTATATGTTTGACGAGACAGAGATCAATATGTACATCCGCATGAACAAAGAAGAGCGCCTGGTAGCCGGACTGCTTTATCTGGATAACTATGAGGAGGCTCTGGATACGGTGGAGGAGGTGCGCCGTTCCCTTCTGGTGGCCCTGGTGGATCGGAAGATCAACAAGTACATCGGAGCCTTTGGCGGAATTGTGAAGAAGATGGAGAAGGATAAGTACTTCATCGCAATCCAGGAAAAGCATCTGCCTGTTATGAGAGAGAACAAGTATGAGCTGCTTCAGGATGTAAAGACCGTGAACATCGGCAATGAGATGGCCGTGACACTGAGCATGGGTCTTGGCTTAAGCGGCGCAACCTTTGCGGAAAATTATGATTACGCCCGGATTGCCATTGATCTGGCCCTGGCCAGGGGCGGCGACCAGGTAGTCATCAAAGAAGGGGAGAGCATCACCTACTTTGGCGGCAAGACGCAGCAGGTGGAGAAGGCAACCCGGGTAAAGGCCCGTGTGAAGGCCCATGCACTGCGGGAATTTATTGAGAGCCGGGATAAGGTCATGGTTATGGGGCACAAGATGGGGGATATGGACTCCTTCGGCGCATCTATCGGTATCTACCGGGCGGCCAAGGTGCTGGGGAAGCGGGCTTATATTGTGATCAACGATATCACCAATTCCGTCCGTCCCTTAAGAGAGAGCTTTCATGACAATCCGGTTTATGAAACAGATATGTTCCTTCGGGGAGAAGAGGCCCTGAACCTGATTGACCGGAATACGGTTCTGGTGGTGGTGGACACCAACAGGCCCAATTATACAGAGTGCAGCGAGCTGCTTGGCCGGACGCCGACCATTGTGGTGCTGGATCATCACCGGCAGACCAACGAGCAGATTGAAAATGCAGTTCTTTCTTACATCGAGCCCTATGCATCCTCTGCCTGCGAGATGGTGGCGGAGATCCTGCAGTACTTTGACGAAGGGCTGAAGATTAAGACGACAGAGGCGGATTGTCTCTATGCGGGAATCGTCCTGGATACGGATAACTTTATGCGCAGAACCGGGGTGCGCACCTTTGAAGCTGCGGCCTTCTTAAGACGCTGCGGTGCGGACGTAACCCGTGTGCGGAAGATGTTCCGCAATGAAATGGTGGAATACAAGGCCAGGGCAGAGGCGGTGCGCCATGCAGAGGTTTACCATGGCTTTGCCATCTCCATCTGTCCCAATGAGAATATTGAGAGCCCCACCATTGTGGGAGCCCAGGCGGCAGACGAGCTGCTGAACATAGTAGGGGTAAGGGCCTCCATTGTGCTGACCTATTACCAGCACCGGACTTATGTGAGCGCCCGCTCCATTGATGAGGTAAATGTGCAGATTCTTACGGAGCGTCTGGGAGGCGGCGGCCATATGAACATGGCGGGAGCCCAGCTGGACTGCGGCGTGGAAGAAGCTATGGAAATTGTAAAACATACCATTGAAAAAATGCAGGAGGAAGGAGAATTCGAATGAAAGTAATTTTAATAGAGGATGTAAAGTCCCTGGGAAAGAAAGGACAGCTGGTGGATGTAAATGACGGCTATGCCCGGAATTTTATTCTGGCGAAGAAGCTGGGCCTGGAGGCTACGCCTAAGAATCTCAATGATCTGAAGCTTAAGAAGGCCAATGAGGAAAAGGTGGCCAAGGAAATTTACGAAGAGGCTGTGGCATTTGGCGAGAGGATCTCCAAAATGGAGGTCAATGTGAGCGTCAAGGCAGGGGAGGGCGGCAAGATATTCGGCTCCGTTTCCTCCAAGGAGATAGCCCAGGCAGCCCTGGATCAGCTTGGCGTGGAGCTGGACAAGAAGAAGATGCAGCTTCCCAGCCCCATTAAGACAGTAGGAACGCAGATGATTCCCATTAAACTGCATCCCAAGGTGACGGCGCAGCTCAAGGTGAATGTAAGAGAAGCATAAGATGGAAGAAGCGATTATCAAACGAACGATGCCCCACAGCCAGGAGGCGGAGCAGGCGGTGATCGGTTCCATGATCATGGATCGGGAAGCGATTCTGGCTGCCTCTGAGATGATTATAGGGGAGGATTTTTACCAGAGGCAGTACGGCGTTGTCTTTGAGGCCATGGTGGAGCTGTTTAATCAGAATGAGCCGGTGGATCTGGTGACGCTGCAGAACCGTCTCCGGGCCAAGGAGGTTCCGGAAGAGATCAGCAGCATGGAGTTCATGCGCAATATTCTGGACTCTGATTTTGTGTCTGCCAATATCAAAAAGTATGCCGGCATTGTGGCGGAGAAGTCTGTCCTTCGGAAGCTTATCCGGGTCAATGAGGAGATTAACAACCTCTGCTACGGAGGCGTGGAGTCTCTGGATGAGGTTCTGGAGCAGACAGAGAAGAAGGTGTTCGATCTGGTTCAGAGACGGAATGCCGGAGAGTTTGTGCCGATTAAGCAGGTGGTGCTGAATGCCATTCAGAAGATTGAGACGGCCTCCCGGACGAAGGGAAATGTAACGGGAGTTGCCACGGGCTTTAAGGATCTGGATTATCAGACTTCAGGCTTCCAGCCCTCGGATCTGATTCTGATTGCCGCCCGTCCTTCCATGGGAAAGACGGCTTTTGTGCTGAATATTGCGCAGTATATGGCTTTCCGCAATGATGTGACGGTTGCGATTTTCAGCCTGGAGATGTCCAAGGAGCAGCTGGTGAACCGTCTCTTGTCTATGGAATCTGGTGTGGATGCCCAGAAGCTGCGGAACGGGAATCTGACGGATAATGACTGGGAACGTCTGGTGGAGGGCGCAGAAGGTGTGGCGCGCTCCAATTTGATTATTGACGACACACCGGGAATTACGCTGGCTGAGCTGCGGAGCAAGTGCAGGAAGTACAAGCTGGAGCATGGGCTTGGGATGGTGATGATTGATTACCTGCAGCTGATGACAGGAGGGGGCCGTTCTTCGGAATCAAGGCAGCAGGAGATATCTGATATTTCCCGGGGGCTTAAGAGCCTGGCAAGGGAGCTGAATGTGCCGGTTGTGGCTTTGTCCCAGCTGAGCCGCGCGGTGGAGCAGAGGCCGGATCACAGGCCGATTCTTTCGGATCTCAGGGATTCGGGGGCTATTGAGCAGGATGCGGATATGGTGATGTTTTTGTATCGGGATAATTACTATAATAAGGATTCGGAGATGAAGAATCTGGCGGAGGTGATTGTGGCGAAGCAGAGGAATGGGCCTATTGGGACGATTAATCTTTTGTGGATGCCGGAGTATACTGCTTTTAAGAATTATAATCCCAGGCCGGTTATGTGAGGAGGATGGCAGAACGATAGGTGTTGAAGCTTTCACAAAATAAGACAGCAGCCTTTTCCATATCCTGTGTTCGGACGGTTCGCGTACAGTCTGTCTGCTCTGTGCGTACATTGCCCTTTTGAGGTTTTTTGAGATCTTCGGATTTACAGTTTTTGTAAATTTTTCTTGCATTTTTGGGGAAGGGTGTTATAATGTAGAATATGGAAAAAATTTACATAAAATCGGAGGGATAGGTATGGGCGAAGTGCGGTATATGATTTCTGACGCGGCTAGGCTGGTGGATGTGGAGGCTCATGTGCTCCGCTACTGGGAGGAGGAGCTGGAGCTTCCGATTGGCCGTAATGAGATGGGGCACCGCTATTATACGGAAGAGAATGTGAGGCTGTTTCAGCGGATTCGGGAGCTGAAGGAGCAGGGGGTGCAGCTGAAGGCGATTAAGATGCTGATTCCGGATCTGGAGCAGGGGGAGACGGAGATTACACATCTGCTGGCTCGTGTGGACAAGCTTCCGGCTGCGGAGGAGGGGCAGGCTGCCGCCCGGGAGGAGAAGATGCAGCAGTTTCAGTGTATTATGAGCCGGCTTATTTCTGAGGCGCTGGAGGACCATACGGAGCGTATGGGCAGGGAGATCAGCACGCAGGTGAGCGGGCATGTGATCAAGGAGATGGATTATCTTCTGCGGATGAAGGAGGAGCGTGAGGACGAGCGTTTTAAACGGCTGGATGAGGCCATCCGCAGCTCCCAGAAGGCCAGGAAGGAACGGGCGGGCCTTAAGAAGGAAGAGAAGAAGAGGTGGGGCTTTTTTGGGGTGAAAAAGGGACAGGCTGTGTAGGCCTGTCCTTCCTTTTGGCTTAGATTTTCTTTTTTAGAAGTGCAGCGGCGGATTCTAATGTGATTACTTCGTATTCCTGGGTTAGGAATTCCTGCATGAGCAGCGGCTCTTCCTCAAGTGCTTTTTCCAGATCTGTGCAGTAGATTACAGTGGGATACTTTTCCGGGAATATGCTCAGATAGAGTCTGTAAATGGGTTCTTCTGCCATTCCCCAGCAGGTATAGCTGGCGCAGGAGGCTTCTGTACAAAGGTAAGCCCAGGGTTCCATGGCCATAACGAGGAGTGTGTCGTTTTCGGTAATGGGCAGGGACTTTAGGCCGCTGACCCGTTCCTCGTGGAATGCCGCCATGCCGGGGGAAGTGAAAAGTCCTTTGGCGGGCCCGGTGTGGACCTGGGCGGTGAGATTTGGCAGGGGTTCTTCGTTGTAAAAGAAGGTGATTCTTAAGCAGCCGCTGACGGTGATGTGGACGGCCAGTGCCGCCAGAATACACACAGAGGCGGCTTTTCCGGTTATGGATTTGGCGGATTCTCTGACAAATGCCTGGAAAAGCTGGTACAGGAACAATGCGCCGATGGAGCTGCAGAGGATATAGGAAGAGGTAATGCAAAGAATTCCCGTGTCAGAGGCAAAATGAGAGCACAGAGAATACAGCACGCCGGGTATAAACCAGAGAAATAAATATTGGAAATCCTTTTCCGGAAGCAGCCAGAAGCACAAAAAACCCAGGAATGCCAGGGGCATAGCGCAAAAATTGGTCGGAACATGATTTTGCAGCAATCCATAGAAGCAGAGGTAGTAAACAACCGCCGCTGCGGAGGGAAGAAGATACCAGAGGGCATGAGAGAAGCGTCTTTTGTCAAAGGGTAAGATTACACAGGCAGCGCCGGCAGACCATACCAGATAGGGAATGGTCTTATAAACTCTTCGGAAATAAGAGGAAAGCTTATGCATCCACTGTGACGGATTTTGTTCATATCCGGGCATCCGGAAATTGTAAAGAAATGTCTGGGACAGTTCCCCCAGGGAGGCACGCCTCAGCAGCATGATGCAGAAGATAATAAATATGAAAAAAGCGCCTGCAGTAATCCACAGAAGAGAAAAAAGGGAGAAAGCTTCTGTGCTTCGGGGGTTTTTGTGCTTATGCAGGATAAACTGCCCGGCACAGACGGCTGCGTACAGGAAGTAGAGGATAATGGCAAAGGGATTGGATAAAACGCAGAGGGCAAAGCAGATGCCGCAGAAAATATAATCTCCGGCAGGGTGCTTTTTAGGACCCGACAGGATTGCGAAGGTCAGCATGGCAAAGCCGAGCCCCATGGTATTGTAGGACAGAGCTGCAATGTTGAAGGGTGTAAATAAAAGATAGAGGAGGCTGACAAGGAGGCCGCCCCATTTTAAATGACGGAGCCGCAGAAAGCATACAAGAGCTACGGCCAGCTGGAATATCACATAAAGTATCCGCAAAAACAGAATAACGCCGTCGTTGGAACCGGTTATGAGCCGGAAGAGGGCATAAAAAGGATAGACGGGAATACAGGACATCAGATGGAGCTGCCAGTCGTGAACCAGATAAACATCGCCTTGAAAGAGGCGGTAGAGACTGTCGGCATAATACATTTCATCATTGTAATTGACACCGTAAAAAGCCCTCCAGATAAAAATAAAGCCGATCAGAAATAGACATCCGGTAAATATATAGTCAATGGGTTTGAGGTTTTTCATAGAGGACGGCCCTTTCCCGTAAATTTTTTTAATAATATAGGAATTATATCAAAATTGACGCTTGAAGTAAAGGCGGCGGCTGAGTATAATAGAGCAGATAAAAGGGTAAAGTAGAAAAAAGTAAGAGTCAGAGAGATGAGGGGTGCATAAGCATTGAGGCGTTTTCTTTTATGTCTTCTGGCAGCGGGAATGCTGACCGGGGGGATTCGCAGAGAGACTTTTCAAAAGGGGGATGTAGTCGGCTTTTTTGGTGACAGTATTACGCATGCGGAGTATTCGGAGATCAATTATACCCATGTGCTGTATAATTATTATGTGACGCATCTGCCGAAAGAGGAGATGGAGTTTCGGAATCTGGGAGTAGGGGGAGCTAAGCTGTCTGACGGATTAGAGCTGTACCAGGAGGATCCGGCGTCGTCAGGCCTTCAAAAGGCTGTTCTGGAATATGGGATTAATGATTTAAAAAAATATCTCTATGAAGAAACGGGAGTTTATGAGGGGAGCGAAGGAGAGCGGAAGGAGAATATAGAGGACTTCGAAGAAAATCTCGGTGCTTTTGTGAACCTGCTGGAGGAGGACGGAATTGAAAAAGAGGGTGTTTATATCGCATCCCTTCCTGTTCCCAGCCGGGTAAATTCCGGGACGGGAACAGAGTCGGATCCTGCCTTGCTGCGGACAAGGGAAGGATTTCGGTTAATGTCCGAGGCGGCCAGAGGGTTTGCGCAGGAAAAGGGGCTTCCCTTGATAGAATTCCAGGAACCGCTGACAGAACTGGCAGGAACATTTTCCGGAGCGGATCCGGAAAGGAACCTTTTATGTGAGGACTATCTGCACCCGGATACAAACGGGCAGATATATCTGGCTTACCTTTTTCTGGAGCAGCAGGGAGCCCTTGAGGACGTGTCCTATGTCAAGATTTTGGAGGGCCGGATAGAATCGGAGAATGCTAAGGTGTCGAATCTGCACTGTAAAGAGGGGTATCTGTACTATGATTACCGGGCGGATCGGCTGCCCATGGGGATCTCCCATGAATATCGCCAGGCGGATGAAAGCCTTCATATTCTTGATAAGCTGAACCGGGAAATCATACAGGTGCAGGATCTGGAAGCAGAAGCGGTTTATGATATTTATATAAACGGGGAACAGGTTGGAAGCTACACCGGCGCTGAATTTGCCGAGGGCGTTAACATTGCCAATGTCAGCGAGAATCCTTCCCAGCGCTTCGCCAGAGCCGTAGAGCAGATGAACCGGGGAAGAAGAGTGGAAGAGCTTGCTTACCGAAAAAAGGTGCAGGATTTTACAGACTGCGGTTCCGGCAGAGTGACAAAAGAGGAGCTTCTGGATGCTTATAAGGTATGGCGGGAGAAGGATGAGGAGTATCGGAAGAATATGTATGAGCTTGTGCAGGGGCAGATTGAGGTTACGCAGCGCGTGGCGGTTATCCGGCAGGGAGCGGAGGCGCCTGAGGCAGCCTTCGCAGTTCCCGGGAGGGATTATAAAAAAATAATCCTGCCTGTCCTGTTCCTCTTTTCCGCAGCAGCGGCCGTATTCTGCGGGGTAAGGAAAAAAAGGAAACAGCGGTGAGCTTCTCACTGCTGTTTCCTTTTTGGATCCGGTTCTTATAGATCGTGTTGAAAACCGGACTATTCTGCACTGATAGCGCCGGTGGGACATTCTGCCTCGCAGGTTCCGCAATCCAGACATGCATCAGCATCGATTACATACTTGCCATCGCCCTCGCTGATAGCCTCTGCAGGACATACAGCAGCGCAGGAACCGCAGTTTGCGCAGTCGTCATTGATTACATATGCCATTATACCGCTCCTCCTTATATTCTCTCGTTCCGATCCTTTGGGGACCTTACGTGTATTTTAATATAAAGTACAAGATTATACAAGTGGAAAAATTATAAAAGATAAATAAAGTTACAGATTGGTGTTGCTGGGTACGGAGCGGCCGGTAACCTGTTTCGCAGCTTTACAAAATTCCTTGCAAAATAGTAGGAATTACATTATAATAAATTCTGCAATGATGCAGATAATAAAAAGTACAGATAAAAGGAGGAAGCTTCAAATGGCAAAGATAACCAAGGACATGCTGATGGGTCAGATCCTTCAAGTGGATGAGAATATGGCGGGAATTCTGATGAGAGAAGGGATGCACTGCGTAGGCTGTCCCTCACACCAGTTTGAATCACTGGAGGAGGCTGCGATGGTTCACGGGATGGATCCGGATGTGCTGACGGCACGTCTGAATGCATTTCTGGAAGCAGAATAAGACAGCCCTGCCGCTCGCAGAGCGTATAGGAACAAAAAAGGCTTCTGATAAAGTGAGCCGGGGTGAATTCTCCCAAGAGAGCATCCCGGCTCTATTTTTATTATATTTTTTTGCGGCAGCTTTTATAAAAGGGATAATCTCTGCAGAGCTTCATCCCGGATCAGCAGCTCCTCATGCTCTTCTAAGTAGGCTTCGCTGGCGGACGCATACTTTTCGCCTGTGCCGTACTCGGAGAGAATGTTGGAAACCTTGTTAAACTCTTCCGGCGTATGGCTGCTCTTTCTGGCTACCAGGCAGTAGCCGCCGTTCTTCCTTAAGCGAAACAGGCTGTTGCAGCCATTGTAGCAGTTCTGAAGCACATGGGCGGCGGAAATGACTGTGTCAAGGCTGGAGAAAAAGTACAGACGGGCCAAATCCAGCTCCTGGGCCAGAGCCAGGGCTTTTTCTTCCTGCTCCTCCTGTGTGCCTTCTTTCAGATGGCGTTCAATCAGCTTGCGGAACATATCCAGGACATTATCCGCTCCCTCAGGAAGCACGCTGCCCAGATCTGAGACGTCTTCAAAACGGCTGTCGCTTCCGGGAGCAAACTTGGAGAAACGGGTATCCAGTTCCTCGGGATCCTCTACCTTGGTGATGATTAGGACAATGCACTCATTGGGAAGAGGAATGGCCTCAATCATCAAAGGGATGTTATCTGCTTCAAATCCAAAATCAACAGAAGCCTGCTGCATCATATCCCGAAAGAGCTCTTTGGCCTTCTCGGTGCCGTAGGCCAGCTCACTGAGCTTGATCTGGCGCATAGCCAGATCGTCACGGGTAAGCGTGCAGCGTATCTGGTTGTCATTCAACTTTTCTATTCTCATAATCACCACATCCAAATTTGAAATCGCGTTACTTACAACTATTATATACATTTTTGAAAGTATATACAATATTTAAAGAGAAGTCAATATGCCAAAAATGCCAATTTTTTTATTAAAAATTTCTAAATTTTTTTCTGCACGTGCATTTTTAAAGAAAATCCGAATATAATATACATGGGAGGACCGCCTGCGGAAAGGAGGCGGAGCACATTCATATTACATAGGATCTGTGTAAGCCAGGCATTTCATTCTGTCACCAGTTCGGTGAAGCATTCCACGATTGTAACCTTTAAGATATGAAAAAGCAGCGGGGTCACTCCAAAATATCTATCACGAGCTCCTTTTGGAGAAAGCGGCGGCCCTGCGGATCACAGGTGTGCGGACCGGACCCCTCTGATGCGGACACAAGACCAGAAAAGGGATCCGCAGGACGGCGGCTTCAAAACTTAGAGTTTTCTTAAAATTTATAAAATGTCGAAAATTAGGGATGACGTGTCGAAAAAATTCTGCTATTATGATAAAAGAATAGGAGGATTCTTTCATGGCAGCAAAAAATAGGAGAAAAAGAAGGAGATCCAGCGCCAGAAGAAGCGGTGACAGAAGGCAGCTAGTGCCTGTTCTGGCGGCAGTGTTTCTGATTGTTGTTATTTTGATCGTGATGCTGATTAATTATCTGGTGAAAAAATACAGTCCGTCCGATGAACGGATGGATTTGAGTGCATATTTTAATCTGGAACAGGGAGATGAAGCGGCCATTATTCTGGAGGATGATCTGACAGAGTTCCGGGCCCGGATCCTGGACGGGGAAGCCTATGTGACCACGGATTTTCTCTATGAACAGCTGAACCAGCGGTTTTACTGGGATGCGAAGGAGAATCTGCTTCTCTATACGACCCCTACAGAGGTCATTACGGCGAGTGTGGGAAGCAATGATTATACGGTAGCCAAGGCAAAGTATACGGAGAGCTATGCGCCGGTGAAGGTGGACGGAGACACGGCATACGTGGCGCTGAAATACATTCAGAAGTACACGGCCATGGAATTTGAGGTTATGACGGATGAGATAAACCGGGTGCACATTCAGAGAAGCTTCGGCGCCTTTGATACGGTATCGGTGAAAAAGGATGCCAGAGTGCGATTTGAGCCGAATATCAAGAGTCCCATTCTCACGGACGCAGTAAAGGGAGACATCCTGTATGTGCTGCCTCCCGATGCAGAGGCGGAGACGGAGCTTCCGGAGGACTGGACCAGAGTCCGTACCGGCAATGGGTTCGTCGGCTATATCCGCAATAAGTATCTGGGAGAGAAGGGGCAGGAGACAAAGGAGCCCAATTATGCAGATCCGGAGTATCCCAGCATTCAGAAGGATTACACCATTAATATGGCATGGCATCAGGTGACAAATGCAGATGCCAATAACTCGGTTCTGGAAGCCATTGCCAAGACCAAGGGGCTGACGACCATTTCACCCACCTGGTTTTTCCTCAATGACAATGAGGGGAACATCCAGTCTCTGGCAAGCCAGACCTACGTGAATTACTGCCATCAGAACGGCATCGAGGTGTGGGCCCTGGTAAATGATATCGAGTACAAGGATACCATTAAGGATTATGAGATTCTTTCCAGAACTTCGTCACGCCAGCGGCTTGTGAACAATCTGATTGCAAAGGCCATTGAGTTTGACCTGGACGGCCTGAATATTGATTTTGAGTTTATTAACGCAGAATCCGCCAAGGCATATATACAGTTTATACGAGAACTGTCGATTATGTGCCGGCTTAATGGAATCGTCCTTTCCGTGGACAATTATGTGCCGGCGGATCACAACCTGTTCTACAACCGGAAGGAGCAGGGAATCGTGGCCGACTATGTGATTATCATGGGCTACGATGAGCATTATGCCACCTCCCCGGAGGCCGGATCCGTGGCAAGCATCGACTGGGTGCGCAAGGGAATTGAGAATACCCTGTCGGAGGTTCCGGCGGAAAAGGTGATCAATGCGGTTCCCTTTTATACCAGACTGTGGGAGGAGCGCCCCAAGACGGAAGAGGAGCTGGCAGAGGAATCGGAGAATGAAGAATTCGTTCCTTATAAGGTCACGAGCAAAGCCTACGGAATGGACGGCGCAGACCGTCTGCTGTCCGAGCATAACGCAGAAAAGGTCTGGAATGACGTATGCGGCCAATATTATGCAGAATTCACGGAAGAGGGGAGTACTTATAAGATCTGGCTGGAAGAAGAGGAGTCGATTGAACTGAAGGCCGCCCTCATCCGGGAGTACAATCTGGCCGGTATTGCGGCCTGGAAGCTTGGATTTGAACGGCAGGATATCTGGGATATTATACTGCGGTATGTGAATTGAGACATGGAATAAACGAAACCGCCATATATTTTACAAAGAAATATATGGCGGTTTTTTCATGGAAATTTTGCGGAAATTAAAGGAAAGAATGGTTAGGAGAAGCCGTGTCATCGGCTTGGGGATGGCAGTCCTGGTTTTGGCAAGCGCCTGCTATTTTGCCCGAGTGGGCTTCTGGGAGCAGGCGGGAGGGAAGGCACAAAGAACGGATTCCCGGCTGGTGATTCTGGACGCCGGCCATGGAGGAAATGATCCGGGAAAAATCAGCGTGGACGGGACACAGGAGAAGGATCTGAATCTGGAGATTGCAGGAAAGCTGAAAGTCCTTCTGGAACAGCAGGACATAGAGGTGGTGATGACCCGGGAGGAGGATCGGGGCCTGTACGATGAGAATGCCTCCAACAAAAAAGCCCAGGACATGAAGCGCAGATGTGAGCTGATCAATGAGGAACAGCCGGCCTGTGTGGTGAGCATTCACCAGAACAGCTACCATGAGGAGGCGGTTCAAGGGGCGCAGGTTTTTTATTACGGAACTTCCAAGGAGAGCCAGGGGCTGGCGGAGCTGATACAAGAAGAGCTTGTCCGCTTTGTAGATCCGGAGAATCACAGACAGGCGAAGGCCAATGATACCTATTATCTTTTGAAGAAAACCCAGGCGCCGGTGGTGATTGTGGAGTGTGGGTTTTTAAGCAACTGGGAGGAGAATGGGAAGCTGAAAGACGAGAACTACCAGGATCAGCTGGTGTGGGCGATACATATGGGGGTTATGCGGTATTTGAACCAGTAGGAAGGCCGCCCCGTCCTGTCATTTTTTCCAGGATCCAGGTTCCTTGCAAAGGTTAAAAGAAAGCATTTGCTATTCCATAAAAAAATGATATAATTTAGAAAATAAACAGTATGGAGGTAGCACAACAATGATAGCGCTTGGATGTGATCACGGTGGATATGAATTGATGCAGGAGGTCATCGCCTACCTGGATGAGAAGGGGCTGGAATATAAGAACTTTGGATGCGGCAGCACGGATGCAGTAGATTATCCCATCTACGCAAAGAAAGTGGCAAAGGCAATCCTGTCCAAGGAGTGCGAAAAGGGCATTTTGATCTGCGGAACGGGAATCGGAATTTCGATTACGGCCAACCGCTTTAAGGGAATCCGCGCGGCGCTCTGCAGCGACTGCTTCAGCGCAGAGGCTACAAGACAGCATAACGATGCCAATATCCTTGCTATGGGCGGCCGGGTTGTAGGCCCCGGACTGGCGGTAAAGATTGTGGATACCTTCTTAAATACAGAATTTTCCAATGCAGAGAGACACATGAACCGGGTTAAGGCAATTGACGAGGAATAAGAGCAAGGAGGACAAAAGAAGATGTCAAAGGTAGTAGTAATGACGCACCCGTTGATTCAGCATAAGATCGGTGTGATCCGCCGGGCTGAAACAGGCTCCAGAGATTTCCGGGCCATGATCAGCGAGATAGCAAGCCTGATTACCTATGAGGCCACCAAGGATCTGAAGCTTATGGATGTGGAGATTGAGACGCCTATCTGTAAGACGACGGTAAAAGGGCTGGCAGGTAAGAAGATGGCCGTGATTCCCATTTTAAGGGCTGGGCTTGGAATGGTGGAAGGAATGCTTGCCATGATTCCCTCGGCGAAGGTAGGGCACATCGGCCTGTATCGGAATGAGGAGACTTTGGAGCCGGTAGAGTATTACTGCAAGGTTCCGGCGGACTGCAGCGAACGTGATGTGTTTGTGGTGGATCCGATGCTGGCTACAGGGGGCTCTTCCGTTGCGGCCATTCAGATGCTGAAAGACCGTGGTGTGAAGAATATCCGCTTTATGTGCATTATTGCGGCTCCGGAAGGGGTTAAGCGTATGCAGGAGGCACACCCGGATGTGGATATTTATGTGGGTGCGCTGGATGATCATTTGAATGAGCAGGGATATATTGTTCCGGGACTGGGAGATGCCGGGGATCGTATCTTTGGAACGAAATAGAGACGTTTTAGAGCCGGGCATCAGCATAGAAAGGGTTTGAGATACACGGCTGTGTATGATGCGGAAGATAGGAGACGTGGATATGGGAGGAAAGAGGAACGATTATATCAGCTGGGACGAGTACTTTATGGGAGTTGCAGCTCTGTCCGGTATGCGCTCCAAGGATCCCAGCACACAGGTGGGAGCCTGTATTGTCAGTGAAAACAACAAGATTTTGTCCATGGGATACAATGGCTTTCCCAATGGCTGCGATGACGACGTATTTCCCTGGGAGAGAACCGGGGAGGAGAATGAGACGAAATATCCTTTTGTGACCCACGGTGAGCTGAATGCGATTTTGAATTACCGGGGGGGAAGCCTGGAGGGGGCTAAGATTTATGTGACGCTGTTTCCCTGCAATGAGTGTGCGAAGGCGATTATTCAGGCAGGGATTAAGACGGTGGTTTACGGAAGCGACAAGTACGCCGGTACGGCGGCTGTGCTTGCTTCTAAGCGGATGTTTCGGGCGGCCGGAGTGGAGCTTATAGCGTATCGTGCTACGGGGCGGAAGATTCAGCTGGAGGTTTGATGAAAGTAATATCCCGCTGCAAAAATAATGTATGGGGCTGCTGTTTACTTTACAGCAGCCCCATTCCCGGCTTTCCAGTACGCTTCTAAAGACGGAAGCAGTGTGCCCGCGTAGATTTCCTGTAAGAGGGCGTTCAGGCGGCGCATACAGAGGCATACTTGTGCCTGCGTGAGGAGCTTTTGCTCCAGGGCGTCGGCGATTTCGTCTAAATCTACGACGCGGATGCTGCCGGAGGGATAGAGGAGTACGTCGGCCAGGAGATCGGTGAATATGTAGGTGTCGGTGTCCGGGTCAAGGGTCCAGTCGATGATATCGCAGTACCAGCAGATTAACTCATCCTCTCTGGTAAGAAAACGGCTGATCTTCCATCCTTTATCCAGAAGAAAGCAGGAAACGCCATGATCCAGATCTTTCTTGGGGCGGATAGTGTGCCAGCGTGTGACCAGCAGATTGTCTCTGCGCAGCAGGACTTCGTCCTGGTCCAGGCGGATGCACTCGTTGGGAATCAGACGTTTGCGGTAGAGTGTGGGTTTATCGGGCATGAAAAACCTCCTTATATGTTATTGAGTACGCTGCATTGCGGCCGTGAACTGCCCTGTATACCGGCTGCGGATGAAGTACTCTAAATTTTTCGGTTTTATTTTTGCGCTCTGTTCTGTCTTTTGGTTTTAGTCAAAATTCTTGATAAGCGTCAGAGAATCATGTTTTACAAATTCCTGTTCCTCTGAGCGCCGGTTGTAGTAGGTGCGCTTATAGGTGTCCGGATCGGGCAGCAGGAGAAATTCCGAGGGCGTGCAGCCGGTGATTTCTTTAAAAACCCGGTTAAAGGTCCGGATATTATTAAATCCGCAGTTAAGCGCAATCTCCGTAAACTTCTGTTCTGTATTGCGCAGCTCATAAACTGCATGTTCCACACGCACCAGATTCAGATAGGTGACGAAATTAATTCCCATAAGCTTTTTGAAGATTTTAGAAAAATATCCCGTACTGAAATTCATGCCTGCGGCTGCATACTCCAGAGAAATATTGTCTGCATAATGGTCATCTATGTAGGAGAGAAGATTCTGAAAATCCGCAAGCATCCGGGTTCTGCGGTTGTCGGGTACGGAGCTTGACTCTGTTCTTGGATGAAACCTTTTTAACAGGAACCAGAAGGTCTGCAGAGAGGAGATAACGACCTCCTGGTAATAGGACTTTTTTTCCTCAAGCTCAGAGGAAACAGTATTGATCAGCCCGGTCAGACGATCGGAAAGGCCATAGCGCGCCAGTTCCTCCTTTGTCACTAAGGGGTGTACAAAATGAGGGTTCTCAAAAAGAGAGCCCAGTATCGAAGTGTCAAATATAATAAAATCCAGAGAATTGTCCATATGGTGGGAATCACTGTAGTGAATCTGTCCGCTTTCGCAGACGGCCAGATCTCCGGCGTGAGCCGTGAAATTCACATCTGTGATGCTTAAGCGGCAGGAACCGGAGCGCACATAAATCAGTTCGATTTCCTTGTGCCAGTGAGCAAGAAAACCGATATTTTCATAGTTGGAGTGCCATACCATAAAATCTGAATCATAGCTGCGTACTTCGTGAAAAGCTTTCATACCCCTGTTCCCTCGTCAGAATTTATAAAGGATTGTTACAAAAGATTTCTATATTCTTAGAGAAAGTATATCAATTAGTACAAAAAATGTCCAGATATGAATTGAAATTTACGTGCAATTTTCTGAAAAATATTATATAATAGAGACACTTGAGAGTGGAGCGGGCGAAGCTCTGGTTTTCAAAATTTTATTAAATAGAAGTATGGAGGGTATGTAAAGTGGCAAAAAGCAGATTAGTAGGTGATTATCCTGTAATTGGCATCCGGCCGACCATTGACGGCAGAAGAGGTGTTCTGGACGTAAGAGGTTCTCTTGAGGAGCAGACTATGAATATGGCAAAGTCCGCAGCAAAGCTGTTTGAGGAGAACCTTCGCTATTCCAACGGCGAGCCGGTTAAGGTTGTGATTTCCGAGACCACCATCGGCCGTGCAGGAGAGTCCGCAAGATGTGCTGCACAGTTTAAGAAGGAAGGCGTTGACATTACTTTGACTGTAACTCCCTGCTGGTGCTATGGTTCCGAGACTATGGATATGGATCCCATGACCATCAAGGGCGTGTGGGGATTCAACGGAACAGAGCGTCCGGGCGCCGTATATCTGGCATCTGTACTGGCTACCCATGCACAAAAAGGGCTGCCGGCGTTCGGCATCTATGGACATGATGTGCAGGAAGCAGACGACACCAGCATTCCGGCAGACGTACAGGAGAAGCTGCTCCGCTTCGGCCGCGCTGCAGTTGCAGCCGCATCCATGAGAGGCAAGTCCTATCTGCAGATTGGTTCTATCTGCATGGGAATCGGCGGTTCCATCATTGACCCGGCCTTTATTGAGGAGTATCTGGGCATGAGAGTAGAGTCTGTGGACGAGGTAGAGATTATCCGCCGGATGACCGAGGGCATCTATGATGAGGAAGAGTTCCAGAAGGCTCTGAAGTGGACGAAGGAGAAGTGCATCGAGGGCTTTGACAAGAATCCGGAGGAGATTCAGAAGACCAGAGAGCAGAAGGATGCCGACTGGGAGTTCGTGGTAAAGATGATGGTTATTATCAAGGATCTCATGAGCGGAAGCGACAAGCTGGATCCCAAGTTCTCCGAGGAAGCTATCGGACACAATGCTATCGCGGCAGGCTTCCAGGGACAGAGACAGTGGACAGACTTCTATCCCAACTGTGATTTCCCGGAGGCAATGCTCAATACCTCCTTTGACTGGAACGGAGCAAGAGAGCCCTACGTTCTGGCAACCGAGAATGATACGCTGAACGGTCTTGGAATGCTGTTTATGAAGCTTCTGACCAACCGTGCCCAGATTTTTGCCGATGTGCGCACTTACTGGAGCGGCGATGCGGTTCAGAAGGCAACCGGCTATACGATTGAAGGAAAGGCAAAGGATGCAGACGGATTTATCCATCTGATCAACTCCGGCGCGGCTTGTCTGGATGCCTGCGGCGAGGCAAAGGATGAGAGCGGCGCAGCCTGCATGAAGGAATGGTGGAATGTAACAGAGGCAGACCAAGAGGCGATTCTGAAAGCGACCACCTGGAATCCGGCAGATAACGGATACTTCCGGGGCGGCGGATACTCCTCACGCTTTGTAACCAATGCCGAGATGCCGGTTACGATGATTCGTCTGAATCTGGTGAAGGGCCTGGGCCCGGTTCTGCAGATTGCAGAGGGCTGGACAGTGCAGCTTCCCGATGAAGTAACCGATAAGCTCTGGAAGAGAACCGACTATACATGGCCCTGCACCTGGTTCGCTCCCAGATGTACCGGAGAGGGCGCATTCAAGACTGCTTACGATGTGATGAACAACTGGGGCGCTAACCATGGCGCAATCAGCTACGGTCATATCGGCGCGGATCTGATCACCTTCTGTTCCATGCTCAGAATTCCGGTTTGCATGCACAACGTACCGGAGGAGAAGATCTTCCGTCCGGCAGCATGGAATGCATTCGGAATGGACAAAGAGGGACAGGATTACAGAGCCTGCCAGGCTTACGGGCCTCTTTATAAGACTATCCGGTAATAATTATAAAAGAATGAGAGAATAAATATGCCGCAGATGTGTGAGTACATCTGCGGCATTTATTTTGAAAGATAATGATGATACGGTTATTCTTCGAAACAATCAATGGTATCCTCTGTGGCGATGGTGATGGGGATTTTCATATAATAACAGTCGGGTTTCTGGCGCTTGATGATATAGTCAAAAAGGAGTTTTACAAGCTGATAACCCTGATTGGCTGCGTTTTGTCCAATTGCAAAATCAACAGTTCCATTTTGAAGAAGTGTTATTGTTTCGGGAACCAGATCGTGGCAGATAACCTTCAGATCTTTTGACTTTCCAGCGATATCCAAAGCGCGCCCTACTCCGCTGATTCCGCCTCCGGTAATATAAATTCCCTTTAAATTAGGATGTTTATTACAATATTCCAGAGTGATTTTAAAGGCTTCCTCTTTGTGATCCTGATTTTCCCGAATTTCTACAATGTTAAAATCGGAATACTTTTGTTCCAGTTTTTGACGGAAGCCTTCCAGGCGGCATTGATGACAGGAAAGGTTGTGAGAACTGATAATGACTCCAATTTCTCCTCCACAGGGAAGGAGCCGTCCCATTAAGCCGGCTGCAGCAGCACCTCCCTGGACATGATCCTGCCCTAAAAAACATAAATCGTGTATACCTTCGATTTTTGAGTTAAATGTTACGATAATGATGCCCTGTTCCGCAAGCTGATTGATTTTTGTTTTTACCTGTTCATCATCAATTGGAAACACGGCGATTCCATCGTAGCTGTCCGTGCTCATATCGGTGAGAAGATTAACCAGTTCGGCGGGTTCCAGAGTAACCAGCATTTTTACAGAAATATCCAGGTTGAAAGGCGCGAATTCCTCTTTTGCCTGATTGATCCCCCTAAGCAAAGCCTGAATATAGGGGTTGTAATCCGGGGTCAGGATGATCCCGAGTTTTGTAGGGGCTTTGCTTTGAACCAATGCCTTTCCAAGAAAATTAGGCTGATAATTCAATTCCTTTGCGATTTGAAGGACTTTTGTTTTTGTCTCGGCTTTGACACCAGGTCTGTGGTTTAGAACCTTATCAACAGTGCCTCGGGAGACATTTGCCAGTTCTGCAATTTGCTTGATTGTAACGCTCATACGGTGCCTCTCTTCATGTGGGATACGTCAAAAGACATATATTAACAAGAATAGCAAAGAAATGTGCTCGTGTCTAGTGAAAAACTGAAATCGATGAGTAAAATTGTATTATAAATATAATTAAGACATAAAATTGTGCAAATTATCTAAAAATCTTACCGGTAAATTGTGAGTATTGCCGGTTGAACTTTGCAAAATGTAGTGCTATAATGACCACAATAAATGAGCACGAGCACAAAAAATGGTATAACAAGAGATTTGAAAATCATTAATCATTAATTTATAAGAATAATTGTATTTTTTACAATAAGTTGCTCGAACACAAAGACTGGAGGAAAATGCTATGAAATTTGGAATGGGATATGCTTATTGGGGAACGACCTGGAAATGTGATTTGGAGAAATATAAAAAAGTGGCCGAAAAACTATCGGCATATGGATTTGATATGTTTGAAATAACGGCGGATCATGTATATCACATGAATGAGACGCAGTTGAAAGAACTGGACGCGATTGGCAGGAACTATGGCCTTACTTTTTCTACCAACAGCGGACCGGCGAAAGAATATGATTTATCTTCTCCGGATTTAGAGGTAAGAAAAAATGGTCTGGAATATTTTAAGGAAATTGTAAAAAAAATGGCATTGATCCATTCTCCTGTATTAGCGGGAGCTATATATTCCTTCTGGCCTGCTGATTTTGTGGAAACAGATAAAGAGGCAGCCTGGGAAAGGAGTATTCCAATGCTGAGAGAGCTGGGAACGGCTGCAGATGCTCTGGGTGTTGAATGTGCGTTAGAGGTTCTTAACAGAAATGAGACTTATATTTTAACAGACTGTGAAGAAGCCATTGACTATTGTAGAGAAATTGGGAGAAAGAGTATTAACATTTTGCTGGATACTTATCACATGAATATTGAAGAAGATGATATGTGTAAGGCGATCGGCAGAGCGGGAAGTATGCTGGGACATTTTCATGTTGGCGAGGCAAACCGGAAACTTCCGGGTATGAATGAGACGATTGACTGGACAGCTGTCGGCCGGGCTCTGAGAGATATTAATTATCAAAAGGGTGTTGTCATGGAACCCTTCCTGAAGCAGGGGGGAGAAGTCGGAAGAGACTGCCGTGTCTGGAGAGATTTAAGCAATGGAGCAGATGAAGAGACTATGGACAAATATCTGAAAAAATCATTACAGTATTTAAAAAACAAATTTGAGCCATCCTGTTGACTTTCGGGAACTGTGTATGAAAGAGAGTACTCTGTTACAGTCGGATAGGCACTGTGGAGATGGTGCCGGTGATTGAGAGGATATAAACGAAAGAAGGATAAGTAAATGCCGGATATTATGATTATGGGAGAGCTGCTATGTGAAATTATGCGGCCCGGAGAGAATGTAGAACTGTATGAAACAGGCGAATTCAGGGGACCTTTTCCAAGTGGGGCTCCAGGAATATTTGCAAGTACGGCGGCAAGGATGGGATGTCGCACCGGAATCATTGCGGGAGTGGGAAATGATGATTTTGGTAAGAATATCATAGAACGCCTGGAGAAGGTAGGAGTGGACTGCAGCCGGATATTGAAGAGCGATAATGGATCTACAGGCGTGGCGTTTGTAACTTATTATTCTAATGGTGATAGAAAATTTATTTTTCATATTGAGAATACACCGGCAGTAGAACAAAAAGCGCCTGGAAGCCTGGAAGGAATGGAGGATACAAAATATTTTCATATTATGGGCTGTTCTCTGATGGCGTCTATGGAATTTGGCCGGGAGATATTGAAAACTATGTATATGTTTCAGGATCAGGGGACAAAGATCAGCTTTGATCCCAATGTCAGATTAGAGATGATGCGCGATAACAGAGTTATCAATATAGTACAGGAAGCATTCCAAAACAGTAATATTTTTCTTCCGGGTGTGGCGGAACTGAAAATGATTACAGGAATGGAAAGCGTGGAAGAGGCGGTAAAAGCAGCTTTTGAAAATGAAAGGCTTGAAATACTGATTCTGAAAAATGGCTCCAGAGGCTCTGAGATTTATACAAGGAATGGTTTGGAACAGAAAATGGGAGTTTATCCGGTAAAGCAGGTGGATGCGACTGGAGCGGGGGACAGCTTTGATGCGGCATTTATCTGTGGCCTGGTTCAGGGAAAGAGTCTTAAAGAGGCTGCTCAGATGGGGGCTGCAGCCGGAGCGCTGAATGCGGCAGCTTTTGGTCCTATGGAAGGTGATATATCTCCCGAAACTGTGAAAAATATGATAAGGGAAAATGAATAAAAGGGGAGGTTTTCATGGGAGAATGGCGTTTAGAGGTAGATAATCTCCATAAAAAATTTCCAGGAGTATATGCGGTAAAGGGCGTCAGTTTTCAGATAGCGCCTGGTGAGGTGCACGCACTGGTAGGAGAAAATGGAGCGGGAAAGTCCACGCTGATGAAAATGATCACGGGAGAATATAGCCCGGATGAAGGAATCGTGCGGCATAATGGAAGAGAAATCAGGCCTAAATCAATTTCGGATTCCATCAAGGAAGGAATCGTGATGATACATCAGGAATTGGCGCCTCTTCCGGAAATGGATATTGCACAGAATATTTTCCTGGGGGAAGAGATTATGAAGGGAAAATTTCTGAATGATAAGGAGATGTATCAGCATACAGGGGAAATCCTGAAGGAATACGGTCTGGCATTTACGCCTCAGACTAAGGTGAAGTATCTGAGTGTGGCACAGATACAGATGCTGGAGATTATCAAGGCAGTGCGGAAAAATGCAGATATCATTATTATGGATGAGCCCACATCATCACTTTCGGATGAAGAATCGAAAAAATTATTTCGATTGATCCATGAATTAACGGCAAAAGAGGTTTCGATTATTTACATTTCCCACCGTCTGGAAGAAATTCTGATGTTGACGGATCGGATTACGGTATTAAGAGATGGCGAATTTATAAAGACTGTATCTGCAAAGGGGGTAACGCAGGATGAACTGGTCGAAATGATGGTGGGACGCTCACTGGATAATATTTATCCTAAAGAAGCAGTGCCGATCAAAGAGCCGGTATTAGAAGTACGGAATTTTACTTCCAAAGGCGTATTCGAGGATATTTCATTTACGGTTCATGCAGGTGAGATTCTTGGCTTTTCCGGACTGGTCGGAGCCGGAAGAAGCGAAATTATGAACAGTATTTTTGGAATTGATAAGGTGGATTCCGGTGAGCTTTATATAGAAGGGCAGAGAATCACGATTAAAAGTCCGGGTGATGCTATTGCAAATAAAATTGCTATGGTAAGTGAAGATAGGAAGATCAGAGGACTGGTTTTATGCAGGTCAATTAAAGAAAATATTTCCCTTCCTAATCTTCAAAAGAAGCATCCGGGGGTATTTATTAATGGAAACAAGGAGAAAAAAGAGGTAGAGGAATACAGCAATGCTCTGGCAACAAAATGTTCTTCTATCCAGATGTATGCCGGAAACTTAAGCGGAGGGAATCAACAAAAAGTTGTTATTGCAAAATGGCTGATGTCAGAACCTAAGGTTCTGATTCTGGATGAACCAACGAGAGGGATTGATGTCGGAGCAAAGTTTGAGATATATAAAATTATGTGTGATCTGGCAAGAAGAGGGATTGCAATTATTATGATATCTTCAGAACTGCCGGAGGTTATGGGCATGAGTGACCGGATTATGGTGGTATCAGGCGGAAAAATAACCGGTGAGTTTAATAGAGAGGACATTGAAAGCGGAAAGATTACTCAGAAGACGCTTCTGAACAGTGCGCTTCGGGAAGTATAAAAACAGTAATATCCTCCTAGTGCACAAATTAATTGACAGGTGCATGCTGTTGTGGCTGGAAATTGATTTAGACAGGGATACTAAGAGGGATATTGCAGAATTATAAATGCGAGGAGGAGAAGATGAGACAGAGTAAGCTTAACATGGAATTTGCCAGAAAATATGGAATTTTAATTGTTCTGGTGGCGATGTGGAGCATTCTGATGATAGTATCGCCTACATTCCGGACAACGAAAAATGCAGTAAATATTCTGCGGCAGGTTTCTGTAAATGGAATAATTGCAATTGGAATGACCTTTGTCATTATGACAGGGGGGATTGATTTGACGGTTGGCTCTCTGGTAGCAGTAGCGGGTGTGGTGTCCGGGAGTATTCTGGTGGCTAATCCGTCAAATGTAATACTTGCAGTGGCAGCAGGCATTGTGGTTTGTGCTCTTTTCGGAGCAATGAATGGTTTCTTTGTTGCTTATATGGAGGTTCCGCCTTTTGTGGCAACACTGGCAGGGATGACAATAGCAAGAGGCTTTGCATATGTATATTCCGACGGTAAGCCTTATACGCTTGCTTCAGAAGGCTTCAGCTGGATCGGAAAGGGCATGGCACCTATTGTGATCTTTATAATTATTCTTATAGTCTGTCATATGTTTCTCTCTAAAATGAAGTTTGGCCGGTATATTTATGCAGTTGGAGGTAATGTAAAAGCGGCAGAGGCCTCCGGGGTAAAGGTAAAACATATTCTGATGAGGGTTTACATTTTAAGCGGAGTGCTGACGGGGATCGCAGGAATAGTTCTGGCTTCCAGAACAAATTCCGGTCAGCCGGCTGTGGGAACGGGCTATGAAACAGATGCAATTGCGGCGGCTGTGATTGGCGGCACCAGTATGACAGGAGGAATCGGAACGATTCCTGGAACTTTAATCGGGATTTTGATTATTGGTACATTGAACAATGGGCTGAATCTGCTGGACGTATCTTCTTACTATCAGCAGATTATCAAAGGACTGATTATTTTAGGAGCTGTTTGCTTTGATATTATGTCTAAAAAGATATCAAAGTAGATAATAAAAAAGAAAGGTGAGAACATTATGAAAAAGAAAGTTTTTGTAGCAATTATGACGGGAGCGATGCTTCTTGGGTTGACAGCATGCAGCTCCAAAGAGCAGGCGCCGGCAGAGACGCCCCAGCAAGAGGAAACGGCAGAGGATACTGATGCGGAAAAACCTGCTGATGCAGAGAATGCTGCGGGAGGGGAAACAATCAAGATTGGAGTTCTGATGAAGACAATGTCTGACACATATTCTAATAAGCTGGGTGAAGCTATCCAGGCTTATGCAACAGAGACATATTCTGAGGCAGAGCTTTATCTGATGGATGGACAGGCTGATGTTGCAAAGCAGATTTCCCAGGCAGAGGATCTGATTGCAAAGCAGGTTGATGTTATTATTCTGAATCCCCAGGATGCAGATGGATCGGCACAGGTTCTGGATCTGGCGGCCGATGCGGGTATTCCGGTCATTGAAGTGAATACGGAGACAACACGTACTGACTACGTATCTTTTGTGGGTTCTGACGACAGACAGGCCGGAGAAATCATGGGTAATTTTGTAATGGAGCAGCTTGGAGCAGAAGGCGGACAGTATGCGGTTCTGGAAGGTGAGATGGGACAAAGTGCCCAGCTTCTTCGCTATGAAGGGCTGGAGAATACGATCCTTGCAAATGAAGCATTTGAGTGTGTGGCAACTCTTTCAGCCAACTGGTCCAGAGATGAAGCAATGGCAACTACGGAGGACTGGCTTGGAAAATATGCAGATTTGAAGGCGATTATCTGCGAAAATGACGACATGTCTATGGGTGCTCTGCAGGCGGCGGAATCTCAGGATCGAGAGTTGATTATTATCGGTACAGATGCAATTCCGGATGCTCTTGCGGCAGTAAAAGATGGACGGCTTTCGGGAACAGTGCTGCAGGATGCTAATGCACAGGCAAGCACATCAGTTGATGTGGCTGTTAAAGTGGCAAAAGGGGAGACGGTAGAAGCAAGATATGATGTGCCTTTCCAGCTGATTACAATTGATAATGTAAATGATTTTATTGAATAAAATCAAAATAATATGAGACATGGTACTCCATCGCCGGGAACATCTTATTCCTAGTGATGGAGTATTTGCTCTTAAGAGATTACGGATTGGAAACTGAGTTGACAAACCTACACAGCTATAGTAGGATGGATTTAGAAAAATTCGGCCTTTACGGAACTTGGAATAGGAGGATATGGATATGGCATTTGTAACATCAGAGAAGATGCTTCTGGATGCCCAGAAAGGCGGCTATGCAGTAGGAGCATTCAATGTGGAGAACATGGAAATGGTAATGGCAGTCATTGCGGCAGCGGAGGAGCTGAAAGCGCCGCTGATGCTTCAGACTACCCCTTCCACGGTAAAATATGCGGGACTGGATATGTACCTGGCCAATGTAAAGACGGCGGCAGAGAGGGCAAGTGTACCGGTCTGTATGCATCTGGATCACGGCGACAGCTTTGACCTGGCGATGCAGGCCTTGAGAACCGGCTACAGCTCCATTATGATCGACGGCTCCCACAGCGTATTTGAGGAGAATATCGCAGTTACAAAGGCCGTAGCGGACGCCTGCCGTCCCTCTCATATTCCCGTAGAGGCAGAGCTTGGCAAGGTAGGCGGCAAGGAGGATGATCTGGACGGCGGCAGCGGCGGCTACACAGATCCTATGGAGGCAAAGGAGTTTGCAGAGCGCACAGGAATCGGCTCCCTGGCTGTGGCTATCGGAACGGCTCACGGCGTCTATAAGGGAGAGCCCAAGCTGGATCTTGACCGTCTGGCCGAGATCCGCAAGGTAGTATCCATCCCTCTGGTGCTTCACGGAGCCAGCGGGCTTTCCGAGGAAGCGGTAAAGGAGAGCATCAAGCGCGGAATCTGTAAGGTGAACTTTGCTACAGAGCTGCGGATTGCCTATACGGACGGCGTAAAGGAATTCCTGGCGGCCAATCCGGACGCCTTTGATCCGAAGAAGTACGGCAAGACGGCTATGGAGCATGTGAAGGAGATCGTGAAGCTCCGCATGAAGATGTGCGGATGTGACGGAAAAGCGTAAGAAAGACAGGAAGCAGGAGAGAGGGAACGATTATGAAGGTTCATCCGCTGGAGCAGTTTTACAAGGAGAATGTCAACCGTTTGAAGGAACAGATGAGGAAGCAGGAAAAGGAACGGTCCGAGCAGTTAAAAAAGCAGGTTCGGGAGGAACAGAAAGCGCTTTACGAAAAGAAGCTCCAGGAGTCGAAGGAAGCCAGGAGGCGTGAGCTGCATCTGATACAGGATGAACTGACCCGGATTACGGAACAGGCAGAGAGCTTGAAAGCACAGATCGATCGGGCGCTTCGTGAGAAAGAAGCGTAAAGATAAAATGGGTGCCGCTGTAGAACAGTTTTTGCGGCACCCTCTTTTGTGATTTCTGATAGATGAGGAAGAGGAAAAGATGACGGCAGGCAGGAAAACGGCAGAGCAAAAAAACGTGCAGCATCTGATTTTTATTGGTCTGTTTCTTTTGATAGAGATTCTTTTGATTAGACGCAGCTTCTATGGCTTTAATACGGCGGATGAGATGTATTATATCGGGACATCGGAGCTTCTATACCGGGGAGGGAAGCTTCTTGTTGATGACTGGCATCCGGCCCAGCAGCTCAGCGGCTTTCTGCTGCATCCCATTTACAGTCTGATTCGCGCGGCTTTAGGCTCAACAGAAGGAATTGTTATGGCAAGCCGCTTTTTGTATCTGGCATTTGAAGGCATCATAACCCTGCTTTTATACCTGCGCTTTCAGAGAAGAGGAATGGTTTCTTACGGGCCGGCTTTGCTGTTTTTGCTCTTTGTGCCCTTTGGCCTTTACGGCATGTCCTACAACTGCATTGAGTTTGGTGCGCTGACCATACTGCTGGCCGTGCTTTCTGCTAAGATGGAGCATTCCATACCAGAGTATCTGCTTTGCGGAATGATTATGGCTGCGCTTGTTCTGGCGAATCCATTTGCGCTTCTTTTGTATATTGCCTATGGCCTTATTTGTCTTGTAATAACCCTTTTAAACCGCAAAAAAAAGCAGCAAACAGAAGGCGCCCTTTCGTTTCGCAATTTTTTATGGATGACTTTGGGGGCCGGGATTATTCTCGTATTTTTTCTGATATTTGTGTTTCAGAGAGGGACGATAACTGAGGTGCTGGATAATATTCCCTGTATTCTGGCAGATCAGGAGCATCAAAGCAAAGGGTTCTGGTATAAAACAAAACGCTATTTTGAGCTGTGTTTTAAAAGCTACCGCTTTATGTTCTGCGGGCTTGGCGCAGTTTACCTGGCTACGCTGCTGGATCGGAAGCGTTTTGAGCACGACGTGCTTTATATGGCTCTGGCTTCGGTGTTTGTATTTCCGAGCCTGCTTTATTATGGATTTGCAGCGGAACATATTCCCATTAATTATCAGATGCTCCCACTGGCTTTCTGGTGTCTGGAAGCGTATTTTGTTACGAAGCATAAGGACAGGCGTTTGTTTTACGGCTGGTATCTTCCGGCAATGGCTTTTACCATGATTGTTCACTTTGCCAGCAATACCGGAATTGTGAATATCAGTGCGGCTTACAGCCTTTGCTCCTGTGTCGGGCTGGTGTTTGCGGCGCAGTGGCTGAAAGAAATATGGAGCCTGGAAGGAAAGAAGCAGAGGATTTTGCGGGGGGCTGGCAGTGCAGCAGTGTGCGCGGTGGTTTTTCTTCAGTTTTTGGGGAGCTTCCATTTGCGGATGAGCTATATCTGCGGAGAGGATGCCATGCCGCTGCTTACACAGAGAATGGAACGGGGCCCCTTAAAAGGCGTTTACACTTCGCCGGAAACAGCCCAGTGGTACGAGGAGGTGCTTGCAGAGCTAGACAGCCTTCACATGACTTCTAAGGATCGTCTTCTTGTAGTCGGGGTGGCTCCCTGGATTTATCTTTATGCAGAAGCAGGCTGCGGCAGCTATTCCACCTGGCAGGTTCACGAGGGGAGCACTCAGCTATATGATTACTATGCGCTGCATCCGGAAAAGTACCCCAATATCATCTATATCATACACTGGGCGGACGATTTTCCGGATTGGGAGCTGTCAAAGTACTTTGACAAAGGTGGTTTTGAAGTGGTGTATCAAGGAACGGGAACGGCCATGATGACGCCGGAAAGAGCCCGTGATATGAGGCGGAATGAGAATTGAGTATGGAAGGGCAGTGAAAGATGGAAAAGCCATTGGACGGAGAACGAAGAAGAGAGGAAATCATCCGGCTGCTGGCCGGGAGCAGGAGCCCGGTTTCGGGAACGGAGCTGGCCAGGAGGCTGAAGGTGAGCCGCCAGGTGATTGTGCAGGACGTGGCCCTTTTACGGGCTGTGAATAAAAATATTCTTTCTACCAATAAAGGATATCTGCTGTTTGAGCCAGGCCGGGAGTCTGGGGAGTGCAGGAAGACCCTGTGCGTCCGCCACACAACGGAGCAGGTGCTGGAGGAGTTCTACGGGATTGTGGATCTGGGCGGAAAGATCCTGGACGTGGTGGTGGAGCATGAGCTGTACGGGCAGATAGCGGTGGATCTCATCATTGCCAGCCGCCAGGATGCGGAAGAATTCTATCAGAAAATGAGAGAAAACCGGGCAAAGCCTTTGAAAGAACTGACGGAGGATGTTCATTATCACACCATAGTGGCAAAGGATGCGGCTTCCATGGAACGGATTGAGAGAGTCTTGGAAGAAAAGGGCTTTCTTCTGGCGGGTTGACTTTCAGCAGAAGGTGTGATAAGCTGTCTCTTGACTGACAAGACAGTTGACTTTACAACTGTGAGACATGAAAAAGAGGAGCAGCTATGGAAAAATTGAAAAAGGTATGCAATCACATTTTTATTGACGGTTTAAGCGGTATGGCCCTGGGCTTATTTGCCACCTTGCTGACGGGGACAATCATTCAGCAGATCGGACTTCTCATAGGCGGCGGCGCGGGGGATACCGTTTATTTCTTTGGAAAGATGGCGGCGGCCGTGACGGGGGCAGGCATCGGCGTAGGCACGGCCTGCAAGTTTAAGGAGAGCCCCCTGGTGGTGCTTTCTGCGGCAACGGCCGGCATGATGGGGGCTTTTGCGTCCAATATTCTGGCCGGAAAGGTGCTGGTGGAAGGAGCCATTGTCTTAATGGGGCCTGGAGAGCCTCTGGGGGCTTTTATTGCGGCTCTGGTGGGAATCGAACTGGGACACCTGGTATCCGGGAAAACAAAGGTGGATATCCTGGTAACGCCCCTTACCGTGATTCTGTCCGGCTCTGCGGTGGGGCTGATTCTCGGGCCGCCTATCAGCAGCTTTATGGGGGCGCTGGGCGCAGTGATTAACTGGGGGACTATACAGCAGCCTTTCTTAATGGGAATCATTGTATCTGTTCTTATGGGGATGATACTGACGCTGCCCATCAGCTCTGCAGCCTTGGGAATCATTCTGAATCTGTCGGGAATTGCAGCGGGGGCGGCAACCATCGGATGCTGCTGCAATATGGTCGGCTTTGCAGTGGCAAGCTATCGCGAGAATAAAGCGGGCGGCCTGCTGGCCCAGGGACTTGGAACCTCTATGCTCCAAGTGCCGAACATTATCCGCAGACCGGTTATCTGGCTTCCGGCCATTGTATCCAGCGCCATTCTGGGGCCGGTGGGGACGATGGCCATGAATATGCAGAGCAATGCCTCCGGTTCCGGCATGGGAACCTGCGGCCTGGTTGGGCAGATTATGACGTGGCAGGTGATGGCGCCTGTGGACGGCCCGGCAGTGACCTTGATTAAGATTCTGGTGATGCATTTTATTCTTCCGGCGATTCTGACGCTGGGCGTTTCGGAGCTTATGCGCAAGAAGGGTCTGATACGCTATGGGGATATGAAGCTGGATCTGTAGGATGTTACATAGGGTTGAATAGGATGGTTTAGCTTAAGAGGCTGTTGGGAGCATATCGGTGAAAGCTCCCGTCAGCTTCTTTGTTTTTGCTGTTCCTTCCGTGAACAAAGGGCCGGCGCCCCTTGTTCACGGAGGGTATGTGTTTCCAATTTAGAAAAAATTTATATTTTTTATAATACTTTTTCTAGAAGTCCCGTCTTTTCGTGCTATAATAACATTATTATGAAGCTTCGCTCAAAATTGATTATCACATTTTTGATTTTAATACTGGTCCCGGTTTTATTTACGGGAACTGCTTTTTTCGGGTTTGGAAGACATCAGATCAGCGCCGTAAAGGAATTGTACGGCGTGGAGGTAGAGTCCCTCCTTCTGGATATGATTCTGACGATGGTGATGATTCTGGTATTTACCAGCGTGGTTTTGACGGCCTGGATTTATAAGAGCATTGTGACGCCTATTCATCATCTGCAAGTGGCAACGAAAAAGATCACGGAGGGGAACCTGGACTTTGAGATGCCGGCAGGAGGAGATGACGAGATTGGCGAGCTCTGCACGGACTTTGAAGAGATGCGCAGGCGGTTAAAAGAGTCTGCGGAGGAGAAGGTGGAGTCTGAGCGTCAGAATAAAGAGCTGATCAGCAATATTTCCCATGATCTGAAGACGCCGATTGCAGCGGTGAAGGGCTATGTGGAGGGCCTTATGGACGGAGTAGCCGACACGCCGGAGAAGCAGGAAAAGTATATCCGTACCATCTATAATAAAGCGAACGATATGGACAGGCTCATCAATGAGCTGAGCTTTTATTCTAAGATTGACACCAACCGTATTCCTTATACCTTTGAAAAGATCAATGTGAATGCATATTTTGCCGATTGCATCGAAGAGCTTTCTATAGAGATGGAGGAGCAGGATATCGAGCTGACCTACTCGAATTATGTAGAAGGAGATATCCAGGTGATTGCCGATGCGGAGCAGATTAAGCGTGTGATCAATAATATTGTAGGCAATTCCGTGAAGTATATTGATAAGCCCAGGGGAAGAATTCATATCAGGGTAAAGGATGTAGGGGACTTTGTCCAGGTGGAGATTGAGGACAACGGCAAAGGCATTGCGTCGAAGGATCTGCCCCAGATTTTTGACCGGTTTTACCGGGCTGACGTCTCCCGGAACTCTTCCAAGGGCGGAAGCGGCATCGGGCTGTCAATTGTAAAGAAGATCATAGAAGATCACGGGGGCCAGGTATGGGCTGCCAGTAAGGAGCAGACAGGGACGGTTATGTATTTTGTGCTTAGAAAGTATCAGGAGGTTCCGGTAACATGAGTAGAATTTTGATTATAGAGGATGAAGAATCCATTGCGGATCTGGAGAAGGATTATCTGGAGCTGAGCGGCTTTGAGGTTGAGATTGAGGGAGAAGGAACGAAAGGGCTGGAACGGGCGCTGGAGGAAAACTTTCAGCTGGTGATTCTGGATCTGATGCTGCCGGGGGTAGACGGCTTTGAGATCTGCCGCAGGCTGCGTGAGACAAAGAATACGCCCATTATTATGGTTTCTGCAAAGAAGGATGATATTGACAAGATCCGCGGCCTGGGGCTTGGGGCGGATGATTATATGACGAAGCCTTTTAGTCCAAGCGAGCTGGTGGCCCGGGTAAAGGCCCATCTGACACGGTATGAGCGGCTGGTCAGCAGCAATGTGAAGGAGAATAAGGTGATTGACATCCGCGGCATTAAGATTGATAAAACAGCCCGGCGGGTGTGGGTTCATGGGGAGGAAAAGAATTTTACTTCCCGGGAATTTGATCTTTTGAGCTTTCTGGCGGAGAATCCCAATCATGTGTTTACGAAGGAGGAGCTGTTTAGGAAGATCTGGGATATGGATTCGGTGGGGGATATTGCTACGGTGACGGTGCATATTAAGAAGATTCGGGAAAAGATTGAGTTTAATTCTACGAAGCCTCAGTATATTGAGACTATTTGGGGGGTTGGGTATCGGTTTAAGGTGTGATGTGGGGCGGACGGGCCGCCGGAAAATAAGACAGCAGCTATTTCCAATATCCTGTGTTCGGACGGTTTGTGTACAGTCTGTCTGCTCTGTACGGACATTGCTGAAGCAATATCCGTCCATATCAGACAGACTGTACGCAAACAGCCGGACACTGGATATTGGAAATGGCTGCTGTCTTATTTTCCGGCGGCCCTGGTTTTTGGGGGTGCGGTGTGTGGTGTGTAGTGTGTAGTGTGTAGGGGTGAGGTTTTTTGGGTTTTTGGGTGTTTGTGTTTTGTGTTTTGGGGTTTTGGTCTTTGGGTCTTTGGGCTTGCCCAAAGACCCGTTTATTCGTCTAGGATGGGTTGGCGGTGGTGGTATTTTTGCATTAGGGCCTGGATGCGATCGTAGGGGTCTAGGAGATCGCTGATGGATACGTCGTGGTTTAGGGTGTCTATGAGGAGGGCGATGTATTTGCTCATGTCGCAGTTGATGTAGTAGGGGCGTTTTAGGAGCTCGGGGGTCTGGTAGACCAGGTTGGTGGTGAGAACCCGGGTGATGATCCCTTTTTCGTAGGCGTCGTCGAATTGCTCCAGGCCGTTGGTGAAGAGGCCGAAGGTGGAGAAGACGAAGATGCGCCGGGCTCCGCGTTTTTTGAGCTCGCTGGCAACCTCCAGGATGCTGTCTCCGGAGGAGATCATGTCGTCTACTACGATCATGTCCTTTCCTTCTATGTTGTCTCCCAGAAATTCGTGGGAGATGATGGGGTTGCGGCCGTTTACGAGCTTTGTGTAATCTCTTCTCTTGTAGAACATGCCCATGTCCAGGCCGAGAACGTTGGCCAGATATACGGCTCTGGACATTCCGCCTTCGTCGGGGCTGATGACCAGCATGTGGCCGCTGTCCAGCTTGAGATCGCTGACGCTGCCTAGAAGTCCCTTTACCATCTGGTAGGCGGAAGGGATGGTTTCGAAGCCGTAAAGGGGGATGGCGTTCTGTACCCGGGGGTCGTGGGCTTCGAAGGTGAGGATGTTCTCAACGCCCATTTCGGTCAGTTCCTGGAGGGCCAGGGCGCAGTCCAGGGATTCCCGGGCGGTTCTTTTGTGCTGGCGGCTTTCGTAAAGATAGGGCATGATGACTGTGATGCGCCGGGCTTTTCCGCCGATGGCTGCGATCACGCGCTTCAAATCCTGGAAGTGATCGTCCGGAGACATGTGGTTGGTATAGCCGTAAAGGTTGTAGGTCAGGCTGTAGTTGCACACGTCTACCATGAGGTAGAGGTCATTTCCCCGTACCGAGTCGGAGAGGGAGCCTTTGGCCTCACCGGAGCCAAAGCGGGGGGTTTTGGCTTCAATGAGATAGGAATCCCGTTCATAGCCGGTAAAGGCGATATTGGATTTGTGCTCCAGTTCGCTGGAGTGGCGCCATTTTACCAGGTAATCGTTGACCTGCTGTCCCAGCTGCTGGCAGCTTTTTAAGGGAATCAGGCCGAGAGAACCAACGGGAATGGTTTCCAATACACGTTGACTGCGCTGTAACAACATAAAATCCTCCGTTTCCCAGCATTAGGCGCTGGATTGTAGTTTTTTCCGGATCCGGATATCGGATCCCGGAAGCTGTCGAATGGTATAGCTGCTGATGATACGGGACAGGGTGCGCTCAGAATAAGTATTCTTGAGGGCCTCCATATCCAGATTGGAAGAAATCAGCGTAGATTTTCTTCTGAGAATCCGTTCATTGATGCACAGGAAAAACTGGGATATGGTAAAGGAGTTGGAAAGCTCCGTTCCCAGATCGTCAATGATTAGCAGATCACAGTCGAAAATATAGGGGTAGGCCTGCTGTTCGTAAGCTTGTTCCCGCGGATCTCCGAAAACAGCCTTTGAGAGAAGTTCAAAGAGCTGAAAGGCTGTCAGATAGACAACGGAGTGGCCCGTATCCATCAATTCCTTTGCAATGCAGTTGGACAGAAAGGTTTTTCCGGTACCGACCTCTCCCAGCAAAAGCAGGTTTTGAAAGCTGGTATCAAAGGCTTCAATAAATAGCCAGGCATCCATCACATGCCGCTTCATAATATCCTGATCTTCTCCCTCATACCAGGCATAGGAAAAGCTGTGAAAGTTCTCTTCCTTGAGGATCTCTTTGAGATGGGACTGATTGTATATGAGATCAATCTCTGCCTGCAGAAAGCAGTGGCACTTTTCTGTGCCGATAAAGCCGGTATCCCGGCAATCGGGGCAGACGAAGGACGGCTCCAGATCCAGGAGGGTATACCCTTCCTTTTCCAGAAGCTGTTTTCTTTTGCTTCGGAGCAGATCGATCTCCTTTTCGAGCCGGGATCTTTCCTCCTGGCTGCCTTCTATGGCAGAGCGCACTTTTTCTGCCTGGAGAGAGGCCAGGGAGGCTTCCAGGGGGGCAAGGGACGGAATCTGCTTTTGTATCCTTAAGAGGCGTTCGTCCAGTTCCCTGCGCCCTTTGGCCTGCCGGGCTGCATAGGTTCGTAAGATTGCCTCATACTGGCTGTTCATCAAAGGCAAGGGGCTACCTCCTATTAAAAGTCGCTGCGCGACAGCGCTAAAGGGTAAAGCCGCTTCGACACACTGGTATTGAGAGAAACTTTTATTCGAAAGGGCACTCATAAAAGTTCCTCTCGTGCGCCTTTGCGGCTTTACCGTCCAGCAGAAATTATTTTTCGAAAACACTTGACATTTCTTAGCTGGACTGTCAGTGGTTAATCAGCTGCTTTTCCAGCTCCTGGAAGTTGTAGCTGCGTTCCCGGAAATTGTGGAACCGGCTGGACTGGGCTGTCTTTTTGGGGGCCTGGCCATCTGTCTTGCTTTTGGCTGTCTGGTGCTGCTGATCCAAAGGGGCAAGATCTGACAGGCGCGTAACGTTCTGCTCCTTCCAGCGGCTTAAAATCTTATCTGCATATTCGAAGCTTGGCTGGTGGATGGCGCTCATGGTACGGCCGCAGGCCTCGGCAATAAGCTCCTGGGAAAAGCCCCACTCCTTCATCCATTTGTTCATATAGGCAATCTCCCCTTCCACCGGGCTGCGCCCGAAGATGCCAAAGGCCTTCAGAATGGAGAAATAAGCCTTATTGTAAGTGGAGGTCTGCTCCTTGGCCTGGGTGACGGTCGTGTAACCGCTTTTGTGCCAGCCGATGGCAACGGATTCTATGTAACGGAGGCTTTTGTGCCCTTTGGAGACACAGTACTCCACCAGATACTCGATGAGATCTGCGCTGAACCCCAGGGTATCGTGAAAAAACAGGATACGGGAAACCTCTGTAGAGCTTAAAGTCTTTCCCAGGTACTGTTCGCAGATGAAGAGAAGCTGTCTGGCTTCCTCCTGGGAAAAGGGGCGTCCATCCTTGGAAGGCTTGGGAAGGGGCTCCTGGGCCGGGGCCTCTGCCTTGAGAGAGGGAGCCTTGCCGGGAACAGCCTTTTGCGCCTGGTCTTCCGTCAGGCAGATGCCGGTGAGAGTTTTGGAGTCATCGTATTCCAGCTTTAGCAGGTGCATTTTTTCCCAGTACTTTAAAGCACGGTGCACGTCGCTTTCCGTGTGATCGAACTTGTCTGCAATCAGGGTGACGGAGAGCTCCTGCACATCAGATTTCAGACAGCGCAGGAGATAGAGATATACCTTTACATACTCGCCGTTGGCAGCAGGCATATATTCGTCTAAAAACACATCCGATACGGGAGTGTGGCCGGTCTGTGCCGGGCCGTGCAGCTGAAAAGGTGTCATGGGGCAGCTCCTTTTTTCTTGTAGTACAGTTTCGTCTGGCTTTACGCATTGCTTTCGTGTCCATTGTACCATAACTCAATTAAAATGCAATCTTCTTTTTCTCCTGTCTTATCCCAGAAAATCCGGGTGGATAAATCTGCACCGCTATGTGGATAATGTGGATAACTTTGTGGAGAAGTATTATTTGCAACCGCATAAAAAGGCCTGTACACCTAAAAAATATGGGAAAAGGCATTTTTTTGAGGAAAATTTATGTCAACAGTTTGTCCACAGAAAAATCCACATGCTTTTTACACAAAAACGGTGTAAAAACATGTGGATAATGTGGATAACTAATGCCGCAGCAGGTTTTCCCCAATGTTTATCACGTTTCCGGCTCCCATAGTTATACACAGATCTTCCGGAAAACATTTTTTTAATAAAAATGTTTCAATTTCTTCAAAGGAAGGAAAATAATGGACATCCGCGCCTAGTTTTTCCAGCTCCTGCGCCAGCGTGGCGGAACTGATTCCCAGCGTGTCGGTTTCCCGGGCTGCATAGATGTCCGCCAGGACAACGTGATCCGCCAGGGAGAGGGCCTCGGCAAATTCCCCCAGAAAGGCCTTGGTACGCGTATAAGTATGGGGCTGGAACACGCACCAGATCTCCCGGTGGGGATAGTGCTTTGCCGCCTCCAAGGTGGCCCGGATCTCTGTGGGGTGATGGGCGTAATCGTCGATGACGGTAAAGCCGTTCACCTTTCCCTTATACTGGAAGCGGCGGTCAGTGCCCGAAAAGGCGCAAAGCCCCTTTTGTATATGCTCCGGTGAGATGCCGAGAGCATCTGCCGCTGCAATGGCAGCCAGAGCGTTCGCTACATTGTGGGCTCCCGGAACAGAAAGCTGTATGGGGAAGGAGCTCCCGTCCTTCTTTGACAGGCGGAAGGAAGCGCAGGCCAGGTTATTATAGGAAAGCTCTCCTGCACAGTAATCGCTGTCAGGATTTGTGCCGAATGTTACCGCAGGGCAGGCAAGCCCTTCTGTGATCTCTTGGGAGTTCTCAATATCCCGGTTGAGGATGAGCAGGCCGTCCTTTGGAAGAAGAGCGGCAAAACGATGGAAGGAACGGCGGATGTCCTCCAGATCCTTGAAGAAGTCCAGATGGTCTTCTTCTATATTTAATATGATCCCCAGGGTGGGATGAAATTCCAGAAAGCTGTTGGTGTACTCGCAGGCCTCGGTTAAAAAGGTCTGGGAACGGCCTACCCGGATATTTCCGCCGATGGAGGGCAGAATGCCGCCTACGGAGATGGTGGGATCCAGATCGGCGCAAAGAAGAATGGAGGAGAGCATAGAGGTGGTAGTGGTTTTTCCGTGGGTTCCGGCTACTGCAACGGCAGTCTCATAGTTGGCCATAATCTGTCCCAGAAGCTGGGCTCTGGTAAGCATGGGAAGCCCGCGGGCTTCTGCGGCGGCAAGTTCCGGATTGTCCGGGTGGATAGCGGCCGTGTACACAACCAGATCGCAGTCCTTTGGAAGATTGGAGGAGCTCTGCCCGATCCGGATTTGGGCGCCCAGGGCTTCCAGATGCTTTGTAAGGTCTGAGGCCTTGCTGTCGGATCCGGAGATGCGGAAGTTCTCTTTTAACAGAATCTCGGCCAGGCCGCTCATGCTGATTCCGCCGATGCCGATAAAATGAATGAATATGGGGTTTTGAAAATCAATATGATACATCAGATACACATCCTGTCCTTTTATAATCTTCAATCTTGTTTCTTTTTATCAGTATAACCTTATTTTATGAAAAAGCAAAGAATTATATAAGAAAAATATGCAGTTGTTCAGTAGTGGGGGCGGTGAAGTGGGCAGACAGGCTTGAATTGATTTAAAAATGTAGAAAAAATTCAGAAAAGAACAAAATTTAACAAGAAATAGCTGCCAAATTAAGATAATGTGGATAAAATGCCGGGGACATTGTGAAAAACTTGTCGCAAAATGTTTAAAATAATTTCATATTTTTGCAAAAACATGTTCACTATTTACAAGGAATATGGTATAATTCGTAATGTAGACGAACTAACATTACAACAAGAGGTGATTACGTGATTAAGAAAGAAATGATTGCCATGCTTTTGGCAGGCGGCCAGGGAAGCCGTCTTGGGGTACTGACCGCCAAGGTTGCAAAACCGGCCGTTTCCTTTGGCGGCAAGTACAGGATTATTGACTTCCCATTAAGTAATTGTATCAATTCAGGTGTTGACACGGTTGGTGTGCTGACACAGTATCAGCCTCTGCGCCTGAATACCCACATTGGAATCGGAATGCCCTGGGATCTGGATCGGAATATCGGCGGCGTTACGGTTCTGCCTCCCTACGAGAAGAGCACCAACAGCGAGTGGTACACGGGTACGGCCAACGCCATTTATCAGAACCTGGATTATATTGATACCTACAATCCGGAATATGTACTGATCCTGTCCGGCGACCACATCTATAAGATGGACTATGAAGTGATGCTTGATTTCCATAAGGAGAATAATGCGGATGTAACGATTGCTGTTATGCCGGTGCCGATGGAGGAGGCAAGCCGTTTCGGCATTATGATCACGGACGGTGACAACCGGATTACGGAGTTTGAGGAGAAGCCCGAGCATCCCAGAAGTAATCTGGCATCCATGGGAATCTACATTTTCAGCTGGAAGATTCTGCGCAATGCCCTGATTGAGATGTCCAGCCAGCAGAGCTGCGACTTTGGAAAACATATTATTCCTTACTGCCATGAGAACGGCAACCGTCTTTTTGCCTATGAGTTCAATGGCTACTGGAAGGATGTAGGAACCTTAGGCTCCTACTGGGAGGCGAATATGGAGCTCATCGACATCATTCCGGAGTTCAACTTGTATGAGGAATTCTGGAAGATTTACACAAAGAGCGATGCGGTTCCGCCTCAGTACATTTCTACGGATTCCAAGATTGAGCGCAGCATCATCAGCGGAGGCTCGGAGATCTACGGTGATGTGTACAATTCCGTTATCGGTTCCGGCGTAACGGTGGGCAAGGGCACGGTTGTCCGGGATTCCATCATTATGAAGAACACGGATATCGGGGAAAACTGCACCATTGACAAGGCGATCATCGCCGAAGAGGTGGAGATTTCCGACGGCGTTGTCCTGGGAATCGGGGAGGACATTCCCAACAAGGTACAGCCGAAGATCTATTCCTTCGGGCTTGTGACCATCGGGGAGAACTCCTATATACCGCCGAATGTAAAGATCGGAAAGAATACGGCAATTTCCGGAGATACCACGCCGGATGATTACAAGGAAGGCGTTCTGGAGAGCGGCGAGACATTGATAAAGGCAGGTGACAGATAATGAGAGCGATTGGAATTGTACTGGCAGGCGGTAATAATCACAGAATGAGAGAGCTGTCCAATAAGAGAGCAGTTGCGGCGATGCCGGTGGCCGGAAGCTACCGGGGCATTGACTTTGCGCTTAGCAATATGTCCAACTCTCATATCCAGAGAGTGGCAGTGCTCACACAGTATAACGCGCGCTCCCTCAATGAGCATTTGAGCTCCTCAAAATGGTGGGACTTCGGAAGAAAGCAGGGAGGACTTTATATCTTTACTCCCACGATTACCGCAGACAATAACTCCTGGTATCGGGGAACGGCGGATTCCATCTATCAGAATCTGGACTGGCTTAAGAAAAGCCATGAGCCTTATGTAGTGATTGCATCCGGCGACGCAGTCTACAAGATGGATTACAATAAGGTGCTGGAGTACCATATAGATAAGAAGGCGGACATTACCGTTGTCTGCAAGGAGCTTCCGGCAGATGCCGATACCTCTCGGTTCGGCGTGCTGAAGACCGACGAGGAAGGGAGAATTCTGGACTTCGAGGAGAAGCCCATTGAGGCCCAGACGAACACCATTTCCTGCGGAATCTATGTGATCCGCAGAAGACAGCTCATTGAGCTGATTGAGAAATGCGCCCAGGAAGAGCGGTATGACTTCGTAAGGGATATTCTGATCCGCTATAAGAATCTGAAGCGTATCTATGCATACCGGACCACCGATTATTGGAACAGCATTTCCTCTGTGGAATCCTACTATGAGACAAACATGGACTTTTTGAAGGCAGATGTCCGGAAGTACTTCTTCAAGACCTATCCTGAGGTATACTCCAAGGTTTTGGATCTCCCCCCGGCCAAGTACAATCCGGGATCGGATGTGAAGAACTCCCTGGTAGCCAGCGGATGTATTGTCAATGGAACCGTAGAGAATTCCGTGCTCTTTAAAAAGGTTTTCGTGGGCAACAATTGCGTAATCAAGAATTCCATTATTCTCAATGAGGTTTACATTGGAGATAATACGTACATTGAAAATTGTATCGTGGAAAGCCGTGATACCATTCGCGCCAATTCCCGTTATGTAGGTGAGAACGGCGTGAAGATTGTGGTGGAAAAGAATGAGCGGTACGTGCTGTAGCACACAGAGCCATAAAGTAGTGATGAGTTACAAGTAGATTCAAGATTACTGGTCGCAAAGTGAACAGTAATGCTTCAAGCCTTTGATTAAAGGGGGAAACAAAAGACATGCAGATCACAGATGTACGCGTGCGCAAAGTAGCAAAGGAAGGAAAGATGAAGGCCGTCGTGTCAATTACCATTGCAGACGAGTTCGTAGTACATGACATCAAGGTAATTGAAGGGGAAAAGGGTTTGTTTATTGCAATGCCGAGCAGGAAAGCAGCCGACGGAGAGTATCGTGACATTGCACACCCCATCAATTCCGGGACCCGTGATCAGATCCAGAAAATTATTCTGGAGAAATACGAAGCAGCATTGTTGGAAGCATCAGAGGAAGCCTGACAGGGACAATCGATAGTTGTGTTATGAGATAAATCATAGAGGGGATGCCGTTTTTACAGCGGCATCCCTGTTGTTTTGCAGGTTATGCCTTGCAAAATAGGGAGATCTCCTGTAGTATAAAAAAGTACGGAATTTTGAGCTTCAGAAAAATTAGGATAGGAGTGCTGAAATGTATCTGATTGCCGGCCTGGGGAATCCCACGAAGAAATATGAGCATACCCGTCACAACATTGGATTTGATGTAATCGACCGTCTGGCGGATCAATATAATATTAGTATGAATACGAAAAAATTCAAAGGTATCTGCGGTACAGGTGTCATAGAGGGAAGGAAGGTGCTGCTTCTCAAGCCTCAGACCTTTATGAATCTGAGCGGAATCAGCGTCCGGGAAGCAGCAGATTACTATAAGCTGGATTTTACCCAGGAGCTGATTGTGATTTACGATGATATTGATCTGGATCCCGGCAATCTGCGGATCCGCAAAAAAGGCAGTGCGGGGGGCCACAACGGGATCAAGGATATCATTGCTCATCTGGGGACCCAGGAATTTCTGCGGATCCGGGTGGGAGCAGGGGCAAAAGCAGAAGGACAGGATCTGGTTAACCATGTACTGGGGCATTTTTCCGGAGAAGATCGGGAGCTGGTGGCTTGGGCCATAGAAAATGCCGCGGGCGCCGTCCGGCTGATGGTACAGGGAGATACGGATGCTGCCATGAATCAGTATAATAAAAAGGTAGTAAAAGAATGAAAGCTTTTCTGGAACCGTTAAAAAAGCTAAGTGCATATGAAGAGATCTATGGGAAGCTGAAGAAAAACCGGGGAGCGCTGCAGCTGTCCGGCTGTATGGATTCCCAGAAGGTACACATGGCCTGTGGGCTGGGAGCGGAGTTCCCCTTCCGGGTGATTCTGACCTATAGTGAACAGAGGGCAAAGGAAATCTATGAGGACTGCCGGTATTTCGATCACGATACCGTGCTATACCAGGCAAAGGATTTCCTCTTTTTTCATGCAGATATCCAGGGAAACCTGCTGGTGCAGCAGCGTATCCGGGCTCTGAAGGCCCTGCTTACCAGGCAGCAGCTTACGGTGGTGGCGCCCTTTGACGGATGTATGGACCGGCTCAGGCCTCTGGAGGAAGTGAGGGGCGAGATTCTTACCATCGGAACGGAAAGCCTGGTAGAGACGAAAGCCTTAAGCCATCGTCTGGCCCGGCTGGGGTATGAGCGCACCGGGCAGGTGGAGGCGCCGGGACAGTTTGCGATCCGGGGCGGCATTGTGGACATCTACGGGCTTACGGAGGAGAACCCCTGGCGGCTTGAGCTCTGGGACGACGAAATCGATTCCATCCGGAGCTTTGATGTGGAAAGCCAGCGATCCATCGAGAATTTAAGCGAGATTGTGATTTATCCGGCCGCCGAGCTGATTCCGGAGAAAGAGGAGGAGGCTGTGAGCTTCCTGGAATATTTTCCTTTGGAGAAAACGGTATTTTTCCTGGATGAGCCGGCCAGGCTGCTGGAAAAGGGCACTACGGTGGAAAAGGAATTCCGGGAGAGCCTGGCCAACCGGGCGGAGCGGGGGGAGGCGCTGCCCCAGGAAGCCGGACTTCTATATGGAACGGAGGAGATAACGGCCCGTCTGAACCGGAGAAACTGCGTGGCCCTCTGTATGCTGGAGCAGAAGCTGGCAGGCTGGGATATCACAGGCCGCTATCAGATTGAGGCTAGGTCTGTCAATCCCTACAACAATAGCTTTGAACTGCTGGTGAAGGATCTGAAGCGGTGGAAACGGGAAAAGTACGCAGTGGTGCTGATGTGCGCCTCAGGAACCCGGGCAAAGCGTCTGGCTGCCGACCTGCAGGAGGAGGAGCTGAACAGCTTCTACTCGGAGGATGAGGAGCGGATCGTCGGGGAGACGGAGATCATGGTAGTCCACGGCAGCGTCCACAGGGGTTATGAATATCCCATGGTGAAATTCGCCGTCATTTCGGAGACGGATATTTTCGGCAGGGAGAAGAAAAAGCGAAAGCGCCGCAGGCTTTACGAGGGCCAGAAGATCCAGAGCTTTTCGGAGCTTAGCATCGGCGATTACGTAGTCCATGAGAATCATGGCCTTGGTATCTACCGGGGAATCGAGAAGGTAGAAGTAGACAAGATCATGAAGGATTATATCAAGATCGAGTATGCAAAGGGAGGGAATCTCTACATCCTGGCCACCCAGCTGGAGATGATACAGAAGTATGCCGGCTCGGATGCCAGAAAGCCGAAGCTGAACCGCCTTGGGGGAAGCGAGTGGGGAAAAACCAAGTCAAAGGTACGGGGAGCAGTCCAGGAAATTGCAAAAGACCTGGTGGAGCTTTATGCGGCCCGGCAGGAGAAGGACGGCTACGTATACGGGCCGGACACAGTCTGGCAGAGGGAGTTCGAGGAGCTTTTCCCCTTTGAGGAGACGGTAGATCAGCAGCTTGCCATAGAAGCGGTAAAGGGCGATATGGAGAGCAGCCGGATCATGGATCGGCTGATCTGCGGAGACGTGGGGTACGGAAAGACAGAGATAGCCATCCGGGCGGCATTTAAGGCAGTTCAGGAGAATAAGCAGGTGGTATATCTGGTGCCGACCACCATCCTTGCCCAGCAGCATTACAATACCTTTGTGCAGCGGATGAAGGAATTCCCTGTGCGCGTGGATATGCTGTCCAGATTCCGGACGGCTGCGGAGCAGAAGAAGACCATTACCGATTTGAAAAAGGGCATGGTAGACATCCTTATCGGCACCCACCGGGTATTGTCGGCGGATGTGGTCTTCAAGGATCTGGGGCTTCTGATCATTGACGAGGAGCAGCGCTTTGGGGTGGCCCACAAGGAGAAGATTAAGAAGCTCAAAGAAAATATTGACGTGCTCACACTGACGGCAACGCCCATTCCCCGTACACTTCACATGAGCCTTATCGGAATCCGGGATATGAGTGTGCTGGAGGAGGCGCCCCAGGACAGGATTCCCATTCAGACCTATGTTATGGAATACGACGAGGAGATGGTACGGGCAGCCATCAGCCGGGAGCTGGGCCGGGGCGGCCAGGTTTACTACGTGTACAACCGGGTGAACACCATTGTGGAAATGACCGCCCAGCTTGAGAAGCTGGTGCCGGAGGCGAATATCGTCTTTGCCCACGGGCAGATGAAGGAGCAGGAACTGGAACGGATCATGTATGACTTCATAGCCGGGGACATTGACGTGTTGGTGTCTACCACCATCATAGAGACGGGACTGGACATCTCCAACGTCAATACCATGATTATCCACGACGCAGATAACATGGGCCTCTCCCAGCTTTACCAGCTCCGGGGCCGGGTAGGACGATCCAATCGGACAGCCTATGCCTTTCTCATGTACCGCCGGAACAAAATGTTAAAAGAAGTAGCAGAAAAGCGTCTGGGAGCCATCCGCGAGTTCACAGAGCTTGGAAGCGGCTTTAAGATAGCCATGCGGGATCTGGAGATCCGGGGAGCCGGTAATCTTCTGGGAGCCCAGCAGCACGGCCATATGCAGGCCGTCGGCTATGATCTCTACTGCAAGATGCTCAACGAGGCAGTCAAGAAGCAGAAAGGAATTCCTGTTTCGGAAGAAGAATTCCAAACCTTGGTAGATGTAGAGCTGGACGCCTTTATTCCGGACACCTATATCCGCAGCGAAAGCCAGAAGCTGGATATCTACAAACGGATTGCCGGTATCGAGACAGCAGAGGAATGCGAGGATATGTTAGAAGAGCTTATAGACCGCTTCGGGGATCCGCCCAAATCCGTGCTGAACCTTCTGGCCGTGGCAGATCTGAAGGTAAAGGCCCATCGGGTTTACGTGAAAGAGATTGGAGAGCGGCCGGAGGAAATCCGCTTTTACCTGTACGAGAAGGCCCGGCTTAATCCGGCCGGATTTCCAGCCTTTATCGAAGGCTTTGAAGGAAGGATGCGCTTCCTTTCCGGCGACAAGCCTGCTTTTTGGTACCGCAGGGTGAAAAACAGCCGGGAAGAGGAAAACGTCATGGAGCTGGTGGGAGGGATTCTGGAGCAGATGCAGATTTTGCGTGAGGATGAAAAGGAATGAGAGGAACAATGCAAAGGCGGCTGACGGCCGGTATTCTGCTGCTCTGTTTGTGTACAGGCTGCGGCAGAGCCCGTCAGACGGGAACGCCGGTGGCTTCATTGGGAACCGAGACAATAGAGCTTGAGGAAGCCGTATTTTACACAAGAATGCTGCAGGAGCAGTGGGAGACAGCCTACCTGGAAACCTACGGAGAAAAAATGTGGCAGCAGGAGCCAAAATTCGGTGAAGGCGAAGAAAAGCCCGAAACCATGGAGGAGGCTCTGAAGCAGGATGTGATGAACACACTGACAGAGATTCATCTGCTGTGCGCTCATACAGAAGAATACGATGCAGAGCTTACCAAAGAAGAAAAAGACTTTGTATCAAGACGGGCAGAGGCCTTTATGAGGGACAATACGCCGGCAGTCCTGGAGGCAGCCGGAGCCACAAAGGAGACAGTGGAGCAGTTCCTTCTATACAATGAGCAGGCAGCAAAGACAGCAGAACGCTTGAAAGAAAACTGCAAGCCGGAGATCAGCGAGGAAGAGGCCCGGGTAGGAAAGCTGACCTACTGCCTCTTCGCCACAACCGGAACCTTTGACGCAGAGGGGAACCAGACCCCCTTCACAGAGGAAGAGCTTCAAAAGATTCAAAAGGACGCAGAGCAGTTTGCCGTCCGTGCCGGAGAGCTCAAAGACATAACAGCGGCAGGGGCAGAGATCTCCCATACCGTAATTGACGTATATTTTAACGATTTCACAGACGGCGGCGCCCACGAGCTGGTAGCCCAGACAGCCCGGGAACTGAAAGTCGGAGATGTGTCCGGGGTCATAGAAGCCCAGGAAGGCTACTACATCGTCCAGAGAGTATCCGAATACGACGAGACAGCCACCAGGGATCGGATAGAAGAACTGGAATTCCTTGCAAGAGAAGAATACTGTGAACAAATGGTAGCCGCCTGGAGAGAAGAAACCCCCTTAGAGATCATAACGGAAGTATGGGACACCGTACACATGGACGTCCTGCTTACGGAGCCATAACCCTTCATCCAGGCTGGGGCGAAACCGGGGCGCGGGCTTTTCCAATATTTAGTGTCCGGCTGTTCGCGAACAGGCTGTCTGCGCTGAACGAACATTACCAAAATATATAAATGCTAAAAAATTTTCAAGGTAATGTACGTTCAGCGCAGACAGAATGTACGCGAACCGTCCGAACACAGAATATGGAAAAGCCCGCGCCCCGGTTTCGCCCCAGGATGAAACCGTTTAGCTCCAACCATGAAATATCTGTGTCCCCACAAAACAATCCTTGCCTACAGGAAAAAAACAGATTATAATAGACAAAGAATAAAAACAGAAGCTCACATAAAACCCAATCTACACGAGCTTCAGAAAACAGAAAGGTAGACAAAGAAAATGAAAAAAAGGACAAGCAGGATCTTATCCCTGATATTTGCACTGGCCTTCCTACTGACAGGCTGTTCCGGAAGCCGGCTGAACGCTTCCGAGACCATAGCAGTACTGGATGAGACAACCAATATAAGACTGGGAGAATTCAGCCTGATGCTGCGCTATCAGCAGGCACAGATGGAAAGCTATTACGGAAGCATGCTTGGCGGCGGCATTTACCAGCAGGAGATGCCGGATACAGGAGAAGTCTACGGCGACACGGCAAAAAGAAGCCAGATGGACGAGTTCCAGCTTCTGTACGTTCTGGAAGCAGAGGCCCCCAATTATGAGGTGGTCTTGACAGAAGAAGAAAAGGGAGCAATCGCAGAGGCGGCAAAAACATTTCTGGACAGCAATACACCGCAGTTAAAGAAAGCAGTGGGCGCAGAGCAGACAGACGTAGAGCACCTCTTAACCCTGCTGACCATTCAGAATAGGATGTACGATGCCCTGACAACAGACGTAGATACCGTGGTTTCCGATGAGGAAGCGGCACAAAAGCGGATTGCCTATGCATTTATCTCCACTACAGGAACGGAAACCGACAGCGAAGGCAATACCATTCCCCTGACAGACGAGGAAAAAGCCCAGAAGAAAGCAGCCCTCCAGGAGGTTCTGGACGCAGCCAGGGAAAGCGGCGATTTGAATGCGGCGGCAGAGGGAAAGGAAAATATTACAGCCACGACTGCGGCCTACGGGGCTGACAGCAGTTCCCCGGCAGAAAGCGTCCGGGCAGCGGCAGATACCCTGAAGGACGGAGAGTTTGCAGAGATTATCGAGGCGGAGAGCGGCTATTATGCAGTGCAGATGATAAGCACCTTTGACCGGGAAGCCACAGACAGCCAGAAGGAAGCCATCGTCCGGCAGCGAAAAGACACCCTTTACGACGAAAAGTGCGAGGAGCTTAAAGAAGCCCATACCTTCACGGCAGTAGACGCAGCCATGGCAAAGCTGACCTTTGAACAGACCTTTGTTCTGAAAACAGAGCAGTAGAGGAAGGCTTTCGGCGGTCATAGATATTTTTTAATATGTTACGGGAAAATTAAGAAAATATTAAATAAGTAATTAAAAAAATACCAGAAAAATAGGATATCCTAGTAAATATCCCATTTTTTTGTTACAATTTTTTTATGTAAACAGTTGAAAAGTGGGAAAAAGGATGTTATACTAAAACCTACTGTTAACAAATGCCGTCCTTGTCAAGAAGGGGGCTGGGGTGTAATGAAAGCAAATGAGGAGAAGGAAAATGAAGGGAAAACGATTTTGGGCGCTCAGCCTTTCGGCTGTTCTTGCAGTGTCCATGCTCAGCGGCTGCATCCGGCCGCAGGTAACAGAGGACATGATTCCTACGGTGACGGATCTTGGAATGTCTGAGGAAGCAGCGCCGGTGGAAGAAGAAGTCAGAGTGGTAGGGCTTTCCATGAACAAGTCTTATATGGCAGAGCTTACCAGAATGGATGGAGACAATACCCAGGCTGCAGCCGTGGATGCAAAGGCAATTCCGGTTGTGCTGAAGGCGACCTCCATGGACAAGGACCTGAAGGTAAAGATTGTCAATCAGAAGAACGACAGAGTCATTACCGGAACCGTATTCGAAGTCACAGTTACGGATTCCAATAAAAAGACCCAGAGCTATAAGGATGAAGATAAGGACGGAATTATCTACATAAAGAATATGACTCCCGGAAGCTGCACGGTTTCCCTGAAGTCCTCCGGATCCTACAGTGCGCCCGGCGACATCAAGGCCGAGGTTAAGGCCAATCTGGAGTATAAGGTGGTGGACGTCACAGACGAGATCAAGAAGGAAAGCGAGATCAATGTGGCGAAGGAGGATTCCAATACCACCGGCAACAGCGACGCAGGTACGTCTGTGGTTCTGACGGATACGGTGGAGTTTGTAGAATCTACAAAGACAGAGATTATGAAGCAGAAGGTGGACGAATACGGGACACCGATGTATGAGAAGATCATCAGCGAGCCGGCGAAGCATCACAAGGATGACAACGGAGACGGTACATGCGACCGCTGCGGAGCTAAGATGGAGTGCCAGCATACATATGAAGACAAGATTGTGGAGTCTACCTGTACAACGGCAGGGACAAAGACCCCGACCTGCAGCAAGTGCGGCGCAGCAAAGACGGCAGAGGCGCTTCCGTTAAAGGCGCACAGCTACACCAATGGAGTGTGCACGGTCTGCTCTGCAAAGGATCCGAACTATCAGGCTCCCCATGTACATGATCTGAAGGAAGTAAAAGCACCTACCTGTACCGAAGCGGGAGAGAAGGCATGCAGCTGCGGCGGCGCATCAGAAGCAATTCCGGCACTGGGACATGATTTTGTAAATGGGGTATGTACCAGATGTAAAGCGAGCGATCCAAACGGGACTACGACCGCTCCGGAGAATCCCGCAACACCAGAGAATCCCACAACACCGGACAATCCTGCCGGCACAGACACTACATTGAATACTACAAACGATCCTGCTTCTGCAGAAGAGACGACAGCTTCCATTCTGAACCATGCGCTGCGCCTGGTTGGAGCAGCAAACGGAGAGAAGATTGTCTATGATACAACCAGCGCTCCTATCATGGAGGGCACCGGGACATTTAAGTATACCGGCTGGCAGACGATTGATAATGCTACGTATTTCTTCGATAAAGACGGCAATAAGGTAACAGGCACCCAGATTATCCAGGGTATCCAGTATAACTTCGGCGGCGAGGGCATCCGCTCCGGCACCATCGGTATTGACGTGTCCAAGTACCAGAAGGGCATTAACTGGCAGAAGGTAAAGAATGCGGGAATTAACTTCGTTATTATCCGCTGCGGCTACCGCGGATACGGTTCCGGCGTCCTTGTAGAGGATCCCATGTATGCATCCCATATCAGCGGAGCAAAGGCAGCCGGGCTGCGTGTGGGCGTGTACTTCTTCAGCCAGGCGATTAATGAAGCCGAGGCGGTAGAGGAAGCCAGTATGGCAGTGAAGCTTGCCAACCGTTACGGAATCAATATGCCTATTGCTATCGACAGTGAGTATGCCGCAGGCGGACGGGGACGTGCGGATGGTCTGTCTAAAGCGGACAGAACCAAGATTACCATTGCGTTCTGCAACACAGTAGCCAATTCCGGCCACACGCCCATGGTATACGCCAGCAAGAACTGGTTCTCCGAGCACTTAAGCCCCTCCCAGTTCCCAGGCAGCTACCGCATCTGGGTGGCACAGTATGCAAGCAAGTGTACCTACAGCGGACGCTATGATATCTGGCAGAATACCTCCAAGGGACAGGTAGACGGCATCAGCGGCAATGTGGATATGAACGTAAGCTCTATTTAAAAGCCAAGAGCATGGAGTTCATAGTCAGATAAGAAAGATCAAAGGCGTCTCATCTTCGAATAGAAGATGAGACGCCTTTTTAAATCTGTAAAAATCCCTATGTTAATTTCTGATATAACCAAAGGTTTTCCGTGCAACTCCCAATTCCTCGTTGGCAGGAATGACATGAATGGTTACAGGAGATTCCGGAAGGGAAATCACGGCATTTTCACTGTAGTCCAAATTCTTTTCCGGATCCAGGAGGACGCCCATATGCTTGAGCTGACTGCAGACGATTCGGCGGATGGTACAGCCATGTTCTCCGATACCGCCGGTGAAAACAAGGTGATCAAGTCCGCCCAGCTCCGCATAGTAGGAGCCGATATAACGTACAATTCCGTTGCAGAACACATCTATGGCCAGCTTTGCCCGTTCGCTGCCGCCGTCAGCAGCTTTCTCAATATCACGCAGATCGTTGCTGACCCCGGAGAGCCCCAAAAGACCGCCTTTTTTCGTAAGTCCTTCCATGATTTCCTCCAGTTTCATGCCCTTTTCCAGAAGGAAGGGAATGATAAAGGGATCCATGTCTCCGTTCCGGCTGGACTGAATCAGGCCCGTCTGGAGGGAAAGGCCGAAGCTCGTATCTACGCTTTTTCCGTTGTCAATGGCGCACAGAGAGCCGCTTCCTCCCAAGTGGCAGGAGATGGCTTTTTTGGTAGCGCCGTAAAGCTCTGCCAGGGTCTCGGCTACATAGCTGTGGGAGGCGCCGTGATAGCCCAGGCGCTCAATTCCGTATTTTTCATACCACTCATAGGGAATGCCGTACAGCTTCCGCTCCAGAGGAATGGTGGTGTGGAAGGCTGTCTCAAAGGCGCCGACCAGCATGGCGTCCGGCGTCAGCTTCTGGAACTGGCGGATGGCCTCCAGGTAGGGGATGTTGTGAGCGGGAGCCACGACCAGATATTCCTCCATGCCCTTTAATACCTCAGGGGTTAACTCGTGAATGCCATAGTGATCTTTGGAAAGCACAGTCTTAAAGCCTACCCGTTCCAGCTCCTGAAGGTTGGACAGCACTCCGTATTCTTTGTGGAGAAGGCAGTCCAGGAACATCTGAATTCCTTCCGTATAGGTAGGGATGGAGAGGTTCTCCCGGAAAATCTTGAAGCCGTCCGGTTTTTTAAAGTGAAAGATGGCGCTGTCCTGGCTTCCCACCCGTTCGACCTTGCCTTCTGCCAGAACCTCATCTCCCGGCATGACAAATAACTTGAATTTTAAAGATGTGCTTCCTGCATTACATACTAAAAGCTTCATATGGTCCTCCTGCTATTTTAAGCTCCGTAATATTACTGATTGAAATTCCGCTGTCTGCTTTTATAAGTATAACAAAAACAAACTTTCAGCACAATAAAAATAAAGGCAAAAAAATCAGCATTTGCTGCATGATGTCTATGCGCTCAACCACAGCAGTTGGTAATTTTTTGCACAGATGCCCTTGACAGAGCACTTGCGATATGTTATTATTTTTGTGGTTAGCTAAAGCTAACCTTTTGCTTTAAGAGAACCTTCTCCATAGGCAGGGATGATAGTAAAATGCTGAAAGGCATTTTTCTTTAACACCGATAGTTAGCAACAACTAACCATGAAAGGAGCATAGGAATGAGTGTTGTAATCATAGGTGGACATGAGAGGATGGAAAACCGGTACAAAGAAATCTGCAAAAAATACAGACATAAGACAAAAGTGTTTACGAAAATGCGGTCAGATTTAAGCCGCCAGATTGGTACACCAGATTTAGTGATTCTGTTCACGGCAACGGCATCCCATAAGATGGTGCGCTGCGCAATTACAGAATCAGAACGCAGCAATGCGGTTCTGGAACGTTCACACAGCAGCAGCGCAAGTGCGCTCATACATATACTGGAGACTTATACATAATTTCTTGAGCTTGACGTGGCCGGGATGACTTGCGGTGTGTGATTATTTGCTTTCGGATTTGTCAGTTTTCAGGAGGGACAGGATACATTTTTTCATGGCTTCGTAGCTTTCCGGTGTAATGTCATGTTCCATTTTGCAGGCATCGCTGGCGGCAATTCGTGGATCGACCCCCAGATGGACCAGCCAGTCCGTCAGCAGGGTATGGCGTTCATAGATGTTCTCAGCCAGTTTCCGCCCCTCGTTTGTCAAGAGAATATACCCTTCCTCTGACATGGTAATGTACCTGCGTGTTTTCAGGTTTTTCATGGCAACGCTTATGCTGGGTTTTGAGAAATTCAGCTCATTTGCCACGTCAATGGAACGGACGGCGGGAAGGCGCCTGCTCAGGATGAGGATTGTTTCGAGATAATCTTCAATGGATTCTTCAGATTTGTGACGGATGTAATTCATCGGATGTCCGGCCTCCTCCTTTCAAGTGTGCTGATTTAGTCTGGTAAGGTTATCTTAACACTCTGGATGGAATTTTTCAAGCGATTGTCCGGATTAGCGGCAGCTTTGCAAAAGTAATGGTTACTGTTCCCGCACGACTTCAAGCAGGCAGCCTGGATCACTGCACTGGCCCGTGCCCCGGCTTCGAAGGCATGGAAAAGAGGCGCCTTGCGGCCTATGGCATAACGGAAGGAAGAGACTTTTGGAATGCAAACAATGCTATAGTGACATTTGTTTTGCAAATATTTATGCTTGACAAAGTTTTTTTTTATTATAAAATAGTTCTAAAAAGAACAAAAAGGAGAATGCAATGATTCCGCTAAATCCATGGGAGCATCAAAATGCAATCAAGGCACTTTATTCAAAATGTGTAGAAGAGGTTTGTATAAAACATAACATTACCCGAATGGAATTGGACATCCTTCTCTTTTTAGCCAATAATCCATGTTTTGATACGGCATCAGATATTATTGAGGTCAGATATCTGTCAAAATCCCAGGTATCGTTTTCTATAAAACTTCTGGAACAGTGTGGTTTTATAAGAAAAGAGTATTTGAAATGCAACCGTAAGACAGCACATTTGAGGATATGCAAAGGGGCTATGGGCATCATCCATGATGGGCAGGCCGCACAGGAGGAATTCATTTCAATCATGCTGGATGGTTTTTCGCAGGAGGAAATTGACGGCATGAAAAAACAAAATGACCGTATCCTGTGTAATATCAATGCTTATATGAAAGGGAAGGAGGCAAAGTGATGTTTAAATTTTTCATTTGTTTTATTGCTGGGATTGGAGCCGGACTTGGAACGGGGTTTGCGGGGATGAGTGCCGCCGCCGTAATCAGTCCTATGCTGATTACCTTTTTGGAACTTCCGGCATATGAGGCAGTCGGTATTGCCCTGGCCAGTGATGTTCTTGCAAGTGCCATAAGCGCATACACGTATGGAAAAAATAAAAACCTTGATATTCGCAATGGCCTTGTAATGATGGTGACTGTTCTGATTTTTACATTGGCGGGGAGCTTTGCCGCAAGCCGTGTTCCAAATACCACTATGGGCAGTTTCTCCGTATTCATGACACTGATCCTTGGAATCAAATTTATCGTAAAGCCTGTTATGACGACAAAAGAAACCATGCAGGCAGTCAGCGGAAAAAAACGTATCATACAGTCAATTGCCAGCGGAATAGTTGTCGGGTTTATCTGTGGCTTTGTAGGTGCGGGCGGCGGAATGATGATGCTTCTGCTTTTGACCAGCCTGTTAGGATATGAACTGAAGACTGCCGTTGGGACAAGTGTGTTTATCATGGCTTTTACGGCCTTTACAGGTGCTGGAAGTCATTTTGCCATAGGCGGTATGCCGGATGTATGGTGCCTGCTGTTCTGTGTGGCATCCACACTGCTCTGGGCGAGGATTGCCGCCAAATTCGCAAATAAAGCCAGTGCAGCAACATTAAACCGTGCAACTGGCGTTGTGCTTGCTGTTCTGGGAGTGGTCATCCTGACAGTGAATTACTTGAAATAATGAAATCAGAAACCTGCAGTTTAAACCATTCGGCAGGTTTCGTGCCTATGCCGCCCTTGTAAGCTGCTTTTCAAGCAGCAAGGCGAGAGCAGGTTCCTCTGACAGGCCTTGTTTAGCTTCATGACATTGGGAGTGAACAGTAATCGGAAAATTGTGTTTTTATGGTATAAAAATTTTTTGCCGACAAATACTATTTCCAGAAATGGTCAGTACAGCAAATGGAGGAATATTTTTATGAAAGCTACAGGAATTGTCAGAAGGATTGATGACCTGGGAAGAGTGGTTATCCCAAAGGAGATTAGACGGACACTCCGTATTCGCGAAGGGGATCCATTGGAAATATTTACCGATCGGGAGGGGGAAATTATTTTAAAGAAGTACTCGCCTATCGGGGAGCTTGGGCTGTTTGCAAAGCAGTATGCGGAAAGCCTGGCTCAGACAACCGGCCTTATGGTCTGTATTGCGGATCGGGATGCGGTGATTGCGGCGGCCGGAGGCGCTAAGAAGGATTATATGGGCAAGGCGATCAGCCGGCAGCTTGAAGATGCTATCCAGGAGAGAGAGAATATCCAGGCATCAGCAGGAGAGAAGCGGTATGTGAAAATTGTGGATGAGGATATGGAGGACTGCTTTGCGCAGACGATTAGCCCGATTCTCTGTGAAGGGGATGCGATTGGAGCGGTGGTACTCTTTAGTAAGGATCCGAAGGCCAAGATGGGGGAGGCGGAGCAGAAGCTGGCTTATTCGGCGGCTGGGTTTTTGGGGAGACAGATGGAGCAGTAACTGTGAGAGATAAAACGGAAGGGGTTGGGAGTTCAGCCAGGCTGCGGCAGAGCCGGAGGGCCGGCTCTGCCGCAGCCTGGCTGAACTTATTTTCGTTTTGCT
>CAJTFE010000020.1 GCA_910575725.1 Clostridia bacterium | reverse complement strand
AAGTCAGTAATCTTATTTTACTCTGAGGTATTTTTTTCTCAACCTTCTTTCTTGGAATTCCCTATATTTGAATTATACAGGAAGCTCCTTGAAATTGAAATAATAGTTTTGTCTTCAATTTCAAGGGCCGCTCTCGCCGCCTCTTAAAATATAATCAGCAGCGAGAGCGGCCGCACATTTTAGGCTCTGTGTCAACCACTTTTTGAGAAATTTATTGATAAATTTGAGTTAGACCATAGGATAAGATTTTTTCAATCAGCTTAACTTAATGACATTGCGTACCGAGGTCTAACGCCACAACTACGGTTACTTTCTTCACAAGTATCTTTTCCTTATGATTTTCACCGATTTTGTTGAAACTGAAAAATGTCACAAAGTGCATAAATTCAAGGATTTCTAGGTATCTTTCCTTTGTATCAACACCACAGTCTCCACATGTGTCGGAGCTACTATGTAAACACAATTTTTCAGCCTCGTCAGTCATATAGGAACACAATTTCTATCTTATGATTTATTAAAAAAAAGTCATTTCTTTTTACTCATCAAGCATTAGCTTTCCTTTTTTTGCTTTTGCTTTCAAACGTGCCATCTGCTCTTTTTCTATCTGTTGGATACTCTTTTCTGGAGTGGGTAAATCCTCAGGCATTGTCCAGCCAATCTTTTCTATTGCAGTCCGCACCTCTCTCCCCACAGAATAATGAACCGACGTTACCGTTTTTAGCATTATCAACCTCATCTTTTCACAACTTTTCTTCAGTCCGGGATATGCTAAATAGATTTGCAATCAATTCCGTACTATCCATATAATTAAGGATTTTCTGTCCAACTTCCAATCCCTTTTTTATATGAATATCATCTACATCTAAGCCGCCATACAACCCCATATGACCTGCATTTTGAAAAATTGCAAATTCCTCATTTGTAATAACACCTGCTTTATACGCTGTTTCTGCAAACATATCTGGACAATTCATAATCCTTTACAACCTTGTTTGTTGCTCCCACTTTCACGATTTTGCTGACTTCGGCAAAATCGTGAAAAACAATATGTCCACTGTTCTCACGGGCAATCATTGCACGTTTTATCACACCAGTAAAATTTCTCCACTAAGTGTAATCCAAGGCAACTGCAAGTTCTCTCGCACTCCAAAATTCTGAACCATCCTCACGAATCTGTTTATTATCTTCAAACCATTTATATTCTTCTGCAATCAGTTTCATATACAATCCCCTTTTTCTGTATAGTCTTTAAATAATTCCGCATTAGGAAAAATATTTAAGAAATTATTTAATTCACCTTTCATAAGAACTCTAATACATATTAGATTATTCTTTGCCCGTGAACATGCAACATATATCAACTTTTGCGAATCGTTTCTTTTCTTTGCTTTTCCTTCTGTAAACGGAGAATATATCAAAGAAAAATCATACTCACTCCAAAAATATTCCTCCATCACAACAATGACAGATGGAATACTCGTTCCTTTCGTCTTATGCATCGTTATATATTCTGTTTCTTCATTAAGATACCTTGTATAATTCAATACTTCTGAAAATTTTAATTCGTCAGAAAAAAATTCTGTAATAAACCTTTCTTTTTTCCAACGAGATTCATAATCTTCAAATTCTTCTTTAGAACTCAATTCTAAACTATCTTTCATTTTATTAAACGTATTTTTCCCAGATAAATATTGCTTTTTGAATTTCTCATAAAAATTATCCGACTTAAGCTGTTCCAAAAAATTAAAATTCCTCTCAATAATATTCTTATAGGTTTCTGTTTGCTTTATAAGCTTTTTTGAACAAGCTATTTTAATAACAGATTTTATTGAAAGGTCTTTGCTACTTACAATTTTATGCATAATGTCATAAAGCTGTTTCTTATCATTCGCATTGTGAATTATATATCCACCTTTTCGTACCAGCTGAATTAATAAATTATAGTCTTTTGCCAAAAAAAGATTACATAAATCAGCCACATCCAGCGCTTGAATTGAACACAAATACTTTTCTATCCTATCTTTAACATCTGCATATCGATCATCAAAGACTTTATACAACTGTTGAAATCCATTTTTCTCTGCGATTGCTTTATTTGTTAAAATAAGGACTTTTGAATCGTCAGCAAACTTTTTTGCTTCCAAGAGAGCTTCATTTATTACTGACTGATACTCTCTTTTCTCTTCAGGAGAACTAAATGCAGATGGTTTGCTATCTACAAGCGAATACATCACTTTTACAAAACCATGTCTATCTGCTTCATTTTCATAAATACCATTGTCAAGTTTTTTTAATGCCACATTCTGATTAAGACCATCCAACCTAAGAGAGTTGATTACATCAAGAACCTCGTATGAGCACCTAAAATTATCCTGTTTTAAAATCGGTTCAAGCGTTCCATCATTTATGAAAATGTCAAGATCATCAATACCTTCATCATATATGGATTGCATATTGTCACCAAATAAACCTATAGCCACTCCATATGTCTGACTTAAAGTTAGTATATCACAAAGTACCTCTTTCTGAGTATCCTGATATTCATCTATAAAAATGTAATCATATTTGTCCGAAATTATTTTCCCCAATAATGGATACTTTTCAAATAGTAGATGGAAAAGCACAAGCAAGCCATCATGTCCATAACTCAAATCATTTAGCCCATCAAATTTTGTTTGATTATAATAAATAGCTGAATATTCCTTACCATCAATAATATCCATAATTTTCCCATTCAACAACCGAATTTTTTTATTAAGAAACTCATTATATCCCTCCGGCTCCTTATCATACTCTCTTTTCCCTGTTACCTTTTCAGTATTCTCTTTGCAAATTCTATAAAGATTAGACGCATATTTTTCATATGCTCTTTTATATTTCTCATGCTCCATTTTTTTATAATCAGCTTCTTTCTGCTCTTTCAATTGTTCCGCACGAACCATTTCCGGCACAAAAAACAACTCAGAGATAACAGATTTTATATTCTTTTTGTAATGCCCAATCAATCCGTATAAGAAAGAATGGATTGTACTTATCAGATATTGTTCTCCTACCCTCCCTACTATCTCATCTACCGCCGCATTTGTATGTGTAATACATATAACCCTTGCTTTAGGATGTTCTGTTTTTATATAGAGGAGAAGTTCTTTAAGAGACTCTGTTTTTCCGCTGCCTGCACCACCTTGCAAAACAAAACTTTTTCGTGAATCGATGCATTTTTTACACCTATTCATAGCATTTATTGTTTTTGTAACCATTTAATACCCTCCTGTATGTATGAAGGTGCACTCCAATTTATTTCTTTTGTGTATGCCAAAAATAAAATGGATGATGCAAAATCGGACTTCTTTTCAATAACAGATTGCGTAAAATTATATCTATTATTATCTGAATCCTCATCTTCAAATTCTTTAATATTCTTCAACCCTCTTATACTCTCCAAATTATTTTTTAAATTCTCAAAATTCATGTTAATAAACGCATCCTCAAAACTTCTCGCATAATAACCGTTTTCCTCCATTTGATAAGTCACATATATTATTGGACTTACACATTCTTTCTTATGAAGTAATACTTCTTCAAACCATGTCTTATATCCAGCTTCATATTGTTTTTTATATTCTACATCTTTCTTTGCTTTGTCCTCATCGTATTTAGGAATATCAAAAAAATATTTTATTGACGCATTGCTTGTACCGCTGGTCTCATTACATTTCACAGGGCAAGATATATACCGAATTCCTTTATCTGTTGTTTCAGGTTTTATTGTATCTATATCAGTTATAATCAATGTGGGGATTTCCAAAAAATCCAGGAAATGACAAAATGCTTTTGAATTTGCCCCCGATTGTATAATTGTGACATTTTGAGCTGTCAATGGAATATAGGATGGCTTAATCTTGGGATTTATTTTGATTGTTTCCTCTTCTTTTTTTAATTCTACTTTATCCATATTGGAAATAAAGTGCTGAAGTAATATGCCTTCCGAAATTCCTTCAATAAAAATTGCCTTATCCGCAAAAAACAACTCAGATGATTCAATAGAAAGATATTGTTTTAAAAATTGAAATTCTTCCATCTCATTTGCATACTTTTTACTTAACTCTTGATAGAAATTCTTAATAACGATATTAGAAAACCCATTATCATCTTTCACGCAGGACATATAACGAATATTCTCAAATGGATGACTTGCAACAATGTGTGGGGAATGTGTCGTTATTATAGTTTGCATCCCAGGAATTCCACATACAACTTCACTCACTTTACGGGAAAATATGTATTGTAGCTGTGGATGGGTATGTGCCTCTGGCTCCTCAATACATAATAATTTGATATCACTTTTATTACACATAAAATTGTTCTTTTTTATTTCGATATTAAGTAAAAGGTAAAGAATATTCATATGCCCCAACCCATTCAAATATTCTGGCAACTGCTTTTCATCATCACCGTATACAACCTCTGAGGCATCAGAAAAAATCTCACTAGCTTTTAAATTTGATTTTACTTTCAGTTCTCCCATACCCAAGAATTCTTTGGCTGTATTTAAAAAACTTTCAAAAAAGGCATCATATTTTACGTTTAAGGAATCATCCATATCTTCAATCAATTTGTTAATTCCTTCAAACTTATCTGGTGCAGATATATTTAAATTATTGAAATAATTTGTTGTCAATTTTGAAAGGACTTTCATTCCCCCTTTTTCTTCTGAACTTGAAACACTCCTCTTCGCATGAATAATTTCAAAGTCAATAAGCTTTTTTACATCCTTTAAATTTTTCTTAATTAAGCGATAACGATTTTCAGTTTTTAGGTCATCCAAGCTATCAAAAGTGTAGAGTCTTTTTTCTAAATACTCATGCAGATATTTCTTTATATATTTTTCCTTTGCTATTTTTCCTGCATTCTGTATGCCTTCTAGCAACTCTTCTTTTTTTATTGCACATTCAAATAATAAGTTTACATCCTTTCTATCTGGCTCTAAATCAACAATAAATTCAGAAACATTGCATAAATCATCATCTTCTTCATACTCTATATTTAAAATCAATTGGATCGCCATTTCTGTCTCTTCTGTTTTCTCATTAAATTTTAGAATTTTTCTACGTTGTGTTATAGAGAAATCATTGAAATCAAACCCCAATTGTCCAAAGAATTTCTCAAACAAAACCATCAGAGAAGTTTTTCCCGTATTATTCCTTCCAATCAAAAGACACATTTCATTATCAAAATCCATTTTAGAATTTGATAAAATTCTAAAATTACGGACTGCAATTTCTTTTATACGCATATATACTCCTAATCATTAGCATAAAATCATTTCATTTTTTCTTAATTGTGTAATTGCCTAAAACAAGCATTTCTTATAATCTTTTCTTGAACCTGTCGGAATTTCCGACAAGTTCATATCCCATCTATTCTCACACATTATAAATTATTTTTCTGTTCCTCATCCAACCATTCCTTCAATTTTCTCTGTAACAACTTTTTATCTGGCAGATATAGTTTATATTCTTTTGCATAAATGTTAGCATTCTCTGGAAGTGTCAAATTCACAAGAGCCTCATCACTCTGCTTGCAAAGTAAAATACCAATCGTTGGATTTTCATCTTCAACCCTTTCATAACGGTCAAAATAATTCACATACATCTGCATCTGTCCTAAATCCTGATGCGTAAGTTCATCAATTTTAAAATCTATAAGGACATAGCATCTTAATAGTCGGTTATATAGAACCAAATCCACATAAAAATTTTTATCATGAAATGTAAATCTCTTTTGGCGCTGTTCAAACAGAAAACCCTTACCTAATTCTAAAAGAAACTTTTGCATCTTTTCTATTACTGCTGATTCCAAATCACTTTCATGATAAGAAGCCCTGTCTTCTAATCCCGCAAATTCCAATACATATGGCGTATGTAAAATATCTTGCGGTTTTTGCGGAACAGCTCCTTCATTTGCCAGCCTCATCACATCATTTTTATCTCTGCTTAATGCAAGCCTTTCATACAAGCTAGAATGAAATTGTCTTTTTAAAGTATTTACATTCCAATTCGAGCGTATCGCCTCGTTCTCATAAAAATCTCTTTCATCCCTGTTTTCTATACGCATAAGCACCTGATAATGCGTCCAACTGAGTTTAAAAGGTAGATTGTTATATGCCATTTCCAATTGTCCAATTCCCGATTGGATAATTTCAAAAGTCTGCTCGAATCGTCCAATTCCCGACTGGATAATTTCATCTTCCCTGTCTTTATATGCCACATAAAACTGTCGCATCCCTGCCACATTGCTTCTTGAAAAACCTCTACCATATTCTTCTGTCAGATATGCCGACAAAGAATCTACTATTTTAGCTCCATATTTTGCCCTTTCAGAGCCTTGTTGTTCCTGTTCAACAATATATCTCCCCAGCAAAAAACTTGTGAGTATCATAATTGCATTTGCCATTTGTCCCATATTGTTTCTGGCACTATCAATTAACTTCTTTGATTTATCATATAAAGTCTGAAATTCTTTATTATCTATCATTTCCTTTTTTTCATTCTTCACTCTTGCACCTCCAAATAGTATCTTAACTATACATAGTTAGTATTATATGATAGCTTTAGATAAGCAACACAAGCATTGAAATTATATATCTCTTTTTCGGCTAATCATTCCAAATATCTTTCAGTTGTTCGGAAATTCCGAACAACTGATTTGTCCTCTAATGTTTTCTTATTAAACAAATTCCTTTGTACCCCCACACCCCACATCAACCACCGCCGAAACCTCAAAATACTTCTCTATCCTCTTATTCCGATTCCCCGCTTCATCTTCTACAAACACAAAATGCCTGTAAAACTGCTTAAAATAAAGGATTTCTAGATATGTTTCCTTTGTATCCACACCACACATTCTGTATGAACCGTAAACGGAAAAAGATCCACCCCAACAGCCTTCTCCACCCGATACCCCCGCCCCTGCAGCAGTTCCAGATCCCGCACCAAGCTCGTAGGCTTACAGCTAATATAAACAATCCGCTCCACCCCAAAGTCAATAATCCTCTGAAGCGCCTTCGGATGCACTCCGTCCCTGGGCGGATCGAGCACAATCAGATCCGGCTTCTCCTCAAGCTCATCCACCACCTTCAACACATCCCCTGCAATAAAGCTGCAATTTGCAAGCCCATTAAGCCTGGCGTTCACCTTAGCCGCCTCCACGGCCTCCTCCACAATCTCCACTCCCACAACCCGTTCCGCCACAGGCGCAAGCATCTGGGCAATCGTCCCTGTTCCGCTATAGAGATCAAAGATCACCTTATCTTTTGTATCCCCAATATAGCTCCGTGCCGTCTCATAGAGTACCTCCGCCCCCAGGGAATTCGTCTGGAAAAAGGAAAAGGGCGAGATCCGAAACCGAAGCCCTAAAAGCTCCTCATAAAAATAATCCCGTCCATAAAGAATCTCCGTCCGGTCGCTCTGCACCACATCCGCCAGGCTGTCATTGAAGACATGAAGAATCCCCACAATCGTTCCCTCAAGCTTAAGCTCCAGAAGCCGCTCTACCCAGGGCCCGTCAGGCGCCTCCATCTGACTGCTTGTCACCAGCGCCACCAAAAGCTCCCCGGTTCTGACCCCTTTCCGCACCAAAAGATGGCGCAGATACCCCGTATGGCGGAGCTTATGGTAAAAAGGCAGCCCCTCCCCTTTAAAATAATCCAGCACACAAGAAAGAATCTTCCGGTAATCCTCGTCCACAATCCGGCATTCGTCCACAGTCACAATATCATAAAAGCTCCCCCTCCTGTGCATGCCAAGAGCCAGAGGCCCGTCCTTTTCCTCATCTCCAAAAGAAAATTCCATCTTATTCCGGTAAGCCCCGCGGCAGGGACTCTCCTTCACTCCCTCGAACTCGTAAGGCTCCAGAACCACACTGTCCAGAAGGGCCTTAAGCTGGCTGCCCTTTAAGCGAAGCTGCTCCTCGTAGGGCAGATTCTGATAAGTACATCCTCCGCAAGCTGTAAAATGCGGACACTCCGGCTTGATTTCCAAAGGAGAAGGCTCCAGAACCTCCAGCAGCCGTCCCTCGCATTTCCCCTTTCGGATCTTATTCACCTGGAAACGCACCTTCTGCCCAGGAACTGTATTCTTAACCAGGGCGCTGTGCCCCTCACACCGAACCAGACCCTTATTGGGAAAATCCACCCTTTCCACCATACCCTCGTAAATCTGTCCTTTTTTCATTATTTTCTCCTCACATTCTTCTCGTCATCATCCTTCGGCCAGCGGAATAAGACCTGTCCCACAAGGGCGCTGCCCCCCGAAAATCAAAATCAGCATCACCAGATAAACATACAGGCTCACTCCCCGGAACACAAACTGCAGGTTGGAAATAATGGAAGCCAGAATAATCATCCCAATCACAAACTGTCCCAAAGGATTTCTCTTTTTCCTCATCTTTTCTTCCCCCCTTTTATGTATTATAACATCCTGCCGGATATCATTTTCTCTTTCCAATTGAAAAAAAGGGCTGCCGCCTGTGCAGCAACCCCTTTCCTGCTCTCTTATTCTTCCTCGTCCTCTCCGTCCTCAAAGAAGTCATCGTCGAAGTCATCGTCAAAATCATCCTCAAAATCTTCCAGATAGTCGGGAGTAAAGAAACGGTATACCGCATAAGCGATACCGGCCACGGCTGCTACAGCCCCAATAATTGCCAGAATCCAAAGCACCGTGTTTTTATTCTTCTCTTCTACCTCTCTCTTATGAAGCAGCTCATTCAATTTTGTTGCTGTCAGAAAATCTTCCATCTTATTCATCGCACGCACCCTTTCTATTCGTTGTTTGCAATTCATGCTCTGCCTGCGGCCCGCATCTTCCAGCGCTGAATCTCAATCCGCTTCATGCGCCTGCATGGCCAAAGCTCACATTCACTAAGTGCTCATATTATACCACAAATATATTCAAATTACTATCATTTCCGGAAAAATTATTTGCATAATCTTACAATTTGTAAAGGGAAGCCGGGATGGGAGGAAACCGGCTTTACTGCCGCTATAGCTTCTTAAGTTTGGCGAAGGAAGCAAACAGCCTCTTAATACCGGCTGTGTCAAACTCCACCTTCACCTCATAATCCTTCTTCCCTTCCGTAATCTCCAGCACCGTCCCGTCCCCGAACTTAATGTGCCGCACCCGGTCTCCTGCCGCATAATCCAGCCCGGAAGCCTTTTTCACCGTAAGGCTCTGGGCTTCGTAGGGCTTAGCCCGGAAGCTCTCCTTCGGCTGAACCCAGGCCGGCTGCTTCGCTGTGTTAGACGGCTTTTCGGAACTCCTCTTTTTATTTCTGTTCTCCAGATACTCCTGGGGAATCTCCCGGATAAATCTGGAAACGGCGTTGTACATGGTCTGTCCGCGAATCATCCGCTGCCGGGCCGCCGTCAGCATCAGCTCCCGCTTCGCCCGGGTAATCCCCACATAGCAGAGCCTTCGCTCCTCCTCAAGCTCCTCCTCCGGATTGTCTGCGCTGATAGACATGTAGCTGGGAAATATCCCTTCCTCCATGCCTGCCATATAGACATAAGGAAATTCCAGGCCCTTTGCGCTATGTAAGGTCATAAGAATCACATAATTGCTGCTCTCCTCCAGACTGTCAATATCCGCCACCAGAGCAACCTCCTCCAAAAAGCCGCTTAAAGTCGGCTCATCAACCGACTCCTCGTAGGCCGCAATCTTGCTGAGCAGCTCGTCGATATTCTCAATCCGCCCCTTGGCTTCTTCCGTCCCTTCCGCTTCCAGCTCCTTGACATAGCCGGTCTCCTCCAGAAGCTCTTTGGCAAGCTCCACCAGAGACATTGTTCCAAGCTTGCTTTGCATGGCTGCTATCAGCGTGGTAAAGGGCTTTATCTTTCCCCCGCTTCTGCCAAGGTTCGGAATCTCCTCTGCCCGGACCAGAGCGTCGTAAAAGCCGATCCCGTAAGCCTCCGCATAATCTCCCACCCGGTTCAGCGTAGTCGCGCCGATTCCCCGTTTGGGCACATTAATCACCCGGCGGACAGCTATCTCATCCCTTCCGTTGTCAATGGTTTTCAAATAAGCCAGCACGTCTTTGATTTCCCTTCGGGCGTAAAAGTTTACGCCGCCAATCAGCTTGTAGGGAATGCCGGCCAGAATCAGCTTTTCCTCAAAAAGACGTGACTGGGCGTTGGTGCGGTACAGGATGGCGTGATCCTGGTAATCCGCCTCCTTGCTGCGCACATGGCGGCAGATGTCCCCGATAATCAGCTCTGCCTCCTCAAAGGCATTGGGCAGAAGACGGAAGGCAATGGGATTTCCCTCCTCGTTTTCCGTCCAGAGGCGCTTTTCCTTGCGGCCGTAATTGTTGCGGATCACCTCATTTGCCGTATTTAAAATATTCTGGGTAGAGCGGTAATTCTGCTCCAGCTTAATCACCCGTGCATCGGGAAATACCTGCTCAAAATTGAGAATATTGTAAATATTAGCTCCCCGGAATTTGTAGATGGACTGATCGTCGTCGCCCACTACACAGAGATTCCGGTATTTTCCTGCCAGAAGGCTGATCAGCTTAAACTGGGCTGTGTTCGTATCCTGGTACTCGTCCACCATCATATAGCGGAAACGCTCCTGGTACGCCTCCAGAATCTCCGGGCAGTTCTGGAACAGCTCCACCGTCTTCACAATCAGATCGTCAAAATCCAGGGCATTGTTCCGGCGAAGCTGCGCCTGGTACTCCTTATAAGCCTCTGCAAGCAGCTTTTTCTGCCAGTCGGTCCCTGCGGCAACCGCCATCTCCATCGGGGACACCAGCTCGTCCTTAGCCCTGGAAATGACGCTCATCAGATACCGCTCTTTGTAAACCTTCGTGTCAATATTCAGCCGCTTGCACACATCCTTCATCACCGTCTTCTGATCGTCTGTGTCATAGATGGAAAATGTGGTGTCAAAGCCCAGATGGCCGATATAACGGCGCAGAATCCGCACGCAGGTGGAATGGAAGGTCGCTACCCAGACGCTGTCCGCCCCCTGGCCTACCAGACTGTTCACACGCTGGCGCATTTCTCCTGCCGCCTTATTGGTAAAAGTGATTGCCATAATATTCCAGGGGTTCACCCCCTGCTCCATCAGCCAGGCTACCCGATGAATCAAAACCCTCGTCTTTCCGGAGCCGGCTCCCGCCAAAATCAGAAGCGGCCCTTCTGTGTGAAGCACCGCCTCCTTCTGCTCCGGATTTAAGCTGTCATATATGCTCATGTATTTCTCCATTCCTCTAAAAATGCTTTCCGGTCACTTCGTTTACACGTTCCGTATGGACATCTCTGGCTGCCAGCCCGCCGTCTAAGGCTTTTATGGGAACTTTTATACCAGTTTCTTTCCGCAGTTTGAACAGAAATTAGCTCCGTTTGTCTTAGTTCCGCAGTCGGGACAGAAATTCGGGACTGCTCCCCCGGCCGCCTGCTGCATAGCTCCAGCCTGCATCTGCTGATTCTGCTGTGCCTGCTGGTTCTGCTGCATCTGGGCCGCCATCTGCTGTCCCATAGACAAGCCCATGGCAATCCCTGCCATATCGGAGGCCGCCCCGCCTCCTCTTCCGGAAGCAATTGCTTCTCCCATAGCCACCTGCTGGAAGCGTCCCACATCGCCGATCATGCTCTGGGCCGCTGCCTTTTCCGCCATCTTCTGTACCTCCTCCGGGTAGTTGAAGCTGGAAATGGCAAAGCTTGTGATGCTGATTCCGATTTTCAGCATTTCCATATCCAGATCCTCCTGGATGCCCCTTCCGATCTCGGAGGCGCTGACCTGAAGGTTGAACATATCGCGGCCTTCTTTTGCAATCCATTTCATCAGAAGCTGATCCAGCATGGAGGTAATGCGTTCCTTCACCTCTTCCACCGAGTACTGCTGGCGGATTCCGGCAATCCGCTCTATAAATACATCGTAATCCGCAACCTTGCAGCTAAAGGTTCCGAAAGAGCGGATGGGCATGCCTCCCGGAAGTCCCGGCGCAGGAATGAGAACCGGATTCTTGGTGCCCCATTTTACCAGAACCTCCTTCGTATTGATAAACAGCACTTCCGCCCGAAGGCCGCTGTTAAAACCAAATTTGAAGCCCTTTAATGTGGAAAGAAAGGGGATAATCTGAGATTCCACGTCGTAGCTTCCGTCATCCCGGAAAACGCCCTCCACCTTTCCGTTATACAGGAAAATGGCATCCTGGCCTGGTTTGATAATCAAGCGGCTGCCTTTCTTAATCTCCTTGCTGCTCCATTTCCAGAACAATATATCATCCCGGAATTCCTGCCACTCTACTACGTTGGCAAATTGTCCTCCGAATAATCCCATATCGCTTCCTCCTCGTAATCATATATCTGCTCTTCTTCCCATGCAGGCAGCGTATCGGCCCTCATTTTTGAGCCGCTGCTGTACCAGTATACCAGAGCCAGGATAAAGAGTGCCAGAAGAACAATTGCCCCAATCCGTACCGGACTTTTGGGGTAATCTCCTTCCACCCTTCCGCTCTGCCCGTTGATCAGCACCCGGTAATGCCTGCCTTTATATGTATAGGCTGTGGAATATATGGGAAGCAGCACATGCTTGTAGGTCTCCTCCTGGTAATCTGCCCGTACATAAATGTCCCGGACCTCATCGTATCTGGAAAGCACCTCGCTGCGTGCCATATTTTCCAGCTCACGTTCCATAGCTCCTACCGCCTCGCTGTGGGCCGCATTCAGATCCACCGTGTAACACTCAGCACTGTAGCCAGATAAGTATTCCGGCCCATAGGGCACAATCTGCTGGGTTCCGAAATATCCCGTCCTCCGCAAAAGCCGCGAATCCATTTTTTCAGAGGCCGGCACCAGAACATCGTCAAAAAAATGGCGGAGATTTCCGGAGGTTGGATACCAGTCGGTTACAATCTGGGTCTCCGTTTTCCCGTCTGCCCCTTTCCGGGTAACTGTCCGATGCCGGCCGCCCATTGCCGTATAACGGGCGTTTACTTTGGCGTCAAAGGTCCAGTAGGGCACGTAAATCCCTTGGAGGCGATCCTTCTGATACAGATGCTTCAGCTCGCCGGGGGCCAGCCAGCGGCCCTTCAGCCACCGGCGGAACAATTCTCCTACCCGGTTTTTATCCACCTGGAAGGGCAGTACTCCGTCCGGAATCACCGCATCGGCTTCCCGTTCTGCCAGCACGTAATCAGATCCGCAGAAGGGGCATTCCGCCGCTCTGCTGGTTCCTTCCACCTCAATCCGGGCGCCGCAGCCCCTGCACTCCATGGTATGCGTCGTCTTTTCGCTGGCCCGGATGGTTCTCATGGCATGCCGGGTAAGGCTGTGCTCCACCAATCTGCCCTTGTCCGGGGAAATGGGTACTACCTTATCGCAGTTTGGGCATTTGAGACTCTGTGTGGCCACGTCGAATTCCATGACTCCGCCGCAGCCCTCACAGTAATAGATTTTTTCTTCCATGCTTTACAGCCCCATTTTCTCCTTCAATGCTGCCAGTTCATCGTCTACGGAGGACGTATTTCCGGCCTCATCGTATTTTGCTGCCAGATCGTCGATATCGTCTGTTCGGGAATTCAGCTCGGACATGGCATTTGCCTCGTCCAGCATCCGGTCTACCTTTGCCTCCATGCGGTCAAAGGCTGCCATAGCCTCTCCTGCTCCGGACACGCTGGCTCCCATTTTGTTGAGCTTTTCCTGGGTTTTGGCGACTGCTGCCTTGGCCTTGATGGAATCGCGCTTATTTTGAAGCCCCTCCAAATCCTTTTCCAGCTTGTCGTGCATCTCGCGCATCTTGGCAGCATTGGCGGCTGCCAGATCGTATGCCTGCTGTAAGCCTGCCTGCTTGCCTGCAAGCTCGCCCTTTTTCTCCAGGAATCTGCGGGCATCGCTCTCGCTGCCTGCTGTCAGAGCCTTTTCCGCATATCTCTGCATCTTGGCAATCTCATCCTGGCACTCGGCCAGCTCGCGCTTTGCCTTGGCCTCTGTGGCCATGACGGCTGCAGTCTCTGCTTTTACCTTCCGCATGTCTTCCTCAATGTCTCTGATATATTTGTCAATCATCTTTTCCGGATCTTCCGCTTTGTCCAGAAGTGCGTTGATGTTTGCAGACATAATGTCGCCGAATCTCTTTAAAATATTTGCCATGTTATCCTCCTATTTGAGTTCCGTACCATCCCCTACAGTACACCCACATGAAATCAATTTCCAGCCACTTAAAACTGTGTCTGTAAATTGATTTGTGCACTGTAGGGGATAGTACTGTTTCCAGTTCCGTACTATCTTCACCAGTTCCGTTTTTATTATAATACATTCGTCTGGTTCTGTCATTCTTTTTATCCTTTCAGAGAAAAAAAGCACTGGAAACCTGTTTTCCACAGATATCCAATGCTTGTTACAGGGGATGAGAGAATCGAACTCCCACTAAGGGTTTTGGAGACCCCTGTCATGCCATTTGACCAATCCCCTACTCAAACGTACTTATTATTTATACCACACAAACTTACCTTCTGTCAATCCCTAAATTTTATCATTCTCCCGTTTCTGATACCATAGGATAAACTCTTCTTTTCTTTCCCCTGCGTGCTCCTTTGCCTGGTCTATGGTAATAATTCCGGCCTTCACAAATTTCGCTAGGACTTCAAAGCTTCCAAGTGCTATTCCCTGCTGCCTTCCCTGAATAACACCTTGCCTTATCCCCTGTTCTATTCCTTGTTCTATTCCTTGTTTTATTCCTTGTTCTATTCCTCGTTTTATCCCTTCCTCAAGGCTCTCTTTCCTGAGATATTCCCTTTCCGCCTTCTCATCATACTCTTCTAACAGCATATTCTGAACCTCCATCTGGCATTTTCTTAATATATCCGCCAGTATTCCGTGTGCAAGGCAGTATTCTATGGACTTCTCTACCGCTTTCTCCAATGCCATTCCTTTTTGGAGATTATCTCGTATTCTCTGGATGAATTCAGCATACTCATGCAGTCTCCGGCACTTCTCCATCAACTCCCGGTTGTGTCCGCTGTTGATATTCAGAATCGTTGCACGACACTCAAGCGCCGGCCGCAGGCCTTCTCTCTGTTCCTCAAATGCTTCTGACAGAGCAAGCTCTGTCCGCTCTGCTTCCCATTCCAGGCCGTTGTAAAATACAATATAATTAGGAAAAGGCAGCGGAATACGAGTGCTTCCTGTCAACCGGTAACCCTGGCCGTTTATATACCGCTCATACAGCTCTGCAAAATAGAACAGGCCGCGCAGAGGCATATTGGGATTCCATGTACTCTGATGTTCATAGAGATTCATGGACGCCCCTACCAAAAACGATAAATCGTTTTTCATTTTCATGTAAATTACATTCTCCAGGGTATTGATCTCCAGTTCCTCAGGGTTTTTATAATCTGTTCCATTGATAGCATTATACAGGGACAATAAATCCTTCTTATCACGAAAGATAAACCGGAACAATACATCCTTGTATTTTCGATTTACCTTTCTGCGGAAACGGAATACTTTGCTTAATCTTATTCTCAAGTTTTTCTCCTTTCATTATACGTTTTTCTTCTTTATCCTGCAAGCCCGGAAACAGACAATTATAGGCATCACGTTCACTTTTTGGTTACTTTCACACAGTGGTGTATGAACAGTAAAGCTTTATGTTCCTTTTTATCCTGGGAGTCAGAAAACGGAATCGTCTTCTTTGGGAATCCTTGAAAAACTCTTTACAGCTCGTCTTTCAATGTCTACTTTATATTAACATATTAAAAATCGCAGCGCAAGAAAAATTTACAGAATTTTCTATTTTTTAGATATAACATTACTGTTTACTCCATGACCAGTAACGTTATAACAGACCTTATAAACACGTCAAAGGCCGCCTGGCGCGCCGCTGGTTCACCCTATTCCGGCATGTCTATTTGAGGGCATGCTGTATCAAAGAGCCGCACACAGATTTCTCCATGTGCGGCTCAATTGGTTTGCTTTTTATAAATCTTGCTCGTTATGCCATTTCATAACCTGGTTTTTGTTTGTTGTCGTCATCGTCTTTCCTTGTTTTCTTAGACAAGAGCAGCAATGCCCCATTTGCTACTGCAAATACAAGCATCCATAAGGTCCACCTGTCTGCAAAAATCATTGGATTACGCATATCCTCTGTCAGGATAAAGAAAATCACGGATACAACTGCCGGAAGAATACTTAAGATGCGGACAAGGCCCTTTCTCTTTAACTCTTCCTGCTCCTCATCATCCTGGTACTCCTGGATTTTGTCCTCTTCCTCTTTGTCCTTCTTCTTTCCAAAGAAATAACCTGCCAGAAGAATTGCACTTACTGCAACCGTAAGTATAGAAAGAATCAAGTTCAAAAGCGCCCAGGCTCCCGGAGCCGCCAGAGGTGTTTCTTCGTCTTCTATCTCAATGTTCTGGGCCGGCGCCTCGGGTTCTTCCGGTGTTTCATTGCTGGCAAGAGGTGTCTCTTCGTCTTCTATCTCCTGTACCGGCTCTGCTTCGGGTTCTGCCGGCTGTGCAGGCGCAGGCGCTGCCGGGGGTGCTGCAGGTATTATGGCCTGAGCAGCCGGCAATACTGCAGGTATGGGCGCAGGTGTCGGATCTGGTGTTCCGCCACCGCCTCCGCCTGTTCCGCCTCCTGTTCCGCCACCTTCCGGTGCAGGAGGTGTCGGAGGCGTAGGTGATGTGGGAGGTGTAGGCGGTGTCGTCTCAGTCACCGTCAGAGTTCCCAAGGCTGCAGTCACTGTATAATTGCTTTCCTTGGCATTTCCCCAATTTATACGATAAGTATTTGTGCTGCTGCCTACCGTTGTCTGGCTTCCTGTAGCCGTTGCTGTGATCTCCTCGCCTGCAACAGCGCCTCCTGCAACAGAAACCACAGCCGTGCTGTTCGTCAGCGGAGTGCCGTCATATATTTTTCCGGCGCTTGCAGTCGTTACGGTTAAGCTGCGCCTGTGAATGGTCATGGCTGCCTCATACACTGCTGTTTTGTATCCTTCCAGCTCTGCCTCGATTCTTGCCGTATAGTTTCCTGCATCCTTTGGCGCATCTGGAAGCTCATTGCCCTCTGCATCAAAGTAAGTTACCGTTATCCTTGCGCCTTCTACATTCGCAGAAGGTGTCACGGAATGTCCATTGCCGTCATAAACAGCGCTCACGTCGCCTGCAGTAACAGCCAGTGTATCATTCTCTGTAATTCTTAACCAGCCGTCTGTCACCTGGAATGTGACGCTGTATTTCTCTGCATCTGGGCCGCCCAGGGTAAACTTGCTGCTGTCCAGTCCCATCGGATAGGGCGTTTCGCTAACCTCTGTTCCCTTCGCAGCACAATCTGCCTGATCTGGCGTTACGGTAAGGCCTGTGGGAAGAGAAATTTCCTCATTGTTTTCATTTCTCACAGTCATAGTATATCCGGTCACAGACTGCTCGCCGCCGTTGTAGGTCACTGTAGCATTGCTGCCTGTAATCTGGATCTCCAAGAATGCTTTCTGCGTGAAGTTTGCGGTAAAGGTATACACAGCTCCGCCCTTCACAGGGATGCTGCTCAGTAGTGCATTGTCACTGGCTGTATAGCTCCAGCCGTCATGTCCGGCAGCTTCAGCCGTCCAGTTGGTAAAGTAACCACCTTCGTCAGCTATAGCCTCAGCAGAAACGGAAGTTGTACCATCTTTGCTATATCTGTCGTTATTCTTGATAGTCACATATCCGTTTTTGCCTGTCTGGCTTCCGCCTTCTGCAGCCTGGTAAACGATCTTGGCTTGGTATTTATCGGGGATACCATCCGAGCCGCCCTCCTCCTTGTCAGGAGCGGAACCGCCTTTCATATCCAGAGTGTAAATCAAATTCTGGATAATGTCGCTGGTTACGCCATTCACACTTGCTGCTTTCAAAGCAGCAAGGGCAGTTTCGCTTTCAATTTCATCCAATATGTAGGTTTTTCCGTCCTTTGTAATGATAGAAGGAATGGAAATTACCGTTGTTCCTGTATCTGCTCTGTTGCTGCGCGCAGCTCTCTGTGACTGGGAGCCATTTACGTTGAATCCAAAACCTTCGTTCTCTTTAAAATCATTCTCGCTTGGGTCTGCTAAAGTTTCTGGCTTTTCATCGTCGGTTATAAAGTTAATGATAACCTTATGTCTATTTTCCGTATCCGCTGTTCCGCTTCCTTTTCCGTCCTCTCCGTCGGGACCTTTCGTTGTATCCGGATCCTGACTTTCCAGATTGGCTTCATTGGTCAGCTTGCCGCCTTTTATATCGCCCTTTGTAAATGTTTTGGTAACATAAATCTCGGCAGAAGTTTCTCCTTCTGCGATGGTTCCGGTAATGATCAAGTCATCTTCCTGGTATTCATAGCTGCCACCGCCGCTGACCCACTTTGCGCCGTGGTCGGTCACTTTGTACTCTGCACCTGCTGTTCCTTTTACTGTAATCTTATACAGCAAAGTCACTGGCTCTGGGTTATCTCCTAGAAATACTACAGTTGGGTCATAGTTAACCTCTACTCCGTTCGGAAGAGTTACTCCAGGCGGAGGCGTTGTCAGGCGTTCCTTCTCAAGCTTTGTAAGCTCAGGCTTGGCTGCAGGATTCGTCCAAATTGCAGTATAAATAATCTTATTATCTGCATTTGCATCTTCTGGATTTATTTTAGGCTGCACACCTTCTTTATTGGGTTCTACACTAGTAAGCTTCCATCCGCCAAAAATATAATCTTTGCGCTCGGGTGTTCCCGAAAATTCAGGTGTTTGTTCTCCTTTCTTTAACTCCTCAAATCCCTGATCTGAGAAGACAATCTCCCCAACCACTCCATCAGTATAGATTACTGTATATTCTTTCTCATCCTCTTCTTCCCATACAGCATAGAGGGTTTTGGAAACAGGATTAGAAGTACTGCCTAAACCTTTACTCCAATGCAAAGTGACACTCTTACCTGCCGCGTATTCTGGTTTTGCTGTCTTTCCATTTTCTTCATCTGTCCAGCCTAAGAATTTGTATCCTGTACGTGTAGGAATTGTATCAGTAACAACTAAAGACGCATTCTCATTTGCAACCGAACTTGTTGTTGGCGTAATATAGCTACCACCTTTTGTATCATAATTAAGCTGATAATCGGCCTCAACCTCAATGGTATAAATATCTGTGTATAAATGCCAGTCAAAAGTTTGTTGATTAAGAGTTACTGTATAACATGATGGGCATCTTCCCCCTATCAAATATGTTAAAAAATTGACATAATATGTTCGCGTTGCAGTTGTAGTACCTGGCTTTAACGCATCAAATGTAGTCTCCAGGCAATCTGCCCCTGTCAGAACATTTCCAGTCCATTTGCCAATTCTACACCCTTCATTTCCAACAATACCATTATTATCATATGAAATATCAATATATGTATATCCTGCTGCTGCAAATGCATTTCCTATTTGATGCCCACATCTGCTACCCAAAAAAGCAGTATAAGCACAGCGTCTAAATAATCCGCTTTCACCTACCTTCTTTTTAATTGAGCCTGCTTTATGCACTTTTGCAGGCTCACCTATTTGATTAATAACTTTAGATCCTATATATATATTATTTGTTGGATTTCCATAAGCATTAAATCCCATATACTTATATGATACTCTTTGATCATATTCGTACGGATGCTTTCCTGGATTAATAGTAACGCTATCACTAGAAATTTTATCACCATCTATCAAAGCAAACAGAGACTCATTATTATCAATACTTTCAATCGATAACAACGCCTCATAAACAACAGAACCAATCTCCATAGCCTCAGCCACATCATCCCGTTCGTCAAGGCCAAGCTCTGTCAACTCTTCATACATATCAAACACGGCATTAACCTGCTCGCCGATCTCTTCTGCATTCTCTGCTGTAATCTGCTCTACCTCAGGCAAAGCCGCAACCGCATCCCAAAAAGCCTGAACCTCTGCCGGAACTTCTTCCAGCAGCTCTTCCTCATCCAGAACTTCTTCCTCATCAGCTTTAGAATCATCTATCGCAATCCCATTCTCATCCAAATCAGCAGCCTTGTCATCTTCGGAAGCAGCATCCTTTCCCTCTTCCTCCGTTACCTTCTCCTGATTTGCATCATTTTCCTGATTGCCTTCCTGGTTATCTTCCAGATGAACCTCATCTTCCTTATTCTTTTCGTCAGAAGTCTCCTCGGATTCCTCTACCTCTGCTTTCTTATCCTCCGAGTTCTCTTCCTCCGACACATCCTCCTTAGATGCATCCGTCTTCAGTTCTTCCTCCTTCAGCGTATCCGCTTCCGGTTCTTCCGTCTCCGGCGCGTCCGCTTTCGGCTCTTCCGGTACAGTCTCAATCGTTTTATCTGCATCCTCTGCGCTTTCCTCTGCAGCGACAGTCTCATCTACGGCAGCCGCAAAGGTCGTGGACACAGTCAGATTGCTCAGCATCATGCTGGCAACCAGCATAAAGGCTAAAACCTTCGCCCAGAATCGCTTTTTTTCTTTTGTTGTCATCCTTGACATCCTCCTTTCATCCTTTTACCCCTGTTTCCAGAGCATTTTGTTACAACCAAGGGCAGATCCCCCCACTTGTAACATAAAAATAACAGGCCGCCGTTAGTAACCTGTTATTTTTTGTAAAAAAATGATCTTCAATTTTTATTCCTGCTCAGCCTGTATGGGGGAAATATGATAAGTAAGACAAGCCTTCGAATGACGATAGATTTTATGAAAGCTGGTGTCAATCCGGTTCATCACAAGCTGTGCGCCCTCCTCATCGGCGCCTTTCAGCATCAAAATATAAGCTCCTGCCTCCAGTCTGGCAATCGAATCTCCCGACCGCAGCCCTTCTAAGAGAACCCTTTCCAGTCTCCGCGTATCAGCGGCAAGCACAGCCTCCCTTCCCAAAGTTACAATCACAAGGGAAGAATTCTCCTTTGACCGCCCCATATGCCGCTTTTCCAAGGTCACAATACTCTGAAACATTTCAAAGGTACAGAAAAATGCCTGCGGCTCCAAATCCTCCCCACATACCAATTTAAATATATCCGAAGCCCCCAGATCCTTTTTCCCGCTCCCTACAGCCAGCGCATAGATCCGCTCTATCTCTTCTCCGGGAAGCTGTTCAAATTCCTGAAGCATCTTTGCCCGAAAGGCCCCATAGAGCTCCACAGCCTGCCCCGTCTGTCCCAGAGCAATCAAAGCCCTCATCCGGTAGGCCGCAAAATCCTCCACCGCAAAGTCTATCTCATAGGCCTGCTCGCAAATGGTAATAATCTCCATCCACCTGTTCTTTTCCCATAAAACAGGCAGAACATTCTTACAAGCATCCAGATACAAAGCCCGGTAATACTGCCGCAGTACAGGAACCCACTCACTGTCATTGGAAGAAAGAAAATCCCCTCTATACAGCGCAATTGCCCTAAGCAGCAATTCACAGTAAGTATCCCCGGATTCCCTTTCCGCCTTCGAACAGACCGCCTCAAACTCCTCCGTATCCAACACAAGGCAGACATCCGGATTCCAGGCATAATAACCAGAAAAAGTCAAAAGCAGCTCCTCCTGCTCCGAAAACATCTCCTTCAAAAGCTTCCGGACCTTAAACAACATATGCCGCAGCGCATTTGCCGGCCCGGCGCTTCTGCTGTCCGCCCAAAACCGTTCAATCAGCTCCTCCGAAGAAATATTTCTATTATGATTCACAATCAAATACTGCAAAAAAGACAGGGTCTTCCTTCCTGCCTTTGGCGCCGACTCCTGTTTGACTGCTTCTCCCCCTTCACCACTTCCATAAGTAAATGAGCCCAACAACTCAAAATGTATGCTCCGTTTCCCCTCCATACCGATACGGCCCCCTCATTCAAACCCCTCACTGCCCGCGGCCACTTATCCGTCGCTTCCTACCTCTCTTCTCCATCGTCCTTTCCCAAGATTTTAGCAGTTCTAAAGCTTTTTTCACAAATATGACGCAAAGGATCATACTCTGCGACTTTTTTAACCGCAGCCACCACCCAACCGCCCTGCCAAAGTGAAAAAGCGGCCTGCGGCGAAGGAGCCGTCGGCCGTTTCCAATATCCAGTGTCCGGCTGTTCGCGCACACACTGTCTGATAAGGACGAACATTGCTCCTCGCCCCACAGGAGCCAAAACCCAAAAGCAATGTTCGCCCAGAGCAGACAGCGTGTACGCGAACCGTCCGAACACAGGATATGGAAACGGCTGACGGCTCCTTCGCCGCAGGCCGCTTTTTCACGCCTCATTCCCCCTTCATTCTCCCCCCAAGAACCCGAAAGAGCACCCCAGCCCCCAGAATCCCCGCCAGATAAAGCTTCCCGGAAAAATCCGTCACCAAAGGCAGCAAAAATCCCAGCAGCGGTATAGACAGCGCCACCCTCCCAATCACATTATGATAAGCAATCGGAAGCATATCATTTCCCTCATTGGCGTCCCCCTTCGTCAAAAGCTCCTGTTCCTCCAGGTGGTTCTCTACCGTCCGGTGCGTTATAACCGTTGTAGAATCATGCCCCCCATAAAATACAATCACATCGCCAGCCGCTATCTCCCCAGGAGAAATCTCCTTTGCATAAACCACACTGCCCACCGGAATCGCAGGCTCCATACTGCCGCTGACAATTGCATAAAGCTCATACCCAAACATCCTGGGCACGGTAAGAGGCAGGCAGATCAAAATCACCAGAAGAAGCAGCGCCAGGCCGAAAACACTGCACACTGTCCCCAGCCTGGATCCCTTCTTTTTCTCATTTATTTCAGTTCCCAATTGTCCAGTTCCTCATACGCATGTTCACGCCGCTTTTTCCACATCATAATTCCCATTGTAATCAGCGCAGCCGCCGCCGATAAACCGATGATAATGGATGCTCCGTATACAAAACGCCCTTCCGCATTGATAATCAAGTCCCGGATACCGGCCAGAGGAACCTCCTCGTCATCCAGATCCATAAGCTCGCCCGGTCCCTGAGGCACCGCCGCATCGGGAATGGTTGTCGTATTGTCTTCGCCTTCCGCAGCTTCCTCCCCCTCTGTTCCGGTTCCGCCTTCTGCCGTTCCGCCCGTGCCAGTTCCTCCTGTTGCACCGTTCTCGCCGGAAATAACGTTAACGCTTCCGGGAACAATCACGGTATTGGTTCCTCCATCCGTCACAGTTGTGGTAGTTCCGGCAGCCGTCCGCCGGTATACAAAGGTAAATTCATTTTTCGATTCGTCGCTTACCAGGGTTCTGGTCAGATTGTAGGCCTGAGGCTCGTATCCCTCGATATACAGGAAGGCCATCACCGGCTTATCCCCTACATTTCCAAAATAAGTCTCGCTGGGCGCAAGGGAATTGCCTGCCTCATCCTGGTAATTCACATGGTAGGCTACCATATCTCCCTTGATGCCGTAAGCCACTACAAAATCCCGGTCACTTTCCACCAGAATGGAATTGCTCCTTACCTGATCCACCGTATTGTTGTCCCGGCCGCTCTGACGGATTCCTTTTACATAATACTTGCTGTCCGCCGGAAGCTGAATAGCGGCTGCCGCATTGAAGCTTACCCGGTCACGATAACTTAAGCCGCTGATGGTGATCTTATCCTTGCTTCCAGTGACAGTATACTTTGAAGAAAGTCCCGACAAGCCGCCGGTTCCGGAGAACTCTCCCTGGTTGCCTGCATAAAAGGTCAGGGTATAAGTATAAGCCTCTTTATCCTCCGCCCTGCTTTCCATGACGGGTGCCGCAGAAATAAGCAGGCACAGGGACAGAATCAAAAGCCCGGTTCTTCGCCATCTATTCATGCTTATTTCCTCCTTTACCCTTGCGGCTGGTGATCGCCAGGCCCATAAAGCCGATACCTCCCAGCAGGGCCAGCAGCGACCATAAGAGAATCCGGTTCTGATCCCCTGTCCGCACGTCGCTTCCTACCTTATAAATATCGTTGGATTCCCGGCGGCTTGCATTGGATGAGGTGGCTGTATTCGTGCCCCTCAGCTTTTCCACAGCAAAATTCATCTGCAGCTTTGCAATGGTATTCTGATAAGTATTTCCGCTTGTCTCCCCGTCCAGAGCCACCTTTAGGGAAATGGAAGCCTTTGCTTTGCTGTCCAGCTTATCCAGATAAAAGTAGTCCTCCAGTCCGTCCGTGGCCTCGTGAAGGCCCTCTCCGGCTCCGGTCACCGTCTCTCCGCCTACCGTCTCGCTGCTGTAAAGGGTTTTATCCTCTCCCTTGCTGTTCTTGTAGGTCAATACATAGGTATAAGCGCTGCCTTCCGCCACATTCTGGCTGTCCTCCAGGCTTTGGAGCACCTTATTTGTCATATACCAGTCGGTAGCCGAAGTATCTTTATTTTCCAAACTGATGCTGATAGCGATACTGTCTCCCGGCTGCAGGGCTGAGATAGCGTCTGCAATATCCGAGGACTTGAAGTTGCTCTCCATCTTATTTCCCACAAACCGCACATACCAGCCGTTTCCGCCTATATAATCCTCCGCATGGGCCGTCAGCGTGCTTCCCGCCGCAAGAAGCAGGATCAGAAAGAGACTGCACAGCTTTTTTTTCATATTCTCCTACCTCCTCAAAACCAGCTTTCCGTCTGCGCCCACTGTCACATCCACGCCCCAGGCGCTCTTAACGGCATCCTCTGCGTTGTGGGTCTGTACCGCGTCCACGTCAATCTCCAGCACAAATTCTACGCCGTCATAATCATAGGTCATGGTAATGGTTTTGTAATTCCCGTTTACAGTTTCCGTTGTCGTTACCTTTTTGGCCACCTCTCTGTCAATGGAAAGAGTATCTGCAAAGGAGGGACTCACCTCGCCGGTCTTTAAGATTCCCGTGTAGTAGAGAACCGTCCGCTCCTCTGTGCTGGCATTCTCATCCAGCACCCATCCGTTAAACTCCGAGGACATTCCCTGGGCCGTCCAGGGATTCAGCTGTATCCACTCGGGAGATATGTCTCTGCGCTTCCTGCGCTCCTCCACAGGAACCGGGGTCTCGTTCTCTCCCGGGGCATCCACCCAGTAGCGGTAGATCATCACCCGGACATACTGATCGATATTTCCCGTATTGCGGACGCAGAGCTCTTCCTCGTACTGCCGCCCCGGTTGAATCTCAGCCGTCTTTTCTTCTTTGCCCCCCTGGGTATCCACCAGATGCGTCAGCAGGGCGCTGCCGCCCTCGTACCACTCATCATCCTTCTGTGTATAATTCCTCCAGCTCACATCGTTTCCGTTTTCCACCAGGGTGACGCCGATGTCGAACATCTGAAGCTCCGCCGAATAATTTTCACTGTAATAAGTCAGAGCCGCCTGGCTGCTTCCGGCTACGCTTCCAAGAAGCAGCAGCACAGCTGCGCCAAAGAGTATTCCTGTCGTATAGGTGCCCTTGGATCTGCTTTTATTCTTCTTCTTTTTCATGATCCGGCCTCCTCTTCAGACGTTATGGACAGATTCCAGTCCGCATAAGGGGTGCCGTCCTCCCGGTAGAGCACCGGAGTGCTCTCCTGAACAACAACCACGTTGAAATTGTCAATCTCGAGATCCATCATTTCTCTTGTCACTTCAATCTTAACAGACAGTACGTTTGTCAGCTCCCCTGGCTTTAAAATGGCCTCATAGTACCACCAGCCGTCGGCATCCTTTCTCCAATGGCTGCTGCCGCCCTCAGGCACAATCTCGCTCTCCGCAAGGCCGAGGAGGCTTCCGGCATAGATCCGCGCCCGGACAAAGCAGTCTGTCTCTCCCGTATTTTCAATCTGAATCTGCTTGGTCTGACGGTCTATACTCTCCTCAAGCTCCGACCGCGGCCCCAGGGCCAGACGGGCGCTTCCCCTTGTAGTGGTATAGGTGGTAAAATATGCCAGTGAATCCTTAAGGGATGTTCCAAACAGCAGCACAAGGGCTAGGAGCGCCAAAAGGGCTGTTCGTCTGCGATATGATTGCTTCCTACTCATTGGCCGCCTCCTTCTTGTGTTCTCCTCCCATTATCTGCGTGCCGACCCATTCTTTCGTGTCCTCAGAATAGGTAAAATGGTTGACGATGCCTGTTCCAAAGGCGGTGGTCTCGTCATAATCGTTGGTAAAGGTTATTCTTGCTCCAGTCTCAATGCCTTCCTCATCGACTCCTCCGTTTACTTCGCCGGAGGCGGCCAGAAGACTGCTGATAACTACAGCCAGATTGTCTGAGCCTGATGTGATGACCTTAGATTCCGGATTCCAGGTTTCTCCTCCCTTGTCAATGAGCTTATAGGACGCTCCGGTATAGATCTCCTTTACGGTTACCTCTGTGCCTGCAGGAATCTTCCTTATCAGAATACTCTGCTGACCGGGCTCACTGAAGTTCATACCCAGCATATCACTGTATACAACTTTCCTGGTTTCCGCCCCTTCTGCATTCTTTTCTACCCTTACGGCCTCTACCTGGAATACAAACATGGCCTCGCCTAAAGACTTATTATAGGTAGGAAGGTTTTTTACAATCTCCAGATTCAGATAGCGGATCTGGCGTCTCGGTTTCACGCCGACGGTTACGTCATATATCCATTCATCTGAATCTGCATTTGCATCTCCTGGTCTTCCGTATGCATTGTCCGGAACGGATACCAGATACGGAAGGAAGGTATATTCATACTTGCCTGTCACAATGGGCTTCGCCCATACCAGATACAGTCCCTGCTCTACCTCTGTCTGCTCTCCTGTATGGATGGTTTTGTAATAACAGGGAGCAGAGGTAAGCTCTTTCTCGTCCGGTATCACAAGAGTTTCCTCATCCTGCGCCGGTTCCTTCCCTTCTTCCCCTGCATCCGCAGCCGGAGGAATAGGAAGATTGAGAATCCCTGCTATATAACGGGCTTCCTTTCTCCACTCATCCGCCGTCACTTCGTAAACTCCGTCATTCAGCTTCTCTATATCCCAGGTTTCGGGATTTGGATACTGACTTCCTGCCGCTTCTTTAAATTCCGGATCCACGGTATATCTGCCATATTCATCCATCTTGGCAACCTGGTACAGGTATATCTCCAGTTCAACGCCGTCAGCCGTCAGATCCGACCAGTCCTCTGTATTTTCCTCAAACACGGACTTTGTCACTGTCAGCGTACACGTCTTCTCCTGATCCACAAAATCCCTTGCGGACATCTTCATCTGAGGCAATGCCAGCGCGAGGCACAGTACAGCCCCCATGGCGGCATAAAGCCAGGCTTTTTTTCTGTATCTCGTTTTCATACTCATTTCCTCTCCTTCTACTTCTTTCGATGCCGGACGCCAAGCCAGATCATCAGCAACAGCAGCATGGGCGCCATAAGAATGGGTGTGATCAGAATCGGTTTTAGCTGCATGGCGTCTGCCGTCACACGGATGGAGGAGGCGTCTGCCAGGTTCTCAATCCGGTGCCCCCGCACCAGCATGCGGTGGCTGTTGATTCCGTAGGGGGTGCAGGTTACCAGGGTGCAGTAGTCTCTTTGTTCTGCCAGATCCAGATCGCTGACTTCTTCCGGCAGTACAATGTGAATCTGATCAATCTCATAGGTCAAGGTTTCATCCAGTACACGCAGTACAAACACATCCCCCTCCCGAAGCTGATCCAGATCCGTGAACAGCTTTGCCGAGGGCAGCCCCCGGTGTCCGGACAGTACGCAGTGGGTGCCAGGGCCTCCTACCGGAAGGGAGGTTCCCTCGATGTGCCCGACTGCAATCTGCAGCACAGTCTCATCCACGCCATGGTAAATGGGCAGATAGCAGTTGATGCTTTCAATCTCAATGTATCCCATAATTCCGTTACCCGATACATCCAGAAGAGCCTCGTATTCCCGGTACTCCTCCTCTGACAGGTTATAACGGTTTCCCTTGCTCCACAAGGTCTCATTGTAGGCTTTGGCCTCATTCCACAGCTGTTCATAGGTTTCATCATCCAAATCCGCTACAGCCTCTGCATAACTGGCAATGGCCTGGGATTGGTGAAACTTGTTCCAGTAATCGCTGACTGTAGGGTACAGCAGCAAGGACAAGCCTGCAAGCAGGATAGCTATTAAAATAATGTTTGATAAGTGTTTCTTCATGCAGGATTCTCCTTGCTGTTGTATACCGGGGAGGCGGATGCCTCCCCAGTGCAACAGGCAATTTACGTTTTCATTGCTTTGCAGTCTTATTTCTCACTGCTCATACGCTTCTTTACGACTAACATAATGCCGGCGCCCACTACTAAGATACCGCCCAGTACGTAGAAGATCGTTGTACCGATACCACCGGTGGAGGGAAGCTCTGCTCCAGTGTTGTTCTCAACCTTTACCGGGTTTGCATTTTCCAGTACTACATTATCTCCCTCACCTGTCTCTATCTGAACTGTTAATCCTGTAACCTCGCCTGTAGTATCATCCACTACCGGACTAATAACGATTTTAACAGGAGCCTTCAGCTGATTATATCCACTCGGTGCTTTCGTCTCTTTCAGGTAATATGTGCCTTCGCCCAGACCGTCCAGATTGATTCTGCCCAGTGCATCGCCCTCTCCTTTGGGTGATACAACTGTTGAAGTAGTTTTAACCTCTGTGCTTTCCACCTCTTCCGCCGTGGCAGCTCTATAGTTTCCGTCTCCAAGGTCAACAAAGTTGATCGGATCAGTGCCATCTTCATTTTTTGACAGTGTAAACTCTGCTCCGGCCAGGCCTAATTCAGCAGCATCCTTCATTGTATATTTCAGAATATTGATTTCGGTAAACCTTGTGGGTACTTCCGGTGTTTCTGTTGATGTCACATCATTGTTATCACCGAAATCAAGTGTTGCCTTGTTGTTGACCTTATCAAATTCAATTGCATCTGCATTGATTGCAGCCTGGTAGGTTATTACAATCATGCCTCCTACAGGTAATTTTGCATAAAGGCTGTCAGCAAATGTGATATCAAAGGTGTGTTTATCATCAGCAGGAGCGCTAAGTGTATAATCAACTCCTTCTGTAAGCCCAGTTCCTACTGCATTCTTTACCGCATCCTTATCAGACGCATCAAGGCCGTCAACCGTCTCTTTACTCAGAACCTTAACTGCAACACTATTGCTGTCAAATGTCAAACCATCTGACATCTGATCATGAACCTTGTAGTTCTCTGCACCTGGGGCAATCTTGATTTTTATGATATAGTCAAGTATATCTCCGACAGATGCCGTAGGCTGTTCCACATCTTTGTCAATGGTAGGCTTTTCATTCTTCTCCTGGATTTCTACATTCGGATTCGTAGTATCCAATGAGCACAATGCACCTGTATCAGAATCAAGCAGATAATAGCCTAAGTCCAGATCTGTAAACGTAACTGTGGTTCCCTCTGCTTTTACCGGCTCCTTTGCGGAAGGTATACTATTTTTTTTTGCATAAGCCACCGCTGCTTTTGCAAACTCTGCCGCTTTATCTGCCGAAACACCCGACTTCCAGGTTACGTAGCCGTCGTCGTCAACCTGCAGATAGGCACTTCCTGCTCCCTCAACAAACTCCTGCCAGCCATCTGCCACTTTATACAGATATGCGTTATTGTCTGCATTGTAGCTCTCCAAATCAAGAATTTTGTAAATGGTGTACGTTTGTTCCTCAATGGCATTGTTGATTGTAATAGTTCCACGCTCCACTGCAGCGGGCTCATCCGGAAGTTCTCCGGCTGCCATTGCTGTGCTGCCCATAGCCAATACCAGCATCATTGCCAGCACAAGGCTTAACAACTTTTTCACTCGTTTCATCACTTATTCTCCTTTTCCCTTTTATTATCTAAAACATTTTGTTTCCACGGCCAAAGGCCGCATATTCAGTTCCTGGAAGAATACTTGCCCCCTTCCTTGAACTTTTTTCTATACATCAGGCCTGCCATCAGCAAAAGGCTGATGCCTGCCATTGTATATAAGTTTGTACCTGAGCCGCCCGATTCCGGAAGCTCGTAGATGTGAATGCGGTTAGTGAACCTAACTTCACTCTGTCCGGCGCTGGGAATTGATCCTTCTGCAGTCTTATCTTCCGTTATATTCGTCTTAGGATCGTCTACGTCCCCTTCAATATCTGTAAAGTAATAATAATCACTCTTCTTTGATGTATCTATTTCCTCCACCGGCCGTCCCTTATCATCTACGGTCTGCTTAAATTTTAAACCGCTGTCTTTCTCTGTAATAATGTAATGTGCATCTCTGGGAATAAACCGAATCACAATATACTCTCCGGTTTTCAGTATAAATCTGCCGCCATTCCAGATAATCAGATCCGATTCCAGTTCCGTCCCGTCTGCGCTGTATTTTGTATAGGAATAATCATCTTGCAGATGGTTTCCAGCCGAATCCACCAATTTAATCTCAAACTCAAATCCTTCTTTCGGATCAAAGGGGGTGTCCTCCCCATTCACATTGCTGGTTCCGACTACTTCCTTGCTCACCTTTAGTTCGCCGTAATCTTCATTCGTCGTCAGCTCCTTGGAAGATGCCGACGGCAATGTAAACTGCATCCAGCAGGTAGAACCGGATGCGCCTCGCTCGGTATAGAAAAAGCTGAGCGTATGCGTTCCCGATGAGCCTTTCTCCAGATAATCCCAGAGATTGACATATTCGCCTACGGAAGAATGAATGCCGCCGATGTCACATACCAGCTCATTGTCCAAAAAGACCCACATGTCATCATCGCCGTAGAAATAATACTCAAGAGGCCCTACATAATCCTCTGAAAGCTCAAATTCCACTTCATACTGCATACCAAAATAACTGTTGTGATCTTGGTTGTCATCCGATGACGGAAAAAACTTCCAGCTTTCTCCGAAATTTCGGTTTTTCTTTTTACTTAGATCGCCAAACTTCAAATCATGTCCGTCTGTTCCAAAGGAAGGAGCTGAATCCATAGGCCAGAAATTATTTGTCCAGATTACTTTACTATTTTGAACTCCGTCATATATAGACGGATGAGAAAAAGTATGCAGCCCCTGGGCTCCTGTCCCGTTTACTGCCGATAATGTATACGTGTCCCCGTTCCGGATAAATTTCAGTGAATAATCATCATAGCTGGTTTTACCGGCAGCGGCACCTTCATTAAACAGATTAGGTGCGTCTACCCCCTCGGCGTACTGTATATTCCCTTCAGCGTCCAATCCTGTTACCAATCCAAATGTACATTTTTGATAACTGCCTGCATTACCCTTATTTAAATAATACCCCTGCCAGTTGACGTCGCCCAGCCCTGTGCCTGTATTCTCATTACTATTACCAAAAGCCAGTTTCGCGCCGCTGCCAGTATAATTACTACTACTGTTGATTCCAGATTCCTTTGTATAAGCATACCATGTGCTGTCGTCCTGGCTGCTTGTTTCACTTCTTCCGGTTTCTCCGCCGCCTCCATTAGGCTTGGGCAGGATATCTGTCACATTTTTAAAAATATAGCCATTGGTAATATCATAATCATAAAAATTAGCATCATAATTCTCATCATCTGAGGTTGTCACATCATACACCAATCGAATTATGGCATTCTTTTCAATCAGCACATAACCGGAACTGCTGCCTGGCTTTGCTGTAATTGAATCTTCCCTATTTGTAAAATGCAGATCCGGACTATAAAAGTAGATATCCCAATCCGCTTTGTCTACACTCGTTATTTCCTCGTGATCACAGAGCAGGCTGTCATCTTCACCATAGCAGTTCTCGTTATGCACCTTCTCGCCTTTGTAAACCCAGATTTCCTTTAATGTATAATAATTCTTTCTCTCATACAAAGCGTCAAAATAATTTACCGTAGGCGCTTTGATATATGTGTATTGTCTGGATTTATACACTTCCGTTAAAACCGTTTCGGCAGCAACCACTCCGTCTGTCTTTATATACATGTTTTTGATTGCGTTATCGTTGGGAGATACTTTATTTCCGTTCTGGGGAAGCTTCCCACCGCTGGTATCAATCATAGGAACTGCGTATTTCACATCGCCGGAATCCGACATTTTTTGAAGGTTTGCATAATACTGCACCGTAAAATGGGGATTTACGGTTGCAGATATCCGCAGGGAAAACTCCGGGCTGTTAAGCTCGGTTTCCGCTATCTTACCTTCCGTGCCGGGATTCTCGTCATCAAAAACAATACTTGCCAGGCTGTTTAACTGTGCGTCATCCGTACCGGCATTCCCGTCCGGCTCAGAAGCCGTCCCCGTCTTTCCTACAATAGAAATCGTGATGCCGGTTTCATTACCGCCTGTTTTTGATATCCCGTTTTCATCGGATATTTCTTGGGAGGAATCTGCGGCAGTTTCCTCCTGCTCTTCCTCTGTTATCTCCTCTTCCTGCTGTTCTTCCTCAGACTGCTCCTCTCCCACCGGCTTTTCCGCCTCCTGCAATCCCTGCTGTTCCGGAGCCAAATCCGCTTCCAGGATATCGTTTACCGGCTGCAGCGCTTCTCCTTCATGATTCAAGAGATAAGATACTGCCTCAGGAATGGATTTGTTCATCTGGCTTTTCAGAGCCGGCGTCATGGTAATTTCTGCCTTTACCCTGCAATTTGACAAGTCCAGCTCTATGCCCTCATAAGTCAGGGAATAAGAAAACACCTGCATACGAAGCAGTTCTTCCGAACCGCCGGACTGCTCTGCATAAGCCAAAAATTCCTTGTACTCTTCCGTTTCACTGCCTATGGGGGTTACTTGAAACGAAAAGGAATCCTCTTCCCCATCCGTATCATCTTCTGAGGTTACAAACACATTTTTCTCATCATTATCAGAAGCCTTAGCAGAATCCGGCTGCTCCTGCGTCCCGTCTTCCTCTGCTTCGGGCTCTTCCACGTCTTCCGCCGTCTCTTCTTCCGGCTGCTTTGGTTCTTCTTCTTTGGTTTCCCCGGCTTCCGGGCCTTCCCCATCGCCGCTCTCATGGGCCTGCGCAGGAAGCTTTTCTTCCTTATTCAAAGGCTGTGCGTTGCCTTCTATATGAAAGGTAATGCGGAAGGCATCGTCTTCATATTCAAAAGACCGTGATACATAGACCCCCGCCGATTCCTCTTCCCCCGTCCGATAACCGATGGCTATCTCCGAGAAACTGCCCATCTGGAATGTGGTACTGTTATCCTTTGCATTGCTTCCGTCCAGAACCTCTGTATCATCCTTGGCAAAATGAACCACTGTAACCGGGCCGCCCTCTGCCAGTCCGTTCTCATCCAGAAGCTGTACCGTAACGGTCACGTCGCTCTCCGGCTCAATCTCCTCTCCGTTCACATAAAAGCCTATCTTGAGCAGAGCCCGGATGGTTGCTCCCTCATCCTTTAAGGTCTTCTGGAACTGTGCCTGACGCTCTGCATAATGAGCCTCGTTCTCCTCCTGGGTAATCTGCTCTGCAATCAGCTCCGCCTCTTCCGGAATATTGGCGTCCGCCCTATAGCTGACCGTAACCATATATCCGTCACCCTCACAGGTCTTGGTAAAGAGCTGTTCCTCTGTCTCCTCTTCCTTCACCTCCGGATCACGGCAGGCATCACTGTGGCGATGCTCGCGAATCTCCGGCTTTTTGCAGATTTGTATGCCTTCTCCGTCATAGCAGGCTTCTGTATGGGTGTGGAGGCTTGCTTCCGGCAATTCACATACCAGGCTTCCTTCACTGTTGAAGCACTCTTCTGAGTGAGCATGCTCCCCAATCTCCGGCAGCGGGCAGATTAGGCTTTCTCCTGCGTCATAGCAGCTCTCGTCATGGGCATGAATCACAAAATCTCCATAGCCGCATACTGCACTTCCTTCACTGTCAAAGCACTCCTCCGCATGGGCGTGAATTCTGCCCGCGCAGTAGAAGATAACATCCTCTTCCTCTCCGATTCTGCATTCCTCTGTATGTACATGCTCCTCCAGCCCGCAAATCAGGCCTTCCTCATAGCACTCCTCTGTATGCTCATGCTCCTGAAAACACTCTTCGCCGTGGATGTGCTCCGCTGTCTCCAGATAACTGCAGGCCAGCTTCCAGAGCAGCTCGCCGTTCTCATCCTTTGCCTGCTGTCCGTTTCCATCCAGAACCGCCTCGTAGCAGCCATTCTCCACTGCATGCTCATGCAGAATGACTTCTTCCTTTCCGCAGACTAGTTCTTTTACAACGCCGCGGCATTCCTCTGTATGAGTGTGGCCCTGGGGATTCTCTTCCCTGCCGCAGGTGAGCTCCCGTTCCGTGACATAGCAGGAAGCGCCGTGCACATGGCCTTGATTTTCGATTCTGCCGCAGGTCAGGCTCTTGGTCACATTGTAGCAGATTGTCTCGTCATGGGTATGCCCCGCCGACTCTTCCAGACCGCAGCTTAAGGCGCCGTCCTCTCCGTAGCATCCGTCTGCATGGGTATGTCCCTCAGACTCTTCCAGACCGCAGATCGTTTCCCAGTCCTTGGAATAACAGGCTTCCGTGTGGGTATGGCTTTCCTTCTCCGCCTCCTCGCAGGTCAGCTCCTTATGCTCCGTATAGCAGGCATCCGTATGGGTGTGGGCCTCGGACTCCTCCTGGCCGCAGATAAAGCCGCTGTCATTGATCTGATAGCAGGCCTCTGTATGCTCATGCTCCTCCACTTCAGGAAGGGAACACACCAGAGCGCCGCTCTCATAACAGCTGCTGTCATGGGTATGAACCGCATAATCTGCATAGCCGCAGAGAAGCTGATCCTCACTGTCATAGCATTCCTCTGTATGGGTATGAAGCTCTTCCGGGAAGACGCAGGCAAATTCCAGCGTGACCGCATCTTCCGTCTCGTCCCCTGCTCCCACCTTGCCGCAGGCAAGAATCTGTCCCTGGCATTCTTCTGTATGGGTATGCTCCTCAAGCTCGCACACTGTCTTGCGCTCAATGGCGACTGCAGGCATCAGAAGCACGTATGCCGTCACAAACACCACTGCAGCGCCCAGCACTGTGAGCACCTTCCTCCACCGCTTATTTTTCCCGCTCTCCCGCAGGTACTTTGCCGCTTTCTTCAACATCGAAGACTCCATTGGAAATCCTCCTTTTCATACCGATAACTGCTACATCACCGGGCCCATGTCCTTCAGAGGCCAGACCCTGAATACCAGCTTTCCAACCAGCTGTTCTTCCGCCACACAGCCTACGGTCGTGCTCCGGCTGTCCACGGAAACGCTTCTGTGATCGCCCATGACGAAAATACGGTTTTCCGGCACCTGATAGGGAAGCTTAATATCGCATTCCCCGAAGGCCCTCTCTACCAGATAAGGTTCATCCAGCAGCACATCGTTCACATATACATTGCCGTCCTCGTCCATATCCACCCATTGGCCGGACATGGCAATCACACGTTTTACAAGAATCTTATTGTTATAATAGAACGCCACCACATCGCCAGGTTCAAATTCCGTAGTCTTTATGGTAGCAATGATATCACCGTCATACAGGGTGGGACTCATGCTGGTTCCGTATATCTGAAGCACCGGCATCAGCAGCGTTGCTATCAGAACGGCCACAGCCGCCACTACAATCAGCGTACTAACGGTGCTCGTCAGCACCCTTTTATAGCGCTTTTGGTACTTGACCCTGCTCAGCTCCTCTTCCAGTTGAGAGAGCTCCGGCACTTCTATCGCCTTTCTTTTTTTCATAACCATCCTCACTGCTGTCCCGAAAACCGGCCTTTGTTAAACCAGGCCTGTCAGTCCTCTATCTCTTCCCCTTTGGCGGAGCTTAACATATTTTCACACCGCTTACGGGTATCCTCTTCCAGTCTCCGGCACTGTCTGCGGGTATCCTCCTCAAGTCTCCGGCATTCCTCCCGGGTACTGTTCAGAATCAAATCTGCCCCTCTCCTGGCTTTTTCAAGGATTTCTCCTGCCGCTTTTTCATTTTCAGCCTTTTTCTGGGCATAAATCTTTTCTTGTCTGCCGCTCAGTTCCCTGATATTCTCCATATACAGGGCAACCGCTTCCTCCGCCGCCTCAAAAATTCCGCTGAGGGCCAGGGAAGCCTCTGCTATGGAGCCGGCCTCGTCAATGGCAATCCTGCGTTTTGCAAGCTGTTCCTCCGCCTTTGCCAGACGCTTCTTTAATTCCTCCGTCTCCTTTGCCTGGGCTACCAGAAGCTCCAACAGCTGGGGACGCCCCAGCTTTCTAAGCTCTTTTCCCGTCATTCCTGTTCGTCTCCTCTGTCCCAGTTCTCCTCTGCAGAGCTCTCCGTGCTGTCAATCAGCTTTAAAAGCTCCAATGCACTGCGAAAAGACACGGTCTTATTCTTCTCCGCCCACGTTATCTGGCCCTGCCAGCTTGCGTTCTGGCGGTATTGAATCCGTACAACAAAGGTCGCTTTGCCGCCCTGATGCTTGTTCATTTCATCTCTTCCCACAACAATCTCTTCTCCTTTTTGCCTCGTCTTCTTCTTTCTCCCAAAAGCCAGGGATGACGAGGCCTTTTCTTCCAAAGGCTCCAGAAAATTGCGCTCCGCCATAGATGTCTGTGGATATCCGAGCCAGTTATAAAATCCGTCCAGGCCCTCCAGCAGCTCCCGTGTATTCAAAAAGCTTGCCGGTTCCTCTCGATACATTGTATAAAATCTGCCGCTCCAGTCCTGTTCCTCAAATCTGTCGCAGCAGATCCGCACAATACTTGAGGCAGCCAGACTAACATGTGCCTGCTCCATACGCATACTTCTCCATTCCGTTTTATTTTACCTTAAAGACTGTTAAAGCCTCCATTAAAAAACAGGCCTCTTCAGGCAAAAAAACAAGGCGGAAACTTAAGAAAGTTTCCGCCCCAAAAGCTCTGGGTTGACCGCATAGGTCAATGCCGTATCTTTTGTGATTCGTCCCTCCTTGTAAAGACGAAGGATGTCGCTGTCCATAGTCCGCATCCCCGCGTCTCCTCCGGAGTAAATCACATTGTCCATCTGGTGAATCTTGCCCTCCCGAATCATATTCTGTATGGCCGGATTCACAATCATAATCTCAAATACCGGTTCCAGGCCTCCGTTCACTGCCGGCAGCAGACGCTGGGACACCACCGCCCGGAGTACCATCGAAAGCTGCACCCTCACCTGCGCCTGCTGGCTTGCCGGGAATACGTCCACAATCCGGTCAATGGTCTTGGCTGCTCCCACCGTATGCAGCGTGGACAAGAGGAGCTGTCCTGTTTCCGCCGCCGTCAAAGCCGTCTGAATAGTCTCAAAATCCCGCATCTCCCCAAGAAGAATTACATCCGGCGTCTGGCGCAGCGCAGCGCGCAGAGCCGTCTTGTAGCTTTCCGTATCCAGATCCAGCTCCCTCTGGCTTACCAGGCACTTCTGATGGGAATGGATATACTCAATGGGATCCTCAATGGTAATGATATGACCGCTCCGCTTCTGATTAATCCGGTCAATCAGACAGGCCAGCGTGGTGGTTTTTCCGCTTCCGGCCGGGCCTGTAACCAGAATCATGCCGTTTTTCTGGCTGTACAGATTCATCACAGCCTCCGGAATGTGCATCCGGCCGCTGTCCGGCAGCCCGAAGGTAACGATTCGAAGCACGGCCGCCAGAGAGCTTCTCTGCTTGTAGGCATTGCACCGGAAACGCCCGGCTCCCTTTACGGAAAAGGAAAAATCATCATCGCCCTTCCTATGGAGCTCCTGGATGTCACGCCCCGCCAGCTTATAAATCTGTTCCAGCAGCTCTCTGGAGGTGTCCGGCATCACCCTCTCCGGTGTAATCCCGAAGATCTCGCCTCCCCTCTTTAAGCTTATAGGGGAGCCCGGAATCACGAAGATGTCCGATCCTCCCATATCCAGTCCTGTCTTTAATATCTCTTGAATCTCAATCGCCATCTTACATTCCTCCATCCCAAATATCAATTCCCGGCTCCGGATTCCACTCTACGGTATTCACCAGCCGCTGCCAGAGAACCCTGTAGCGCCCTTCGCCTTCCTCTGTCTCCTGACGCTTCTCTACAATCAGAAGCAATTGCTGAACCTCCTGCACATCCTCCTTCAGCTCCCAGAGCCCCTGCTCCGGAATCTGCGCCCGTCCGGCCAGAAGATCCCCGTCAAGCTGGGCCAGCTGCTCCTGCAGCCTCCCCTCCGCCTGGTAATAAGCTGCCGCCGTGGCGTGGGCTTTCCCGCTCATCCGCACATCCGACAGGGCCGATACCAGGGAAAGAATCCCGAAGGTAGTAAAGGCCAGCACAATTACAATCAAAAGAATCGATGCCATGCCCACGCCGGTGCCCTTCGACATTCCTCCGGCTTCCTCTTTCCTCTCAGGCAGCTTCTTCCACCGATCCAGATTCTCACTCATAGGCCATCCTTCCCTTTCTCTGCCAGCACGGCAAGGCTATGTTACGTTTCCGCCGCATATCTGGCCGTCTCAAGATCTACCTGTGTCTTCCCGTCCCTAAGTCCTGTCACCTGTACCCGGATATGCAAAAGCGCTCCGGCTTCCTTCTCCTCCGTCCAGAGCTCTGCCCGAAGCTCATAGACAGCCTGCTCCAAAGGAACCGGCTGCATTTCCTCATTGCATCCGGACCGGAAGGTGCGCACGTTTCCCCCTGCCGCTTCCTCTTCCCAGCCGTTTTCTGAAGAAAACAGCTGCTCCGGCTGCGTGGGCAGCTCCTTCCACTGCTCCAGCAGATCCTCTGCCGCAATCAGCCCAAGAGTCTGCGCACGGCTTTCCCTGCTGAGCAGATGCGCTTTTACAAAGACCTGTACCAGTACCATGGAAGCCAGAGCAAAGAACAGAATCACCAGAATCAGCTCTACCAGGGCCGGATTTCTCTTTTCCGCCATTTTCATACTGAATTCCCCTCTAAATACAAATGCAGGCTGCGCCGGTTCCCCTCTTCATCCTCTGCGGACAAAACCAGATGCCCCGTATCCGTCTCCTCTATCCGGAACCCGGAAAGCTCCATCAGCTTCTCCCCAAGCTTGGGAGAAAGGGGCTGATCCGAAGCCTGGTAAGCCTCCCTGAGAGCCCCGTCATAGTAGTAAATCCGGGTCTCATATCCTTCCGCGGCAGACCGGAGGATCAACACGTCAAAACCGTCCCGTTCCTCTATCCGGACGCTTCCCGGCTCCCGGGTGCTCATCCGCACCTTATTGGCCACATAGGAAAAGGAAGCGCGGATCTCGGTATTTTCTCTGCCTGTGGATACGATATTCCGATAGACACGGGCCCCAATCACCACAAGAAGCAGGGAGAACAGGGCAAAGAGCCCATAAATCAGAAGTGTCAGCAGCCCGCCTGCCGCATGTCTTCGTTCTCTCATGTCCCATCTCCATTCTCCGTCTCTCCCAGGCGGAGGACCTTCACGTGAGGCTTGATATTCTCTGCAAATATTTCATAGCTCACTGCGTACTTGTCAAAATCAACCTGGATCCCATAATTCTCAATCAGATACTGTATGCTCACCGGATAACGGCCTTCCATGGCATAGCAGTTGACAACAGCCTGGTTGATTGCGTCCTCCAGAAGCTCCTGCTGCTCGCTTAAGGTTGTTTCCTTCATCCGGCTGCTGCCCGCCGCCAGAAACCAAATGGCTGCGGCAAACAGACACACAGCGGCTGCCCAGGACAGAAAATGCTTATGTTTTCTTTTATACAAATGCATACGAAAGCTCCTATTGTTCCGGTTTTCCGGCTTTCTAAGGTACTGTGCGCTAACCGATGGACAGCATAATGCTCACCAGAGGCAGCATTACGGAAAGCAGAATCCCCCCGATAATCAAGGTCAGCACAGACACCAGGGCCGGCTCGATCCAGGAGACCATGCGGTGGATTCCCTCGTCCACCTCCATGCCGTAGATTCCTGCCATACGCTCCATAACCCGATCCGTCTGCCCGGCCTCTACGCCCACCCGGATCATCTTCTGATGAAGAGGCTCAAAGATGCCCGCCTGCTCTACGGCTGCCGCAAAATCGCCGTTCTGTTCCATAAGCTCACGGCACTTCTGGGCTTTTTTCATATTGCGTTTATCCGGAAGCATATCCGGTATCAGCTCTAAGGCGTGCTCCAGGGGATAGCCGCTGTTCAGCACCATAGCAATCACCTCTGCAAAACGCTGAGCCGTCTGCTGATTCAGAAGGCGGCGCACTGCAGGAAGGCCCTGCCCGACGCCAAGAAGCATCTGCCTTTTGCCGGCACACCAGATAAGAAACACCGCAAGCATCAGAAGAAGCAGAACTGCCGCCGCTATGAGGACAATACGCCCCAGAGCCGCGCTTCCGGACAGCACGGCGCCTTCCGTTCCGGCAAGACCCGTTCCCAGACTTAAGAACACTTCTGTAAATATGGGAAGCACCTTCAGAACCAGAACTGCAATCACGGCTGTCATTAAGATCACCAGCACCATCGGATAGGCAACTGCGCTTCGAATCGCCGCCTGCATCCGGCTTTCCCTGTCATAGTAATCTCCCAGAGACTCAAGAACCCGGTCCAGCTCTCCGGCGGTTTCTCCCACATGAACCATATGTACCATATACTTTGGGAAAAAACCGGCTGCTTTTACCCCCTCATAGAGGCTGCCTCCGTCCCGGACGCCTTCATAGATTTTCTGAAAAGCCCTGCCGTAAGCGGTATCTTTATAGCTCTCATACAAAACCTCCATTCCGTCATACAGAGGAATTCCGGCTTTCAGAATCATCGCTGCCTGCTGGCAGAACAAAGACACCTCCACCGCCGGCAGGCTTTTCATCTTCTTTTCTCCCATTTCCCTTTCCACTCCCCTCTAATACTGTCGTTCTTTTGTATAATTCTCTTCCGTATAGGCGGATTCTGGACCAAATGTAGAATCCATCCACACCCATTCCCCGTCCAGATATACCTGGTTCCAGGCATGATAGATATTATCCGGCTGTACATATCCGATCGCCAGCCGCACCGGAATATCCTGTGCCCGGAGCATGGCTGCAAACAGCGCAGAATAATCAAAGCAGATGCCTTTCCTCTCCTGAAGGGTAGCATCCACATCCGGAAGATACCCCTTCTCCACCGTAGCCGCCTTCTCATAATCGTAGGTAAGGAGATTTACAATATAATCGTAGAGACGCTCCGCTTTCTCCTTGTCGGAATCCAGCTCTGCACATAAATCATAGGAAAGCTTTACCGCATTCTTATCGTTGGTATACCACACATACTGGCTGGGATACAAAAATACCCGGTCCGTATCCGGCATCTCTACCTCCACCTCCGTGTAATAGACAGGGCTGTAGGAGGTTCCCTCCACCTGCTGGAATACCTGGACCCCATAGGTTCCGTTCCCCATCTGAAGGGGATATACCTCGTATTCCTGCTCCTGGTTCAGATCGTAGGTATAGGTCTCTTCATTTAAAGTTATCTGCACCTTCAGCCGCGTATCCGATGCAAACCCTTTTACCATCAGATAGCCGTCCTCGGTATTGCTGGCATCTACGGTAATACCGTTCTCCTCATATACCACCTGGCCGGACGCCTCCGGAAGGGGTATCTCAATAGGCCCGGTATAGACAGAGCCCGGTTCTACCACTTGAAAATCCCCCTGCGTATCCGACAGAGGGCTTTTGGCTTCCACACTTTCTATATTCTTATTGGGGAACTGCTCCTCAGAGCCAGCCTTTTTACAGCCCGCCATCAGACAAAGGGCTGTCAGAAGCACTATCCAGTTCCTTAAACCCATTCTTTTCCTCCCAATTCACCGCCTGCCCGGAATCCACAAAGCTCTCACTGCGAATTCCCGGTATATCGGCAATCGATGCAACACGGTAATTCACATGTACCCGCCGGCTGCTCACTTTTTTCCGGAAACAGGCATCAATCCGGCTGGTCGCAATATGGCAGTCCTCCCGGCATACTCCCGTAAGAAGTACCAGATACTGGCTTATGTTGTAACGGGTAAACGTATCTCCCCGGCGCAGAGTCTCCTGAATCGCCTCTGCCAGACATTCCGTGATTCTCTTCAGCCCTTCGGAATCCTCCATCTGCCGCTGCCGCTCGTCCAGAACCGTGCACAGCAAAAGGTAAACCGACTGTCCCGACCGCTCCATAATCCGCACAATGATGCGGTAAATGTCCATAAAGCTCGGATAGGTACAGTAATAAGCGCCGCCAAGACGCGGTTCCTCCCGCAGCATCTTATGAATCTCATTAAAATCACCTGTATTCAGCTGAATCTGGCTGCTCATCTGGCGGAAGCACTCCACCATGCGTTCCGACGGAGGCATATCCAGCTCATCAAAGTACATCTCTGTGGTCTTCTCATAGAGAGCCATCGCTTCCTTGGGCCGTTCCAGCCCAAGCAGGCATTCAATCTGATAAACCTGCCACTCATCGAAGGGGTAAAGAGACGCAGCACGGCTGCAGAGCTCCAAGAGCTCTGTAAATTCTCTGCGCCGCTTCATCTGGCCGCAGACCTCTTCCAATGCAGCAAAATACAGATTCTGAAAATGAATTCCCGCCACAATCACCCATTCCTCAGCGGACAGCGCCGGCAGGAAATATCCTTTATAATAATAGCACGCCTTCTTCAAAAGCTCAAGTCTTTGTTCACAGGCTCCCGCTTTATCTGCCTGCTCCAGCAGATGTTCAAACTGGACTACGTCTATCTCTATAGGGAAAGAGCTCTCGAAGCGGTAACGCCCGTCCTCGGTACGGATATACTGCTCCTTCGGCAGCTCTGAATTTTTCAGCAGCCTGCGCAGATGAAAAACTGTCACGCGCAGATTATTGGCATGGTCTCCCTCCATATCGCTGCCATAGAGCCGTTCCATCAGCTGCAGTCTGGTAATTCCCTGAGAACCTGCATACAGAAGCAGCTGTAAAAGCTGCAGGGCCTTTGTTGTCTGATTCTTCCCCAGCTGTACTATTTTTCCCTTATAGGTTATAATAAAATCCCCCAGCATCTGGACTTTCAGACAATTCTCTTTTTCCATACCTGTCCCCCCGGAAGTTAAAATGTTGTATGTGATTCTCTGAAAATCTTTTTTCTCAATGTCTTTTCGTCTATTGAGCATTTCTAAACCAGTTTAACTATTATAACATATAATAAATTAAAGTCCAATTAGATTGCGGATTTTAGGTACAAAATTTTAATATAGTTTGTGAAAATTTTACTCTGTAATTGCTTTTTTGTGAAATTTTTCTATATATTTACTTTTTTCTCTGTTCAAAAAAAATCCTCACCGCGCTGCCGCGGTGAGGATTTTACTAAAGGGGAGGATATAAGTAATTCGTTTCTCTTTTGTCTAATTCTATTATGACCCGTTATTCCGGCTTTATACAAAAAAGTTGAAAAAATCTATACTTCTTTTTCAAGGTGTGTTATCTTAGTAGCAGAAAAGGACATAAACCTAACAAAATCCCAGGAGGCCCCCATGTTAAAAAAGCTTAAACGCATCCTTGCCCTCGCAGGCGCACTGCTCTTAGCAGGCATGTACCTTATCACCTTTGTTCTCGCCTTCACGGATCCGACGGCCTCCAGGGACTGGCTCAAGGCTTCCCTTGTATGTACCGTTGTCATCCCCTGCTTTCTCTATGCCTATATCCTTGTGTACCGGTTTTTGAAAAAGTAATCCTCTATCTCTTCTGTCTTACTGTTGAATTAAATTACATATTTTTCCAAATACAACTTGCAGATCAGCAACGATTATGTTATCCTAATATAGTACTCTTCGTGAACAAGGAAATACCCGGTTTTGTGCACGGAGGGTCGTCTCACAGAAAGTATTTCTGCTTTCTGTTTCCCAACAACGCGTTCAAATATGCGGACTGCTGCTTAAGCTGTTTATCGCCCCCAATTAAAAAGTGAGTGTGATGCCTATGATTGTTTTTTACGGTCTTGCAGGATAAATGAGAAAACCGTATAATGAAAGGAGAACAAATTGAAACTTAAAATAAGCAACGTATTCCGTATACGGAGACGTGCCAACCGAAAGTATAAGGATACGCTCTTCCGGTTCATTTTCCATGATAAGAAGGATCTGCTGTCTCTCTACAACGCAGTCAACGGTACCGATTACGGGAATCCGGATGATCTGGAGATCAATACCCTGGAAAATGTAATTTACTTAAAGATGAAAAATGATCTGTCCTTCCTGGTGGGAGCCTCCATGAATCTCTATGAGCACCAGAGTACCTGGAACCCCAATATGCCCTTGCGCGGCCTGCTCTACTTTGCAGAGCTGTATGAACGGTATATCAATGACAGGGGATACCGGCTGACCGGGAACACACGCATTCCGCTGCCCTTTCCCAATTACATAGTCTTCTACAATGGATTGGAAAAGGAAGCGGATCGGATGGAGCTTCGGCTGTCGGAAGCCTATGAAACAGGGCGTGAGGGAAGGGAGCCGGCTCTGGAATGCAAGGCCCTTATTCTGAATATCAACAGCGGCCATAACCGGGAGCTGATGGAGAAATGCAGAAGGCTGCAGGAGTATGCGGAGTTTATAAGGGAGATCCGGAAGAATCTTCAAAAAGGAATGATATTGGAGAAGGCCCTGGGACAGGCGATAGAATACTGTCTGAAGCACGGAATACTTGCAGACATTTTGCGGAGAAATCAAGCGGAGGTGCGTAGTATGCTGTTGGAAGAATATGACGAGAAAGCGGAACGAGAATATCTGCGGAAGGAAGCGATTGAAGAGGGCCGGAAAGAAGGATTGGAACAGGGTATGGAACAAGGTATGGAACAAGGTATCGAACTTGTCATCAAGAATGCTCTGACCTCTACCCACAGCATCCCAAAGACCGCCCGTCTTTTAATGATGCCGGAAGAAAAGGTTGAAAAAGTAGCCCGGGAACACAAGATACCTGCAAAAAAGGAATAGCATGCGAAAAAGCAGGCTGTGCAGTCAAAAATAACTGCCGCCTGCTTTTTTATTTCTGCCTTATCGGGCGAAGTTCCGCCAGTTCCATAGGCATGCATTGATGCAGCGCCTATTGGACGCCAAGCTTCGCCAATTCCTCCCTGGCCTGCTGCTGGGAAGTGAACAGAATCCCGTGAATCCCAAGCCTTTCCGCCGCCAGGACATTCGCCCTGGTATCGTCCAGAAACACCGCTTCCCCCGGCTCTATCCCATACTTTTCCATCAGCCGCAGAAACGCCTTTTCATCCGGTTTGATCAAATGCTCCTGAAAGGAAAGAAAATACCCGTCCATCAGCTCCAGCAAATCAAGCTTATCCCCGCGCTGCTGATAAATATGCTCCGGCCAGTTAGAAAGGGCATACACCCGGTATCCCTTCTCCTTCAGCTCCTGAATCCAGGGAACGGCATAATCAAGGCTCCAGGTACACTCTCCCAGATTCTCATAGACTGCGCGGATCTCCTTCTCATACTCCGGAGCCGCCGCCACAAAGTCCATAATCTCCTCTTCCCTGCCCAAAAGCCCTTTGTCATGCTCTACCCAGGCAGGGCTTTTGAATACTGCCCGTTCCACTGCCTCATATGCCGCCGGTTCCGGAACAAGCTTCCTTAGATACGCTTCCCAGCCGTATCCGACCAGCACTCTTCCCAAATCAAATATAATAGTTGTAATCTTCATAGCCTACTTCCGATATATAATGTCATCTCTGCCCGGCCCATTGGAAACCATCGTGATCGGGCACTCTATCTGCCGCTCAACAAACTCAATATACTTCCGGCAGTTCTCCGGCAGCTCCTCATACTTCTTAATCCCCCGGATATCGCATTTCCAGCCGGGAAGCGTCTCAAATACCGGCTTTGCCTTCTCAAGAAGATAAGGTACGGGGAAGTCCTTCGTCACCTGGCCGTCAATCTCATAGCCCACGCAGACCGGAATCTCCTCAAGATATCCCAGTACATCCAGCACTGTAAAAGCCACATCCGTAGTTCCCTGTATCCGGCATCCGTACCGGGAAGCCACGCAGTCGAACCAGCCCACTCTCCGGGGACGTCCCGTAGTGGCTCCAAACTCTCCGCCGTCGCCGCCCCGTCTTCGAAGCTCGTCCGCCTCATCCCCGAAAATCTCACTGACAAAAGCTCCTGCTCCCACTGCGCTGGAATAAGCCTTGCACACAGTCACAATCTCCTTGATCTCATAGGGCGGAATCCCGGCCCCGATAGCGCCGTAAGCAGCCAGCGTAGAAGAAGAGGTTACCATGGGATAAATGCCGTGATCCGGATCCTTCATAGATCCCAGCTGCCCCTCCAAAAGTATGGTCTTTCCTTCCTGAATGGCCTTATAAAGAAAGGCAGAGGTATCGCACACATAGGGCTCCACCATCCTCTTATACTCCATCAGCTCCTCATAGAGCTCCTCCTGGTTAAGAGCCGGCTTGTGATACAGATGCTCCAGCAGCGTGTTCTTCTGAATGCACACATTGGCAATCTTCTCCCGAAGATAGCTCTCCCCGGCAAACAGCTCGCTTACCTGAAAACCGATTTTTGCGAATTTATCCGAATAAAAGGGAGCAATCCCCGACTTGGTAGAGCCAAAGGACTTTCCGCCCAGACGCTCCTCCTCGCACTGATCGAAGAGAATATGGTAAGACATCACCATCTGCGCCCGATCGGACACCAGAATCTTCGGAGACGGAACGCCCCGCTCCACGATGCTCTGGATCTCCCGGAACAGCACCGGAATATTGAGCGCAACCCCGTTGCCGATGATGCTTGTTGTGTGATCATAAAATACGCCAGAAGGAAGTGTATGCAAGGCAAACTTTCCATAATTATTCACAATGGTGTGGCCTGCGTTTGCCCCTCCCTGAAAGCGGACAATAATGTCCGACTCCTGGGCCAGCATATCGGTAATCTTGCCCTTACCCTCATCTCCCCAGTTTGCTCCAACAACTGCTTTTACCATAATCCTAGCTCCTCCATTCCAGTTCCGTAAGAATTCCTAATTATGTACCTCCGTGAACAAAGGTACATTTCCAGCCGCTGACGGTAACTAGTATACATTCTTTTTTTCTTCTTGTAAACCTTTTCTACTTATCTTTCGCTTTCCCCAGATAAGCCGCCTTCACTTCCTCATTCTCCAGAAGCTCTGCTCCTGTACCGGTGAGGGTGATCCGTCCGGTCTCCATTACATAGCCCTGATTGGCAGCTTTTAATGCCATATTGGCATTCTGCTCCACCAGGAGGATGGTCACGCCCTGCTTGTTGATCTCCCGGATAATGTCAAATACGCCCTGCACAATAATAGGCGCCAGCCCCAGGGAGGGCTCATCCATCATAATCAGCTCCGGCCTGGACATCAGGGCCCGGCCAATGGCAAGCATCTGCTGCTCTCCGCCGGACAGGGTTCCGGCAAGCTGCCAGGAACGCTCCTTAAGCCTTGGAAACAGATCATGCACCCATTTCAGATCCTCCTCCAGAGAATCCTTTCTCATATAAGCCCCAATCTTCAGATTCTCCAGAACCGTCAGATCCGGGAATACCCGCCTTCCCTCCGGCACCAGGGTAATCCCCTTGGACACAATCTGATCCGTAGGAAGCCCGGCAAGCTGTGCACCCTCAAACTGGATGCTGCCGCTCTCCGGCTTTACCAATCCCACAATGGAGCGCAGGGTAGAGCTCTTTCCGGCTCCGTTGGCGCCAATCAAAGTTACAACCTCGCCCTTTGGCACTGCAAAACTAATATCCTTTACCGCCTTAATTCCGCCATAGGATACATGCAGATCCTTTACTTCCAATATATTACTCATCCTGCGCACCTCCCAGATAAGCCTCAATTACCCTCGGATTGTTCCGGATCTCCTCCGGCGTCCCTTCCGCAATGGGCTTTCCAAAATCCAGTACGTAGATCCGGTCAGAAATCTCCATCACCAGATCCATGTGATGCTCAATCATAAAAATCGTCAGCCCGAACTCATCCCGAATCCGCCCGATAAACTGGGTCAGCTCCAAGGTCTCCTGAGGATTCATGCCTGCCGCCGGCTCATCTAAAAGAAGCAGCTCAGGCTTCGTAGCCAGGGCACGGGCAATCTCCAGATGACGCTGCTTGCCGTAAGGAAGGGAGGTTGCCAGCTCATCCCGCACATCGTCAAGCTCCATCAGATGAAGCAGCTCTTCCGATTCCCTCCGCATCCGCGCCTCCTCCTTGCCGTTCAGCCGGAAGGTGGCCGTGAAAATATTGCTGGTGCGGAGCATATGCTTGGCAATCAGAATATTTTCAAACACTGTCTGGCTCTTAAAAAGACGGATATTCTGAAAGGTCCTTGCAATCCCCAGGCGCGTAATCTTATCCGGCGTCGGAGCAACCGCATGCTGCCCTGTATAAGTCATGGGATTCTCACCCCGGTAAAGCTTCTTCATCTTGCCCTGGGGATAATTCTGAATTATCTTATTTCCCTTATAATAAACAGCGCCGTTGGTAGGCGCATATACGCCGGTAATCACATTAAAGGCCGTGGTCTTTCCCGCACCGTTGGGGCCGATCAGGGATACGATCTCTCCCTTGTCCACCTCAAGGTTCATATTGTCCACCGCAATAACGCCGCCGAACTGCATGGTGACATTTTCCACCTTTAATACATTTTCTTTACTCATGGGAGGTTCCTCCCTTCTTTTCCTTTTTTCCGCCTGATTTCCTCTTGAAGAAATTGAAGATTCCTTCTATGGAGAACTCCTTGGTTCCCATGATGCCCTGCCTGTAGAACAGCACCACCGCCATAATCACAATGGCAAATACCACCTTTCGGAAGCCGGGGCGCAGAAGCGGCACATGGAAGCCGCCGATGTAAAGGTTCTCATTATCCAGGAAACGCAGCCACCACTCGGAACAGGCAATGAACAGGAAAGAGCTGATGCAGCTTCCCGTCACCGAGCCGATGCCGCCGATAACCACAATCAGCAGAATCTCATAAGTCATAGCCGACTTAAACATGGACGCCTGGATGGTCGTCTGATACATGGCCAAAAGCCCTCCGGAAATGCCTGCGAAAAAGGAACTGATCACAAAAGCAAGACGCTTATGATGGGCCAGGTTGATCCCCATGGCCTCCGCCGCAATCTCATCATCCCTGATAGCCTTAAAGGCACGGCCGTAGGTGGAATTGATCAGCATTACAATAAGTGCAATGCAGATGCCGGACACCACGAAGGGGAAAATGACCGAGCGGAAGGAGGGGAAGTTCCGCAGCAGGTTGGAGCCGTTGGTAATCGGGCCCAGCTTATCCCACTGGAACACCGCACGGATAATCTCCGCAAAGCCCAACGTCGCAATGGCCAGATAATCACTTTTCAGACGGAGCACCGGAAGTCCGATGAGATAGGCAAATACAGCCGCCAGAATTCCTCCTGCAATCAGTGCAATGGGCACCGGCAGGGTGAACTGGATAATTCCCCCGTCAAAGTACTGGTACACACTGTTCCTGGATTCCACCGGAATCGTCAGAATGGCGTAGGTGTAAGCTCCCAGAAGCATAAAACCAGCCTGCCCTAAGGAAAACAATCCGGTAAATCCGTTCAGCAGGTTCATGGAAACGGCTACCAATGCATAGATGGCGCCTTTTTTTAATACGGTAAAAAGCATAGAACTGGAAGGCAGTGTCTGCTCCAGTAAAAAAAGCAGAATCAGCAGCGCCGCTATAAGGCCTGCGTTCCATGCAGTTTTTTTCTTTGTACTCATTTTGAACGCCTCCTTATACTTTATCCGTTACCTTCTCGCCGAAAAGCCCCGTAGGCTTGGCGATCAGAATGACAATCAGCAGCGCAAAGGTAAAGGCATCGGAAAAGGTCGTCCAGCCCAGACCCTTGATAATGTTTTCACAGATACCAATGATAAATGCGCCAATCACGGCTCCGGGTATCGAACCGATTCCCCCAAACACGGCCGCCACAAACGCCTTCAGCCCCGGCATAGCTCCCGCCGTAGGAGTCACGCCTGTGTAGTTGGTGAAAAACAGAAGGCTTCCGATAGCCGCCAGAAAGGTTCCGATGATAAAGGTAAAACTGATCACGGAATTGATCTTAATTCCCATAAGCTGGGAGGTCTCAAAGTCCCTGGAGGCCGCACGCATGGCCATGCCGATCTTGGTACGCTTGATCAGTGCAACCAGAAGCAGCACCAGAATAATTGTCAGTATAGGGGTAATAATCGTCACCCTCTTTGTGGTGGCGCCGAACACCGTCACTGTATCGTTGATCCAGGGAATTGCCGGATACTGCTGGGACAGTCCGCCTGTCACATACAGCGCCAGATTCTGCAGGAGATAGGAAACGCCGATGGCAGAAATCATAATCGACATACGGGGAGCGTTCCGAAGGGGCTTGTAGGCCGCACGCTCCACCAGAAAGCCTAAGATAACCGTGACTACTATCATTAAAGGAATTGCTATGTAGATAGGCATGACGGTGGTGGAATAAACCATAATCAGACCTGCCACCATAAAAATATCGCCGTGAGCGAAGTTAATCAGACGCAGAATGCCGTAGACCATGGTATAGCCGATGGCAATCAAGGCATACTGACCGCCCACTGAAATTCCTGCCATGAGATAGGGCAGGTTTCTACTTATCCAATCCATAAAAAGCCTCCAAGTCTTTTTTACAATGTATGTATCATGAAATAATCAGGAAGATGGGAGCAAAAACCCAGACAAGAATATGGCGGAAGGGCACAAGAGCCTTCCGCCATTCTTATTCGTTACTGCTCTTAGTTTACGCCCTGCTCAGCCACGAAATCCCATGCTCCGGACTCCGTATTGGCACATTTTACATATGCGGTGTCGCGAAGGGCATCTCCGTTCACATCGTCAAATTCGATCTTTCCGGTTACACCTGTGTAACTGACATCCCAGAGAGCCTCATTGACTGCCGCCGGATCCGTGGATCCTGCTGCCTTTAACGCTTCAAGAGCCACATAGTAAGCGTCATAGCCCATAGCGGTTACGGCTGCTACGGTATCGTCTCCGCCGTTATTTGCCTTTGCCGTGGAATCACCGTTAATCCATTCCTTGATACCGCTGTCGAACTCTTCATTGCCTCCCTCTTGGTAAAAGGTTGTAACATAGATCTCTACATCCTTGCCCTTTGCAGCATTCAAGATAACGTTGGAATCCCATGTATCGCCGGCCATCATAGGAATAGTCATTCCCTGTGCCGCCGCCTGCTCGATGATCAGCGCCGCCGCCTCGGTGGATACGGGAGCGAAGAATACGTCTGCGCCTGCGTTCTTTGCAGAGGTTACATAAGAAGTAAAGTCGCTGTTGCCCTCCTGGAAGGTTTCCTCAACCACCTCGCCGCCAAGGCCTGTGAAGGCCTCCTTGAAGTAGTAGCCAAGTCCTGTGGAGTAATCGTCGCCAAGCTTTGTTAAAATGTACGCCTTCTTTGCGGAGAAGTTCTCACTTGCAAAGTTGGCAAGTACGGTGCCCTGGAAGGGATCCAGGAAACAGATACGGAAGTAATGGGTATTGCCCTCCGTAACCTGGGGGTTGGTGCAGGTAACGCCCATGGCCGGAATGCCCGCCTCCTTGAATACATCGGAAGCAGCAATCGACACGCCGGAACCGTAGGAGCCCAGTGCAATCGACACGCCCGCGCTTACCAGTGTGGAAGCTGCTGAAGGGCCCTTGTCGTTGGAAGACTCATTGTCCACAATCTCCAGCTGCACGGTATACTCCTCTCCGCCGATCTCAACGGTAGGCGTTACATGGTTGGCATACTGCATACCAAGCACTTCCTGCTTGCCGCCCGCGCCGTTGTCTCCGGACGCCGGCTCGTATACGCCGATTTTTACTACCTTTGCACCGTCTGCCGCTGCAGGCGCTTCTGTTCCCGCTCCGTCACCGCTGCTCTTACTTCCGCAGCCTGCCAGCATGGAACCCGCCAGAGCGGTTACCAGTGCAATTGCTAATACACGCTTTTTCATAACTCATCATCCTCCTATTTTAAGTCTCTGTGCGACTGCACGAAAGGGTAAAACCGCTTCGCCACACCGGTTAGGAGAGAAACTTTTATGTTCCTCTCGTGCGCCTTTGCGGATTTACCGTCTAAATTAAAAGTTCCGTAATATTCCAGCCGTACACTGTATAAAATCATCTTCCAGCAGCAAGCCTGTGCCTCTGCAGATCAATTTGTGCACTGTGAGGGATATCACTGTTTCCATTCCGCAATATCCTTCTGGATACCGGCCGGAACCTTGCTTTTTGTACGCGTGTCAAAGACATTTGTACGCAAATTTTAATACGGGCTTTAGTATACCATGTTTACGGAAATAATTCAAGAAAAAATCTAGGGAAATCCGGAAGTTTCCTCTGCGGCTGTACATAAAAAGAGATGCAAAACCTCTCCCATTGAGAAATTCTGCATCTCTTCCACGAATAAGCTTATTTGAATTCCTATGCTTTATCGTCATTACATAAAGCTTCGTATTTTTTTGTCAGCTCTTGATATTCTTCTAATGTCCGACATTCCTTCAAATCATTTAAAATCCGTACTCTTTCCAGCTTTCTTGCCAAACTCTCAATCACTTCCGCATTCGTCGGCATATCATCACCTGCTTTCTGTAGCGCCGTCTCTATGGTAATTCTATTATACCAATCATCCGCAAAGGTGTAAAGGCTTTCTGTCAAAACTGCCTCACACAAAATCAAACAGCGACAGCTGATTCGACTCCGGCAGATCCCCCAGAAGCCCCAGGTCCCCCATGAGATCAACCAGGCTCTTGGAGATCTTGCTCCGCTGCCGCAGATCGTCCTTGGATAAGAACGGGCCGTCCTTGGCCGCTTCACAGAGCTGCTCCGCCGCCTTGTCGCCCATTCCTTCAATGGTACTTAAGGAGGGCATCAGCTTCCCGTCAATGATCTGGAACTTGTCCGCCTTGGCCCGGAAAATGTCAAGGGGCCAGAATTCAAAGCCCCGGGCATACATCTCCTGGACAATGTGCATATCCTTCATGGTATCCTGCTCTTTTTTGGAGAGCTGATCGCTTCTGCGCTTGTAATCCGCCATATAGTAAGCCAGCCGCTCCTTCCCCTGGCACATCAGCTCATAGCTGAAGGCCGAAGCCCGGATGCTGAAATACGCCGCATAGTAGGCCAGCGGATAATTAATCTTACAGTAGGCAATTCTCCAGGCCATCATAACGTAAGCCGCCGCATGGGCCTTGGGGAACATGTATTTGATAAGGGTACAGGATTCAATATACCAGTCCTCCACACCCTCCGCCTTCATAGCCTCAATCCACTCCGGCTTTAAGCCCTTGCCTTTCCGCACACTCTCCATAATGGTAAAGGAAAGGCTGGGCTCCACTCCTGTATTGATGAGATACAGCATAATATCGTCACGGGTACAAATGGCCGTGGAAATGGTAGCCTTCCCCTCCTTGATAAACCGCTGGGCATTATTAAGCCACACATCCGTACCGTGGGATAGGCCGGAAATCCGCACCAGATCCGAAAAAGACTGGGGCTTGGCGTCTACCACCATCTGAATTACAAAGTCTGTGCCAAACTCTGGTATGCCAAGACAGCCCAGAGGGCAGCCCCCGATATCCTCCGGCGTAATTCCAAGAGCCTCCGTACTCTTAAACAGAGACATAACTCCCGGATCGTCCAGGGGAATCGTCCGGGCGTCCAGTCCCGTCAAATCCTCCAGCATACGGATCATGGTGGGATCATCGTGTCCCAGAATGTCAAGCTTCAACAGGTTATGATCGATGGAGTGATAGTCAAAATGTGTGGTAATAATGTCTGTGGTCATATCATTTGCCGGATGCTGCACCGGCGTAAAGGAATGTATCTCCTCCCCATGAGGCAGCACCACAATGCCGCCGGGATGCTGTCCCGTAGAACGCCGCACGCCCACGCAGCCCTGGACGATCCGGTCAATCTCACAGTTGCGCTTATGGGTTCCGTGCTCTTCAAAATAATTCTTTACATAGCCAAAGGCCGTCTTATCCGCCAGAGTCGCAATCGTCCCGGCCCGGAAGGTCTGTCCCGTTCCAAAGATAACCTCCGTATACTTATGGGCCTTGGACTGGTAATCGCCGGAAAAGTTCAGGTCAATGTCCGGCTCCTTGTCCCCCTTAAATCCCAGGAAGGTCTCAAAGGGAATGTCGAAGCCCTCCTTCTTAAGAGGCGCGCCGCACTTCGGACAGCTTTTATCCGGCATATCGCAGCCGGCGGCTCCGGCGTACTTCCGGACTTCGTCAGAATCGAAATCACTGTAGTGGCATTCGGAGCAGTAATAATGGGGCGGCAGAGGATTGACCTCCGTAATTCCGGCCATGGTAGCTACAAAGGAGGAACCCACGGAACCGCGGGAGCCCACCAGATATCCGTCCTCATTAGACTTCCACACCAGCTTCTGGGCAATAATGTACATTACCGCAAAGCCATTGGAGATAATGGAGTGAAGCTCCTTCTCCAGCCGATCCGTTACCATCTTCGGCAGCTCTTCTCCATAGATGGAATGAGCCTTCTCGTAGCAGATATCCCGAAGGGTCTGATCGGAATTCTCAATCACCGGGGGACACTTGTCCGGCCGCACCGGGGAAATGTATTCAATCATATCGGCGATGCGGTTGGGGTTTGTGATAACCACCTCCTCCGCCTTATCGCTTCCCAGGTATTCAAACTCGGAAAGCATTTCCTCCGTGGTCCGCAGGTAAAGCGGAGCCTGGTTATCTGCATCCTTGAACCCCTTGCCGGCCATGATGATCCGCCGGTACACCTCATCCTCGGGATTCAAAAAATGCACGTCACAGGTGGCTGCCACCATTTTCCCGAACTGCTCTCCCAGACTTACGATCCGCTTATTAAGGCGGATCAGATCCTCCATGGACTCGAAGACAGGCCGCTCTCCCCGGAGCATGAATTCGTTATTTCCAAGAGGCTGGATTTCCAGATAATCATAGAAATTCACCAGTCTGGCAATCTCTTCTTCCGGAGCCGAGCGCACGAGAGCCTGGTAAAGCTCTCCGGCCTCGCAGGCAGACCCGATGATCAATCCCTCCCGGTATTTCTGCAGCACGCTTTTTGGTATCCGGGGACGCTTGGCATAATAGTCCAGGTGGGACCAGGAAACCATACGGTACAGATTGACCCGGCCAATCTCATTCTTTGCCAGAATGATTACATGGTAGGTGGGAAGCTTCTTGATGGCGTCGGCGTCCAGGCTTCCCATCCGGTTGACTGCGGTCAGATCCCGGATATCCCGGTCTTTGAGCATTTCCACAAATTTTACAAAGATCTCTGCGGTACAGCCGGCATCGTCCACGGCCCGGTGATGATTTTCTAAGGACACATTCAGAGCCTTTGCCACGGTGTCCAGCTTAAAACGGTTGAGGTTTGGCAGAAGCACCCTGGCCAGGGATACCGTATCCACCACCGTAAAAGTGCAGGGAAGCTCCTGGCGCTGGCTGTTTTTCCGGATAAAGCTCATATCAAAATCTGCATTGTGAGCCACCATCACCGCCCCTTCACAAAATGCCAGGAAACGGGGCAGGACTTCCCCGATATCCGGCTCTTTCAGCACCATATCGTCGGTAATGCCTGTGAGCTTCTCAATCTCAAAGGGAATGGGCGTGTGAGGATTGACAAAGGCGCTGAAGCGATCCGTAATCTGCCCCTTCTCCACCTTTACCGCTCCAATCTCAATGATCTGATCGTGCTCGGCGCTGAAGCCAGTGGTCTCTATGTCGAATACCACATAAAGGTCATCCAGGCTCTGCCCCCTGGGGTCTGTGACAATCTCCTTCAAATCGTCTACCAGATACCCCTCCAGCCCGTAAATGACTTTAAAAGGATCTCCTTTATCCAGACTGTGGCTGGCATCCGGGTACGCCTGGACAACTCCGTGATCTGTTACGGCTATGGCCTTATGGCCCCAGGCCTTTGCCTGCTTGATGAGATCCTTGACCTCGGAGACTCCGTCCATATCGCTCATTTTCGTATGGCAGTGGAGCTCTACGCGCTTGTGTTCGTGGTTGTCCACCCGAAGCTTCCGAAAATCTGCGGATTTTTTGATGCCTGTCAGGGAGCTTAGGGTCAGCTCGTTGTCAAAGCGGTCTATGGCGGTTATGCCCTTGATCCGCACGAAAGCGCCTTTTTTTACGTTTTCACGAAAACCTGGGAGATCTTCGTTTTTGATAAAAAGCTTGGCGCGGATGGTGTCTGTGTAGTCTGTTATGGTTATGGTTACGATGGTTTTTTCGCCGCGGATCTCCCGCTCATCCAGAGCTGATACCTGTCCGCGGACAGTGACCTCGCCCATCTCTCCGATGATCTGGCAGAGCTCTGTGAGTTCGCCGTCCTCGAAGCTGCGGCCGTAGAGCACGTCCGGATCGGATGCACGGGCGCTTTTGCCATTGCTGCCGCCGCTGCGCAGGGTGCGGCGGTAGGGGTAGTCGTCTTTGCCGAAGGAGGGACGGGGCTTTTTTTCTTTGGGTGTCTTTGCCGCTGCCGCTTTCCCGGCCGGGGCGGCGGTTTCTTTTTCTGGCTGGAGCTCTCCCTGCGCGGCTGCCTGATCCTGCTCGGCCTGGTGCATGCGCTCGGTCAGTGCGGCTGCCTGTTTTTCCATAAATTCCTGGCTTTTCCGGCGTTTTTCTTCCTGCTCCTGGTTTTTGTCTACCAGTTCGGCTTCGATCTCCAGCTTCATGCCGCAGCGCTCGGTGAAGATCTTATGGAGCACCCGGATGAGCTCGTCCGCCGCTTCCTGGCCCAAGGTGGTTTTTTCCAGGGACAGCTTCATATGGTCTTCTTTTGGAAATGTGATCTCGGCTCTCCGGAAGAGGTTGAATTCCAGGATGCTGTAGGCTCTCAGCTCGAAGAGGATGCTGTCGCGGTAGAGCTCCAGGACTTTCTGGGGGGTGTATTGGCTGGAGAGCCGGAAGTGTTCTATGATCTTGAGCTCTATGGGATTTTTTCCGAAAAGCTGTTTTTTTAAGGTCTGCTCTAAATGGAATATTTGTTCCTTGTGGATTAGTTTTCCGCTTGTGAGGTAGACTTTGATGTGGGTTTTGGCCCGGTTGGAGGTGACGCGCTCTACACGGACTTGTTCTAGGAGTTCGGTGAGGGGCTGCTCTATGTGTAAGGGGGGGAATACTTCTGTAAAATGTTTTTCCATGGGGCTCCTGGGTTATTGGTTTTGGGTTTGGGTTGTCAGGTTTTTTAATTCGGCGGTCAGGGCTTTTAGGAGTTCTTTTTCGGGGATGGCGTTTTTGATGATTTGGCCTTTGCGAAATAGGATTCCTGTGCCTTTTCCTCCGGCGATTCCCAGGTCGGCTTCTTTGGCTTCACCGGGGCCGTTGACTACGCAGCCCATGACGGCTACTTTTATGTCGTCTAATGGGTATTCTTCTACTAGGGTTTCTACTTGGTTTGCCAGGCTGATGAGGTCTATCTGGGTTCTTCCGCAGGTGGGGCAGGAGACGACTTCAATTCCGCCTTTGCGCAGGCCCAGGGTCTTTAGGATGCGTTTGGCGGATTTGATTTCTTCTAAGGGGTCGCCGGTGAGGGAGACTCGGATGGTATCGCCGATGCCTTGGTAGAGGATGATTCCCAGGCCTACTGCTGATTTGATGTTGCCTGAATAAAGGGTGCCGGCTTCGGTGATGCCGATGTGAAGGGGGTAGTCAGTCTGTTCTGCAATGAGCTCGTGGGCTCTGGCGCACATGAGTACATCTGAGGATTTGATGCTGATTACGAGTTGTTCGAAGCCTAGCTCTTCTATCATTCGTACTTTGCTTAGAGCGCTTTCTACCAGGCCTTCTGCAGTGACGCCGCCGTATTTTTCAAGGAGCTCTTTTTCCAGGGATCCGCTGTTGACGCCTACGCGGATGGGGATTCCCCGATCCTTTGCTGTGTCTACTACGGCTTTTACTCTGTCTTTTCCGCCGATGTTGCCGGGGTTGATGCGGATCTTGTCGGCTCCGTGCTCTATGGCGGCGATAGCCATGCGGTAGTCGAAATGGATGTCGGCTACCAGAGGGATTGTGATCTGTTTTTTTATTTCTGTCAGGGCTTTCGCGGCCTCCATAGTGGGCACGGTGCAGCGGATGATCTCGCAGCCGGCGGCGGTCAGGCGCTTTATCTGTTCTACGGTTCCTTTTATATCCTCGGTTTTTGTATTGGTCATGGATTGGATCAGTATGGGATTTCCGCCGCCTATCAGCCGATCTCCGATTCGTATGGTTCTTGTGTTCTTTCTCATGCTCTGCCTCCTGCTTTTTGTTCCTTAATATTTCCGCCAGTGCGCTGGTATGAAGTTTATTTTTGGATCTGCTTCCTTTACAGCCGCTGCTCCCGGTATTCTTGTTCCCTCTTGAAGCGGCCCCATTTTTCTACGTTGAGCACCATGCCCAGCTCTATCAGCAGGAATACGACTGCGGTTCCGCCGGAGCTGAAGAAGGGCAGGGTTACACCTGTGGTGGGAAAGAGCCTGGTTACAACCATGAGATTCAGCACGGCCTGCAGGGCTACGTGGGAGAATACGCCTATGACCAGCAGACGCCCGAAGAGGTCTTCTGCGGTCTGGGCGATTACATACAGCCGGAACAGCAGATAGATGAACAGCAGTATTACAAGACCGGCCCCGAAGATTCCCAGCTCTTCACAGATAATGGCGAAGATCATGTCATTGTAGGGCTCTGGTATCCTAAGCTTCTGTATGCTGTTTCCCAGCCCTTTTCCCATCAGCCCTCCGGATCCGATGGCGTAGATGCCCTGTAAGGATTGATAGGCTTTGTCTGATTCATATTCATAGGGCTTCAGCCAGGCTACGATCCGGGCGATTCGGAAAGGGGAGTCGGAATCTGTCTCCGGCATATGCAGGGTATAATAAATAACGCCTGCCGCCACGACCGCCGCGGCCAGTCCCATAAGCAGAAACGGATAGTACTTTGGGTGTACCATGAATACCATCAAAAAGCTGATGCCAAAGACGATTACGGCTGTGCTCATATTGTTGCTGATTTTCAGAATCATTAGTGAAATCACAGCCGTGGGAGCCATAACCCGGAGTAAGACTTTCCAGCTGCCCAGGCTGTGGGCGTATTTGCAGATTAGGGCGGCTGAAAATACGATCATGGCTACCTTTACCGGCTCTGCTACCTGGAACTGCCCGATGCCCGGCACCTGAATCCAGCGGGTTGCCCCTTTTACGGTAACGCCCAGGCCCGGTACCAGCAGCAGCAGGATCAGAACAGCAGAGCCAAACAGTCCTATCATGGCAAAATAGCGCCATTTGTGGTAGTCAATATTGGCTGTTACCAGCATGACCGCTACGCCCAGGATGCTGTATTTGGCCTGGCTTTTCAGCAGGAATGTGGGATCGTAGTTGTAGGCCTTGCTCATGCTTGCCGTATAGTAGCTGGAGCTGTATATCATAATCAGGCCAAATACAATCAGAAAAATAACTGCTACGATGAGATTCATATCATAACTTAAAAGATAGGAACGGAGCTTCCACCGTTTCCGTTTATTTGCCATACCACTCCTCCTATTCCAGTTCCGTAAGCCCCCTCACAGTACACGAGTATGAAATCAATTTCCAGCCGCAAAAGCATGCATCTGTAAATCGATTTGTGCACTGGGAAGAATATTACTATTAAAAGTCGCTGCGCGGCAGCACGAAAGGGTAAAGCTGCTTCGACACACCGGTAATGAGAGAAACTTTTATTCAAAAAAACACTCCTAAAAGTTCCTCTCGTGCGCCTTTGCAGCTTTACCGTCCAGCAGATATTTTTTCTTATAAATACTTGGCATTTCTTAGCCGGACTGATTTATTTCCGCTCGTCTTTGGAACCGCCTTTGGTAAAAGGGCCGCTGTAAACAGGAATCTTCCTCTACAGCAGCCCTTGATCTTTTGTCCGTAAATACGCGGAGCTTACTTTACCTCTACGGTCCAGCCAAAGGTATCCTCAACCTTGCCAAGCTGAATTCCTGTCACTGTATCGTAAAGCTTCTGGCTTAAGCTTCCGATGCCGCCGTCGCCAATCTGGAATACCTCGTCTTCATAGCGCAGGTGTCCTACGGGAGAGATAACGGCCGCTGTTCCGGATCCCCAGACTTCTTCCAAAGCGCCTGTTCTGGCTGCTTCTTCCAGCTCCTCCACGGAAACCTTCCGCTCCTCCACAGGAAGCCCCCAGGACTTGCACAGCTCCACGCAGGTTCTTCTGGTTACACCGGGAAGAATGCTGCCGTTTAACTGGGGGGTCACTACGGTTCCGTTGATCTTGAAGAAGATATTCATAGCTCCCACTTCCTCAATGTACCTGCGCTCCACGCCGTCCAGCCAGAGCACCTGGGAGTAACCTTCCTCGTGGGCCTTCATCTGGGCTGCCAGAGACGCCACATAGTTGCCGCCTGTCTTGGCCTCGCCGATGCCGCCCCGGACTGCGCGCACATACTCGTCCTCAATCCAGATCTTGACCGGGTCAAGCCCTTCCGGATAGTAGGCCCCTACGGGGGAAAGTATAATGATAAACTTATATGTATGAGAAGGCCGCACGCCCAGGAAGGGATCTGTGGCAATCACAAAGGGACGGATGTAAAGGGAGGTGCCCTCCTTAGTGGGAATCCATGCCTGATCGATCCGCACCAGCTCCTTCATCGCCTGTAGAAAATCATCTGCCGGAATCTCCGGAATCATCAGACGGCGGTTGGAGTTGTTGGCCCGTTCAATGTTCTTGTCCGGGCGGAACATAAGGATTCTTCCGTCCTCGGTCTTATAGGCCTTCAAGCCCTCGAACATCTCCTGTCCATAGTGAAATACCATAGCGGAGGGATCCAGGCTGATGGGCGCATAGGGCTCGATTCTCGGGTCGTGCCAGCCCTTTCCTTCCGTATAATCCATTACAAACATATGATCCGTGAAAATCGTGCCGAATACCAGCGGATTCTCCGGCCCCGGTATGGGCTTCGGATTCTCGTTTTTGATCCATTTGATGTCTAACATAACACCACTCCTTTCATAGATGCTATATATTTTTTTCTCATTATTCTACTTTTTTCTTATGATGTCAATGTTTTTTTGAATAGTGCAGGCCCCGGCCAAAGATATAAGGTTATATCTCTTTCACAGCGCTGTTCACATATTTCACAAACTCGAATTCCAAATCATAGTATGTCTTCTCTCCGCTTACGGCTTCCACGCTCCACTCCGCCCGTTCATCCAGATTCGGAAAATACGTGTCTGCCTCATAAGCATAATCAATCTTTGTAACGTGCGCAACCCTGCAGTAAGGAAGAAACTGCCGGTAAACAGCGGCGCCTCCAATAATATAAACATCCTCGGAAGGATACTTTTTCAATTCCTCCAGCACCGCCTCCACGCTATGAAGAACCAGTGCGCCTTTTCCATCGTAATCCGGATTCGCCGTCAGTACAATATTCGTCCGGTTCTTAAGCGGCAGGCCGTTCGGAAAGGTCTCCAGGGTCTTGCGGCCCATGACAACTACCTTTCCGCCAGTCTCCGTCCGGAAAAACTTCATATCCTCGGGGATACTCACCAATAAACGGTTTTTAAGGCCGATGGCCCAGTTTTTATCTACTGCTGCAATTAAATTCATCCTTAAGCTCCTATTCCAGTTCTTTACACCGCCACAGGAATATTTTTCACCTGCGGGCCCGTCACATAATTCTCCACAAGCAGATCTGCCGTGGTAAATGCATAAAAATCCGTCACCTCGGGATTCAAAGATACCTTCGGAGCCTCATACACAGGCCGGCTGATAAGCTCCTTCACAATCTCCACATGCCGATCATAAATATGGGCATCTGCAATCACATGGATCAGCTCTCCCGGAACCATGCCGCAGCACTGGGCAACCATCATAAGGAGGATGGCATACTGGCTTACATTCCAGTTATTGGCCATGAGCACATCCTGGGAACGCTGATTTAATACCATGTTCAAGGTAAGCCTGTCCTCCCCCGGCTTCTTCGTCACATTGTAGGTAGCGCTGTAGGCGCAGGGATACAGGTTCATTTCGCAAAGATCCGCAAAGACATACGTATTCGTCATAATTCTGCGGCTGTAGGGATTGTTCTTCAAATCATAAAGGACACGATCCATCTGATCCATCATGCCTTCCTTATAGCGGCTCTTTACGCCAATCTGATAGCCGTAGGCTTTTCCGATAGAGCCCTCATCGTCCGCCCATTCATCCCAGATGCTGCTGTTCAAATCGTGGATGTTGTTGGATTTTTTCTGGTAAATCCAGAGAATCTCGTCCATGCAGCTTTTTAAAGCTGTTTTGCGCAGCGTCAGAGCCGGGAATTCCTTTGCCAGATCATAACGGTTCACCACGCCGAACCGCTTGATGGTGTATGCATAAGAGCCGTCCTCCCATTTGGGACGTACCTTTTCCCCCTCCGTGCTTGTACCGTTCTCTATAATGTCATGGCACATGTTGATAAATAATGTGTCTGCGTAGCTCATTCCTGCCTCTCTTTCCGTCTTTCCAATCAAATGCCGGCTTAAATCCCTGTCCGAGGGTATATTTCCTTTCTGCGTCCGTGTGCATAAACAGGGGATGCCGCAAAAAATTCTCCGGTTTTGCAGCATCCCCCGTCTTTTTCGTCCGTATTTATCCCTCTACAACCTCAAGTACATCCATGGGGCATGCCTTTGCGCAGATTCCGCAGGCGATACACTTGGATGCAGTGGGAGAAGTCTCTGCCTTTACCATCAGTCCGAAGGGACATGCCTCCACGCACTTGCCGCAGCCGGTGCACAGCTTCTTATTCACCATGTACACGCCCTTGGCGTTCTGTGTGATAGCTCCGGCCTCACAGGCTTCGGCACACTTACCGCACTGGGGACAGGCCATGGGGCGCACGCTCTTCTTCTCCACAATTTGAAGACATGCCTTGTCCGGATCAAACTCTTTATAAAATGCCTCAGAACATGCCCGGACACACTCCAGGCAGGCCATACAGGTGGATCCTTTTTTCATCATCAGTTTCTTCATCTTTGCTTCCTCCGTGATTGGTATAAGTAATGCTTGCTTTTTCTTTTCTGATCGGCCCCGTTCCGGCAGGCGAAACCGGCCGTTCTCTGCTGCTTCTAAGTGTACCATTATTAACACGATTTCTCAACCCAAACTTTCAACAGATTTTTTTAAAAAAGGTGTTGACAAATGGTTTTATTTGTTGTATTATCAATCATGTCGCTGGTACAAAACAGCACACAACAGAATAGATGCGATAGTGGCGTAGTTGGTAACGCGCGACCTTGCCAAGGTCGAGACCGCGGGTTCGAGCCCCGTCTATCGCTCTCAAAAGTCTTTCGGTTTTGATTACCGGAAGACTTTTTTTAGTTTTCTATAGCAGTCATTTCCCAAATTATTGATAAAATTCTCCCTGGGAGGCATACTAACTCTCAAAGCCCAGCTTTTAAAAAGAAACCGTGACAAACCTGTATTCTGTCACAAAATACGAAATTGGAGGAATTATTATGTGTCACAGAAGTGGTAAACCCTCTGCCATGGATCTGCCGCCGTCCTGTAAGGCAGCTGCAGATCGGATGGAGCAGGCTCTGTGGGAAGAGGATCTGGCATCCTATAAAGCCGCACAGCTCACCGGTTCTGCCGTGGATTCCCTTTCCGATGCAGAACAGCGGATCTCACGGGAGCTTGGCAGAGACATTGTACTTGTCGCCTATGAGGCCAGATAAGCCTTTCCATGCATCCCGTATAAGAGCCGCTGCGCAAACAGCAGCAAATATTTCACCCAAAGAAAGGAGTACCCCAGTCTATGTCAATTGATTTTCAGCACAGCGAAACAAGAGAAAACCTCATGCGTGCCTTCGCAGGAGAGAGCCAGGCCCGGAACCGCTACACCTTTGCGGCAGAAGAGGCAAAACGTCAGAAGCTCCCTGTACTCGAGCGCCTGTTTACCTTTACGGCCAACCAGGAAAAGGAGCACGCAGAGATTTTTTACAACCATTTAAAGCCCCTGGCCGGAACTACTATCCAGATTGACGGCGGTTATCCCATCGACCTTTATCCTACGATGGAGGAGATTCTAAAAGCCGCCCAGCACAATGAGTATGAGGAAAACGATCCCATTTACAAGGCATTCGGAGACAAGGCGGCGGAAGAAGGCTTCCCGTCTATCGCCTCTTCCTTCTATGGAATTGCAGCCATTGAAAAGATCCACGGCGACCGCTTCGGAACCTTCGCAAAATTGATGGAAGACAAGAAGCTGTTTTCCTCCGATACGCAGGAAGCGTGGATCTGTCTGAACTGCGGCCATATCCACATGGGCCCCATGGCTCCGGCCGTCTGCCCCATCTGCCACAAAGAGCAGGGGTATTTTGTGCGGCTTTCCATGATGCCTGTGACTCTGCAGAGCCTATAAGGCTTGAAATATATTGGAAATCCTTCTATAATGGATAATAATTAAAGTCGCAAAGGCGCACGAGAGGAACTTTTATGAGGGCACTTTCGAATAAAAGTTTCTCTCATTACTAGTGTGTCGAAGCGGCTTTACCCTTTAGTGCTGTCGCGCAGCGACTACAAATAGGAGGATCCTTATGACACCGAAAAAGCAATATTATGAAAACACTGCAAAAACCATCATTGCCAATCTGGAAAAGCGCCAGATGAAAGGCTGGTACTGCCAGGACAGCGCCGCTGCCGTAAAGAAGGTTCTGGAGCTTGTCCCCGAACAGTCTTCCGTCACCTGGGGCGGCACCATGACCATGGAAGAATGCGGTCTGATGGATGCCTTGAAAAAGGGCTCCTACACATTGATTGACCGCCTGGCCGCAAAAACCCCGGAGGAAAAGAAAGCACTCTTTGCCAAGGCCGTCTGCGCCGATTATTTCTTTATGAGCGCCAACGCCATTACGCTGAACGGGGAGCTTATCAATGTAGACGGGGCTGGAAACAGGGTAGCCTGCCTCTGCAGCGGTCCGGACAATGTGATTGTACTGGCCGGTATGAACAAGGTCGTAACCACCCTGGAGGAGGGGCACAACCGCGCAAGAAATACAGCCGCTCCCATCAATACCCTGCGGCTGAACAAAAAGACCCCTTGTTCCGTTACGGGAAAATGCGCAGACTGCCAGTCCCCGGACTGCATCTGCAGCCAAATCGTAGTTACCAGAAGATCCCACATCCCAGGCAGAATAAAGGTAATTCTTATCGGGGAAGAGCTGGGCTATTAATCCTGTGTCTCCTTACATAAAAAGAGGAGCTGCCGCAAAATAAGCCATCAAGCTTATTTTGCGGCAGCTCCTTCATTTTAATCTTCTTTACCGCTCCACCTGCTTCTCACAAAAAAGGTTCCGCCAATCACAGCAGCCGACAATACCATGCCAATCAGGCACCATATAATGGGGCCCGTGCTGAATCCTCCGGGATTCTTGCTCTTGGAGTTCTGCCTGTCAACCGGGGTTACATTGGCGCCGCCGGGCGTCTCCTCAGTTCCGGCCGGGGAGGAACTTCCTTCCTGTATGTCTGGTGAGGACTGAGGCGGAGTGACAGAGTCAGAGCCCGTTCCGCCTGTGTTTCCTATATCTGCCGGTGTCTGCCGGCCCGAGCCTCCCGAAGACTGGGAAGCCATCTTCACCGTAAATGTCAGATCATAGGCATAGTAATTGGTCGATTCCGTCACCGGCACTGTAATCTCCGCCGTTTTTCCCTCCTTGCTCTTATCATTCACAAGCTTGCAGGTCAGAACTGTACTGGAGACAACGGGCTTCTCTGCAAGGATCTTATCCGGATCGGATACCCGGATCTCCCCCAGCTTATAACCCTCCGGAAGCATGGAATACATGCTGAATACCGCCGAACCGCCATATTCCATTGAGCTGACGCCTGTTTTCGTTCCCTTATATTCCGTCTTATCAATGGTAAACGCCGCCTCCACAGGCGAGCCCCAGGTATAATTGCTGCCGCTCTTCGACCGCACGCTTACCTTTCCGGTTCCGGCGTTCCGATTGTTCGTAAGAGCCAGCTCATAATCCGACGCAGCCACCACTTCCGTCCCGTTGGAAACCGTGACCGCAGGCACAATAGCACGGCCCGTATAGCTGTAATTCCCCGATACCTTTACGATTGGCCGGATAGTCTTTGGCGTAATCTCACAGGGAACCTCCACCGTAGTATTTTCCAGCTCATAATTCCCGGCTCCGGCTCCGCTTAAGGAAAGCTTCACCGCCATAGTGCTCTGACCGTTTACATTGGGATCGGAATAGCCTTCCGGCACTGCCGTAATATTCACTCTGCCTGCATCTGCCGCCGGAAGATTCAAGATCTCCAGCTCCCCTGTAACATTTCCTCCCGACCGGGTCTGATCGTAAACCTTGCTTACCTTATAGCTTCCCCTGGATACGCTGATGCTCCGCTTCTTCACATCCACCGTTCCCTCGCAGACAACCTGGTTGGTAAAGGTCATTCCGTTGATGGTGCCGTTATAGAGCACCTGGAAGCTCTGCCCGGAGCCTACTTCGGGCGTTCCGCTCTGATTCAGGGTAAAATGCTGGGAATTGCTGTCGCTTCCGGAATCCGCCTTTGCAGTAATCGAACCAATCTTCACAATATCCGCCCAGGAATCTCCGTAGGCCGCATCGCTCTTAACCGTCACCGCGTTGGCGGCAGTGGCCGTCTGGCCGCCCACTGCGAATTCCAGGCCCTTTACCGTAAAATCAATCCTTCCGCTCTTTTCTATGTAATTGCTTCCCGGGACAAAGGTATAGGTCAGCGTTCCCTTTGAATCCACCGGCAGCTTTCCAAGCTCTGCCGTCAGGTTCCCATAGGTCAGGTTTGAACGTCCATTGTAGGAATAGGTGAGGGTTCCGCTTATTTTATTTCCCTTTTCATCTGTAAATACAGGCTCGGCAAAAGCTCCTGTCCCAGGCCATATGCTCTGGCTCCCATTCACCTGCTCTGTATAATCCGCCGTCTGAATCTCCAAGGTTCCCTCTGTGAAGGAAATGGAATAGTTGGGGTTATTTTCATCCGTAAGGCTTCCCTGAAGAATCCGGTAGGTTCCCGCATTCTCGCCCGAAACCCGGCTAAGCCCGCCCGTCAGGGGGTATCCCTGTATCACATTCGCATAGGTGTAGGTCCACACCGGATCCGGCTGGCCGTAAGCCTTGGTCTTCGCCTCTGCCTCAACCGTGACCGGCCTTCGGTTGATCTTGACGCTGACTGCAATATCCTCCACCGGACTGTACTGAGGGTTATCCGGCGTAAAAACTGCCTTTAAGGTATTCGTTCCTGCATTTCCGTAAAAATCCACCTCATCCGCCCAGGTAAAGACGCCGTCAACGGGATCTCCCTTCTGATTCACGGCAGTTCCCCCGGAAAGCACCCCGTCGTCAACGGGATCCCCGAAGGTTACTTCACCGGCTGTGGGCGCTGTGACGCGAAGCTTTGTATCTTCCGGGCTCAGATAAGTATAAGGCGACAGCCTCAGAACACTGCCAAGGGTATCGGACAGATATGTATAATACTCATAGGTAATGCTGTCTCTGTCCTTATTTAAGGAAATCGTATAGCCGTCCTGCACCGAGCCTTCCGCCCCGGCCAGGAAAAGCTGATCCGGCGCTCCCGGCGCCCCCGTGTCGCAGTTCATCACATCCACCAGATAAGAGCTTCCCTCCAGGCGGACAATGTTCCAGTAATGGCCCTTTTCCTCCACAGCTCCCGACACTTCCCCGTCCGCCGTGTAGCAGGCCGCGTTCTCAAAGTCGGACGCGTCGCACAAATACTGAAAGGCAGCCGCATAGCCGCGGCTTCCCACGGTTGTGCTTTTGTCCCCGTCAAATACATAGATAAAGGGCCACGGATCAGTATCCGAAGCAAGGCGGCTCCCGGATTCCGTTTCCCCAGCGGAAGCCAGGGTACAGATCTCTGTGAGGTAGGCCTTAAGCTTCTCATAGTCTGTCTTATTTTCATTCTTTGCCACAATTGCCAGCGCTCTGTCCACTGCCGGCTTTGCCGCTTTTGTCTTGGCGGTGTCCGCCGTATAAAGACTGCCAAGGGACTGATACTCCGGAAGCACGGCAAGGGAGACCGTTATAGAGCTCACCGGATTCTCATCTGAAGCCCACTCTCCCACATAGGCTTCCCCATCCTTGTCGTACCAGTAAAAATTGCCGGGCATATCCTCCAATAGACAGGCCATGGCCTCGTCCAGCAGCTGCGTAATCTTCTCCTGGGAATTTGCCAGGGAGGTAAAGCCGCTCACTGTGATCACCGCAGAAGCTCTCTGGCCCTGGGCAATCTGCCCTGCGGCAGACTTAACCGCATCATAAACCCGTTTTTCATTGGCTGTCAGCCTCTCCCGGGCCGCCGTCCCATAGCCCGTTCCCGTCTGCTCCGTCCCAAGGGTTCCCCGGGCAGATACAGGAAGCGCAAGCTGATCTGCGCTGCCGCCGATCCACATTGCCGCAAGCCCAAGCAGCATTATTTTTCTAAAGGTATGCTTCCATCTTTTCATCGTCTTTGTCCCCATTATTTTAAGCAGAATTGTAAGGTTCAGACAACCATTACGCACATTTTTCCTATGTCTTAAGTATAGTATAGCAACCTTATGCCGATCACACAAGCAGAATTATCCGTCCGTTCCCGTCCGCAGCTCATAATTATTGTAGACGCGGAAAACAAGCTCCTCCTCCCCTGTCAGGGGCAGATAGAACTGTATGGTTTCCTTTGTTCCCCACAGATTTAACCGGCTGTAGGTCACGCCGCCGTCCAGACTGTAATCGTAGTACATCACCCGGCTCTCCCTCTCCGCCCCATGAAGGGTAATCAGGTACCGCCCGTCCCTCTGAAGCTCTTTTTTATACCAGACCTCCTCGGGAGGCGTTGTATCCGGAGCGACGGCATAGGCAGGAATGCTTTCCTCCGGCTTTGGAAGCTCCCCAAGGACGGTTCCCTTTTCCAGTCCGAAATAGGCGGCCAGGCCTCTTGCGTCCCTCTGCCCCAGATCTCTTAAAGCCTCTTCGGTACACATCCGTGACCAGTCACTGTCCTCATCCATATAACCATGCTCCACAATCAAAGCCGGAATTCCAAGGCTTTTGCACTCCCGGATGATTCCGTAATAATCCGCCCCCTTGCTTCCCAGCCTGGTTTTGACCCCTTTGGATACGAAGCCGTAGTCTGTGAGCTGATTTAAAATGCTCTGCCCCACGCCGGCTCCTCTGGCGTAAAACCAGTCAAAGGCCGAGACAAAAACCTCCGAGCCGTAAAAATTGTGCTCCAGAGAGGCATTTAGGTGGAGGCTTACCAAAAGATCTGCGCCAACGGATTCCGCATAAGCCGCACGCTCCTTTAAGGTCATGGCCTTATCCGTGTCCCTGGTGAGAAAGACCTCCACATTTCCATATTGGGAAAGCTCCTCTTCCATGGCACGGGCAATCTCCAGGGTCAGATATTTTTCATAGGTATCCCGGTAAATGGCTCCAAGCTCCTGTTCATCGGTAAGTCCCGGGCCGCCGTGCCCTGGATCCAGGACAATCCGAAGGCTGGGAGCCTCTGTCTCTTCCGGCTCCTCCATAGCTGCTGCCGCATCTTCCCGCTGCTCTGTCTCACCCTTTACAGCTTCTTCCTCCTGCTTCTGCGGAACCTGCAGTGCTTCTGCTGGAAGCCGCTTCTCCAGTATCTTTGCCTGCGCCAAAATGACAGGCCCGGTAAGCTTACCAGACCTGTCTTTTGTATCCATTCTTATCCATACTATGCTTATCACCCCTGCGCCTATACAAAGAACCAGGAATGACAGAAGTAGGGGCAGAATCCTTTCTGCCCGCTGCCGCCTTCTTCTTCTCATATTTTTACTCGTTTCTTATGGCCGCCAGGGCGCTCAGGCGCATGGCCCGAAGGGCCGGGAACAAGCCTGCGAACATTCCCATAAATACGGCAAACACCATGGCTAACAATACCAGGACAATCGGAATATAGGAGATTCCCGAAGCATACGTGGCTTTGGTGACAAAATTGATAATGGCCGATATTCCATAGCTGAGCATAAGACCTGCCGCTCCTCCGATAAGGCCGATAAAGCCGGCCTCCGCCAGGAACATATTCCGGATGGCTCCCATATCACAGCCCAGCACCTTCATAACGCCGATTTCCTTCGTCCGCTCATAGATGGACATCATCATCGTGTTGGCAATTCCGATAGCCGCTACAAACAGGGACACAGCGCCGATTCCGCCCAGAGCCATCTGAATGGACCGGGACTGCTCCTGCACCTGGTTCATCCACTCCACGTTGCTCTCTGCCTGGAAGCCAAGAGCCCGGATCTGATCCTGTACCTCTGTCACATAGTTCATATCGTCCACCCGGATGTACGCTTGATTATAATACATCTCTTTGTAGGGCTTACCGGACTTGTTGGTGGGCTGGCCGGGAATCACCTTTCCTTTAAACACCTTTTTCAGATGTGCCTTCAGGGCTTCCACATCGCAGAGAATGCTGTTGGCATTCTCCCCCCACTCCGTGGGTTTGCCGGCCATAAGTCCGCAGGCAGGCACCATGTATTTCTTGGGAGCCGGGACGGGTGTGCCGTTTTCATCTGTACCGCCGTACTGGGAATTGTAGTAGGCGTCTGTGTCAAAGATTACAAACATAGGAGAATTCATCAAATCCACATCCGCCAGTGTATAATTATCCTGGTTTTCATAATCGTAATTTTCGTAGAAGGGATTCTGGCCCGTCTTGGAATTATAAAAATCCGTGATCACTGTATTTCCGTAGAAGAACTGCAGCTCTCCGCCTTCCTCCGGCAGGCTGCCCTCCGCAATCTCCAGATCCATCTTCTCCAGCGCCTCCCGGCTCATGCCCCGGATGGACGCACTGTTCTCCCACACGCCCTGGCGCAGAAGCACCCAGGTACTCAAAACGGGCGACGCAATCTCCACATGCTCCATATGCTTAAACTGTTCAATGGCGTTATCGTCAATGCGGACCGGCTCCTGGCTTTCACTGTCGCTCTCCGCAGAAATCGCCACGCCTCCACCGTAGTAGCTATAGCCCCCTTCGTTGGAGTAAACCGTAATGGTAGTAAGGCCGCCGTACTGCTCAATCTGCTCCATGCTGGCTTTATTGAGGCCAAGGCCCAGAGAAATCATAACCACAATGGAAGCAGTTCCAATGACAACGCCGAGGACAGTCAGTATGGTCCGAAGCTTCCGGCGCCACAGGCTGCTTAGGCTCATTTTGAGCAAATCCTTTACACTCATAGGCCGTTCCTCTTCTCTGCCCTCCGCTTCTTCCATCTCTTCCACGGACTTAATTTTTCTGTTTCAGTCCCGTCATCGGATGAATCGTCCCGATCATCGCTGCTGATATCGTCCAGATCCTCTTCCAGCTCCAGAAGCTCCTGGGCTTTTTTCTTCTTCTTTCTGCGGATTACTACAAATATAATAATGCCGATAACAATCAAAACTACAGGTACGATGACCCACCAGATTTTAAAGCCTCCGGGCTGTTCCGTCATATCTTCGCCATACATGCCGTCCATTTCCATATCATCCGGAAAATACATCTCATTGACGAACAGAGTCATTTCTTTTTCGATGGTGGTGACTTCTCCCGCCTCATCCTCAAAGGTAATCTGTATTTTTACAATACCGTCGTCCATAGTGGCCGCAGCGCCTGACAAATATGCATCCACGTTGGAGGTTGCTCCCGGATCGATGTTGCCCAGGTATGTATCGCCGCCAGTGACCGAATCGGATATAAATTTTACGCTTGTATTGTAGAGCTTGGTCTTTCCGATGTTGTAGACGCTGAACATAACATTGGCTTCATTGCCTACTTCAATGGATTCAGGCATAACTTCTATGCTGCTGATGTCTACACGGGCTTCCTGGCGGACGGGGATGGAGACGCTGGCCGTATTTTCATAGGCGTGGACACTCTCGTCCTCATAGTTCATCTTTACATTGACCACATAGGGCTTCTGGGCCAAATCGGAACGCGCTTCCATTTCCATGGAAATGTCTTTGGTTGCTCCGGCCGCTATGCGGTCTACGAAAATGGTGCTGGATCCGGCTGTAGGCAGGAATGCTGCCGCCACATAAGTGGTGTCGGTGCTCTCGCTGGCTGCCTGGATATCAAAGAGCATGTTCTGGACTGCCGTTGACTTGGAGGTGTTCTGCATATGCAGCGTCAAGGTAAATGTCTCGCCTGCACGCACCTCCTCCGGATCGGTTGTGAATCCGGTTACGATTACACGGGGGGTAGAGGCTGTTCCGTCTTCGGATGTGCCTGTGGTTCCCTTTACTTTTACATAAGTAGTTAAATTTACTGTAGTTAAGCTGTGATCGTCGTTCTCAAAGGTCACGTCAAAGACAAGGGGGCGATAGCCGCCCGGGGCGTCTTTTCTCGTTCTTAAAACCCAGGTCAGTTCCCTTCTGCGCTCCATATCGTCGCCGCCGTCGTCTGTACCGGGGAGACGGTCTATGGTCTGGGTGTAGTTGGAGGTCTCGATCTCGAAGGGCCATTTGCTGGCATCGTCGCTGATCTGAGGGGTTACTACTACGTTCTTAACGCGGGTGCGGCCCATGTTGACGATGGGAAGTACTACGCTTACCTGGCCGCCGCCGTTGGCTGTGGGGGTTATCCAGTTGCCGCCTACCATGATGTTGTTGTTGGTGGTTTCGGGTTCCGGCTCTGGTTCGGGTTCCGGTTCTGGAGGAGCCGGAATGTAAGAATCCACTTTTGCTTTTCCTTCCGTTAAACGATCAGAAATTCCCGATAGGCTTTTACAGTTGTTAATCGCAGTTTTAGATGAACTTACCGCATTAGACGCTTCTGACCATTTTTCCTGCGGAATGGATGATTTTTTCAGTTCAAAATAATCATCCAGTTCGTTTTGCGCTGCAACTTTAGAGTCTGCCAGAGTTTGTGCAGGATCGTCGGGCTTATTTCCATTATTATTATTTTCATTATTATTATTTTCATTATTATTTTCATTATTATTTTCATTACTATCATTATCATTTTCATTATTCGCATCTTTGGCTTTTTGTGTTTCTGTACTGTCTTGAGAACCAGTAACAGGCCCAACTCCACCTGGAAGTTCTGCGCTGCTCGCCTCCACATTAACCGGCGCCCACGCCATCCCGGCTGCCGGCGCCATCAGCATACCGCACAGCACAAGCGTCAATCCTTTTTTTATCAGTCCCATTCTCCTCATGCCTCTACTACCTCCCTATTCTTCCGGTTGTCCTCTATTTTCACAATTTTTCCGTCTATAATATGAAAGATCCTGTCCGCAAAGCTTGCCAGGTGATTGTCATGGGTTACCATCACCAGCGTCTGGTTCTGCTCCCGTACAATCTTCTTCATCAGCTCCATAACCTCTGCCGAGGTATTGGAATCCAGATTACCCGTAGGCTCATCGGCAAAAATAATCTCCGGATCCACCACCAGCGCCCTGGCTACGCCTACACGCTGCTGCTGCCCTCCGGACATCTCATTGGGCCTGTGGGTCTTATGCTTTCGAAGGCCCACCAGATCCAGCATCTTGTCTGCTTTGTCCAGCCTCACCTTCTTGGGCACGCCCCGGAAGGTCAGCGGCAGAGCCACATTTTCCTTGGCGTTCATAGTCCCCAGAAGATTAAAAGACTGAAAGATAAATCCCACATGCTCCCGGCGGAACTTTACCAGCTGATTCTCGTTCATCCGTTCCAGATGTTCCCCCGATATAATAACCTCGCCCTTGGTAGGCTTCTCCAGGCCGGCCAGCATATTCAGCATCGTTGACTTACCGGAACCGGATGTACCTACGATAGAGCAGAATTCGCCCCGGTAAATCTCCAGATCCACACCGTTCAGGGCCCGTACCTTGTTGTGACCCACCCGGTAGATTTTATATAAATTCTTTACTTGAATCACCGGCTGTCTTTCCTCTGCCATAGCCATCCCCTTCTGTATAAACCTTTCACAATTCCCTTTTTATTAGTCCTTCCCTATATCGACCATAAATCGGGCAAATATACCATATCTAGCATAATCCACTCCCAGTATACCACATACATTTTCAAATTACTATTTAAGAATTCCTTAAAAAAGGTATCATTTCATATGCACATGAATCTCTGGTACAGGCCGCTGGTTATAAAGCATAACATATAAGAGCATCATTTATGCATCACCAGCCACGGCATTCTTATAGGATTCAAAAAAGAAAAGAAACCGCTCATCTTTTCCTCATAAACAGTCCCTTTTCCTTGTATCAAATCTGTATATCCACACCCTGCCGGTATCCGTCTAAAATGCTGGTATCAAAGGGATTTCCCCAATCCCAGTCCGGGTCTTGCTGATGGACAAACTCACCCAGCCGGGCAGCCTCGCTGTGGAATATCTCATTCAGCGTCCATGACGCACTCAACCGCTCTTCTGGTGAAAGTGACATCGTATAGTCACGAATGACTGCGCTGATGTCCTCTCCATCGCTGACCCCATAGCCATTCTTCATGTGGTCAAAAGCAATCCGCTTGACACGTTGTACTATCCCCTCGTCCACGGGGACGATTTTCCGATAATCGCCTGCATTGTTCAGGCTCATGCCAGGTGTACCATAGGGATTGACATGGGGCTTTTCCTGTGTTCTTTGAGAAATCCCGCCAATCCGCTGCTGCTGTTGATTTTGTACCATCTGTGTGATTGTCATACAATTACCTCCAATCCGCCTGCTTGCGAATGGCAGAAACATGGTGCTTGTCGGTTACTTTGTGCCAATTCTAACCCTCATTTGATATATCGGCATTTTACAAGAGAAGTTAAGATTTTCGATGAAACCGCAAATGGCAGGCAATAAGGCGGCAGTGGATAATCTCATCTTCCTTATTGACTTTTCGTGCGGCTTTGATTATAATTAAATCACTTGATTTAAAACAAGTGATTTAAAAAAGCCAGGCTAAGAACTGTCAAGTATTTATTAGAAAAATTTCTGCTGAGCGGTAAAGCTGCAAAGGCGCACGAGAGGAACTTTTATGAGTGCTTTTTCGAATAAAAGTTTCTCTCATTACCGGTGTGTCAAAGCAGCTTTACCCTTTCGTGCTGTCGCGCAGCGACTTAGAATAGGAGAAATAGAGTATGCCGCCAAAAGCAAAATTTACAAAAGAAGAAATTATTGAAGCCGCATTAAACATTGTCAGGACAGACGGATATGAAGCTTTAACTTCCAGAGCACTTGGAACATACCTCGCCAGCTCGGCAAGACCGATTTTTACGGTATTCAAAAATATGGAAGAAGTGCAGCAGGCTATGATTGAGGCTGCTAAAACGTTGTATAAAGAATATGTCAATAAAGGTTTAGCAGAGGCGCACCCTTTCAAAGGCGTAGGTACGCAATATATTCTTTTTTCTGTTAAGGAGTCAAAGCTTTTTCAGCTCCTCTTTATGACGGAGCAAAAACAAATTCCAGATTTATCAGGTGTACTTCCGCTGATCGATGAAAGCTATGAGCAAATTCTATTATCCATTCAAGATGATTACAAAATCTGCACATCATCTGCGAAAAAGCTATATCATCATCTTTGGATATATACTCACGGAATTGCATCCCTCTGCGCCACAAAAATGTGCCGCTTTACAGACGAAGAAATCAGTACCATGGTTACTGAGGTATGTATGAGCATTTTGAAAAAGATAAAAGAGGAAGAAAATAATGATTAATGTGAAAAATATAATAAAATCATACGGAAACGGAGAAAGCCGATTTCAAGTATTAAAGGACATCAGCCTTGATATTGAGGATCATGATTTTGTGGTTATTCTCGGCGCGTCGGGCTCTGGCAAGTCAACTTTTTTGAATGTAATTTCAGGTCTTGAACGCCCTGACAGCGGTAAAGTGTTTTATGACGGAAAGGATATTACAGCTCTTTCCGACAATGAAATAACTTCATTTCGTAAGGAAACTGTCGGATTTATTTTTCAGCAGTATTATCTGCTGCCCAATATGAGCGTCGATAAAAATGTAAAAATGGGCGCTGACTTAGCAGATAACAAAGATTATAAAACCGTCATTGAGGCAGTTGGACTCAGCGAAAAATTACATAAATATCCCAGCGAACTCTCAGGCGGCGAACAGCAAAGAGTATCTATTGCAAGAGCTTTGGCAAAAAGACCGAGGGTTTTATTTCTTGACGAACCGACAGGGGCATTAGACGAACAAACAGGACGTCAGGTTCTTGACTATATCTGTAAGCTTCAAAAGGAATATGATTTTACAATCATATTGATAACGCACAATCTGAATATTGCGGAAATGGCTGGCACCGTTATAAAAATGAACAGCGGAAAAATATCTGAAATTTATACAAACGAAACGCAAAAGACCGCTTATGAGATTGGATGGTGATGGTATGCTCGTCGGAATAAAAAATGCTTCAAAGCTCATCGGTATTTCCATTATCGCCTGTTGTGCCGTACTTGTATGTACAATGTTTGTGAATTTTTATCTTGATGCCCGGCTCATTGAGAGTGAAATAACATCTGAATTGTCCATGGTTTTTTATCATGCTCAGATTTCTACCTCAAAAGTCGTTTGCCTTGTAAGCGGCGGATGCCTGCTTTTAACTGCGGTCATTATGTTGTTGTTTTATATCAAGCATTATATTGACACGCATAAGAAAGAGCTGGGAATATTAAAAGCATTGGGATATTCGAATATCAAAATTGCAAAAAGCTTTTGGGTATTTGGAATCAGTACTTTTATCGGAACTGCAATCGGATATGCAGGCGCATTTCTTATAATGCCGTGGTTTTACGCTCTGCAAAATGAAGATCGCATACTTCCTGAGATCACGATAAATTTTCATCCAAGCATTTTATTTTATTTCGTGGTATTGCCCACTGTGTGTTTTTCGGCGCTTTCAGTTTATTACGCTTGGTACAAATTAAAAAAGCCTGTGCTGCTGCTTTTGAAAGATAATCTACAGACTGCTTCTAAAACACCAAATCACAGAATGGAAAAAAACAGAAAACTGTCGTTTGTAGAGGATTTGAAAAGGAATACCCTGAAATCTAAAAAGGCGCTTGTATTTTTCATTATGTTTGCTTCATTTTGTTTTTCAGCTATGACACAAATGTCATTTCGTATGAAAGATTTTTCAAGTGAAATGATGGGTGTGATGATGCTGGTCATCGGACTTGTATTAGCGTTTACAACTCTGTTTCTTGCCATAACTACAGTAATAAAGGGAAATACAAAAACGATTGCTATGATGAGGGTGTTCGGCTATTCGCAGAAAGAATGCTGCCGGGCAATTCTCGGCGGATACAGACCGCTGTCTTATATTGGTTTTATCATCGGAACAGGATATCAGTACGGATTACTGCGGCTTATGGTGGATATTGTATTTAAAGATATGGGGAACGTACCTGCATATAAATTCGATGTATCCCTTATGCTTATTTCACTCACCGCTTTTATTGTGATTTATGAAATCCTGATGTATGTATATTCTGAAAAAATCAAGAAGATTTCTATCAAGGAAATTATGATTGAGTAACAGAGGAAGTTTATACCGCCGCTATGGATAACACCATAACGGCGGTTTTTCTGTCTGTCCCTGTTTTTCAGGCGGACTGCGCTGTTCTTATCAAATACCTTTCACCGCTGTCCTTCCCGTCAATTCTTACATATTGAGAGGATACTTCTCTGTCAGGCTCTTAACCAGGGCTTTTGCCTTCTCCGAAGCCGCTTCGCCTTCTTTGATCATCACAGCCACTGCCTCTGCCACTGTGTCCATATCAGCTTCCTTAAGTCCACGAGCTGTTACTGCCGGCGTTCCAATCCGCACGCCGCTGGTAACGAATGCAGACTTGGGATCATTGGGAATGGTGTTCTTATTGGCTGTAATATTGGCCCCGTCCAGAAGGTGTTCCACTTCCTTGCCGGTCAAATCATAAGGTGTCAGATCCACAAGCATCAGATGATTGTCTGTTCCGCCGGATACAATTTTAATTCCCCGATCCATCAAACCTTTGCAGAGGGCCTGGGCATTTTTCACAATCTGTTCCTGGTAAGCCTTGTATTCCGGTGTCAGCGCCTCCGCAAAGCAGACGGCTTTTGCTGCAATCACATGCATCAGAGGGCCGCCCTGTATTCCCGGAAAAACAGCCTTGTTAAAGTTAAACTTCTTCGCTGTTTCCTCATCGGACATGATCATGCCGCCCCTGGGTCCCCGGAGGGTCTTATGGGTGGTGGTCGTCGTCACATGAGCATAAGGAATAGGGCTTGGATGAAGCCCTGCCGCTACCAGGCCTGCAATGTGGGCGATATCCACCATCAAATATGCGCCTGCCTCATCGGCAATCTCCCGGAACCGCTTGAAATCAATGGTTCTGGCATAAGCGCTTGCGCCTGCAATGATAAGCTTCGGCTTGCACTCAAGAGCCAGACGGCGGATCTCCTCATAATCCAGTACACCGTCATCATTGACACCGTAAGGCACAACATTGAAGTATTTTCCGGAAAAATTGGCAGGGCTCCCATGTGTCAGATGGCCGCCGTGATCCAGATTCTGTCCCATAATGGTATCGCCCGGCTCCAGCATGGCGAATTCCACCGCCATATTGGCCTGTGCTCCGGAATGGGGCTGCACATTTACATACTCGCAGCCGAAGATTTTTTTTGCGCGTTCAATCGCCAGATCCTCCACAACGTCCACACATTCGCAGCCGCCATAGTACCGCTTTCCGGAATAGCCTTCCGCATATTTATTCGTTAAAGGGCTTCCCATAGCTGCCATTACTGCCTTGGATACCCAGTTTTCCGATGCAATCAATTCAATGTGGCTGTTCTGCCGATCCATCTCAGCCTGGATGGCGGCCGCAACCTCGCTGTCTACTGCTTTCACTTCCTCAAATGAATACATTTAGTCCCTCCTATTCCAGTTCCGCAACCCCTGGACAGTGCACCTATATCCAGAAGAATTTCCAGCCGCAAAAAACGCGTCTGTAAATCCTTCTGTGCACTGTCCAGGAGCTGCTGTTTTCATCTTGTTTTCTGGTACGCACTGTTTGTCTTTCTATGGCGTACATTTGTCTTTTCAACACATGCTCCATTATATGCGGGGGCATGCAAAAAAGCAAGTACTTTTTCGATTATTTTATCAGGCTCTGATTCACACATTTATTATTTCATGGTATACTGTTTTTATCCCAGTTTCACGCAAGTGCGCCGGAAGAAACTTATAGATTCAAAATCTTGTTTGCTGTGGAAGAAAGCTTCCCTGTCACCCATGGAGGTACTTATGAAAATACACGATATCCTGCTCTGCTATCTGATATTTATGAACATCCTTTCTTTTCTGCTGATGGGCACGGATAAATACAAAGCTCGTCACAAAAAATGGCGTATCCCGGAAAAAACCTTGTTTCTCACCGCAATCCTGGGCGGCAGCATCGGCTCCATTCTGGGAATGCAGCTTTTCCGGCATAAAACAAGGCACCTGACCTTTGTCGCCGGAATGCCGTGTATTCTGATTGTCCAGATTCTTCTGGCAGTGTATTTGCTATAATGTCATATAAAATGCAAAGGCTGTTCACAAATTCCGTATCACATTGAAAATGGCAGTTCCAAGAACTCCAAGCTGAACCATATGGAAAGCCTTTTCCACTTCTTTTTCAGAAAGCTTCCTGCTGCATACAGTTCCGTAATATCATTAATCCTTTCTTTCTCTTTTGTTTCCTGCTATAATGAACAGGACAGCTTCCAGGAAGGAGTGGATTGTATTGAAGCAGCTTTCTCTTATGCTGAAGCCAGCCTCGTCTCTGTGCAACATGCGCTGCCGATATTGTTTTTATTCGGATGTAAGCAGTCTGCGGGAACAGGCTTCTTTTGGCATAATGCCCCCCGAAACACGAAAAAGCATACTGGAGCATACTTTTTCCCAGCTGGATGCCGGAGACTCTGTCACCATTGCATTCCAGGGAGGGGAGCCTACTCTGGCCGGGCTTGACTGGTTTGAGCAGATGACCGAGGAGATCTCCTGTCTGGCAGTACCTGGTCTCCGTGTCTCCTATGCCCTTCAGACGAATGGACTTTCCTTGGACAAACAGTGGACAGCCTTTTTAAAAAAGAACCGATTTCTGGTGGGCCTGTCCTTGGACGGCCCCCGGGAGTTCCATGATATTTGTCGTCCGGATGTTTTCGGAAAAGGAACCTTCTCCCGTATCGCAGCCGCAAAAAAGCTGCTGGATCGCTGCGAAGTTCCCTATAATATTCTAATGGTGCTTACCAATTCACTTGCGCGCCACCCACAGCAGATCTGGAACTTTCTGAAAAAAGAAAACATTGGTTATGTCCAGTTTATTCCGTGCCTGGGTCCGCTGGATGCGGAAATGTCTAAATATGCCCTGACTCCCAGGCGTTATGCTGACTTTTATACACAACTGTTTGAATATTGGTTTCCAGAAGCTTTAAACGGACACTTTCGAAGCATTAAGCTGTTTGACGATCTGTTGAACCTCCTTGCACGAGGAGATGAGACTGCATGCGGAATTACCGGAAAATGTTACGGGCAGCTTATTGTAGAGGCTGACGGCAGCGTGTACCCATGTGATTTTTATGCCTTGGATACCTGGTGCCTCGGCAATCTCAAAGCGAGTACCATCCGCCAGGTATATGAGGCGCCGCAGATGTCTGCGTTTTGTTCCCGTCCCAGAGAACTTCCAGCCCTGTGCGGTTCCTGCCCCTATTTCCATATCTGCGGCGGCGGCTGTCCCCGTATGCGCAGTGAAGTGTTTTGTTCTCCCAAGGACGGTTTCTGCGGCCACCGCACTTTTCTGGATGCTGCATTTGCACGGCTTGAACATCTGGCAAGACTGTTATGATGATAAGGGGCTGCCTTATTTCGGCAGCCCCTTACCTGTGCTATAAGATATTATGTATCCGGCTCTGCCAGGAGCCATCATAAATCCTCCAATAAACCTTGTATAATCATCCTCCCTATTTAGTCAAGTCTTTTTCCTTATTTTTCAAGGATTTTTTAGTTATATATCTCAGATGAATGAGCCAAGATAATGGACATTTCTTTGTATCTGGTACGAAAATAGAGGTGTTGGGTATACAAAGTAGAACGTCTTCCGTTTCCGCTCTACATGGCCTTGTGTATGCCCCTCCTTCTACGGCAGCGTACCTCCCGTGTCTACCAGGATCACCAGCATCTCTGCCGGGTCCTAACTTCCTTCGTCCCGCCTGTCCATAACCAGGGTGTCAGCTTAGCTCCTTTACAGGGTCATGCCCTATGGATAATATTCCTGCCGACTACCGGCTCATTCTTTGTTATAAGTCTTACTGACCTGTCCCGTATGCTTCCCTCACCGGCACCTTTCGGTGGACGTTTTCCCGGATTGTTCCCCATACTTTCCAGCTTTCCTGTCACAGCTGGATTCAACCCTCAATCAAAATTTTTGAAAGTTCAACCCAACTATGACAGGGCATTGCCTGCTTGTGGTTTATGTTCNTTTATTACGCTGCCTGGATCTGTGGTCTCCTGATGTCGCCCATCAGTTTTCCGGCATCATAGTCTACACCTTTTGTCAGTATCGTGTAGAATACCCTCAGAACCTTACACGCTACCGCTACGACAGACTGCATCTTCTTTAATGGGTTTTCTTTACGTGTCCGGTAATACTCATGTATTGCCCTGAACTCTGCATTCTTCCCAATCAAGGATATCGCTGCTTCATACAGCACATACCTCAGGCGTTTCCTTCCCCTGTAACTGATCCGGCTTTCGCCGTTATGCTTCCCCGAATCATTCGCCACAATCGCATATCCCGCCAGCTTCTGTAACTGCTTTGGGTTGTCAAAACGTCCAATGTCTCCCACCTCCGCAATGAATCCGCTGACTGTTGCCAGGCCGATCCCCTTAATTCCCATCAGTTTATCAACATATGGGATTTCTTTCAGCTTTTCCTCTATTTTCACGAGAAGCTCCTCCAGCCTTGAAGTATATACATCCATGTCGTTGAGCAGGTTCTTCAGTTCCATCCTTGCCGCTCCCGGTGCTTCCTTACTTCCTACGCTGTGCCCCGCTGCCGATACCAGGGTCTTTGCCCTCTTCATTCCGGCGCCTCTGAGCTTTGCGTTCCTCCATATCCGGTTCACACCTTCCACCCCCAGTTTTCTGATGTCCTCCGGCAGCGGTGCCTCCTTCAGCACCATCCTCCCGCTCACCGCCTTCAAATCCCCATAAACGTCTTTATATTCAGGGAAGTAGATGGCGAACCATCTGGCCAGGCGGTTCTTGATCCTCGTGAGCTCCTCCTGCGTCTGGAAGCGCAGGTTTGACAGGCTCCTGATCTCTGCATAGATACCGGTTGGTATGTAAGGGTACGAGAACCGTCCCTCGTTGACAAGCGCAGCGATCGTCTTTGGGTCTTTACGGTCATTTTTGTTGGGGTTGTTGTCATCCAGTTCTTTTGATTTTTTCACGTGGTGGGGATTCACATGCACAGGCCTCATCCCGCTGTCCTGCAGGAATTTCCCCAGGGCAAACCAGTAATGTCCTGTCGGCTCCATACCCGGTATTACAGCAGTTTTACCGTGTTTCGCCGCTATATCCTCCATCCATGCTTTGAATGTCTGGAACCCTGTCTCTGTGTTACTGAATTCCAGTGGCTTTCTGGTATATT
>CAJTFE010000019.1 GCA_910575725.1 Clostridia bacterium | reverse complement strand
GACTGGAACCGCTCATGCCGTGGTCAAAGACACTTCCAGCTGACTGCTACAGTAAGCGCCGCAAATAAGCGGCGCTTCAATTTATAGGGAGCGAAGGATTTGACGCTTACGTATTTTGTGTGTTTTCATTTACTGCAATCTTCCCGGTTTGCTTCGCCGAAACGTTGGAAGTGCACGACTTCTCTGGCCCGCAGGAACCGGATGGCGTCGGTTACATCCGGAGAATCCACGGACAGACGCAGGATGTTGTCGTAAGTAGTTTTGGCTTTTTCTTCTGCTGCCATATCCTCCGTCAAATCCGTAATCGGATCTCCAACAGACTGGAACATTGCTGCTGAAAAAGGCGTTCCGGACGCAGCCTGGGGCCACAGTCCCAATGTATGATCCACATAATAGGCGTCAAACCCCGATGCCTTCAGTTCCTCCATGGTCATATTCCGGGTAAGCTGATGCACAATCGTAGCGATCATTTCAAAATGCCCCAACTCCTCCGTGCCGATGTCCGTGAGCAAAGCCATGCACTCCTTGTAAGGCATGGTATAACGCTGGGACAGATAGCGCATGGATGCTCCGAGCTCGCCGTTGGGGCCGCCATACTGTGTAATGATAGCCTTAGCCAGCTTCGGATTTGTCTCCTTAATGTGAATCGGATATTCCAAACGTTTTTCATAATTAAACATAACTAAACCTTTCCCTCCTTTCTATTGCCACGGCCACGGCTGATTTACCCAATCCCAATAAGTGTCGCAGTGATGGGCATGAGCAAGGGTAAGTGGGCCATAGGACTTTGAATACTCCGCCAGTGCCTCATTGTAGAACTGCACGTGCTCCTTAAAATACTCAATAGCTTCCGGGTCGCAAGGATGCGTATCCAGATAGAGAGCACTGTCAACACAGGCGAATTTCGTAAGGGAAATCCAGTGAAGAAGCTGTTCCTGGTTCATCTCACTGCAGGGACAGGAGGGATCCACAGGACGGCGCGGCGGACAAGGCTTGGGCTGGTTGCAAGGCGGTGTCGGCCGGGGCTGCGGCTGAGCGCAGGACGGCGGCGGACAGGGCTTGGGCTGATTGCAGGGCGGTGTCGGCCGGGGCTGCGGCTGAACGCAGGACGGCGGCGGACAGGGCTTGGGCTGATTGCAGGGCGGCATGGGACGGGTCTGGCTGCAAGACGGCATAGGCCGGGACTGCGGCTGATTGCAAGAGGCAGTACCCCGGGGCTGCGGCTGAGCGCAGGAATTCTGGCCTCTTCCCTGGTTACAGGAGTTTCCCCTCTGATACTGTCCAAAAGATCCGTGATTCATCATCTGCATGCACCTCGCTTTCCAAGAAATGGTTTATCAAGCTCCGGGAAAATTGTCCCGGTTTGCATTGCTTTATCCAAATGATACGTCTCGTTCCAGTGCTGCCACGGCACATAGGCAATCGCCAGATGCATCCCAGAGAGTTGATCCCTGGAGCAGCTTCCGGGTCTCGGCCTTTGCATGGATTGCATATTACAGTCTGCCATAAGAGGCTCCTTTCATATTTTATCTCCATTTATCTTATGTAAGGGGGAAAAATGGGTGAAAAAAGGAGCTGTCGGGAAATATGACATCAGACTTTTCTGATGTTGTATTTCCTGACAGCCCCTCTCGCTCCTATACTTATTAGACTCTAAAACTACGCCCGAGCCGTAATCCGAGCCTCCTCGTCTTCCGTCACCGGCTTTCCGTCACTGGTATATCCCAAAATCTCTTCCTTTTTCCGTTCCGCAGCCTCCTTCTCCTCCAGACTCTCCGGATCCTGCTCCTTCTTATGGTCATCAACCAGATTCTGATTGGTCTTTCCCAAAATCTGCATCTGGGATGCCCGGGCATTCGCTGCTCCTTGTTCTGCCTTTGCCAGCTCGATTCCCTTGCTCTTAATCGTCTCCTGGTTCCGGCCTGCATCCAGCTCCATCTCACTTTTCAGCACAGAGGCCCTGTTTTCCATACGGTTTGCCGTGGCTTCCTGTGTCTTGGCATGCTTCATAGAAGCATCTGAGGAGATCACCGTCTGCATGCCCGTCTCGTCATAGGTCTTGTGCTCTGCCGCTTTTGTCTGCTCTTCCTTCTGCTCCTGCCGCTGTTCTGATAAATGCTGCTGAAGCTGAGACTGGAGATCCATGATCTTATCCTGAAGCTCCTGCTTCTTTTTCTGCTTCTGCTCCATGGTCATATTTTCGTCGGCGGCAACATTCTGAATCTGACGCTGAACCTCTTCTATCTGACTTTGAAGCCGTTTCGTCACCGCATCTCCCATGGGTGATATCCGCAGCTGCCCGCTCTGTATTCCGGACATCTTCATACTGTTGATTCCCTGCATTTTTGTCCTCCTATTCCAGTTCCGTAATATCCCTCAAAGTACACCTGCCTGAAATCAATTTCCAGCCACAAAAACATGCATCTGTAAATTGATCTCACCTATTTTACTATCGGCCAAAGAACCGGAAAATTTAATGTGTAATTTTTAAATCATCCAGATAGGAACCATCAAATCATTGCTGTTAAATGCAGAAAGCTCCGCCTGCAGACAGAGCACCGCTCCCCTCTCCCTGGGAAGGGACGCCTTATCCAGTATTGAAAATACACGCGTGCACTTCTGCTCCGGATTCGCAGACCGCTTCACCTCCAAAGGACAAAGCCACCCATCCCGTTCCAGGATCAGATCAATCTCCTTCCCCTCCTTATCCCGGTAATACCAGAACCGGCACTTCCCGCCAACGCAATAAGACTTAAGGATCTCCGCCACCGCATAATTTTCCAGAATGCCGCCGCTCAAAGCACCGCTCATCAAAATCTCCGGCGAAGCATACCTGGTCAGGTATGCAGCCAGCCCCGTATCGTTAAAGTAAAGCTTCGGCGCCTTAATCACACGCCTCAGCTTTTCATCCTGATAAGGATAGAGACAGAAAACCAGATGCGTACGCTCAAGAACCTGCAGCCACCGCCGGGCCGTATCATCGGAAATCCCCACCTCCTGGGCAATCTGATGCAGGTTCAGCATCTGCCCCGTGCGGCAGGCTGCAGCCCGGATAAAATCACTGAACTGCATTTTGTCCGACAGGCTGACCAGCTCTCCGGCATCACGCTCAATATAAGTCTGTAAATAAGAATTATAAAAAGAAGCCCAGTCCTTAGCCGTTCCGCTTATCAGTTCCGGCATAGACCCCTTCCAGATTCTCTGATACATCTCGCTCAAATCCGCCGCCCGATGATTCTTCTTTCTCTGAACCAGCCCGTTCAGATGCACGGAAAAAGGCATCTGCTTTCCGCTTCCATACATCTCATGCTGTGACAAAAAGGAAAGCCTGCACACGGCCACTCTCTTGGCAGAGGATTCACAAAGCGCCGTAAGCTCCGGGAAAATCTGGGAGGATGCAATCCAAAAGGTTCCCGGAGCCGCTCCATTGTCCACCGCAATCTTAAGATACACCAGAAGCTCCGGGGCATACTGAATCTCATCGATAAAAACAGGAAGCGGATGCATCTGCAAAAACAGCACCGGTTCCGTTTTTGCCATCCGCCGTTCCTCAAAGTCCTCCAGGCTCACATACGTTCTCTTCTCATCCATCAGCCTCTTCAGTAAAGTCGTTTTCCCTGCCTGCCTTGGCCCAATCAACAGGACACAGGGGTATTCCCCTGATAAAACTGGTATCTGTTCCTCCAAATCACGCCTGATATACTCCATACGCCTCCTCCTTTTCGGCTGATATTCGATATATACTGATTATAGTCTTTCCTTTTGTTTGTGTCAATCAGTGATTCGATCGCATTCTAGCCAGCAATGCAGCATTTATCACGTCACTGTTCATGCGCCGCTGTTTTGCGAGGTGTTTCCGCATAAAAAGCCAGCCACTCTTCCGGAATCCGAAGCGTCTGCCCCGGAATCAGCAGCCCTTGATTCTCCAGTCCGTTCACCGCCGCCAGCTCCGGATAACGGCTCCCGTCCCCTGTATACTCCTTCGCAAGCTGATAGAGGCAGTCCCCCCGTTCTACCTTCCGTTCACAAGGAAGCCAAGTGAAATTCTTCAAAACATCATCCACCTCAGCCAAAGAGGGCCGGTAATTATCCCCCTTGTTTGTAAATAGCAGCAGCCACTCCGCCTCATACCCCGAAACTTCCGAATGCCGCAGGGGCAGAGCCGCCACATTGTCAATCATCCCATACTCATCTCCCACCGCCGCATGGGCAAGCATGTCATCCCGATAATGCACCAGCCAGGTTTCCCACTGTCCGCTCTGCTCACAGTCCACTGTTTTCACATGTACATCATCCTTATAGCTCTGCCCTGGATGAAGCCAGTGTGATCCCTCAATTCCAAGCCACACCTCATGTCCCGTATCCTTTACAAAATTCCCATACTCATCCAGATAAGCCTCAATATCCGTAAGTCCCCCAGGCACCCGCATCACCCACACCTGCAGCCTGGAATCCGAATCCCCACGCGCCTCCATACAGAGGGCATACGGCGAAATCCGTTCAATGGAATATCCATCCTCACTTCGCAGGCAGAATTCCTCACAGAGAAAAATCTCCTCTCTCCCGGCTGTCAGCCGAGACTCCGTAACCCCAAGAGGAATCAGGGGAAGCTTCTCCTTCGCCTCCTCCAAATCAAACTCCCAGTTATTCCCCCTGTCCGAAACGCTCTCGTGATCCAAAAGCCACAGCTCCATCTCATCCTCCGTAAGCTCCGCCACACTCTCATGGCGCATCGCCCCCTTTGCCGTCCCTTTCAGGCTCACACACCCGCGAACCGTATGGATCCAAAAAAGCGTATCCCCGGCAATGGCATACGTATCCTCCACGCCATCCTCCAATATAGAGACACTCCCCTTATTATAGCAGTCTTCCAGGCGGTTCCACCCCATCTGGCCGCAGATTCCGCCAGCCATTGCCCGTTCATACCACTCCGGCTCCTCCGGATAAATATACCCTTTCTGATACCGGACCGAAACCTCCCCCTCATTTCCACACCCATAAATATCAGCACAGTCATTGTAAGCACAGATCCCCCCTGCCTCCCAGGTTCCCCGAACCCTTCCATAATTCACACATCCCCGAATCTCCGGAATTATCGGTTCCTCCTCACTCTCCCCCTCCAGCACCTCACATTTACTAAGGCCCGCAATCCCACCGGCCCCATAATCCCCCAGACTATCCACCACAACCTCCGCCCGGTTCACACAATCCTCAATAACCCCCCGGTTAATCCCGGCAAGTCCCCCCACATAACAGGCCGTCCCTTCCACCCGGCCCCTCGTCTCACAATTCTCAAGCCTCCCATAATTCATCATACAGAGCATCCCAACCCCATACTCATCCATATCCCAAACAAGAGAAGGCGCCTCAAAAACAAGATCACGCACTACCCCATCCCGTTCAAGACAGACAAACATCCCATTCCCAGCTTCTGAAATCCAGGTAATCCGATGCCCATTCCCATCAAAAGTCCCGCTATAACTCAAAATCGCCTGCCGGATATACGGATGACTCTTCCGAAGCGCATACCGCTCCTCCGTCTCCATATTCACATCCGCCATCAGCCGCGCATCAACCGCCACTGCCCCCTCATCCTCCGGATTCTCCTTCCCAGCCCGATTCACATACCCCACAAACCGCTGATAATCCTTCGCACAAGAAATCTCAAACACCCCATCCACAAAACAAGGATCCTCCTCAATCAAATCACAAAGCGGATCCGGATCCGCCTCCCCCCGCCCCCCAAACCACACCCAAAAAATTCCCCAAAAACCAATCCCAATCACCAACCCAGCAACACCTCTCCGCAGCCTCATAATCCCTTCACCCTCCAATCATTCCATCCAAATCTCCCTCAATCCCCGTCTCCTTCAAAAGCCCCATCACCCTCTCCCGAACCCCAGCATCAAAAAACCCAAAAGCCTCATCCGGCAGATCACTATTTGCAAGCCCTCTCTGAAACCGATCCTTCCGATAAAACCCAATCGTATACAGCGTAAACCGATAGACCGTCCTAGACTTCGCATGCCGCTCCGCAGCCGTCTTTCTCTCCTCATTCCTCCGAATCTTTGCCACATCCGACAGCCGCACCAGAATCGCATAAGGGCAGCTCCCCTCCAAAAACGCAAAATGCGGCGTCAGAACAAACCGCCCTGGCGTCCCCTTCGCCCCCGGCCCTGTAATCGTATAAGAAATCTTGTGCTCCTCATCCGCCTCCAGCATTTCCCGGGCAAGCAGCTCCTTCTCCAGCTCATTCAGCGAAAGCCCTCTTACACACTTATCAATCTTCTTCGCATACCTCTTAGGCCTAAGCGTCGGCAAAAGAATCAGCAGAAAGATACTACAGACAATCATCCCCAGAACAAAGCCGCTGACAGCCCCATACCCAAAATCCTCCATACTTCCGCCGCCAACAACCGTCAAAGCGCCTATCAAAACCGCCGTTCCGGCCAAAACCAACGGCGTTGTAACAAATAGCGTCTGCCTTCGTATCCTGCTGCAATAAATATCAATCCATTCCATCTCCGCCTGCAGCCATTTCTGATATGTATCCACGGTTCTCCACACTCCTTTGCCTTATCTGCTCCCCAAATCTTCTGAAAAATCCCCATTAAAATACTGACCATCTGAAAAATAAAAAACAGCTATTTTCCAAACGGTCAGTATACCGGCCGTCCATGCAGCCTCTCATTCTTTCCAATTTTCCGGGCACAAGCTCTTAAAGCCGGCCCGCAGCCTCAGCCATACCTTCAAGGAAGCTTCATTAGTAATTCTCCGCCTTCACCTGGAAATAAGCCTGCGGATGCGCACAAACCGGGCAAACCTCCGGCGCCTTCCTGCCTACACAGATATGGCCGCAGTTGGAGCACTGCCAAATCACATCCCCATCCCTGGAAAATACCACTTCACCCTCCACACGCTCAAGCAGCTTGCGGTAACGCTCCTCATGCTCCTTCTCAATGGCAGCCACTCCCTCAAAAAGCGCTGCAATCTCATCAAAGCCCTCTTCCTTTGCTTCCTTTGCAAAGCCGGCGTACATGTCTGTCCACTCAAAGTTCTCTCCCTCTGCCGCTGCCTTCAGGTTGGAAATCGTGTCCTTCACGCTGCCGCCCTCCAGAAGCTTAAACCAAAGCTTTGCATGCTCCTTCTCATTGTCTGCAGTTTCCTCAAAAATCTTTGCAATCTGCACATAGCCTTCCTTCTTTGCCTTGGACGCAAAGTATGTATACTTGTTCCTCGCCTGAGATTCCCCTGCAAATGCGGTCATCAGATTCTGTTCTGTCTTTGTTCCTTTTAATTCCTTCATTTTCTTTTTCTCCTTTTCTTGTTTCGGTTCTGTAATCTACTTCAGAGCAAGGCTGCTCATGAATCCTTCGCCCAGTCAAAGGCACATTTCACGGCCTTTTTCCACCCCTTCACCTTTGCCTGGCGTTCTTCCTCTGCCATCCTTGGCTCAAAGATGTGATCTATCTGCCAGTTCTTTTTCACGTCCTCCCGGTCCTTCCAGTAGCCTACGGTCAGGCCGGCCAGATAAGCGGCTCCCAGGGCCGTTGTCTCCACACAGGCAGGACGCTTCACCGGCGCTCCCGTAATATCAGCCTGAAACTCCATAATAAAGTTGTTGGCGGAAGCGCCGCCGTCCACCTTCAAAGCCTGCAGATCAATTCCGGAGTCCGCCTCCATAGCGCCGATCACGTCATTTACCTGATAGGCAAGGGACTCCAGCGTTGCCCGGATGATATGCTCCCGGTTTACCCCTCTGGTCAGCCCCACAATGCTCCCTCTGGCATACTGATCCCAGTAAGGCGCCCCAAGTCCCGTAAAGGCCGGAACCACATAGCAGCCTGCCGTATCGGGAACACGAAGAGCCGCTTCCTCCGAGGCCGGTGCGCTGTCAATCAGCTTCATCTCATCCCGAAGCCACTGAATGGCTGCGCCCGCCACAAAGACCGAGCCCTCCAGGGCATAAGTAACCTTCCCGTCAAGGCCCCAGGCAATGGTCGTTACCAGTCCGTTTTTGGAGGACACCGGTTTCTCGCCCGTATTCATCAGCAGAAAACAGCCCGTTCCATAGGTATTCTTAGCCTCCCCGGGTTCGAAGCAGGTCTGTCCGAAAAGAGCTGCCTGCTGATCCCCGGCTGCGCCCGCAATCGGCACCGGCCCTCCGAAAAAGGCCGGATCCGTCATCCCATAGAGACAGCCCGAGGGCTTCACCTGGGGAAGCATACAGGCAGGTATGGACAGTTCTTGTAAGATTTCCTCATCCCAGGTAAGGGTGTGGATGTTAAACAGCATAGTCCGGGAAGCATTGGAATAATCTGTCACATGAACGGCACCCTTGGTCAGCTTCCAGATCAGCCAGGTCTCCACCGTTCCGAATAAAAGCTCGCCCTTTTCCGCCCGTTCTCTGGCATCCTCTACATGATCCAGAATCCATTTCAGCTTGGTTCCGGAAAAATAAGCGTCAATCTCAAGGCCCGTCTTTTCCCGGTACACCTCGGTCAGTCCCTTTGCCCGGAGCTCATCGCAGTAGGCCGAGGTCCGGCGGCACTGCCAGACAATGGCCGGGCAGACAGGCTCTCCCGTGGCCTTGTCCCAGACAATCGCAGTCTCTCTCTGATTGGTAATGCCGATGGCTGCAAGATCTGAGGCAGCGGCCCCAATCTTAGACATGGCCTCTACCGCAACGCCTATCTGGGTGGACCAGATTTCCCTGGCGTCATGCTCTACCCATCCGGGCTTTGGAAAGTATTGGGTGAATTCCTTTTGAGCCGAGCTGCACATTTCCCCTTTTTCATTAAAAAGAATGCACCGGTTGCTGGTCGTCCCCGCATCCAGCGCCATAACATACTTTGCCATACTCCCTCCCGCTTTTCTTTACTCAGCTGTAAACTTATATCCGGTCACGCTGCGGTATGTTTCCCCTGCTTTACATATGGGGCTCTTGAAATTCTCGTGGTGGACTGCGTCCGGGAAGTACTGGGACTCGAAGCATACGGAGCTCCGTTTTTTGTATACCCGTCCGTTCTTTCCGCCGGCTTCATTATCCAGGAAATTAGCACAGTAAAGCTGCATGCCCGGAAGATCTGTGTAAACCTCCATCACAATTCCTGTTTTCAGGGATCTCAGCTTACAGCAGAGAGCATAAGCGCCTTCATTGTTCAGTACGTAATTATGATCGTACCCTCCCGCCTGCTTTAAGGGCTCGTAATCCTCCTCAATCCGCTCCCCCAGTGTGTGGAAGCTCCTAAAATCCATGGGTGTCCCCTCCACGCTTCGAATCTCGCCGGTGGGAATCAGACCGTCATCCGTAGGGGTAAAGGCATCGGCGTCCATCCACACCTGATGCTCCAGTACGCTGTCGGACTCTTGTCCTTCCAGGTTAAAATAACTGTGATTGGTCAGATTGAAAATCGTATCCTGGTCTGCCGAAGCTTCATAGCCGATCCGAAGCTCATTGTCCTCTGTCAGTGTGTAGGAAATCCTCACACTGGCATTTCCAGGAAAGCCTTGATCGCCGTCAGGGCTCTCCAGAGAGAATTCTACCTTATTGTCATCGGCAATCAGCCCCTTCCACATACGGCGGTTGTAGCCGGGATTGCCGCCGTGAAGGTTGTTCTCCCCGTCATTTTTCTGAAGCTCATACACTTTGCCGCCGATGGCAATCTGCGCTTTTCCGATCCGGTTCGCATTCCGGCCGATGGCAGAGCCAAGCCCCGGTTCATTCACCTCATAGCCCGCTATGCTGCCATAGCCCCAGACCACATCATGGAACTGCCCTTTTTTGTCCGGCACATGAAGCTCTGTAATCACGGCGCCGTAATTCAGCAGCACAGCCTTCATGCCCTGCTTATTTACCAAGACATACTGCTTTACCTGCTGCCCCTGTGCCGTCACGCCATAGTCCTTTACCTCAATACTCATAGTTCTCGCCCACCTTTCTTTTTCAGCAGAAATTCCGCAGAATCCGCCTCTATACAGCTGCTTTTATCATATGTGATTGCTGCCTGTTAGTCAATACGCTTTCGTCCGCTAAATGACATTTTCAAAGTGTTACCGTTCACTTTGTGACCGGTAACACGCTTCCGGCGCCCTCCCCCCGGTGCAAATCCCATACGCCTTCGGCGCAAACCTCATCAGCAGCCTCCCAAGAAGCTCGCACAGAAGAGTAATTATGAAAAAGCACACAAAACGCCATAGGATCACAAACACAGCCGTCGGCTCCCAAAAGCCATACACCCTGCTAAGAACCGGAACGACAGCCAGTATGAGAAAGTAGTGGATGGCATAAATAAAAAAGTTATTCTCCATCCACCATCGAAGCCGGAACGTAATCCACCGTTTATCCAGGATAACCCACAGGTACAATGGCCTAAGCATGGACAGGCAGTAGGCGGCAAAGCTGTCCGGAAGCACATAAGACCCTATCCACAGGATAACAGCCGCCGCTTTTGCCGCACGGCAGTTGTATGTCTCGGAAATAATCCCTTTGGAAAACCGGACGCCCAGGTAAGCTCCCAGAAGCACAAGCCCGCCTATCACTCTTTTCTTCATCACCCACAGAATCACCGGGATAAACAAAAGGAAAAAGAGCAGCGCCTGGGAAAACCACATCACCGGGCAGTAACGGGACATTGCAAACTGAAAAGGAATGTAGGTGAAAATAATTGTAAATCCCTCTGTATTCCAATAATACAAGGCGCAGAAAATCATACCGGCGGCATTCCAGATCACAAAGGGAACCAGAAGCGATACCATACGCCTCCGGAACTTCTCCAGCATATTTTCTTTTGTGAGATTATAGTAGAGAAGGAAAGCCGAACAGATCATAAAAAAGGAAAGGCTCACCGTTCCCCCGTCCAGGCACAGCCGGGATATCCATTGGCAGAGAACATCCGTCACTGTCTCCCCTGGGCCCGGTTCAAAATAGTGATCCGTGTTCATATGAACCATCACAATCCCAAGCTGCATCAAAAAAGAGACAAATGTCACCTTTCTGCTGAAGCTTCCAAATTCCTGTTCCATCACAGCTTCCCTCCTGTAAAACGCAAACGCAAGGGACCGCCGCAACGGACAGCCCCTTGATCAATGCCTTTAAAATAATCTTTATTCTTTTGTCTATGCGCTCTTCCTGGCGCCCTTTAAGTAAAGGAACCAATATGTAAGTCCCACCAGGCCGCCGCCGATGATATTGCCCACCGTAACCGGAAGCAGGTTGTTCACCAGCATACTGCCGACATTCACGCCGGCCTCCCCTAAGCCGTAGACGCCGTTGCAGAAAATACCCGCCATAATATAATACATATTTGCTACGCTATGCTCAAAACCAGCCAGCACGAACACTACAATGGGAAGATACAGGGCAGCAATCTTTCCTCCTGCCGTCTTTGCAGAAAAGGACATCCACACAGCCAGACACACCATAATGTTGCAGAGAATTCCGCGGAATATTGCATCTCCCACGCTGATTCCCACCTTAGCGGCTGCCGTGGACATCATGGTATTCATAAGCGCACCGTCCATAGCAGAGGGCGTATGTCCATATACCAGCAGGAATGCCAGTATGGCGCTTCCCAAAAAGTTACCAAGGTATACAAAGACCCAGTTCTTCAGCACTCCGGCAAGGGACGCCTCTTTTTCCAGCAAAGGAATGACCAGAAGGCAGTTTCCCGTAAAGAGCTCGCTTCCTGCAAGCAGAACCAGCGCCAGTCCTGTGGGGAAGAGGAATGCTCCTACAAACTTTCCAAGATTTCCTCCGATTGTAGCTGTGGCAATCTGAAATCCAATCGCCCCGAAACCGATAAACATGCCTGCCAGAATGCCGAGCACAAGCATCTTCACAGGCGGCAGCTCCGTCTTCTTTTTTCCGATTCCCACATAATTTTGTGCAATTTCCGCTGGTGTATTCATCTCTCCATACCTCCTATTTGTAGTCGCTGCGCGGCAGCTCTAAATGGTAAAGCCGCTTCGGCACATATGAATAGTTCCGTAATATTTCAACTTGTTAAAACTATAACACTCTTCCCCGGGAAATGCCATCATACGTTGTGTAGGAAGATTTTAAAAAAGAAGCCTGGCAGCAGGCTTCTTTTTTTCTTTACTTTACATGAGTATGGGTAAACAGGTGCTCCTGACAGTATTCATAATTTCCGTTGCACTTGGAACAGAAGCGGAATTCCAGGTTGTCCCCGTCCTTCTCCGTGCGGCCGCAAATAGCGCATTTATGCGTGCCCACAGCCCTTTCCCCTCTCTTCACGCTGCGCACATAGGTCTGCCTGCGATGAATCTCCTTGGGAGAATAACGGTGCAGCTTCCGCATTCCCAGAAAGAAAATCACAAAATTTCCCAGGGACAAAAGGGCCATCAGGCTATAAGCAGGATGTACGATGATTCCGATTCTCGACAAGCCGTAAAGCATATTGATTGTTAAATGTTCCGCAAGGAAGCCCGCCACAATCTCCACTCCGAAATAGATTGCGTATATAATACCCAGCGCCTTCGCTTTAATAGGAATCAGAAAGTACAGCATAAACTGCATATCCGGATAGGTAGCCGCATAAGCAAGGAAAAGGGAATTGTTCAGCCAATAAGTTCCAAAATGCTGGCTGAAGTTTACGCCGAACACATACTGGCACACAAAGGCAGCCACAATATGCAGCAGCACTCCCATAAAAAAGTACAGGTTAAACCGGAAGGTTCCCCATTGGGCTTCCAGCGCCCTTCCAATGGAATAGTAAAGATACAGCACCACCAGAAACCAGATTAAACTGGAACTTGGCGGATAAATCAGAAAGGTCGCTATACGCCAGATCTGCCCGTGCACAATGGCCGATGCATCCAGCGACAGGTAGTTGTAATACAAATCCGGTGCAAACAGCAGAACCACATACCCCACCGCATACAGTATAATAATATAATACATCAGATTCGAAACGGCATACCTTCCAAACTTCTTCTCCAGCTTATCAATCCAGTTCATGCAGTAATCTTCTTCCTTTCTCCGGGATTCCGGTCTTCCCCGGATCTCCCTTTTTCTTTTCAAGTGCTCTTTTGGTTTATTATAGGTGAGGGCCGTCTGTTTGTCAACACAGCGTTCACAGCCGTTACTGACAATCATAGGGGGCTGCGCAATCCTCCCTGGGCCGTATCCTGCAGGGGATGCAGATCTCATCCCCAATCTGGAGATTGTAGATATTCACATAAGGATTGGCGTTCAGTACAGCCCACAGCGGCACGTGATACCTGCGGCTTAAGAGATAAAGGGTGTCCCCTTTTTCTACAATATGAAGAAATCCATGGCAATGATTCATAGAAAAGTTTACCTCAACTCTTTCCTTATTATATAGAATACTATATGCACCTCACCCAATTTCTGTTTCCAAAAGCTTCAAAATTTCAATCACAATGCCGCAAATCAGTATTTCCGGCAAAAATTAAGAATATTTTTTACAATTTTTTTATTTGCCTTAATTTTTTAAGTGTCGTATAATGTAAAATCATGTAGTTTTTCTACCCTTATGTCCGCCAGGCAGAAACAGTTCCCCTGTGAACGTTTTTCGTGCCGGGACGCTAGAAAAGGAGGCTGCAGTACAAATTCTGCAGAAAAAATTGGTATATGAACAATCTGACTGCATATAAGCTTGGAATCGACATCGGTTCCACTACTGTTAAAATTGCAGTACTGGATGACAGGGGAACCCTGTTATTTTCCGACTACGAACGTCATTTTGCGAATATTCAGGAGACGCTGGCCCTGCTGCTTGGAAGAGCAGAAGCCTCTCTCGGGGATCTTACACTGGCCCCGGCCATTACCGGATCCGGAGGCTTAGCCCTTGCCGGACATCTGAAAGTTCCCTTCATCCAGGAGGTAGTTGCAGTGGCCCAGGCTCTGGAAGCCGAGGCTCCAAAGACCGACGTCGCCATCGAGCTGGGCGGCGAGGACGCCAAGATCATCTATTTCCAGGGCGGAAATATCGAACAACGCATGAACGGCATCTGCGCCGGCGGCACAGGCTCCTTTATCGATCAGATGGCCTCCCTCTTACAGACGGACGCCGCGGGCCTCAATGAATATGCAAAAAATTACCGTTCTCTGTACACCATTGCCGCCCGCTGCGGCGTATTTGCAAAATCAGATATCCAGCCATTGATCAACGAGGGAGCGACAAAAGAAGACTTGTCCGCTTCTATTTTTCAGGCCGTGGTCAACCAGACTATCAGCGGCCTGGCCTGCGGCAAACCTATCCGGGGCCATGTGGCATTTCTGGGCGGCCCGCTTCATTTTCTCTCTGAGCTTCAGGCTGCCTTTATCCGCACCCTGAAGCTGGACGAGGAACACACCATTGCGCCGGGACACTCCCACCTCTTTGCCGCCATAGGAGCCGCCAGGAACAGCAATCCAGAGGTCACAACCTCTCTTGACAGACTGAAGCTTCTGCTTCAGTCCCATATCCAGATGGACTTTGAGGTGGAGCGCATGGAGCCCCTTTTTACCTCCAGCTATGAGTACGGCAAGTTTCAGGAACGCCACAGCCGCCACCAGGTTCTGCGCAGCGATTTCCAGGCCTATGAGGGAAACTGCTTTCTAGGTATTGACGCCGGAAGCACCACCACCAAGGCGGCGCTGGTCGCAGAAGACGGCTCCCTCCTCTATTCCTTTTACAGCAGCAACAACGGAAGCCCTCTTAAGACAACCCTGCGGGCCATCCGGGAAATCTACCGCTTTCTTCCGGAAAACGCACATATTGCCCGTTCCTGCTCTACCGGCTATGGGGAGGCCCTTATCAAAGCTGCCCTCATGCTGGACGAGGGCGAGGTGGAGACGGTGGCCCACTACTATGCGGCGGAATTCTTCAATCCAAAGGTAGACTGCATCCTGGACATCGGCGGCCAGGATATGAAGTGTATCCGCATCCGCAATCATACCGTGGACAACGTACAGCTCAACGAAGCCTGCTCCTCCGGATGCGGCTCCTTTATCGAGACCTTTGCCAAATCCCTGGGCTACAGCGTGGAAGATTTTGCAAAAGCGGCTCTCTTTGCGGAGCATCCCATCGATCTGGGAACCCGGTGTACCGTATTTATGAATTCCAAGGTGAAGCAGGCCCAGAAAGAAGGGGCGCAGGTTGCCGACATTTCTGCCGGCCTGGCTTATTCGGTCATTAAAAACGCTTTGTTTAAAGTGATTAAGGTTTCCGACGCCTCCTCCTTAGGCAGGCATATCGTAGTCCAGGGCGGCACCTTCTACAACGATGCCGTTCTTCGAAGCTTTGAAAAAATTGCAGGCTGCGAGGTGGTTCGGCCCGACATTGCCGGCATTATGGGCGCTTTCGGGGCGGCTCTCATTGCGAGAGAACGCTACCAGGAAGGCTCCAAGACTTCCATGCTGTCCATCGAACAGATCAAGGGGCTGGAATTCACCACTACCATGTCCAAATGCAAGGGCTGCACCAACAACTGCCGCCTGACCATCAACCGTTTTACCGGCGGACGTCAGTTTATTTCCGGCAACCGCTGTGAAAGGGGGATTGGAAAGTCCCGGAACCAGGAGGAAGTCCCTAATCTCTGCGAGTACAAAAACAAGCGGCTCTTTGGCTACACGCCTCTGCCCATCCACGAGGCGTCCCGGGGACAGGTTGGGATTCCAAGGGTTTTGAATTTTTACGAAAATTATCCTTTCTGGTTTACTTTTTTTACGGAGCTTAGATACCAGGTGGTTCTCTCTCCGGCCTCCAACCGGAAGATTTATGAGCTGGGGATCGAATCCATTCCCAGTGAATCGGAGTGCTATCCGGCCAAGCTGGCCCACGGCCATGTGACCTGGCTGATACGAAAGGGACTTACGTTTATCTTCTACCCCTGCATTCCCTATGAGCGGAATGAATTTCCCGATGCCGGCAACCACTACAACTGCCCCATTGTCACCTCCTATGCGGAGAACATCAAGAACAACATCGACGAGCTTGCAGACGGCTCCATTGACTTTTTCAGCCCCTTCCTTTCCTTTGAAAATATGGGGATTCTGGAGAAGCGTCTCATAGAAGAATTTGAAGGGAAATACCACATCCCGGCAGCAGAGATCTCTGCCGCAGTGCGCAAGGCCTGGAAGGAGCTTGAAAATGCCCGGGAAGATATGATGCGCAAAGGAGAGGAAACCCTTTCCTATCTGAAGGAAACAGGACGCCGGGGCATTGTTCTGGCCGGCCGTCCCTACCACATAGATCCGGAGATTAACCACGGCATTCCGGAGCTCATCGCTTCCTACGGCATTGCCGTATTTACCGAGGACTCCATCTGCCATCTCTACGGAGTGGAGCGTCCTTTGATGGTAATGGATCAGTGGATGTACCATTCCCGTCTCTATGCTGCGGCTAACTTTGTGAAGACACGGGAGGATCTGGATCTCATACAGCTCAATTCCTTTGGCTGCGGCCTGGATGCAGTGACGACAGATCAGGTTAATGATATTCTGAGCAATTCCGGGAAGATCTATACCTGTCTGAAGATTGACGAGGTCAACAACCTGGGTGCGGCAAGAATCCGGGTGCGCTCTCTCATTTCCGCCCTCCGGGTGAGGGAACAGAAAGCCATTTGCCGTTCCATTGTGTCCTCCTCCTATGAGCGGATTGTATTTACCGAGGAGATGCGCAAGACCTATACCATCCTCTGTCCCCAGATGTCACCCATCCACTTTGACTTAATCGAGCCGGCTTTCCGGGCCTCTGGGTTCCAGCTTGAGGTTTTGCCTGACTCTGACAAGGCAGCCATTGATACGGGGCTTAAATACGTTAACAACGACGCCTGCTACCCCTCTCTGGTGGTGGTTGGGCAGATTATGACTGCGATTCTCTCAGGCCGCTATAACCCGGAAAAGCTGGCTGTTATTGTCACTCAGACAGGCGGCGGCTGCCGGGCCAGCAATTACATCGGATTTATCCGCCGGGCCCTTTGCAAGGCCGGGTATCCGGATATTCCGGTGATCTCTATGAATTTAAGCGGTCTGGAAAAGAATCCCGGCTTTCGGATCACGCCCCGTCTGGCCGTGAAAGGACTTTACGGGCTGGTGTTAGGGGATATCTTCCTTCGGGCGCTCTACCGGATGCGGCCTTATGAGAAGGTGCCGGGCGCCGCCGACCGCCTCCATGAAAAATGGAAAAAGCGCTGCCAGGAGTTCCTCTCCAGCGCTCACGCCTCTCACCGCAGATTTGTGCGGCTTTGCAAAGAGATTATTGAAGATTTTGACCGGCTTCCTATCTATGAAAATCTCAAAAAGCCCAGAGTCGGCGTTGTGGGGGAGATCCTGGTGAAGTTTTCTCCCTCTGCCAACAATCATATTGTGGATCTTCTGGAGGCGGAAGGGGCGGAGGCTGTGGTGCCGGATCTCATGGACTTTCTGCTTTACTGCTTTAAGAATAATGAGTTTAAGGCGGATTATCTTGGTAAGAAGCGCTCTTCTGCAAGAAAGGGACGGCTTGGGATCAAGGCCTTGGAGTGGCTTAGAAAGCCGGCTGTGAAGGCTTTTGAGCGGAGCCTTCATTTTGTACCGCCGGGAAATATTGATAAGATGGGGGATATGGCTTCGAGGTTTGTGTCTCTTGGCAATCAGACCGGGGAGGGGTGGTTCCTTACCGGGGAGATGCTGGAGCTGATTGAGAATGGGGTGCATAATATCGTATGTACCCAGCCTTTTGGGTGCCTGCCGAATCATGTGGTTGGAAAAGGGGTGATTAAGGAGCTGAGAAGGGTTTATCCGAAGTCGAATGTGGTGGCTATTGATTATGATCCTGGGGCTAGTGAGGTGAATCAGCTGAATCGGTTGAAGTTGATGTTGGCGACGGCTTATCGGGATTTGGGAGGTGGCGGAAAATAAGACGGCAGGTTTGTGTGCTTAAGTTGGTTGTTTTGGCGAGGGGTGATGTTGGTGGGTGGGTGGGTTGTTTGTTTGGTATGGGTGGAGTGGGTTAGGTTAGGGATCTTCTGTGAGGGTTTGGTAGAGTTCTTGGGGGGTTTTGTATTGGGGGAGGCGGCGGTAGGTTTCGTTTTTGGATAGGGCTGTTACTAATTCGGCCAGGGCGGAGGCGTGGCTGTAGTGGTCTATGACGCCTAGGATGAATATGGCGGTTATGTGTTTTTTCCAGGATTCTGACCAGATGGGGGTTTGGAATAGGGCCAGGGACATGACGGGGCAGCATACGTTTCCGGAGGGCTCTGCGTGGGCGAGCAGGACGCCGCTTATTATCTCGCAGTAGGGGCCGTGTTTTTCGATGGTCTGCAGGATTGCTGTTAAGTAGGCTTCTTTGATATAGCCGCTTTTTAGGAGGGGCTGGGCTGCAAGCCGGATTCCTTCCTGCCAGCCGGGAGCTGTGTCGTAGATCTGCACGGACTCGGGTTTTAGGAGATCCCTTAGGGTAAGGTCTCTTTTCCATAGGGGATCTGTGCGGAAATATTTGTTCAGCCTGGAAAATAGCTTTTCGTGATCCTGGATGACGGTGTATTTTTTGATGATGTTCAGGATGTCCCGGATGGCACCGTTCTTTTGTATATAGGCTTCCTGGCGGAGGAGCCAGTCTATCAGCTCCTGCCGGTTCTGTGGGGTGAGGATGGTTGATATTTTTATAAAGGGGATCCCTTTTCGCAGGTTTTCTTCTATCTTTAAGGTGCTGATGATAAGCCTGGTATGCTCATCCAGGACGGAATCCAGATTTCTCAAATCGGAAAGCTGGATGGTAAAGGCGTGCTCGAAGAGCCGGGAGACCTGGCAGCGGATGTAAGCGGAGCTGCCGAGGCCCGAGGCGCAGACGATGACGACTTTTTCTTCCGGCTTTTCCCCGGAAGAAAGCTTCTGCTCTTCCATGCAGAAAAAGTAGTAGCTGATAAACTGGATCTCGGCTTCGTCCATGAGCAGATTGTACTTTGGGCTTATTTTTTCCATTACCTGCTTTGTGATATGGGAAAATGCCGGGTTTACTTCCTCTGGATGATCGTAAAAGGAGGTGGTTTTTATCCGGTATCTGGTTCTGTAATACATGGAGCGGACATGAAGCAGGAACATTTCGAAAAATTCTATGTTCTGAAAGAGGTCTATGCCGCAGACGATTTTGAATTCTGTCTGGATGTCTCTGGCCAGCTCCAGTATGAGCTCTTGACAGCCGCTGATGTCGCTGCCGCTGACCTTGGCAGACTGCAATACCAGCCACAGGTACTGCTGCTCGCCGGGCTCCAGTTCTATTTCCATGCGGCTTAAGCCTTTCTTTAAGTATTCTGTTCCCTCGGTGCAGCTTATCTCTTTCTTGTCAAGCAGAGGCAGAATGGGCTGTTTTTTTCCCCTTAAGAGTGTCAGCAGGATGGTCTGGGCCAGATCCTGGACAGAAAAATATACAAAATGCTCTTTCCCACATGTCTCGCTCTCGGTCAGCAGATGGACTAGGTGTTCCAGAAACGCATCTGCCTTAAGCTTTGGATACTGTCTTGCAAGCTCCTCTGTCAGGATCTGACGCTTGATGCGGTCGATGCAGAGATTTTCCCGGTTGTGGTATGCGAGAAAAAGCTGATAGCGGATATGAAGCTCGTCTCCCTGAAAGTAATAGCCGTACTTGGGCCAGTTTAAGAGGGCGATCTTCTGCTTTTGCAGGGAATCCTTGATTGTGTTCACGTCGCTTAGCAGGGTTCTTCTTGATACATGGAATACATTTACAAAATCCTCCAGGGTCAGAGGCTTTCCTGTGATGCCGATCATAAGCAGCATACATTCCCGGCGTTCTCCTGCCTCCAGATAGTATGCTCTTGGGTCAAGCCCCTCTAAAAGCCGCATGTATGCTTCCCGTTCTGGTCCTTTCAGATACAGGCGCTCTTCTGCCAGCAGCGTGCCGGGCAGTCCGGAGGCTTCCAGGAAGTCGTTGAGCTGCTTCTGGTAATATAAAAACATTCTTCTGGTAACTGCAAGCCTGCAAAGAATATCCGAAAGCTCTGCCTGCCCGTCGTGGAGCAGCATCTGCAGTATCTGTACCGTAAACATATTCATAGCGCATCTCCATCCCCCGGAGTATGCCTTATCATCAGGCATACTCCGGGGCTCAAAGGAGAGTCCGCAGCTCCTGCCGCAGACTCTTAAGGATTTCTCTAAACAATTTCAAGGGACAGCAGAACGACTCCTGCCAGAAACATGAAAATCCCGGATCCAAGCATCAGGCAGGTTTTCCCGGATGCTCCCTTGAATTCTCCGTAAACCAGTCCCCAGATATAGCTCCAGCAGTGATAGCTGTTCCCCATTACCGTGGCAATGACCACGCTGACTACAGGCGCAAAAACCGCATGCAGCACATTTCCCCCGAAGTGGCAGAAGGCTGCAAGCATTGCCAGGAAAAGAAGCCTGGCCATAGGAACTTCTTTCCTCTCCCTCCAGTTCTCTTCCTTTTTCCATGAGAGGAAGGTAAAGGCAGAAGAACCGATGCACGCCCCGGCGACCAGAAGCCCCATACAGGTAAGGGATGCAAAACCTTCCGGCCGTAATGGAGAGCGCAGGCCCATAGAAGTCGCCAGGGGATAGGAGGACATCCGGCAAACATCATGGATACTGCCGTTCCGCCTAAGATAGAGCAGGTGGCGCTGACGGATGTAGACAAAATCAAGCCAATCCTTTTCACAACCGTCAGCTGCAGCTGCATGGCAACTCCAAAGACCAGGCCGCAGGCAAAAACCAGCAGGGCCAGAGGCCGGTTCCCAGTCATTTCATTCAGAACTCCATGGGGAACCATTTCTGCCCCCAAAAATCCTATGGCTCCCCATACAATCACAACAGACACGGCATACATCATACTGATAAACGCATGCACCGGGAAATTGCCGGTATGCTTTACTGTCTGAAACCAGGAACCCCATAAGAATGTAACGAATATCGTTCCCACAAGGGCAATCTGCGTGTTCATCCTTTGTCTCTCTCCTTACCCATGTAAATACTGTCCAAAGGCCGCGTAAATCCTGGCCGGCGCATCTTCGCTCCACAGCTCCTTCAGCTTACGCTCGTCCTGGATAAATCCCACAATGTTCTCCAGTACCTCCACCTGGTGCTCCTGCTTATTCAAAAGCAGCATAAAAATCACCTTTACCGCCACCTGCCCGCCTCCGCCCATAGGGCGGAAGCTTACAGGCTCCTCCAACAATGCAATGACAATTGAGGCCTCTTTTGTATATTCCTGATCGGAATGAGGAATCGCTACTCCCATAACTCCCTGGATTCCCGTAGGATACTGCCGTTCTCTCCTAAGAAGAGCCTCGGGAAATCCTTCCCTGGCCAATTGATGCTCCACGGCATACTCCCCCAGCTCCATAAGAACCTCTTCACTTGTTCCTCCCCCTGTTATGGTCAGCAGCTGCGCATGCTCATACACCATTTTTCTGGTAATCATACCCCTCTTCCTTTCATCCGTTTGCAGCTTCTGCTTTCTGCACAAGCTCCAGAATTTCCTTCAAAGCTCCTTCTTTATTGATGCCGCTGATCAGCGATATGCCATTGACAATGGGTACTGCGTAATCCTTCGGATTCAGCTCCAGAGAGGATACAATAACTGCCGCATCCTTTACGGGCCCCTCTGACATATTCAATCCCACTGCATCCACCTTCCAGCCGGAAATGCCTTTTTCCTTCAAAAAGTCTTCTATGGTTTTTTTAATCATGGTAGAGGTGGCATATCCCAAGGCACATATAACAAGAATTTTTCTCTTACTCTGCATCGCTTTCCTCCCTAAGAAATCAGTTCCTGAATCAGTTCAAATAATTTTACGCAAATGAGATTGGGCCAGTTTGCCGCATTGGTAATCTGGACAGAATCATAAGGAATGGCATAGCCCACCCCCATAGCAATCTCCGTAAAATAAGGCGCCATCATCTGGCCGATAAACAGCTCGCAGATCACTACAACCACACAGAAAATGGTTCCCTTTAAAATATTCATTTTAAAGAAGGGCATAAAGATTGCAACCAGGATAAAGCCCACAGACAGCATTCCAATGGGAAGCACCGTATTCCAGGGCAGAATCAGCGATACCAAAAGGGCGATTGGCACAAGCAGAAGGCCGACAGCCAGATTCTCCGGCATTCCGGCCAGCACTACGCCGTCCAGTCCGATATAAATCTCCCGGTCTTTAAACTTGCGCTTTACCCACTCCGTGAGCACCGATGTCGTCTCATTGAGGCCCTGGATAAGGATGTTGGTGCTCAAGGGGACAAAGTACAAGGCAGCGCCCAGCTTGATGCCGGTATTCAAGGCATCCGGAATAGAATACCCTCCCAAAAGCCCCATCACAATTCCCAGAATAAATCCGATGATTCCCGGCTCTCCAAGCACACCCAGCCTATCCTTGACAGCATCCGCTGTAATGTTGGAATCCCGGATAAAGGGAACCTTGTCAAAGAGCTTATTAAACCAATAGGCAAGAGGGCCATAGTAGGCGCTGTAAACATAGGGGAACGACAGGCCCTGGTACTGAGGCAGCACCGCATGAATCTTCGGCGCCGACCAGTCCGCAATCTTCAAGGTTAAAATGCCCGTAATCACAATGGAAAGTACGGCAAAGGTCACATTTCCCGTAGCAGTCAGAACCAGAACGGCCGGCATTCCCCAGAAATAAAGCATGTTATAGAGATCCACGTCCAGGGTTTTCGTAAGCTTAAACACCAGCATCAGAATATTGAGGGCCAGGCCTATGGGAATCGCCCACACCACAATGGGATTGGACAGAATCACAGGCGTAACGCCGGATCCAAAGTCCACAACGGTTTTCGTCAGTCCCAGATTCGCCACCATGGCATCTCCTACTGCCGCCACTGTCCCCAAAAACACATCAAAGGCAAAGGTGGACAGGGCAAACAGCCCAAGAGCATACATAAAAGCCGCCTTCACAGACTTTCCGATTCCAATGCGCAGAATCAGATTGATTACCAAGAACAACAGGAACATCATCACCGGCCCCGGAAGCTTTCCAAACCAGTTCAGTGCATTTACAACCATATTCATACCTTTCCCCTCCTTATCCTGCCTGCTGATTCGCCCGGAACAGGCGAATATATTTCCTCATAGATTCCTTGACTTCCATCAAAGCCGGCTTCTGAATATCCTCTGGGAACATCACATCCGGATTCTCCGTAACAAACCGCCGGATCTCATTAGACCAGATGAGAGCCTGCTCCGAAGCCACCTTAATCATGCTGACGCCGCATTGAACGGCCCCCTGCAGGTCATCCTCACAGACATGGGTAGAACCATGGAGCAGCAAATGAGCCGGCGCCGCCTTCCGAATCCTTTCCAGGCGGTCAAAATCCAGCCGTGCCGTCCTTTTAAAAGGCGGAAGCTCCCCATCCCACAGAGAGCGCACATACTGCCCCACAGAAACAGCCAGCGTATCAATCCCTGTCTCCTCCACAAAGGCCTTCGCCTGCTCCGGATCCGTCATAATCTCCGGCGGCACCACAAAACTCTCCTGAAAAGGCCCCTCATACTGCATCGCCTGCGGAAAAAACCGCCGCACCTCTCCCAGGGCCGCAACACTAGACACCCCTGCTCCCCGGCAGATTCCCGCCAGCTCCTTACTCATCTCCACATTCTTTTCATAGGGAAGCAGCGACCCATCCACCATAACAGACCCCCACCCCAAATGAATATCCCGGATCAGCTTCGGAATCGTCCTCTCATCCGTCACAAACGTATGATCCACAGATAAAGCCACCGGAACCTTTGCATAATGAGCCGCCGTCCTGCAGGCCTCCGTAAACACATACTCCCCAAAGCTCTCAATAAACTCCGGCCCCTGGCAGAGAACCACCGGAGCCCCCTCCTCCTCCGCCACCTCAATAATCGGCCTGATAAAATCCAGATTAAAAGGGAAAAAGCCAGGAACCGCAAATCCCCTCTCCTCCGCCGCAGCTAACAAATCCTTCTCTCTAACAATCGGCATACGTTCCTCCTATTCCAGTCCCGTAATATCCCTCAAAGTACACTGTTATGAAATCAATTTCCAGCCGCAGAGAACATGCGTCTGTAAATCGATTTGTGCACTTTGAGGGATATTACTGTTTCCAGTCCCATAAGAAGTACTTCTTGATGCCTCCATTCTATCAGCCGCAGAAACGAAAAAACAGGGAAACTTTTGTAAAAAGCCCCCTGCAAAAATTACACCCATTCCCACAACCAAGTTCAGCCAGCCTGTGGCGAAACCGCCCCTCTGGGGGTTCCAATATCCAGTGTCCGGCTGTTCACGCACAGGCTGTCTGATATGAACGGACATTGACCCCAGGCCCTGCAAACACAAGCTTCCAAAAAAGTCAATGTCCGTACATAGCAGACAGAATGTACGTGAACCGTCCGAACACCGGATATGGAACCCCCAGAGGGGCGGTTTCGCCACAGGCTGGCTGAACTGTCCGTCCCCCACCTACTTCAAATAACTCTTCAACTGCTCAATATTCTTCTCCTCAAAATCCATCAGCTCCTCCGCCAGCTCACAATACTCCTTCCTAGCCCCCTTATTCGCCTTCACCGCCTTCATCAAATCTGTAATCCCCCTGGTATTCCCCTGAATCATCAAATCCGCCACATGCTCCGTGCTCGTATTCAGAAGCGTATTCGCCTGAATAGAAGTCCAAAGCATAGCCTTCCCCACCGGAGAGCCCGTTTCCGGACGTTCATCCGCCTCACGGATTTTCTCCGTCACCTTATCCTCAAAAGAGAGAAACTTAACCGCCTGCCGATTCAGATCCAAAGCCAGATCCTCGTCATAAACCTTACTGATAATCGCATTGATGGTCTCCACTCCCATTTTACTGTTGCGGTACGCCTCATTGAGCACCGCGAAATCTTCACCTGTAAGCATAAAAAACTCCTTTCTCCCACGCTCTTTTTCTATAGAGTGTGGAGATTTTCCCCTTTTATGCGCTTTTCCTAACAAAATATATGGTCTTTTATTCCTTTTTTATTTTATTTGGGAAATTTCTGCCGATATATATATTAGAAGGAGACCTCTTCCTTCAAAAATGAAAAATACGGTATTTTACACTTATTGGATTACGAAGATCCAATAATGCATACCAGAAAGGAGTTGAAAATATGGCAATAAGCGGAGTATCTGGTTTTGGCAGCAACAATGAGTATCAATCCTGGGTGGATCAGGCAGCGGCAGATAAAAAAAAGCTGGAAGAATCCTTAGGAATCGATACATCTGAAAGCTCCAGCACCGACAAAACGTCCAGTACAACAGACAAAAAGGACACCAGCAGTACCGGTTCTTCTTACACCTCGAGTACTTCCCGTTCCTCCAGCACGTCTACATTCCTGTTAAGCTATAAGCACAATCTGACCTCTCTGGAATCTGCCTCCGAGGCGCTGCGCGTTGGCAGCCGCAACAACGTATTTTCCAAATACGAGACGGCTATGAAGGATCTTCAGAGGGCAAACACCGATGAGGATAAAGCCGCTGCACAGGCAGCCGTAGACAAGGCTAAGGAAGATATCGTTACCGCAGTCAAGGATTTTGCAAAGGCTTACAACAACGCCGTTTCTTTCCTGGAGAACAATTCTGACCGCAGCTCTACCGTAGTAAGACAGCTGAATTCTCTGAAGAACGCTCTGACCACAGAGGATGCAATGGCTAGAATCGGCTTAAGCTATGACAAGTCCGGCAATCTTCAGGTTGACGAGGATAAGCTGAAGGACACTCTGGATAAGAATTACAATTCTGTGAAGGATATTATGGGCGGACAGTTCGGCATGGCAGAGCGCGCGGCTACCAAGGCTTCCGACATCCTTGACCATGCGTCTGTAGAAAAGATTGCCGGCGTTGCCGAAAAGCAAAGCAAGGCAAATTCCATCAGCGATCTGGATGATTTTGAAATCTTTTCTAAGTTTGCACTGGGCGGCGCATACAATCTTACCAATTATTATGCGGTAGGCTCTATGCTCAACACCCTGGTATAATTGCTTTTAAAAGCAGTTCAAGTGATAGGAAACCGTGCCGACAGGCACATGATTTAAAAGCGGCGGTGCCTTACAAAAGGCTCCGCCGCTTTTCATTCTTTTTTTATTCCAAAAATTCAGTCTTACAATAACATTCCTTATCATTGTACTTTATCTTGCTCCAGCCATCCCCATAGCTCTCGATCTGTGTCACATGTTCTCCCTGGTAAGCCGTGCCCAGATATTCCGCCTCTGTGCTTGGCTCTGAACGCAGGCGCACACTCTCTGTAAACCGTGTCTCACGGTTCTGGGCTGTGCCCTCTCCTGTCTGCGCAGGCTCCTGGGAAGGCTCCTCTGCCGGCTCCTCCTCCGGTTCTTCCGGGGTTTCCTCCGGCGCTTCTTCCGGTGTCTCCTCTGGAGCTTCTTCTTCTGCTTCTGCTACTTCTACAGGCTCTTCCGGTTCTGAGGAGAGACGCACATACCGCTCCTCCTGCTTCGCCAGATCTTCATCTGCCGCCTTTGCAGCCTCGTATTTTTCCTTCACTTCGTCACGAAGGGCTTTTACCTCATCGCCGTCCGCCATCTCCTCTACATAGGCCTTCAGCTCGTCGCTGGCTTCACGGTTCATAATACAAAGACTGCCTTCTTCGTTGGTATATACGTACAGCGGAGAAAGTCCCGGCGCCGCCGTCTCAATCTGCTTAAACTTCAATTCATAATAGACAAAGACAACATAGGAGCCTTCTTCCATTCCCTTCTTTGTATAGCAGGAAATATTCTGATAGCCCTCTACAAGGCTCTGGGAGCCCAGAATCCGGCTTCTCTCGTCGTCGCTGATCTCATCCACCACAGTAGCCAGGCCTTCCATGTCTCCTGCTGACAGAAAGCTGTAATACTGCTGTACAATGGCATTCACATCCTCATAGGCGTCCTGTTCCAGCACATTGGGCTCTACCTGGGCTACCGTTCCCTCCTGGCTGCCTGCCGCCGACACAACGGCTCCGCTGTCTTCGCCTTCGCCTTCTGCTTCCTCTGTCCGTATCTGTACGTCTGCTGCCTCGGCCTCCTGAGCCGCGCCCTTCTTTTTGCCCGTCAGTACAACTGCCGCTACCACCAGCAGGCAGAGGAGAATACAGCCTGCCGCTGTCTGACGCTTATACCTTGCTATCCAATTTCCAAACTTATCCGACATTTTTTCACATCCTCAATTCTAGTTTTTACATTTATCCGGCACAGTTATATCTGCTTAACAAATGTAACAATTTCGTAATAAAAAGATTGTAACAAACTTATGGAAAAAAGGCAACTGTAAAATGTGATAAATTTGTGAAATCTATTCCTTTACTATGGATAAACGGCCGGATTCGGGCCGATAGAAATAAATCTGATCCGAAAGCACTTCTGTCCGCAGCACCTGTGTCCGGTTGATATCCCGTACCATAGCTGCCAGTTCTCCAGAGTCCGGCACAGCCTTTTCCGGAACGAGAATCACTTCATGGATGCTGCTGGGAAGCAGGTAATAGGCGGATCCCAGACATTCCGCACAGTATTTTAACATATTGTCGTACAGGATGCATGCAGCCCCCAGCGCCTTTCTGGAATTGGTCAGCACATACATGGGAATCACTTCATCTTTGGAATCCTCCATTTCGTCTGAGAGCTCTAAGAGCACCTGGCTCATGGATTTTACTTCTGCCGGAAGCAGATGGGGGGTGTTCTGTTTTGCATCCTGGTAAAGCTCCGTGCAGGTAATCTGCCAGTACCTTATATGGCTGTTGTGTATGAGCACGGTAGCATTTCCTACCGGAGTATCCGGAAGAAGGCAGTAGAATACCATGGCCAGATTCAAAAAGGGCACATGGGGAACCCGTCCCAGAAGCTCCTTGTTCTTCTCATAATTGATCAGCTTGTAGACAACGGTAGGTTTTACCTTCCGGTAATCTGCAAAAAAATCGGCGTCAAACTGCCCGGAAAAACAGCTGTCCTCGCAGCACTCCAGGATTGTCTCCTGAATCTGCCTTAAAGGCTGGCCGGCCAGATACTCCTGGTAATAGGTATCCAGATAAATAGCCGGAGCTGCCCGTTCTCCCTCCCTGCGCACGGACAATCCTTCCAGGATTACCCCGTTGTTCTTTTCAAGGGGAATCAGGCTCAGTTCTGTGCCTCCGGGCAGTGTTTCCCGCAAAAACCCGGTCACAGAGCCTACAAATTCTTGATAGTTCATCTTTTCCTTCCTTTCTTTGTTGATTTATCTGTCTTTTGGGGATTGATACAGCGAAACGCTGCTTTGAACGAAAGACAACTTCAGTATACAGTAAATTTTTTACAATTACAAGGACTTTATACTTTTTTTAGAAATTAATTTATTACTGGCCACAGAGCGAACAGTAACCAGCAACATTGATTTTCGATGATTTTTTTCAGATAATGCTTGCACATTTTCAAATTTTGTTGTAAAATAATCAAGGTGTTAATCACTTGCATCTGTAGCTCAGTGGATAGAGCACTGGCCTCCGACGCCAGGTGCCGCTAGTTCGAATCTAGTCAGATGCATCAGATAACCCGATCTCACTGCAGATCGGGTTTTTGTTTTGCCCGAAAGACAGGCTGCCGCAAAAAACCTGCGGCAGCCTGTCTTTCTGTCTTTACCTGTGATGTCCTATCAGCTTATACTCTGGACAGATACTCTCCGGAACGGGTATCAATCTTGATCTTATCGCCCTGCTCCACAAAGAGAGGCACATATACGGTAGCGCCTGTCTCTACCACGGCCGGCTTGGTTGCGCCTGTTGCGGTATCACCCTTGAAGCCCGGCTCGGTGTCGCTGATCTCAAGCTCTACAAAGAGAGGCGGCTCTACGGCAAATACATTGCCATTGTAGGAGCATACCTTGCACATCTCGTTCTCTTTCACGAACTTCAGCGCATCGCCGATGTCTTCTGCGTTGAGTGCAATCTGATCGTAGGTCTCTACGTTCATAAAATGGAACAGATCTCCGTCGGAATACAGATACTGCATATCCACGCGGTCGATACGCGCTGCCGGGAACTTCTCGGTGGGACGGAAGGTTTTCTCTACCACGCCGCCGTTGATGATATTCTTAAGCTTGGTTCTCACAAAAGCTGCGCCCTTGCCCGGCTTTACATGCTGGAACTCCATAATCTGATAAACATTTCCCTCAATTTCAAGGGTTACACCATTTCTAAAATCTCCTGCTGAAATCATTCTTCACTATTCCTCCTAGTTTTTCCTTCCGTAACTGTACTTTATTTATACTGTACCAGTCTCAATTTGAACTATATTCATGCAGATCCTCTGCACAAATCTACGCTCTATTTTATAATAAAACAATCTGCTTTTCAAGTATTTTTTAGTTTTTAAATCTCTCCCATGCGCTGCTAAGGCCGTCAATCACTGTCCGGTAGGCTGCATACTTCTCCTCATAGATTTCTTTGTACTCAGGCCGGGGGTAAATGGTCTTGGTAATGGTCACAGTCCGGCGGATGGCTTCCTGGTAATCCGGATAGATTCCGGCTGCAATTCCGGCTGCAATAGCTGCCCCCTGGGCTCCCAATTCCTTGTCTGCGATTACGTCAATGGGAATCTGGAGTGCGTCTGCAAAGATCTGTACCCACACGTCGGAATTGGCGGCGCCGCCGGAAAGGCGGATGCTTTTGGGCGTCTCGCGGTTGCGCAGGAGCTTCTTTACATGGGTCACATGGGAAAACACGATCCCCTCGTAGACTGCCCGCAGCATATGCTTTTTGCTGTGAAAGGCAGTGAGGCCCACAAAGGTTCCTTTTGCAAGGGCATCCTCGTTGGAGCCGTTCAGGAAGGGAAGGAATATGATGTTGCTGTCCTGGGGCTCGACGGAAGCCGCCCACTCATTGGTGATGTCGTACACGGAGCCTCCCTTTCCCTTGGCTTCTTCCTTCTCGTAGTTCATCAGATTGCGGACAAACCACTCCATATTTCCGGCGGAGGTGGGGCTGCTCTCTTCGATAAGGTAATAGCCCGGAATGCAGAACATGGAGTTTAAGGCCACGGTTCCGTTCGTCACCGGCTCTTTTCCGATGAATTCGTTGATGCTCCAGGTTCCCGCTATCATGCACATCTGCTCCTCATCGGACAGGCCGGAAGCGATGCCGCAGGCGTTCACGTCAAACATGCCTGCTGCCACAGGGGTGCCCTCAGGAAGCAGGGTTTTCCCGCTGGCTTCCTTTGTTACATGGCCGCAGAGATCCGCAGAATGGCGCAGAGGCGGAAGCTTTTCATAGCAGTCCTCCAGGCCATAGAGGGCCATAAGCTCTTTGTCATGCTCTCCAGTCACCATATTTACCAGATTGCCGCCGGAGCAGTCGGTGTATTCGCTGTAGGCCTCGCCTGTTAGCATGTAGCGGATATAGTCTTTGACTGCGAAGATATATTTTGTGTTTTCCAGAACCTCCGGCTGGTTTTCCTTGAACCAGGCCAGCAGGCTTACGGGCTGCACGGCCAGGATCTCCTGGAAGGTTTTTTCATATACTTTTTTGTTGGTTCCGTCCTTGTACCAGCCTTCTACCTGGGCCCAGGCTCTCGTGTCAGTTGACATAATTCCGTTGTAGGAGGGCTTTCCGTCGTGCCCTACCATATAGAGGCCCTTGCCCGCTCCGGAAAAGGATACGCCGGCAATGTCCTTCGGATCGATGCCGCTCTTTTCTATGGCGCCGCGGATAGCGTCCGCATTTACCTGCCACAGCTCGTTTAAGTCTTTTTCGGTGTAGCCCGGCTTTGGCGTGAGTGTGACGGTCGGAACGCTGGCTACGGAAATCTGCTTTCCGTTTTCATCGAAAATTGCAGCTTTGGAAAAGGTTCCCCCATTGTCGATTCCCAATAAGTATTTCATACTTTCTCCTCCTATTCCAGTTCCGTAATGTCCCTCCCAGTACACAGGTATGAAATCAATTTCCAGCCGCAGAAAACATGCGTCTGAAAATCGATTTGTGCTCTGTGAGGGATATTACTGTTTTAAAGTCGCTGCGCGACGGCACTAAAGGGTAAGGCCGCTTCGGCACACCGGTTATGAGAGGAACTTTTATTCGAAAAGGCACTCATAAAAGTTCCTCTCGTGCGCCTCCTCGGCTTTACCGTCCAGCAGAAATTATTTTTGAAAGAATACTTAACATTTCTCAGCTGGACTGTTTGTACTTACGGATTCATTCTATATTAGATCATAAATCGCAGTTTTGGCCCTGTCAAGCATTTTGACAGTATTTTAAAATTCCCGAATCTCTTGGGCAAGACAAAAGGGAATGGCTGCTTCAATTTTATCAATATCCAAGCTTGAGGTATTTGCCCTATTAAAGCTCGATCAGCTCTTTGGGGGAGCTTGTCAGGTTTCGGATTCCGTTTTCCGTGATTACGGTCATGTCCTCAATGCGGACGCCGCCGAAGCCGGGGATGTAGATGCCGGGCTCTATGGTTTCTATTATACCGGGTTTTAGGATTGTCTGATCCTTGGGGGACAGGGCTGGCTTTTCGTGGATTTCCAGGCCTACGCTGTGGCCCAGGCCGTGGCCGAAGTATTCTGCGTATCCTGCCTCTTCTATGACTTTTCTTGCCAGTCTGTCGCCTTCGGCTCCTGTCATGCCGGCCCGAAGGCCCGACAGTGCTGCCTCCTGGGCTTCCAGTACGATCTTGTATATCTCTTTTTGCTTCTGGCTGGCTTTTCCAATCACGATGGTTCGTGTCATGTCAGAGCAGTAGCCCTGGTATCTGCAGCCAAAGTCCAGAGTGAGGAAGTCTCCCTTTTCCAGTGCCTTCTTAGAAGGTACTGCATGGGGCATGGCGCTGTGGAGGCCGGAGGCGGCGATGGTGTCGAAGCTTTTTTCCTGGGCTCCGTGGCTCTTCATATAGTATTCCAGCTTTGCGGCTATCTCAAGCTCTGTGATGCCTGGCTTTATTTCTGTCAGAATGTAGGAAAATGCTTCGTCGCCAATCTGCTCGGCACGGGAGAGCTTCTCTATCTCTTCTTCCTCTTTCACTGCCCGAAGCAGGGACAAGTCTTCTCCAAGGGGAACCCACCGTTCTTCTTCCTTTCCGCCTTCCTGGGCTTCCTGGAGCTTTTTTACGGTCTGCCAGGTCATTACGCCGTCCTCAAAGCCCAGACGTGTGGCCTTATCCTCCTCTAAAAGCTCTTTTAAGAGAACGCCGTATCCCCGCTCGCCTTTGATCGTCCGGACCTCGCTGCCCTTTCCTTCCTCTTCTGCCTGGAGGGTATAGCGGCTGTCTGTGAGGATTACCTGTTTTCTGCCGGACAGATACAGATAGCTGTCTGTACCTGCAAAATCGCTAAGATAGCGGATGTTGGCCGGGGATGCGATGAATGCCGCATCCAGTCCCTTTTCTTTTAATAAGGTTCTTGCTGCCTGGATTCTCATTTTTCTATTAACCTTCTTTCTATGTTCTTCAAGTATCACTTTTCCCGGCTTCTATGCCGCCGGCGCACGGATGCTTTCTTTGGATGCTCCGCCTAAGAAGAATTCCTCCTCTGCCTTCGCAGATAGCAATACAAAACCGGCTTCTCCAGGTAACGCTTCAGTACAATCTGTATCTCTTCCCTAGGGTTCATAGGCTTCACCAGTATAGAGTACATTCCTGCCCGGTTCGCTCCCCAGACGTCTGTAAAAAGCTGATCTCCTACAAAGAGGGTGTCGCCCTTATGGGTTCCCATGCGTTTCATGCCCTCCTGATAGCCTCTGCGCCTGGGCTTTCCGGCCTTATATACGTACTGGGTTTTCAGGGCATCGGCAAAGGGCGTCACTCTTGGCTCCTTGTTGTTGGAAATCAAGCAGGTGGAAAAGCCCAGCTTTCGTAAACGCTCAAAAAGGGCGATGCTGCGCTGGTCAGCCGGGGCATCATGGGGAACCAGCGTGTTATCCACATCAAAAAGGACGCCGCGGTATCCTGCCTGATACAAGCCTTCAAAATCAATCTCGTAGGTAGAAGCGATATACTCCCTGGGATACAGGCCGCCAAAAACGGAAAAGCCCTTTGGAAGCTCCGACACAAGAATTCCCCCCACAATCAGAACGGCTCCTGTCACGCCTGCCGCCGTAACCGGCTCCTTCAGTACGATTGCCGCACAGACCATGGTCACAAAGGGGTTCAGATAGATGTAATTGTTGGTGTTCACTACCCCGATCCGTCTGATGGCAATATTCCAGGTAATGTAGCAGACAGCGCTTCCAAGCACCCCCAAAAACAGCAGGCAGAATATAACGTCTCCCCTTACAAGAGGCGAAAGCGGCGGAAGGCCCTTCCCAAAAAGAGCGGCGGGCGCTGTCAGCAGCAATGCATAAAAGAGCATTTTCCTTGTTAAAATCCAGTTGTCCATATGCCCCACATAGCTTTTGAGAAGCACGGAGTAGACAGCCCAGGACAGGGCTGCCAGAAGGGAAAGGGCATCTCCCAGGGGATTCAGCTTCAGCACAAAGGTTCCGTTAAACACCACCAGCACAACGCCTGCAATGGCAATGAAAAAGCCTGCCCACGTCCGCCCGGACAGTTTCTCGTCCCTGGTAAATAAATGAGCCAGAACAGCCGTAAAAACAGGGGCCGCCGCCAGGATAATGCTCACATTGGCGGCCAGGGTATAGGTCAGGGCCGTATTTTCAAAATAGTAATACAAAGTGATGCCGGAAAGGGAGAGGGCAAAAATCCCCAGCTCCTCCTTCACTCCCCCCGGCTTTTCCACTTTCCGGGTATAGAGCATCAAAACTACCCATGCGATAAAGAAGCGCATCAGCATAATCTGAAGCGCATCGTAATGATTGAGCAGGGTTTTCGTCGCCACAAAGGTCGTACCCCACACGGTAATGGTAAGCAGGGCAAAGATATGCCCTGCTGCCCTTTTTCTGTCTGTCGTCATTTCCAAGTCTCTTTCTGTCTTAACATGTTTATTTATAAGCTGCCGGGACATTATTTATCCAGCATCTTCTTTAATTCGCTTAAAAATGTATTCACATCCTTGAATTCCCGGTACACGGAGGCAAAGCGCACATAGGCCACGGAATCTAAGTCCTTCAGCTTGTCCATCACCATTTCCCCGATGACGCAGCTTGCTATCTCCCGCTCCTCTCGGTTAAAGATCTCGCTCTCGATGGCGTCGATCACGCCGTTAATGTCCTTCAAGGGCACAGGACGCTTATGGCAAGCACGCAGGATACCGTCCTCAATCTTGCTTCTGTCATAAGGCTCCCGGTTATTGTCCTTCTTAATCACAATAACGGGAATCGACTCAATCTTCTCATAAGTAGTAAAGCGTTTCCCGCAGGAATCGCAGAGACGGCGGCGGCGGATGGAGCTGTTATCGTCTGCCGGTCTGGAATCAATGACCCGGGTGTTCTCCTGGCTGCAATATGGACATTTCATAGCGTATCTCCCTCTTTTCTCCTGGCTCTTCCGCAAAATCACTTCTGTGGCAGACATCCGGGCACGCCTATGCCCCGCCAAAAGAAACAGATTTTCCGGCATTTTGCTGTAATCTGGCAAACCGCCCTCCACAAGAGCGATGCATCTATCTAAGTATAGTACATGTTCTTCTTTTCTGTCAAACCTTATGTAAAACATTTCTCCACTTCGATTCTGTTTTCAAGTGTTCCTCCAAAGCCGCAAAGTTCACACCTTTCCCCCTGAAAGCATATGATAAGGAAAGACCTTCCAGGGAGCTTCCCATGACCTTCTGTGAACTACGTGAAAAAGACGTTATCAATATCTGCGACTGCAAACGCTTAGGCTGTGTATCGGATCTGGTATTCGATCCGAAAAACGGCTGCATCCAGGCCCTTGTAACCTCCAGCAATGAAAAACTCTGGGGACTTCTTGGAAAAGACTGCGAGTACGAAATCCCCTGGTGCAAGATCAAACAGATTGGGCCGGATATTATTCTGGTAGAACTGGAGCACGATAAGGGACGCCCTTGATATTCTATCCAGATATACTTAAAGCTGCCGGGAAATAAGATTTCGGACTTTTCTGATATCTTATTTCCCGGCAGCCTTAAGTTTTTATGCTTCCTTATTCAGCTGTCAGCAATGGGCCTTTATTCCCCATTCTTTCATAATCACATACATCATCAGATGGTTCAGAATCAGATGCATATCCTCCACCAGCTGCATATTTCCAACCGGCACATGGAAGGTAAGATCCGTTATCTTAGAAACCCTGCCGCCGTCAAAGCCTACCCATCCTATGATTTTCGCCCCCTGCTCTTTTGCATAAGTAAGGGCGTTTATCACATTCTGGCTGTTGCCGCTTCCACTGATGCCGATGACCAGATCCCCCGGCTTTACCTTATTGCGAAGCTGGAACGAAAAGATATCCTCATAGCCGATGTCGTTTGCTATGGCAAGCACCGTAGGCACGTTGTCGTTCAGGCAGCATATCCGGAATTTCTTATCCGTATATTCGGAGATTCCTTTGTTAAAATCATTGGCCATATGGGAGGCCGTGCTGGCGCTTCCTCCATTTCCGAACACATAGACCGTCGCCTCCTTTTCATAGGCCGACACCAGTTCCTTCAGCAGCTCGTTCACAAGCGTGACATCCAGTTCCTTCAGCAGTCTGATTTCTTCATCCACATAATTTTTAATCGAGCCTGTATAATCCATATGCGTTCAATCGTCCTTTTTACTGAAAATCCGCTACATTGTCTTTGGTCACAAGGGTACTGTCAATATTGAGGCTCTCTGCCTCACTGCCGCTTAAGAGCGCGTCAACAATTTTAATCGCTTCCACGGCGTATCCTTTTTCATCCTGCTTTACGGTTGCGCCCAGACGTCCCTCGGATACTGCCTGCAGGCCGCCCTCAGTTCCGTCGATAGCAAATACCTTTACCTGATCCTCCTTGCCGGCCATCTCGATTGCCTCAACTGCACCCATGCCCATGTCATCATTTGCCGCCAGAATCACCTTCAAATCCGGATAAGCCACCAGCCAGTTCTGTGCCACGGTCATTGCATTGTCTTTGGACCATTCTGCCACCTCGGTTGCCACCAGGGTCGCACCCTCTTTTGCCTCAATCGCATCCTTAAAGGCCTTTACACGATTCTCGGAATGGAAGTTTCCTGTAGGGCCGCTTAAGATTGCAACCTCCGCATCGTCACAGAAGCCCTGCTCAATGGCATAGTCCACTACAACCTGTCCCTGCTGATAGGGATCTGCGTCCACATACCAGCTCGCTCCGTTATCTTCAATATGCCCCGTCGTAACTACCACGTAAATGCCTTTGTCCAGAGCTGCCTTTACCACTTCTACCGAAGCCTCTGCATCTACCTGCTGGAATACAATGGCATCATATCCGGCTGCCGTGCAGGTCTCGATCTGATCGTTCTGGGTGGCTGCCGTATTTTCGGAATCAAAATAGTCTACCGTGAACTTGTCCGCATACCCCTTTGCCGCTTCCTCAAACTGTTCTTTTACAGAAAGGCAGAAGGTATCTGTAAAACTCTTGCAGAGGAATGCTACCTTGTAGGCGCCCTCACTGCCCTCTGCCGCATCCGCCACATTTTCCGCCGCCTCTTCCGCCTCCGCAGGCGCCGTTTCTTCTGTCTCTCCCTCGGCCGGAGCCGGTGCATTGCTGCTCTCCTTGCTTCCGCCGCATCCGGCCATGGCAGCTGCCATTACCACCGTAAGTAACACTGCTGTCAACTTTCTCTTCATATTCTTCATCCTCCTTTTTTATTCATTAACCCTTACAGGATTAATTTCACCCTTTTGCTTTTCCTACTCTTTTTTTCCTTTGGTCACAATATCCAGAACCACTGCGGCTACGATAATCAGTCCGGTGATAATCATTTGATAATAGGACTGTACCGACTTCAAGGTTAAAATGTTGGTGATAACGCCGATAATAATGGAGCCAATCACACTGCCGTAGATACTTCCCACGCCGCCGGACAGGCTTGCGCCGCCGATAATAGCCGCCGTGATCGCATCGAATTCCAATCCTTCCGCCTCTGCAGGCTGTCCGGAATTCAGTCTCGTCATAAACAGCGCTCCTGCAATCCCCACAAAAATCCCGTGAATCAGATAGGTTTTAATAATTGTCCATTGATTGCTGATACCTGAGGCCGTAGCTGCTTCCGCATTGCCCCCAACTGCATAAATATACCTGCCCAGGCGCATTTTCTTTAAAACAAACCAGGTAACTGCAATGCAAAGGAACATGATTAGCACGGAATAGGGCACGATTCCCTGTATCCTTCCCTGGCCCAGCCTGGAAATATTTCCGATGTTATAGATCGGGGTTCCCCCTGTATAGATATAGCAGATGCCTCTTCCTGCCTTCATCATGGCAAGGGTTACGATAAATGCCGGTGCATGAAACTGCGTCACAATCACTCCGGAGAGAAAATTCACTGCCATTCCCACGGCGACCGCCGCCAGCACGGCCAGAATTCCCGCCAGCATGCCATTCATGCCTCCCTCGGCCAGATTTTTATATGTTCCTACGCAGATACATCCCGTCAGCGCTACCACTGCGCCCCCGGACAGGTCTGTCTGCCCGGCTATAATCAGCAGGGTAAGTCCGCAGGTAAGAATCGTAACCACTGCAATCTGCGACAGTAGATTGACGACATTTGCCTGGGACAGGAATACCGGCGAAATTACAGAGCACACAACCAGAAGCCCCAGCAGAATAACGACAATACCATATTTATTGTAAAATCCTATGAGTTTTTCTTTGTTTCCCATCTTATTCTCCATTCCCTCCCACTGCCATGCTCATAACCGTTCCGGGCGTCGCTTCCTCTCGGGACAGCTCGCCGGCCACCCTTCCCTGCCGGATAATCAGAATGCGGTCGCTCATTCCCAGCAGCTCTTCCATATCAGAATTGATCATAATGATTGCCATTCCCTGATCCGTCATTTCGTTCATCATTTTATAGATCTCATACTTTGTTCCCACATCAATCCCTCTGGTGGGTTCATCCATAATCAGCACTCTTGGAGCTACCGCCATCCATTTGGCCAGAACTACCTTCTGCTGATTTCCACCGGAGAGAGTTCTGGTCTCTACCGCCGCGGAAGGCGCTTTGATAGCAAATCTCTGCATCATGTCATGGACGATTCTCTTTTCCTTGGAAAGAGGGATGACTTTCTTCTTAAATACATGCTTCAGCGCCGCCATTGCAATGTTTTCTTTAATGTCGCGAAGCAGAACCAAACCGTACCGGCGGCGATCCTCCGAGACCATGGCAATCCCCTGCCGGATGGAATCATTCACATTGCGAATCTCCATCCTCTGCCCTTCACAGTACAGCTCTCCACTGTCTTTTGAGTCAAGTCCTATCATGGCCCGGGCGATTTCCGTTCTCCCCGCGCCGACCAGGCCGGATATCCCCAGGATCTCTCCCTTTCTCACTTCAAAATTAATGTCCTCAAAGATGCCCTTTTTATTAAAATTCTCAACCCTAAGCAGGACTTCTCCTATCTTCGGATCCCTGGGCGGAAAAACCTCTTTCATTTCCCGTCCTACCATTTTCTCAATCAGCGCCGCCCTGGAATACTCCGACGCCTTTCCGGTCATAATGTGGGCTCCGTCCCGGAATACCGAAATGTAATCCGCAATATGGAATACCTCGTCCAGCTTGTGAGAAATAAAAATAATCGTGATCCCCTGCTTTTTCAGCTCAAATATCTTCTCAATCAGGTATTTTACTTCTTTTTCCGTAAGGGAAGAGGTCGGCTCGTCCATCAAAATAATCTTGGCGTCACAGGATACTGCCTTGATGATCTCGATCATCTGTGCATCTGCAAGGGACAGCTCTTTCATTTTCAGATTCAAGTCATAGGACAGCCCCTGATCTGACAGGTATTTTTTTGCTTCCCCCATCATCCTTTTATCATCCAGCGCAATCTTAAGAGGGCCGGATGCTTCCCTTCCCAGATACATATTCTGCACCACGGTCATCTCCGGGATAATATTCAGCTCCTGATGAATCATGGCGATTCCTTTCAGCCTGGCCTGTGCGCTGCCCTTGGGATTCCAGGGCTTTCCGTCAAACTCAATCGTCCCCTTTTCCGGTTTGTACAGCCCGTCAATCACCTTCATCAATGTAGATTTTCCGGCGCCGTTTTCTCCCACAATGCAGTGGATCGTTCCTCGTTTAATTGAGAAGGAGACATCGTTCAGCGCCTTGACGCCTGGAAATTCTTTGGAAATATTCTTAAATTCCAGTATAGTATCTGCTTGCTTACTCATTCCTTCCTCCATCTAAATCCCGTAATGTTCCGCCCCTGCATCACCGGGTCCTTTCATCTGCTCCTGTCAGCAGCAGCGTTCCTGCCAGCACCACGTCCTCATCCAACTCGCTTTTGACGATCCGGTATCTTCCCTTGCAGTTCTGGTACACGTACTGTTCCGTATAGCGGCGGATCCGTTCGAGCAGCGGCTCCCCAATCAGCGAAACACCTCCGCCTACGGCAATCACCTCCGGGCTGTAAAAGCACAAAACATTACAGAGAGCGATTGCAAAATACTCCGCCGTCTCTTCCAGAATCTTAAGGGAAAAAGCATCCCCCTTGTGAATTCCCTGGCCCCACATCCGGCAGTCCAGCTCCTGCTGTCTGTGTCCGCACAGCTCCAGGAGTATGGAATCTTCCGGTATCGCTTCGCGTCTCAGCCTTGCCTCAATTCCCCACCCAGAGCAGATACGCTCGATGTGATTCACCGGATAGATCGATCTTCCCTGATAACAGGGATCGTACAGATAACTCTGGCCGAATTCCGCCACGCCGAACCCCTGACCGTCAAAAAGCTTCCCGTCTATTACGATTCCGCCTCCCACGCCGCTTCCGATATTGGTGTAAAAGAAAATATTCGTCCCCCGCCCCGCTCCCAGGCAATACTCTCCCCAGGCAGCGGCATTGCTGTCATTGTACAGGCGTGTGGGAATCCCTGTCTTTTCTTCAAAATACTGCGCCACCGGAAAATTCCCCCAGCCGTCGATCTGCGCCGACCAGATTGCAGTTCCTGTTGACGTCTGCACTGGCCCGCCAAAGCCGATTCCGATTCTGCAGATTGTTCCGCCCAGCTCCGCCGCTTTTTTTATCAGAGACGGCAGCGCTTCTGTTACCCGGTCAAGAATTCCTTCAAATCCTTTTTCCCGTTCCACACAGGTGCGGTATCGATAAAAAATCTCTCCCTTATCTGATCCCAGCACTAACTGAATCTTCGTTCCGCCGGTCTCAATCGCCAATATAAAATGCTTCTTCATAGTAACGGCCCTCTATTCCTCCATCGGCGACACAATGGCTTCGATATTTTCCGCCAGAATGTGTGCATAAATCATATGAAGCTCCTCTACCCTTGTCACTTCATCGGAATCCACCGGTATCCAGATATCTGCCAGCTCTTTCATCCTTCCGCCGCTGCGCCCTGTGATTCCGACTGTCGTTATCCCAAGCTCCCCCGCCTTTTCAAATGCCTTTACGCAGTTCTTTGAATTGCCGCTGGTGCTGAAGGCCCAGAGAATATCACCCTTTTGCCCAAAGGCGGAAAGCTGCCTTGAAAACATCTCCTCCGGACCGTAATCATTCGTCAGAGAGGTGATTGCAGAAACATTGTCCGTCAAAGCAAGAATCCGATAGCTTTCTCTGTTCCAGTTTTTCAGATGGCACAACAAGTCGTTGGCAATATGGGAAGCCGTCGCCGCGCTCCCTCCGTTGCCGCACACGAAAATGCAGCTCCGTCTTCCAACTGCCTCTGCCGACACTTCTATGCACTTCTCCAGAGGCTGTATATACTGTTCTTCATGGGTCATCAGGCTTGCCACAAGGCTTTCTGCCGCTTTTTTAAATGTACTTTTCATACTCTTATCTCCGGATATCTTTATCTTATTCAAATAATCGAATTAACTTATACGAATAAGTTAATTATGATTATATTTAGTTTTATCGCTAAAGTCAATAAATATTTACATTTTTCGTGTTTTTCAGACATTTTCACAAAATAACTTATTTGTTTTTAGTAACATTTTCGAATAAGTATGGGCGTAATTAATTTATCTGCTTTTATTGATTTTACACTTTTCTGCGTGTATAATAAAATCTGTATAAAATTGCCTCCTGCAGCCCACAGAAGCTGTCTTACTTCCTGACGCAGCGCCCTCTGAAAAAAAGAGAGCGTATTTCCTGTGAGCTGTGGATTTGAACAAATTACTGAAAAGAGACTGTCATGGGAAAAATAAATAAGAAATTTGAATATATATATGATGATTTAAGAATCAAAATAGAAAACCGTACTTTTCTTCCGGAGGACAAGCTTCCCTCCGAAAGCGAACTCATTGAACAGTATGGCGTCAGCCGCTATATGGCCCGGAAAGCTCTGGAACAGCTTGAGACAGACGGGCTCATCTGCCGTTTCCAGGGAAAGGGCTGCTTTGTCCGCACCTTAGCCGCCCCCATGCCCTATATCAGCAATTCCAGACAGATTCTTCTGATTGCTTCCCGGGCGGAACATTTTTATTTTCTGAAAAGCATCAACGGCATCGAGCAGGCCCTTCAGGATACCGGCTACACACTAACTATTAAGCTGTCCAATTACAATCCCAAGGCGGAGGCCTCCCTTTTGAAGGAAGCATTTCAGAATGACTATGCCGGCATCCTTCTGTTTCCTTCCGACAGCGCCCACATCTATACGAATCAGTTTTTGTACCGCTATATAGAGGCAAACCGGATTCCCTGCATTTTCATGGGCAACCGGATTCCCTTTCTCAATATTCCCAGCGTGATCACCGATGATTATATGGGCGGAAAGCTGGCTGCGGAATATCTTATCCGGAAAGGGCACACTTCCTTTGTATCCATTATGAACAGCGAAGAATATTCTGGGTGTATGCGCTACGCTGGTTTTACGGAAGCACTCAACTACAGCAGCGCACCCGTCACCTTTGAATCGGTTCTGTGGTTCAGCCATAACGAAAAGGAATCCATCTTTTCTGCGGACGATTCCAGAATCCTGGAGCTTGCCAAAAAGACAACCTCCTTTTTCTGCTTCAACGACAGCGCCGCCGTCAACCTGTACCAGCTGCTCACCCAGTCCGGCTGCCGGGTGCCCGAGGATATCTCCATCATCGGCTTTGACGATTCCTACCTGTGCGAGACAAACCCGGTGAAGCTTACCTCCCTTCACCAGGATCCGACCCACATCGGTTACACCGCCGCCAGAAATCTGCTGCGGATTATCGACGATCCCTCTTTTGAGGGCAGCATGGTATTCCAGCCATATCTGGTGGAACGGGACTCTGTCTGCAGTATTTTGCCGTGAGTTTCCGGTTATATCACATCCACAAACATAACCCCTTCAATCTCCGACAGCTTCTGCAGATACTCCTGCTTATTCAGCCTGTAGGGAATATAGATCGTCATGCGGATCGTAAAAGACTGCCCCCCAGTCTTAGGCTTGTCCACATCATACATATCTATCTTACATCCGTCCGCCTTCAGCCTGCTAAGCAGGACAGAAGCCGTCCTGTTTTCCTCCCCCTCTATGTACAGCCTGGCATATCTGGAATACTGATAAGCCTTCTCCTCCGCAAAAGGCAGTAAATGCAGCCCAACCAAAAGAACCGCCGTCACCAATATCGCCCCATCCACAAAACCAATACCAGCCGCCAGCCCCACACAGGCACAGATCCAGATACTGGCCGCAGAAGTAAGCCCCTTCACCTGACGCCCAGCCACAATAATAGAGCCCGCTCCCAGAAATCCCACGCCGCTCACCACCTGAGCCGCCATCCGCGAGATATCCGTACTCCCCGGAAACACAATATCCATATACTGAGCCGTCATCATCACCATAGCCGCCCCCAGACACACCGCCGCATCCGTCCGCGCCCCTCCCCCTCTCTTCTTAGCCCCCCGGTCAATCCCAATAAGCCCTCCAAGCAGCAGCGCCGCCACCATCCGCAGCACCACATTCCCCAAACTCCACTCCGTCAACGACACAAAAAACATACCAATCCCTCCCCTTCATCATTCTCCACCTACATTCTACCCCAAACCCACCCCAAAAACAACCAAAACCCAAACGCTCCCCCTTCTTCCCACCCCCACAGTCAGGGGATGAAGCCGAATAAGACAGCAGATTTTCCAATATCTAGTGTCCGGCTGTTCACGCACAGGCGTCTGATATGGATGAACATTGCCCAAAACCAAAACCCACGCAAAAACCAAAAATGCAATGTACATCCAGAGCAGACACCTGTACGTGAACCGTCCGAACACAGGATATGGAAAATCTGCTGTCTTATTCGGCTTCATCCCCGTCCGTCCCCTTCACTCCAACAGCTCCTCCAAAAACCGCGACCGCTCCACCCCCCGGTTATACATCTTCTTCACCGAAAAAACATACAACAGCTCCTTCGCCCTTGTCATAGCCACATAAAACAGCCGCCGCTCCTCCTCAACATCCTCATCAAGCACCGCCCTCTTATGAGGCGTCACCCCTTCATTGGCATCCGGAATAAACACAATCCGGTACTCAAGCCCCTTACTGCTGTGCATGGTAGCCACAGACACACTATTACTCTCCCTCTCCTGCGCCTTCGCCTGCCGTTCCAATTCCTTCTTATACTCCTCAATATGGGCAGACCACTCCCCAAAAGTCTGGAATCCCTTCGAAAGGGCCTGCAGCTCGTCCAGAATCTCCAGAAGATCCTCCGCCTTCCGGTTCCGATACTCTGCATACTCCCTAAGATACTCCTCATACCCCACAATATTCCGAATATAATGGATCGCCCCAAAAGGACTCAATCTCCCAATCATCTTCAGATCCGACTGCAGCTTCTCAATCCGCTCTGCCACCCAGGGCTTTTCCTCATAGCAGCACAAAAGCACCTCCCAGGCAATTTCTTCTTCTTCCAGGCATTCCCTCCCGATATACCGCTTCGGCCGGTTCATAATCTGCAGGAAATCACTCCGCTTCCTGCTCCCCTGGGCCAGCCGGATATAAGTAAATATATCCTTCACAATCCAGTGATCATAAAGATTCGGCAGCCGGTCGCGCATACGGAAAGGAATCCCTGCCGACATCAGCTCCTCCACCAGAAGCCGCGGCTGGGTATTGGTCCGAAAAAGAACGGCAATATCCGAATAAGCCCCTCCCTTGGCCGCATAAGCCTTAATCTTATCTACAATACAGGCATTTTCCTCCTCCTGCCCGGAAAATTCATGGGTCAAAATGTCAAATCCGTCTCCCTTCGCCGCATAAATCTCCTTGGGAAACCGCTCCTTGTTATGCCCGATCACCTTCCCGGCTCCCTTTACAATCTCCGCTGTAGAGCGAAAATTCGCATCCAGCACAACTTTCTGAGCCTTGGGATAATCCTTCTCAAAATTCAGCATAATCTGCGGCTTCGCTCCCCGGAACCGATAGATAGACTGGTCGTCATCCCCCACAATAAACAGATTATCCTCCGGCGCAGCCAGAAGCCGCACAATATCATACTGAAGCTGATTGATATCCTGGAACTCATCCACCAGGATATAGCGGTACTTCCTCTGCCAGGCCCCTAAGATATCCGGCCGTTCCCGAAGGAGCTCATAGCAGTACACCAGCATATCATCAAAATCAATAAGATTGTTTCTGCGCAGGCGGTTATCATAATCGTCATAAATCTTCTTGAAAACAGCAGAATTGCAGACAGACGCATGATAGGTATTCAAATCGCAGCGCTCGTTCTTCACCCGGCTGATTTCCGCCGCTGCGTCGGACAGGAACTCCGTCTCATCATCAAGCTCCAGGTTCGCCTTGCGGACGCTGTCGCGCAGAAACTGGTATTTTTGCTCCTCCCGAAGAATATTTTCCGCCCCATAGCCGTAGGCCAGCTTTAGGATCTGAAAAAAGACCGCATGAAAGGTTCCGAAAGACACCTTCGTCCCACCGCTCTTTGTCTGCCGCAGGAAACGCTCGCGCATTTCCTTTGCCGCTGCTTTTGTAAAGGTAATCACCAGGATTTCCGAGGGCTTCACATGACAGTCCTCAATGAGATACCGGGTTCTTCGGGTAATCACGGTCGTCTTACCGCTTCCCGGCCCGGCCAGAACCAGCATGGGGCCGTCCACATGAGAGGCGGCCCGACGCTGTGCATTGGATAATTGATTCATAAATAGACCTTTTCCATAAAAAACAAATCATTCTATACGTTTTCTAACAGTTCAATAGCTCTGCGGATCCGCTTTAAGGATTCCTCTTTCCCCACAATCTCCATCATCTCCGTAGCGCCGCAGGGCGTCATCTGCTTTCCTGACACAGCCGTGCGCACCGGCCACAGTACATAGCCGTTCTTGCATCCCTTCTTGGCTGCATAGTCCGTCAGCAGCGCATACAGAGCGTCATTGCTGTAATCCTCCTGTGCCTCCAGCAGGGGAAGCAGCTCCTGAAGTACCTCCAAAGAGCTTTCGGCAGAGGTTTTCATCTTCTTGTGGGTATACATGGCTGTATCATACTCCGGAAGCTCCTCAAAAAAGTCAATCAGGGCCGGAATATCCGGGAACACCTCAATCCTCGTTTTCACCATGGCCGCAATCTTTTTCAGATCATAGTCTTTTGTAACTGCCTCCTTCAGATAAGGCAGAGCCATCTCATAGAACACATCAAAATCCATGGCCTTGAGATACTCGCCGTTCATCCACTTCAACTTGGTGTAATCAAACACAGAAGGAGCCTTGCTCATATGGTGGTAGTCAAAAACCTTAACCAGCTCCTCCAGGCTGTATATCTCCCGATCCTCCTCCGGGCTCCAGCCAAGCAGAGCCACAAAGTTAATAATCGTCTCCGGCAGAAAGCCCTGTTCCAGCAGATCCTCAAAGGAGCAATGACCGCAGCGCTTAGACAGCTTCTTATGCTCCTCGTCCGTAATCAGCGGACAGTGCACATAGGTGGGAATCTCCCAGCCAAAGGCCTCATAGAGCCGGTTATACTTCGGCGAAGAAGAAAGGTACTCGTTTCCCCGGACTACATGGGTAATTCCCATGAGATGGTCATCCACCACATTTGCAAAATTGTAGGTGGGATAGCCGTCCGACTTAATGAGAATCATATCATCCAGTTCTGCATTGTCCACGCTGATGGCGCCGTAAATATCATCCTGGAAGGTAGTCGTCCCCTCTGTGGGATTATTCTGGCGGATTACATAGGGAATACCGGCTGCCAGCTTCTCCTCCACCTCTTCCTTGCTCAGAGAAAGGCAATGCTTATCATAGATCACAATCTCCTTGCCTGCCACCTCGGTTTTCAGGGATTCCAGGCGTTCCTTATCGCAGAAGCAATAGTAAGCCTCGCCCTTTTCAATCAGCTTCCTGGCATATTCCAGATAAATTCCAGCCGCCTGCCGCTCACTCTGGACATAGGGGCCAACTCCTCCGTCCTTATCCGGCCCCTCATCGTGCTTAAGCCCAGCCTTCTCAAGAGTCCGGTAAATAATATCCACTGCTCCCTCCACCAGGCGCTCCTGATCCGTATCCTCAATCCGAAGGAGAAAATCGCCTCCCTCATGCTTTGCAATCAAATATGCATACAACGCCGTCCTTAAATTCCCCACATGCATCCGGCCTGTGGGGCTGGGCGCAAATCTTGTCCGAACCTTTTCCATAATCTCTCTCCTATCTGCTTCTATAAAAAATCAAAAACCACTCTGCAAATTATATAATAAACCCAAATCGTTTACAAGCTATATTTTCCTATTTGCAGCCGCTGGGTGACAGCACGAAAAAGTAAAGCACTTTTTACAAGGGAAAACTGCCGGCAATTTTTCAATTTTGCTTCTTCGGTTGCCTTTTTACAAAAAATCTGTATACTAGTAAATAGAATCAAATTTAAAAAGGACAAGTAAAGCTTATGAACACAGAAACAAATTTGACAGAAGATAATAAGCTGACAAAAGCAGATATACAGACAAAAGAGTCCCAACAGGCAGAAAACACCATATCAGAGGAAGCTTCCTTTGAAGAACCGAAGAAGCGCCGCCCCATCCTGCCCTTTCTTCTATACGCGCCTCTGCTCTGCCTTCTGATCGCCTATCTTGCCGGCGCCTTCTATTATCAGAATCACTTTGTAAACGGCACTGTAATCGATCAGGTGGATGTGTCCAAAATGACCATTGCAGACTTAGAAGCCCAGATACAGGATTACAGCCTCCGGGTTCTGCAGCGCCAGGCAGACGGAACCACACTGGAAGAGGAAATCTTAGGAGCGGATATCGGACTTTCCTATTCCTCCACAGAGCCTATTCAAGAGATACTAAAGTCTCAGAACAACTGGCTGTGGTTTCTAAACCAGGAAAATACCCACGAGATAGCAGATCTTATTGATTACGACGCAGCTTCCCTGGAAGCAGAGATAAAAAATCTTAAGGGATTTGACAAAGATTTCGTCACGGCGCCGGAGGATGCATACATAACGGATTATGAACCCGAAAAGGGGTTCCAGATGGTAGAGGAGGTTCCGGGAAACAAGCTGAATCACAGCAAAACCCTGGAAACCATAGGGACGGCTGTGGCAGAACTGGCCGAAGAGGTGAACCTGGACGAGGCCGGCTGCTATGAGGAACCAGAGATCACCGTAGAAAACGAAGCCCTTAAGAACACCTTTGCTCAGCTCCAAAGCTATGCGGAGACTACCATCACCTATACCTTCGGAAGCCAGAAGGAAATCCTTGACGGCAGTACCATCAGCAGCTGGCTTGATACAGAAGGCACCCAGGTTACCCTTGATAAGGAACAGGTAGGGGAATACGTATCCTCTCTTAAGAAAAAGTACGACACGATTTTCCACCCCCGGACCTTCCGGACCAGCTACGGCACGGAAATCACCATCAAAAACGGCGATTACGGCTGGTGGATGGATACCGAGCAGGAAACGGCGGAACTGACGGAAATGATTGAACAGGGAAAAAGCGGCGAACGGACTCCCGTCTACAGGCAGACGGCAGCCTCCTACGATACACCGGATTACGGCGACACTTATGTAGAGATCAACCTGTCAGCCCAGCATCTCTTCCTCTACAAGGACGGGCAGATGATTCTGGAATCTGATTTCGTATCCGGTAATGTATCCCGCGGCTATACCACTCCCGGCGGTATCTTCGGACTTACCTATAAGCAGCGCGACGCCACACTGACAGGAGAAACCTACCGGACACCCGTATCCTACTGGATGCCCTTTAACAATAACATCGGCATGCACGACGCCACCTGGAGAAGGGACTTCGGGAAAGATATTTACCTTACAAACGGTTCCCACGGCTGCATCAATCTGCCCTATTCCGCTGCAAAAGAAATATACGGGCATATCGAAAAGGGAACGCCCGTTATCTGCTACTACCTGCCTGGCACAGAATATGTTCCGGAAGCAGAGATGCCCATAGATCCGGACAACCCGGAGAACGCCGTAACAGAAGATACGCCCCAAGAGGATCTTCCGCAGGAAGAGGCTCCCCCTGAGCCTGTGCAGCCGGAGGAAGCGCCTGTTGAGGAAGCAGCGCAGTAAATGCAGATCCTTACTCTTCACAAGATCAAAAAGGGGCTGTCGTATTTTGCGGCAGCCCCTTTTCATTTTACAACATAACGTCAATGGCTCTTATTCTTTTCCTGCATCCAAAAACTGCGGTTTCCCATCCAGAATCTCCATAAACTCTTCCCCTGTAATCGTCTCCTTCTCATAAAGGAATTTTGCAATCTCATGGAGCTTGGACAGATTCTCATTCAAAAGCTTCCTGGCCTTTTCATGCTGCTCCTTCACAATCGCCACAACCTTCTTATCAATCAATGCTGCCGTCTCGTTGGAGCAGGCCAGGGAGGTGTCTCCGCCTAAGTACTGGTTGCTCACCGTCTCCATGGCCACCATATCGAATTCCTCTGTCATGCCAAACCGGGCAACCATGGCCCTGGCAAGCTTCGTGGCCTGTTCAATATCATTGGAAGCCCCCGTAGTAACCGAACGGAAGATCAGCTCCTCCGCCACACGGCCGCCGGTAAACGTTGCGATCTTATTCTCAATTTCCTCCCGGCTCATTAGATTGTGCTCTCCTTCCTCCACCTGCATGGTATAACCCAGAGCGCCGGAGGTACGGGGAATAATCGTAATCTTATGCACCGGAGCAGAATGATTCTGCAGTGCGGCCACCAGGGCATGTCCCACCTCATGGTAGGATACAATCAGCTTCTCCTTGTCGGAGAGCACCTTATTTTTCTTCTGATAGCCTGCGATAACGACCTCAACGCTCTCCTCCAGATCGCTTTGGACCACATACTTTCTGCCCTGGCGTACGGCCCTGAGAGCGCCCTCGTTGATCATATTGGCCAGCTCTGCGCCGGAGGCTCCTGCTGCCGCCCGGGCAATGGCATTGAAGTCCACATCCTCCGCAAGCTTAACCTTCCTGGCGTGTACCTTCAGAATATCCTCCCGGCCCTTTAGATCCGGAAGCTCCACCGGAACCCTCCGGTCAAAGCGGCCCGGACGCAGCAGCGCCGGATCCAGAGATTCCGGCCGGTTGGTCGCCGCCAGAATAATCACGCCTTTTCGCCCGTCAAAGCCGTCCATCTCTGTGAGCAGCTGATTCAAGGTCTGCTCCCTCTCATCGTTGCCGCCCATTCCGCCTCCGTCACGCTTCTTTCCAATCGTATCAATCTCATCAATAAACACAATACAGGGAGCCTTCTCATTGGCCTGCTTAAACAAATCCCGAACCTTGGCCGCACCCATACCTACAAACATCTCCACAAACTCCGAACCGGAAATCGAAAAGAACGGCACCTCCGCCTCTCCGGCTACCGCCTTTGCAAGCAGCGTCTTACCGGTACCCGGTGGCCCCACAAGCAGCGCGCCCTTGGGCATCGATGCGCCAATCTCCGCATACTTCTCCGGATTATGCAGAAAATCCACAATCTCCGTCAGAATCTCCTTGGCCTCATCCTCCCCGGCCACATCGGTAAACTTAATGCCTGTAGTGGATTCCACATAAATCTTGGCATTGCTTTTACCAAAGGTCATCGCATTGCCCATAGCTCCGCCCATGCGTTTACTCAAGCTGCGCATGAGAAACTGTCCGAGAACAATCATAAGCACAAAGGGAAGCAGCGAAACCAAAAAAGACATCAGGGGCGAAGGCCCCTCTACTATCTCAGTTCCAAAGACCACCCCGGACTCATGCAGCCGGTTCACCAGACCAGGATCATAAAAAACGCCGGTCTTATAATAATTGGTATCTTCCGCCTTATCCGAAAAAATAATCTGGTTATCCTCCACCTGAACCTCTTTGATCTGTCCGGAATCAATCATATCCAGAAAGGTATCGTAACCTACCTGCTTCACCTTCGGCGCAAGAGCTCTGGGAATAAACAAGGTATTTAAAAGGATCATAACCAGTACTACAATCACATAATAATACAAAAATGGTTTTTTAGGGTTTTTTACTTCTTTCACATCATTCTCCTGTTTCGAATACCATAAAAGTTTTCATTTGTCAAAGGGCAGTGTATCACTAACTGCTTCACAGGTCAATGAAAGAATTCTAAACCAATTCTAAAATTTTGAAAAACCATCAACATCATTGCTGCTGATGGCTTTTTCATTGTTTGTGGTGCTATTTACTATATATTGCGGCTATGTCATATATTTTTTGCTTCATCTTCGCGCGGATATGCGGAGGCTCAAGGCACTCGCACTTATCTCCAAAGCTAAGAAGAATATCATAGTAATATTCGTTTTCAATGAACGGAAAATTTACAATGTAATGCTCGTCACCATCCGGCAAAAAGTGGTCATAGGTACAAAATTCAAGAACCCTGTCCAGCACAGATTTGTGGATGCGTATTTTAATTTCTGTCTGCATCGTTTCTATAATTTTCTCAAAATCTAAAATCGGTTTTTGATAATCCCGTGGGACAAAGGTTTCCTGCTTTATCTGCAAGTCTGACATTCTGGATAGTCTGAATAGGCGGCAGCCGCTCCTTCTATAACAATACCCATAAAAATACCAGTGGCCGCTTTTTAATACAAGCTGGTATGGCTCAACTGTTCTCACAGTTTTATTTCCATGGTGAGCTATGTACTCAAAGGAAAGCAGTTTGTAATCTTCTAAAGCGGCTTTAATCATTTGCAAGTATGGTTGAATATTTTTGCTGCCTGACCATGGGCTTAAATCTATGCTGATTTGATTTATCTTTATTTCAATATCTTCCGCCTTGTCGGCAGGAATAAAACTCTTGACTTTTGCAAGAGCGTTTACAAGTTCATCACCTCGTACCATGCTGGAAAGATTGGAAAGCCCCATCAAGATTACGGAAAGATCGGCAGTCGAAAAAACACTTTTATCAATCTTGTACTCTGGCATGATTTCAAAGCCGCCGCCAACTCCCGAAGTTGAGCGAATGGGAATACCCGCCATATTGATTGCATCTATGTCACGATAGATTGTACGGGGCGAAACTTCAAACATATCTGCCAACTCCTGTGCGCCTATACGCTTTTTATCGAGGAGCGTCATAATAATACTAACAAGCCTGTCAACTTTCATTTCATAGCCGCCTTTCCAAAATCCTTTTTTATTATAGATTGCTGCCATACTGATGTCAACGATTGATTGGTACAATGAAGAAGCTAACAGCAAGCAGAAAACGAAAACGGAGGAAAGGTATGATTACAGTCTATGTTTATATCCTTGATACCCTGGCAGATTGGGAAATAGGGTATGCAACCGCAGAACTAAATTCTAAACGCTTTTTCAAAAAGGATGCGCCGAATATATCGGTCAAAACAGCCGGTATCTCAAAAGAGCCTGTCAAGACAATGGGCGGCTTCGCTATTATTCCTGATTGCTCCATCGGCGATATTGCGGTGAACGAAAAAAGTGTATTACTGCTGCCAGGAGCAAACACCTGGAACGACATGAAGCATGGTGCTATTATTGAAAAAGCAGGAGAACTTCTATTAGCAGGTGCTACGGTATGTGCCATCTGCGGCGCCACTGCTGTATTGGCAAATGCCGGCCTGTTGGATCACCGCCCGCATACCAGCAACGGAATGGGATACCTTGAAATGTGTTCTCCCCATTACAAAGGTCAGCACTTCTATGTTGATACCCCCTCTGTTGCAGACCACAACTTGATTACCGCAGGTTCCACTGGGGCTTTGTTATGGGCAAGACAAATCATTGAGCGATTGGAAGTCTTTCAGCCTGATACGCTGGATGCGTGGTACAACTATTTCAGCAGCGGCAAGGAGCAACATTTCTTTGCTCTCATGCAGACCTTGCCAATCAGCAAATAACCTGCCCTTTTCACAGATAAGAACATAATATGTAAAACTGCCGCACGACGGCAAAAGAAAAAAGCCGTCGTGCAGCACAATTTTGTCACGCTCTGAAATGACGGTTTTTGATAAATTAAAAGCCGTCATTTTTTGTATTCAAGCGGAGATAACAGGGCTGCGGCAAGTTCTCCATTGGTGAGGGTGACTGTCTGACCGCATATTGCTATCAATAACAGAATAAAACAATATTCATATTTCTGATGATTTTCTCCGATTGGAATATTGTTTTTAGCATTCTCTAATATATAAAACATCTGATAATCCGCTGGTATGCTTACATTTGTTCAAATCATAAACAATCACTTCATCATTGGAAATACTTTCAATAATTACTGAATAAAATCCTCCGGGTTTATTAAATCTCAAATTATTTTGTTTCAATCTCACATCACATTTTTTTCCCACAAGGTAATTGCGGATATCCCCAATGGATTTTTTACTGGGAATAGGCAGTAGTTTCAGTTGCTTTTTCTTATCAGCAAAATCAGAAATAGCGCTAACAGAATATCCGTCTATAAATCCCAGCTTACCCTTGTCATTCATAATAATTAAATATGACTTCTGAATTGATACAAGAGCAACGCAATGCAAACCGTTAAACTCTCAGTCTTTCAAAAAAATCCGCCCTCATTTTCCAACACAAGATTCATAAGACGATATTTCCCTTTGTACGCGGCAATCTTCTGCTGTTGCAGTTTTATCCCGCATAAGATAGTCTAAATCTACATCTAAAATTTCGCAAAGTATCAATAATTTTTCCGTTTCAGGATATCCTAAACCGGTTTCCCTTAATTAAAGATATTGTTGGGTAAAAAAGAAAGGTCAGTCGATTTTGCCGATGAAGCGGTAGTAGATTTCTACTTCCTGCTCACGGCTTCCGTCCTCGCCCTTGACAGCTTCGTTGACGGTTATTTTTTCAATTAGAGTGTTCAGAAATTCGGCGGTCAGCTCCACACAGGGTTGACATACTGTTTCATCAGGGCAATCCACTTTTCAGCATCCGCTGCGGTCTGTACGGCGGCTTCCATCGTTTCGTGAAGCTGCCTTATTTTTGTTTCAAGCTCCTTTTGCTCGTTCTGGTACTTCTCGGATAGCATATTGAAGTTATACTCGGTTATGCGTCCGGCAGACCAGTCCTCATACATTTTAGCAAACAGCCCGTCAACCTCGGCTTTACGCTTCTCTGCCTTTTTCAGCTCCGCAGCCTGCTTTTTCTTCGCAGAGTTTCTTTCCCTGTCGCTGGCATTGAGCAGCCGTTTCAGCAGCTTGTCCTCGTCTTTCTGTACCTGCATAGACCAGTATTGCAGTCTTGCAAGCACATAGGCATACAGTACATCATAGCGGATATAGTACATGGAACACTGGCGTAATCCCTGTCCGTACTTACTGCAATGGTAGTGTGCATAGGGATTTTTGTTCTGGCTGTTTACACCATAAGCCAATGACCATCCGCAGTCAGCGCATTTTACCAGCCCGGAAAATATCTGCGTTGTGCCATTCTTCTGTCGCCTGCGTCTGCTTGCAATCAGCTCCTGAACTTTTTGAAACACTTCTTCGGAAATGATGGCTTCGTGGGTATTTTCCACACGATACCATTCTTCCTGCGGCTTCCGCACTTTTTTCTTGTTCTTGAATGAAATGTTGCTCTGCTTGTTGTGAACGCTGTGACCGATGTAGGTTTCCTCTTTCAAAATGCTCTTGACCTGTGCTATCGTCCACGCATAGGCTTTTTCTGCGGGCGCACCGGCGTAGATATTGGCGAAAGTCCCGTATCTTTCATAGTTCAGCCAGCCGGGGGTAGGTACTTTTTCCTCCACCAGAATCCGTGTAATGCCGGCGGCTCCACGCCCGTGTACGGCAAGGTCAAAAATCTTCTCTACAATCCAGCGTGTTTCCGGGTCGATCAGAAGATGACCTTTTTTGTCCGGATCTTTTACATAGCCCAGCGGTGCATAGGCTCCATAGTGTGCGCCATTGGCAAATCTTGTGTGCATAGCAGCCTTGACCTTTTTGCTGGTCTGCCGGGCGTGCATTTCATTCAGGATGTTTAAGAACGGGGCAAGCTCGCTTTCTCCGTTGATGGTGTCCACATTGTCATTGATGGCAATGTAGCGTACTCCCTTGCTGGGGAAATAGATTTCCGTGTACTGACCGGTCAGGATATAGTTTCTTCCCAGACGGGATAAGTCCTTTGTGACAACGCAGTTGATTTTCCCGTCCTCGATGTCATCAATCATCCTTTGGAAACTTGGACGCTCGAAATTTGTCCCGCTCCATCCGTCGTCTGTATGCCCCTTTGGAAAAAGCGGCAGTATTGCAGTCAGGGGATAATACATCACGCGTATTTGTCGCTTCCCGGTACGGTTTCGGAGCCTTTTGCCATCCATTCAAAGAAAGCAATTTTGCTGACCTTGATAAGCCTGCCCCTGCGGAACGCCGGAAAGCCGGGTGTGTGTACCAGCTCATAGGCACTCGCTCTTGAAATTCCCATAACCCGCTGGATGTCTGCCACATCCAGAACCAGCGGTAAATCCTCGTAGCTGTTCAATCTCTTTTTATCGTTCATTCTGTTCCTCCCATAAATCAAATAGGTTAAAATGCTTCCTGTTGCCGTTCTCCCCAAAAGCCGTTTTCCTGCCCCATTCCTGCGGTGTTTCCCTGCATTGGTGCGCCGGATGCGTCACTTTTCCTGCCGGTCATATCCCTTTTGGACGGTCATTCACTTGTCAAAGTACTGTGTAGCACAAAATTACCAACTGCAATCATCATAGCGGACTATCCTTGACAAAACAATGCTTCTGCGATACCATGAGTGTAACTAATATAACTAAATTATATAATTACCATAAGAAAAGGCAGGGGATAGGGATGGAGAATCAGTTTATACGGCATGAGCCATGTTTTGAGAGGATTTTGTTTGTCCTGACGCTGAACAGGAAGAAAATGAAAGAGCGGATTTTGATTGGGGAAGAACAGCAGATCCGCTTCCGGCTGAACGGGAGCCAAAACACAGAGGTGCTTTGTGATATGACACGCCCGCTGGGAACTTTTTTGATAAACTTTGAGCGTGACACGGACAGAAATTGGAACTTATACGGGCTTTCTCCACTGCGGCAAGCCCTCCACTCCAACCGATGGAAACAGCCGGAGCTGGAGCAGGCGGCAAGCGAATTTCTCTGGGGAAAATATCTTAGCAACGACCCTCTGAAAATGTATGTGGCGTTCCGTATCTGGAACAGCTATCTGATTGCCAGAGAACCCCGTGACCGTAACGCTGCCTGTGACCGCTTCATGGATAAAATGAGCAGCCTGAACGGGGTATTCCATAACGAAGCCATGAGCTTTGACAGGGAGACAGGAAAACCGAAACATTTTCAAGCTGGCAGCCTTTATTTCAAAGGCGCACCGTCAGAAGATACCCGGCTTGACCTCTGGTTCCCGGACAACCGGCGCACAGAAGAATGTGTGTCTGCCTATGCGTCCCTCTACCCGTTGGTTACCTATTATCTGAACAGGCTGAATGACTGGGGGCTTTGCTTCCGGCAGTGCAAGGTCTGCAGGAAATATTTTCTGGCAAAGAGCCAGCGGTATGAGCTGTGCAGCGATAAGTGCCGCAAAGCACAGGCGCTTCAAAACAAGAGGGAGTTTGACGAGAGGGCAAGGGAAAACAACTACGATTTGCTTTATAAAAACGAGTGCCAGAACTGGCGTAATAAGATCAACAAAGCGAAGAGGACAGTGGGATTCCCGGCTGACCGGCTGGAAGAAATGCTGACTGCTTTTGAAGCGTTCAAGAAAGAAGCATTGAAGAGAAAAAAGGCTGTAAAAGAAAAGACAGCCAGCCCGAAAGAATTTACGGACTGGCTGTATCAGCAGAGTAATATTATAATAAATTTATCAGTCTATTGATTTTATACTTTCCTGACGGCAAAAGTTTGAGCGTTTTTTGAGATTTGGCTGTTACGATAAATATTATGAATTGCAAATGGAGATGATAGCATGAAACAAAGGCTTCTTATTGTTGATGATGAACCGGGAATTGTAGATATGATGGCGAGTTATTTTTCTTCTCAATATGAGGTGTTGACCGCTTATTGCGGAAATGAAGCACTTCAAAAATTAGCAAGACAGCCCGATTTAATCCTGCTCGACATCAATATGCCGGACATAGACGGATTGACCCTTTGTCAGAAAATTCGGGGGCTTATTACTTGCCCCATTCTTTTTTTGACGGCAAGGGTCGAATCTGCCGATAAAATCATCGGCTTTCAGGCAGGTGCCGACGATTATATCATTAAGCCTTTTGATCTGGACGAATTAGGGGCGAGAGTTGCCGCACATCTGAGGAGGGAGCAGCGACACAGGAATAAAGCGACAATTCGCTTCTTTGGTGAACTGACGATTGATTATTCAGCCCGAACCGTCACAGTGGCGGGTGAACCTGTTGCTTTATCAAAAAGGGAATTTGATATTGTGGAGCTGCTTTCGCTGAATGCCGGGCAGGTATTTGACCGGGAGCGTATTTATGAAACAATGTGGGGACTTGACGGCGAGGGTAACAGTGATACTGTTATGGAACATATCAGGAAAATCCGAGCGAAGCTGGCTGCTTGTACGCTTCACAGTTATATTGATACAGTTTGGGGGTGTGGTTATCGGTGGAACGTCTGAAAAATATGGAATTAAAGAAAACTTTTCTCGTCCTATCTGCTTCCTGTGTTTTGGTGGCTCTCCTGATGTTAGGCTTAGTCTTTATGATATGCAATTCAATCAGCAGCACCTTTCCCTCCGGTGGAATAGAAATTTTAGCAGACGGTTCAATCGTTAAAATGGAACCCCCCACAGAGACCCAGCAAAATATATTGTCCATGCTTGGTATCATTCAAATTGTGTCCTGCATTGTTCTCCCTATGGGCGGGCTGGCTCTATCCGGCATATTATATTATCATATCAAATTGAAACAGCCAATCTCCACGTTACAGAATGGGATTTCACGGATTCGGAACCATGACCTTGACTTTTCTATGCCTGTCCATTCTGATGATGAATTGGGGCAGCTATGCACCGCCTTTGATACTATGCGTGAAGAACTCCTGAAATCAAATCAGGAACTGTGGCGGCAGGCAGAAGAACGGAAAAGGCTAAATGCCGCCTTTTCCCATGACTTGCGCAATCCGATCACGGTCTTAAAGGGAACTATAAAATTACTGCGGCAGGGCACAGCAGATGAACAAGCCATTGATAGATTGGAAAGCTATACATTACGGATTGAACAGTATGTAGAAGCTATGAGTAGCATCCAACGATTAGAACAAATGCCGGTGCGGATAAACGAGTATTCATATTCACTGCTACATTCTGAATTAGAGGAAACAGCAAAAATTCTTGCAGGAGCATTAGAACCGTCTGTTTCCACACCTGATAAGGGGACAATACAATTAGATCATGGATTGGTTTTAACCGTTGCTGAAAATCTAATTGAAAATGCGGCTCGGTTTGCAAAGAGTAAAATTGAAATTCATCTGGAACAGAACGGAAACTTCTTGCATCTATCAGTTACAGACGATGGGCCAGGCTATCCTGTGGGGTTAATACAGAGCGGCCCGAAACCGTTTGGAAAAATGAAAGAAGACTCCGCACACTTTGGTATGGGGCTATACAGCAGCCAGATACTATGTCTGAAGCATGGAGGAACACTTACACTGGAAAACAGAAAAAGTTATGGCGCAACGGCTACTGCTACTTTCCAAATAAATCAGAAACCTTGAGCGTTTTTTGAGATTTCTGTTTTACACTCTCCTTATATTATAAACAAGGAGAGTGTTTTTTATGAACATTGAAGCAAAGGAACTATCGAAAATCTACGGCAGCGGCGAGAGCCGTGTCGTTGCGTTGGATCAAGTCAACCTTGAAATTGCATCCAGCGATTTTATTTCTATTATGGGGCCATCTGGCAGCGGCAAAAGTACCTTGCTCCACCTGCTGTCTGGACTGGACAAGCCGACTTCCGGCAGTCTGACATACGATAGAAAAGACATTTATCGTTTTAATGACAAAGAACTGTCCTCATTTCGCCGTCGGCGCATCGGATTTATCTTTCAGCAATTCAATCTTCTCCCTGTGCTGACCGCAAAAGAAAACATCATCATGCCCCTGCTTCTGGACAAAAAGCAGCCGGACGAAGTATATCTAAATCAGCTTACGGATTTGTTAGGTATTCGTGAACGGCTGACCCATTTGCCCCATGAACTTTCCGGCGGTCAGCAACAACGTGTAGCGATTGCCCACGCCCTGATCGCAAAGCCGGATATTATTTTTGCTGACGAACCGACTGGAAATCTGGACAGCAAGAGCGGCGGCGAGGTTATGGAAATGCTACAAAGCATATGGAAAAAGATGGGGAAAACGCTGGTTATCATCACGCACGACAGTCGCATTGCAAAAATGGCAGACCGGCAATTTGTAATTGTGGACGGTGTTCTTTCGGAGGTGACAGCAAGATGAAATCTTATTTAGCTCTTGCATGGAAAGAACTGAAAGCACAGAAAATCACGGCAATCCTGATCTTGGTTGCAGTTATCATGTCCACGATTATGACGACAGTGATCGGTCAGTCTATTGGTATATTGCAATCCATGCGTATTCAGCAGGCGGCGGGTCTGAACGGAAACCGTTATGCAACCTTTCATCAGCTTGGCAAGGAACAGGCGCAAAAGCTGCATGAAGATGATCGCCTATATGATGTAGGCGATACGATCTTTATCGGCAGCACACCATTAGGCAACAGTAGTTTATCTTTATATCTTCGGGAATATCACGATAACGCATTATCTATGTACCCGGCAATCGGAAACGTAAAAGAGGGACGATTACCAGAGGAAGCGAATGAGATTGCCCTGTCGGAGGATGCGCTTCAATATCTTGGATTGGACGCTGTAATTGGCGATACCGTTTCTCTGGATTTGAGTGTTTCCGTTATGGATGGATCGCTGTCAGAGTTAGAATATTCTGTTGATTTTGTATTGACGGGCATTCTGGAAAGCAGCTATATCGGCTACGCATCTGGTACGGTTGAGGGGATTGTCGGGGAGGGAACCGCAGAAGAACTGTTGCCAAAAGAGTATCTGCTTTATTCCACAGATTTTAAGACTTATGACAAGCAGAATTTTCAAAGCATCATTTATGCTCTCGCAGAAGATTTGAACGTGGATGAACGGTATATCCAATATAACTGGGTTTTGCTTGACGCTATTGGTATTTCCTATGATGAAGCGGCAGACAGCGATACCGGTACGGGATTTTCATTTATGACTGCGGCGTGTATTTTGGTGGGTGTGCTGGTCTTGCTGGCGGCTGGGCTGGTAATCTACAACATTCTGAAAATCTCTATCACAAAACGCATCAAAGAATACGGAACACTTCGTGCGATTGGTGGAGAACGAGGGCAAATCTATCGTTTGGTTTCTTTGCAGCTTTTGATTCTCTGTGGAGCCGGTATTCCTATCGGATTGCTGCTCGGTATATTGTCGGCAAAAGGTGTATTGATTGTGGCTACGGGGCTTCTCAATCCCGATCTGTTCATGGCAAACAGCACTTCCGAATTGAACTCTGCAATCAACACCGCCAGTACGGTAAAACTACCGATGCTCTTTGCCAGTATCGCAGTCATACTTCTGTTTGCTCTGCTAGCTGCCTTTCCTGCTGCCCGGTACGCATCCCATGTATCTCCTACTGTTGCTATGTCGGGGCAGACTGTGAAAATCAAACGCAGGATAAAAAGGAACCGCAACATACGTAATTTTGAAGCCTATTATGCAAAGCTCAACCTAAAACGAGGGCGTGGAAGAACAGCAGTTACCATTCTGTCTTTGGTTATGAGTATTACCGTATTTGTTGCCTTGCAGAACTTTACAGGGCTGCTTGATGCCAGCAGTTCCGTTCAGGACATGTATTTCAGCGACTATGCAGTTACAAATGAAACCGTTGGCATCCCATCAGAAGCCGTAAAAACATTAACGGAAAATGACGCAGTAGAAAGTGTTTCCACTACACGGCTTTCTGTATTTATGCCAGGTGCCGGTGATATACTGCCCTTTGAAACTGATCTTTCCGTACAGAGTCATGAAACCTTGCAGCTTGTAAATGTGGATGAAGCACAATTACAAATCTATGCTCCTAACTTGTCTGCTCAGGATAAACAGGCTTTGAAAGATGGAACAGGCTGCCTTGTAAAAAATCCCATTGCCTTTTCTTATGGAGATACAACTGTTCAGCAGACTGATCTTACCGTAGGTGATACCATTCAACTGGGAGACAGAACACTTCGTGTATTAGGATTGATCGATACAGCAATCACAATCAATAATGATGGCTTTACGAATGGTGTTCAACTCATCGTGAATGACGAAATATACTGTTTACTGCTCGGAAACGACAGTTATTCAGAAGTCTATCCTACATTACAGGATAACGCCGATACAGATACCTTTGAAAGCTGGTTGGATAGCTGGTGCAGCAATTATCCAGGAACACATTGGCTTTCCTATCTCCAAAGCAGCAATGAGATGATAGAAAGCTTTGCACAGATCAAAATGCTGTGCTGGGTGCTTATCATCTTTATCGGTATCATTGGCATCCTGAACATCATCAATACCGTTTACAGCAATATTCATACTCGTGTCGGTGAAATCGGGATGCAGCGGGCTATTGGAATGAGTGCCGCAAGCCTTTATAAAACATTTCTGTGGGAGGGCGCTTATTACGGTATCATTGCGTCAGTGATTGGAATGGTGTTTGGCTATGTCTGCTGTATCTTTGTCGGAGCAGCACAGACCGATGCTTTACAGCTTGTCGCTGTTCCGGTTATGGCGATTGTGGAAGCTGCGATTATTTCTATTGTGGCCTGCCTGCTTGCAACGGCAATTCCTCTGCGTTCTATTGCAAGAATGAGCATTGTGGATTCTATTGAGACTGTTGAATAATTTCAAAAACGACAATTAAAACAAGAAATCCCACATAAAGCAAACCTTGTTGCTTATGGGGGATTTCTGTATGTTCTTTTGGGGTGTGCTAAGTCCCGTATAAGCGTGGTGTTGTTATGTTTGGTGTGGTATGTTTGGTGTGGTATCTTTAACTATGGGAAACTCCCGTTTCCCATTTTGATACGGACTGTCTTGTGACATTGCACTTTTCAGCCGCCTCTTCTTGTGACAACCCCTTTGATTTCCGTAAACTCTGTAACTTGTCAGCAAACACCATTTATATGCCCTCCGTGCACCAGACGGCATAAATCAGCAAAGTAGGATTTTCCTCTGTGGACAGATAATCCAGGAAATAATCCAGCACCTCTTCTTTCCCCTTCAGCTCCTGGATACAGTGGAACAGCGAAATCCTGTCATTCCTGTCCAGCCATTATCGACCAAAACTGTCCTCCATAGCCCGTACCACCTCATCTGTGCTTTTAGCTCACTGAAAAGCATTTTCGGCAAGTGGGATTTCATAAGCCTTTTTCTCCAGGTACTCCCAATTCCCATTCCCGACCGATTCATAAGATGTCCATGCCACTTTAAGCTGGTTTTCAGATATATAAAATTTGATACGTGTTAAAACTCCGTTACTTGTATCAATATCAGGCTCTGACACATAATCAAACGTGTAAACCGTGTGTTTCTGCGTCCAGTCCGAAGTATCTCTGTAATAGATTACCGCATTTTCCGCAGGTATCTTTATCAATCCAAACAGCTTGTCGCTTTCTTCTTTTCCAGGGAGATAGAAATAGCATCGTGTTCCATTTGAAGTGAGGTAAAATTCATTTTCTCCTGCCTTATCCTGAAACAGAATCTCGCCGCAACTCAGATCGATCAAAAGCAGATCGCTTTCTTTCAGCCAGCCTTCCACATAGCCATTGTGGTGTGGAGCTGTCCAATGCTCCGCACAAACCCAGGTATTACCATCTTCCTGCACACTCCCACGCATGGCTTTGCTCCCCATATCGGGATATTCATATAATACAGAACCATTTTCATCCAGGATATGTATATCGTAGTCATAGGTTTTCTTGTAATCATCCGCTTCTTCCCACTGAAGATAACAGGAACTTCCCTCAATAGGCGATTTTTCATCATACGCATAGGAATCCCTGCTGTAACCGGACGGATATATTACCTCATATTCTGTTGCGCCTGCTGTTGGATTACAGCCAGTCAATAATAGAGCAGCTGTTGCTCCCCCACACAAAGAAACAACATGGCGCATAATCTTTCCTTTCATATCTGCCCCATTCTCCTTTTCATGCCGCCTATCACACACCATGCATTATTAGTTTGATTGACAATTCCCCATAATTCCGTATGTTTTTTACGAAAGCAAGAAATGAAGCTGATGATAGAGCTTGGATCTCATTCTAATACAATCCGTTATATTTGGGCAGCGGATAATCCATATCATAATTTCGACACAAATCCATAAAGGCTTTCGCTGATGAAGTAAGGAATTTTTCTTTATGATAGACGATATGGAACTTTCGTTTGAAACTAAGTCCTTTTACATGGACAGCAACAACAAGACCGCGTTCTATTGGCCCGATTACCATATGATGCGGCAATACGGCAATTCCAAGCCCGTTGATAACAGCATTTACTAAAGCCGTGGTACTCATGGCTTCCCAGATAGGGGAAACAGAAAATCCAGCAGCTTCAACTACCCGTTCAAAGGTTTCGCGGGTGCCGCTTCCATGTTCACGAAGAAGAAAATTTTGTTGGCGAAATTCTTCAACGGAAAGCAGCTGCCCCGGATAAAAACCACTGTCTGCCGGGCAGATAACAGTTAGATTGTCTTCCCTATATTCTTCTGAAACAAAAGCCGGTGTATGGGAAATACCCTCAATCAGTATAAAATCCAATTCATTATTCAATATTTTCTGTTCCAACTGCTCTGATGGACTGATGGTTACTTTTATCTCTGTACCAGGATAGCGATTATAAAATGCTTTCATATAGCAGGGAAGAAACTGTGAACCAATAGTTATGCTTGCTCCGATTCTTATAATGCCAAAAGAATCCCAGTCTTTCATTGCTTTTTCCATATCATCAAACATGGAGGTGATATGGATAGAATACTCATAAAACCGTTGTCCTGCTTCTGTGATTTTAAGCCTTTTTCCGATTCTGTCAAATAGAAATACACCATAATACTGCTCTAATTCCTTGACAGCAAGACTAACTGCGGGCTGTGTCATGTGGAGTTGTTCTGCAGCCTTTGTTGTATTGAAATTATTTTTGCAAACCGTTAAGAATATTTTTAAGTGCCGTATTGTCATATTTTATCCCACCTTATATAAATTCACTTATTATATAGATAAAATTATATTATTTCCTTTATCAAAAAGCAAGTGTTATACTTATGTGCATAAGGAGGGAAGCACATTGAAACAAAATACATTTACAAAGCTATTTTTATCTACTTTTCAGTTAAGCGCCTGCACGTTCGGAGGTGGATTTGTAATTATACCTTTAATGCAGAAAAAATTTGTTGATGAGCTGCACTGGATAGAGGAACAGGAAATGATGGACTTGACAGCAATCGCACAATCCTCACCCGGTGCAATCGCTGTCAATGCGTCTATTCTTGTAGGATATCATGTGGCAGGCGTGTTCGGGGCTTTGATAACGGTGCTGGGAACCGTACTGCCGCCACTCATCATAATCTCTGTCATTTCTTTTTTCTATACTGCATTTCGTGATAATATGATTGTCCACATGGCTATGACAGGCATGCTTGCAGGAGTAGCTGCTGTAATTTGTGATGTAGTAATCACAATGGGAAAAAACATTTTCCGAAAAAAACGGGTTCTGCCGATTATTGTTTTGTTTGCATCTTTTGTTGCTGTCCGTTTCATGAAAGTCAACATTATCCTGATTATTCTAATCTGTGCCATAATCGGTTCAGTTGATACTTTGTATCTTGGCAGGAAAGGGAGGCAGGCATGATTTATCTGGAACTGTTATGGAGTTTCTTCCAAATTGGGTTGTTTAGTATAGGCGGTGGTTATGCTGCCATGCCGCTGATTCAAAATCAAGTTGTTGATGTTCACCCGTGGTTGACTATGACCCAATTTGCAGATATTATGACGATTGCGGAAATGACACCGGGGCCGATTGCCATCAATTCAGCAACCTTTGTAGGGATTCAGGTTGCTGGAATTCCGGGAGCGATTATAGCCACCATAGGCTGTATTCTCCCGTCTTGCGTTATTGTAATCACGCTTGCCTATATTTATTATCGTTTTCGTGGATTAAGAATGGTACAGGGGGTGCTTGCAGGTCTTCGCCCTGCTGTTGCAGCCATGATTGCATCTGCTGGCATTACCTTAGTAATCATGGCTTTTTACGGAGAAAGAAACCTGCCGGTTGATTTGAGTGGAATCAACATAATTTCTGTAATTATTTTTGTTGTTGGCTTTTTTGTTTTAAGGAAATGGAAAGTAAATCCCATTTATGTGATGTTGGGGGCAGGTGCAGCCGGAGTATTGCTGTATTCCATTGTTTGATACGAGGAGGTATAACATGAAGTACATAATGAAAGCAGGAACTTTATACTTCAATGATATAATGTCAGCCCGAATAAAAGGCAGCTTTATAGGTTCGGAAAAGAAGATCTATTCTGCAAACGGTTCAATGCTTATGCACACGGATATAGCAAACTTAGAGGTTCCGCCAAATGAAGCGGGGAATGTCCGTTATCGTCAATATATCTTATTTGACAGCAGCGGTAATAAATGTGCAGTCGCAAATCCGGATTATGCAAAGGGAGATGACCCAACTGTAGTTGGCTGGCCTTTATGCCGTATGCCGAGAGTAGATCATGCAAAGGTTGTGTTTGATAAAAACGAATATTTGCTGGTAATGCAGAACAACCAGAACTATTTATTATCCGATAAATCCCGCAAATCAATTATTCAAATTTTCCACCGGGGAATAGTCGGCGGCTGGAACATAGAAGCTATGGACGATTTTGCCCCGGAAATAATATGCGGTATTTTTGTGTTCTGCAAGTATATTGAACAGGAAAATGAATTTTTAGTTGTATGAAAGAGATGAAACAGCAGCAACCATATGTGAGAAAAAATCTATTCGGAATAGAGGGCTGGAATATTGCATGGTATGGTGTGGTTATCGATGTAGGAATATTCCTTGGCCTTGCCTGTTTCCATTATCTGTGCTCGTGCATACTATGTGATTTTTAGTGGGAAAAATACGCAGATACTATCATTGATATTGGTGGTTGTTGGTTTTATATTGTGGTACTTTGGATGGAAAAGCGATGGCTTCGACTAAGATTAGTCTACACCATCGGTTTGTTTATCACAAGCTGACCTCTGAACAGTAACACTATTGTTGCGATTCATATTGTTCTTTATGAAAGTCACTTGCAAAATGGAACATACAGTGTTATAATCCCTACAACAAAGTAAACAGGGGAGCTTGTGTGACAGGCTGAGAGGAAGGTAGACCTTCGACCCTTACACCTGATGCGGATAATGCCGCCGGAGGAAGCTGCCAAGGGGCGTATACTTTTTCAGGGGCATCCTGTCGGGATGTACCCTGTTTTTTGTTGTCTGCAGGAAAAAATGATGCCGGCAGCCGCGGCCTGCTGCAGATTGAGGAGAAACGCCGTCATACGAAGACGTCTTCTCCCGGCTCAAAGGAGTAAAAGCTATGTTTGAAAAAATGTTTGAGAATGTTAGACAGAAATCCCCCCTGATCCATAATATCACGAACTATGTCACCGTCAACGACTGCGCCAACATGCTGCTGGCCTGTGGCGGGTCGCCCATCATGGCAGACGATCCGGAGGACGCCTTGGAGATTACAGCCATCTGCAATGGGCTGAACATCAACATCGGAACACTGAACCAGCACACCATTCCTTCTATGTTTGCCGCCGGAAAGCGTGCTAACGAACTGGGGCACCCCGTGGTTCTGGACCCGGTGGGGGCTGGAGCCTCCACGCTGCGAACGGACACGGCTCTGGAACTGCTGAAAAAGGTGAAGTTTACCGTGATCCGCGGCAACATCTCGGAGATTAAGACCCTGGCTCTGGGCAGCGGCACTACCAAGGGCGTAGACGCTGACGAGGCGGATAAGGTAACAGGGGAAAACCTGGATGGGACGCTGGCCTTTGCCAAGGATTTTGCCCGGCGCGCCAGAACAGTCATTGCCATCACTGGGGCCATCGACATTGTGACGAATGGGGAACGTGCTTTCTGTATCCGCAACGGCCGTCCTGAAATGTCTGCCATTACCGGCACCGGCTGCCAGCTCTCCGCCCTGACGGCAGCTTTTGTCACTGCCAATCCAAACCGGCCCCTGGAGGCTGCTGCCGCTGCCGTGTGCGCTATGGGGCTGTGTGGGGAGATCGCCTTCCAGCGTATGACCAAGCTGGACGGCAGCTCTTCTTACCGGAACTACATCATCGACGCCATGTACCGTCTGACCCCGGCGGTGCTGAAGAAGGGAGCCAATTATGAAGTGCGATAAACGGTACATGCTGCTCTACGCTGTCACCGACCGTGCCTGGGTTGGAAAGCAGACGCTATACCAGCAGGTGGAAGCGGCATTAAAGGGCGGCGTGACCTGCGTACAGCTGCGGGAGAAGGAACTGGACGAAGCGGCGTTCCTCCAGGAGGCCCGGGACATCTGCGCCCTGTGCCGGCAGTATGGGGTGCCCTTCATCGTCAACGACAACGTGGACATCGCCACTGCCTGCGGTGCGGACGGAGTCCATGTAGGCCAGGAGGATATGGGAGCGGAAGAAGCGCGCCGACGGGTAGGAGAAAACATGATCCTGGGCGTCTCCGTCCACACAGTGGAGGAAGCCCGCCAGGCCGTCCGGGACGGCGCAGACTATCTGGGCCTGGGCGCAGTGTTCCCCACCGGCACCAAAACCGACGTGGATGTGATGCCTGGAGAGACCCTGCAGGCTATCTGCGCCGCAGCAGACGTGCCCATTGTAGCCATAGGCGGATTGAACCGAGACAATATCCTCCAGCTCTCCGGCAGCAAAGTGGACGGCGCAGCCCTGGTCTCCGCCATCTTCGGAGCGGAGGACATCGAGGGGGCCTGCCGGGAGCTGCTGGCGCTGGCAGAGAAAATGGTAAATCCATGAGGATTCGCAAAGCTATTGGGGGAACTTTAAGCGGAGGACTTAAGGCGCTGCTCTTAAAGCCGCTCAACAAAAATAATACAGAGGAGAAACAGCAATGAAAACAGCATTATCAATCGCTGGGACAGATCCCAGCGGAGGGGCCGGAATTCAGGCCGATCTGAAAACAATGACCATGAATGGTGTTTTCGCCATGAGCGCTATTACGGCGCTGGTGGCTCAGAACACCACTGGCGTAAAGGAGATTGTGGAGATGACTCCCGCATTTTTGGGAGCGCAGATCGATGCGGTATTCGAGGACATTCCGCCTGATGCGGTCAAGATCGGCATGGTGGCCTCCTGTGGGTTAATTGAGAAGATCGCAGAGCGGCTAAATTTTTATCAAGCGAAAAATATTGTGGTTGACCCGGTGATGGTGGCCACCAGCGGCGACCGGCTGATCTCCGAAGAGGCGGTGGCCACGCTGAAGGCCGGCTTACTTCCTCTGGCGGCTGTAGCCACCTCTAATATCCCGGAGGCGGAGATTCTCTCTGGTATAACCATCCGCAGCGAGTCAGACATTAAGGCTGCTGCCAGACGCATCAGTGACACCTACGGCTGTGCTGTCCTCCTCAAAGGCGGACATAATATCAATGACACCAACGATTTTCTCTATGGGGACGGCATCGGGACTTGGTTCTATGGAGCTCACATTGACAATCCAAACACCCACGGCACCGGCTGTACTCTGTCCAGCGCCATTGCCGCCAATCTGGCCAAGGGCTTTGACCTGCCCGTCTCCATCCAGCGGTCGAAGAACTATCTCTCCGGTGCGTTGGGAGCTATGCTTGATCTTGGAAAAGGCCGGGGGCCCATGCAGCACAATTTCAACCTGACCGGCGAATTCGCAAAGGAGGGTTCTTTTATCTAAAACCTAAATCCGTGAACTTCGTTACAAATTGCTTTCCAAACATCGCATTCTCCCGTCCCTTTTTTGCAAATCCCTTCGCCTTTTCTATGATAAGCTGCCATACGCTCTTTACCGAAGGAAACCGATGGTTTGGAAGTTCCATCACAAAATTCCGTTCAGAACTATACTATCAGCAGAGTTAAAAAGTCCCGTTTTATCCAACTCTACCGTTGGTAAGTGTTCATTTTTATGCCGGATTTGTCTTTGTTTATGCCTTTATGCACTCTTTTAAACATTACTTTGAATGAACTGTTTGCAGGTGAGTACATTGCAAAATCTACGCTTCTGCTAATTCTATTCTCCCCAGCCTAGCTGGGGAGAAGGGTTTTCATTTGCATCATCCGGAACACTAAATATACTCCTTTCTATCCCTTTCTTTGTACAGCTCTATCAGCTCCAATACCATGATCTTTATTACTTCCGTACTCATTGCCTGATCTTCCGCATGCAGCAAAAGCAAACTTTACCACACATTTTTTATCTAATCTGTCTTCTCAGGGTATTGTTGCACAGTTTATCAGCCATATCCTTTCCGATCAGACAAATTCCAAGCACTATCTGATCTTTCATACGGAAAATGATTTGCTGCTGCGTACTTACATACAGCAACTGATGTGTGAATATTATGATCTGCAGTATCGCCGTTCTGAGATTATTGATGCTTATATGGTCATCATTTTCACACATCTTGCCACTCTATTTCAAAAGAACACTCTGAACCGTTATTCTTTGAATAAAATGAATCTTACTATTAAAATTCTTCAATATCTGGAGGATAATTTTAAGACTGCCACCCTGCTGACAACGGCGGAGACTTTTGGCTTCAGCACTGCCTATTTGAGTACATATCTGAAAAAGAAAACAGGCAAAACATTTACGGAGCTGATTATGGCTCAAAAAATGTCTCAGGCCTGTTTCCAATTAACCAATACGGATCTGCCAATCTATGAAATTGCGAATGGTATTGGTTATGAAAATCTTGGATTTTTTTATAAGAAGTTTAAAAGGTATTACGGGATGAATCCTCAGGAATATAGAAATAGGACTATGAACCGAATTTAAGAATTGAAAATAATCAGCTTGGTTTGATACCCAAAATATATTCTATTACTCGCAAACAGCAAGCATATTTTTTATGAAACAATAAGCGAAAATATGGTATTATCAATGACAAAATCGCAACAATGAGGTGAGACCCATGAATACAGACCAGTTAAAGAGCTTTATCCAGGTTGCCGAAAACCTAAACTTTGCAAGAGCCGCTGAAATTTTAAAGATTACCCAGTCTGCCGTTTCCCGGCAGATTCATTCGCTGGAAGATGAACTGGGGACAAAACTTCTTCACCGCACCACCAGGACAGTTACCCTTACCCCTGCTGGAATCAGCTTTCTGGAAGATGCAAAAAATGTTATAGGCAGATTAAAAATTGCCGAACAGAAACTGCAGCGCCATCAAAGCACGAATTTGCAGGTCTTAACGATTGGCTGCCAGAGTGAGGCTAATCTGGACCTGCTCTGTAAGATACTGAAATCCTGCAGGGAACAGATACCGGGACTATATCCTTTTTTGAAAGTGATCCCCCACAGGTCCATTCTAAATCTCTTCTACCAGGAAGAACTGGATCTGCTGTTTGGATTCCAGGATGATATCCCAATAAAAAGCGATACCGTCTACAAAGAATTATTCCGGATACCACTGTGCTGTATTGTTCCCACTGCGCATCCTTATGCGGCCAGGTCTGGGCTTGCAAAAGAAGAATTGTATCTGGAGAATATTGTTGTCTGCAACTCCTATGCAATTCCTGCCAAAGCCGCAGAAATGCAGAACCAGATTTCACAGCATATCCTGCCTGAATCCACTTATGTATGCGAAAACCTTCAGGTGCTTCTTACTCTTGTCAGGGCAGGATATGGCTGTTCTGTACTTCCACAGATGAATTTTGTAAATTCTGATATCTGTTCCGTCCCTCTAAAAAACAGCGAGCCATTATCCTATGGTCTCTTTTATAAAAAAAGTTCACAAAGTCCTTTGCTGAAAAAATTTATTTCTATCGTAACGAACACATCTTACCATTAGCTTTCCCGGTAAAAAGCGATATCACATACAAAACCCACTCCTGTGCGGAAACACTTTTATAATATGCGCCATCTGTATGTTTGCATCCGTCACACCAATCAGGCGCAGCAGGCCGTCACCAAAGAACAGGCTTAACCCCCACCCTACTACCGTGATCGGAAAGATTACGCCGGTAGCGGCATTGCCCAGATAGCCCACGCCGCTGCCCACAAATATCTGGTCTACAATGTTGTAAAGGCACGAAATGATAAGGGAACAGATGCAGGGAATTGCAAACTTTTGCAGCAGCTTCCCCACTTTTTCCGTACCAAGATAGTTACTGTTTTCCATAATAATCCTTGTATGATGTTTATAGAAACAAAAACAACATATCCCATATCTTTAACTTTCTATAATCATAAATGTCCCATCTGAAAACTCTTCTTGATATTCCGATGAATTATGTTCATATTTCTCCAAATCATCATTTTTTCCTATCAAATAATCTACCAAGGAGGGTTTGAGACCCAAGTTCAGTCTGACCATTTTATTTGTAAATGCATCTCTCACATCCCATGCTCCAATTATCAGTCCATTATTCACAAAAAACCGCCCCGCAAACTCAAGATCTGATTCTAAAATCTTCTCCCCTGACATTAGCTTTTCTGTAATCTCCCTTTTACCTGCAAGATAAAACAGTTTGGAATATTCATATAAATTACTTTTCATTGGATTCTTATCTTCATAAGCAAACTCGTTTGAAGGATCCGAAATGTAAATCCGGCTATATCTGCGGATAGCCCTTGATGTTGTACCAAAGCTGACTGCAGATACATATGAATGAGCTGGAACAATACCATGATTTTTTAAGTAATTTTCTCCATTTGTGCACTGTTCATGGCCATGTGTCAAAAAGCTTGTTGGTGTAGCCTGCATGGTTCCTTTCGATTCAAGAATTCCGATTGCTTTATCTTTGCTGCGGCAGTATACATAATCCGGTGTATATCCAGAGCACTTCTTCGAAATTCCACAACGCTTTGCATAATCTTTAAAGTCATACACCGCATATGCCCCCAAACGTTCTTTGGCATAAAAATAATTAATACCCTGAGCAATCTCTCCATGACGCGTAACCTTTGAAAAATCTTTCAGTATATCACGAAATTCATAATTAAATGCCAGGTATCCGTCTTTATCATCCAGCAATAGCTGAATTACTTCGGAATAAGATCTGGCAAACAAAGCAACTTGAGTACTATACTTATATGATTTTGTAAGCATACTTTTTGCCGTTGAAAGCAATAATTGAAAAAACGTTATCTCCAAATCCTTATGTACCGTTTTATACGGGTCATTTGCTAAATCCTTAATTGACCAATTTATGCTTTTCTGCTTTGGAAAAACTTGGGATTCATATTCCCAAACTTCAATTTTTCTTTTCCAGTTATTCATTATAAATCCTTTCATCATTTGTTTTGGTTATCATTTAGAAAAAATCATAAATATTTCCTATTATCTTTCTATTTACGGATTACATTTCTTACAAGGATCATATCCCATAGCAATCACATCGTCCCTGTTTCCAGAATAAAACTGTTTATTCTTTTCGGCCATCTGCTTTACACTTCCACAGGCAGGATAATGAAACTTCTTCGTATTTGTATTTAATATATAATCTGTACCAGCCGGTGTGGGTTCCTGTTGTTCTACAGATTCTTGAGGCGCCGGCGTACCGGGCTCATTCCCATTTTGTGTATCCGGATTGCTGTCTTGCGATTCTGCCGGTTCCGGCTCTGCAGATGCTAACGCACGTTCATCCATCTGGCTGTTGCCGGTGGCATAATCTATAACAATATCAGGCTGTACATTATATACAAATACATTAAAACATATCCCGTCTCCCTCATCTTCCACAGACCAGCCCTCCAGCAGAACACCATAGGCCAGAAGATCATCCTCATCAAAAACAGGCGTTACCCTGTATAATACGTGGTTACCCGTTTCCTTCACATAATCAGCTGTCATATTCTCAAACGGGAGCATTCCCTGTACATTCAAATACCGGGTTCCGGTAATCAGATTCTTTTCATTTGCATTTTCTCCCGAAAGCTGATACCCAACCAAATGACATCTGTTATACAAATATTTTCCATCTACATTATCATATTTTATGGTCTGCCACCCGGAAGGCTTTATCTCTCCAATGTCTCCGCGTTCTTCCGTCGGCATCAGATCCGGTCCTATATTCGCACAGGCAATTCCGCATCGTCCCAATTCATCCAATTCCGAATAATATTCAAAAGATGCTGTTGGAAGATTGCTTTTCGTAAAAAAGGGAATATTACCGTTCATTACGGCATAAGGTTCACCGGCATAGTCCGGAATATCAACAGCGGATTCCGGTTCAAAGCTGGTAACAATTTCATCAATAGAAAGGACTTCTTCTATCTGTTCTTCTGCAGGGGATTCCTCTTCCGCCTCGTCTATTGATTCTTCTTCATTTACCTGAATCTCCTCAACTTCCAAGTCTGGCTCTGCAGCGGCAGAGCTTCCACAGGCTGAAACCGATAATACAACAGCAAATAAAAAGATTAATAGTAAAGTTATTTTATTGGTTTTTACGCTTGTATATCTTTCGTGTGATTTTCTCATGTGAGTTTCCTCCAAATTCTTTTGTTTCTGTAATTTCCCAATCCAGGTTTAAATCTATATCCAAGTAGGTATCTGCCGGATATGTCCGATTCCAGCAGTAAACAATCATAACCTCCAGCCGGTCTTCATATGGTTTCAATGGAATATTTTCTACAAAGCAGCAGCTGTCTTTAGGGGCACATTCAAATACATCATCTTCTGCTGCAATCCTATCCGGAACCGCACAAAAAAGTTTTGAGGAATATGTATTCATCCAGACTTTTCCTTCTGCAATGTCCAGCATATCTTTTAGAACAGCCTCGTCTCTGCTCTGCCGTCTATGATTAAACAGCATGCCATTCTTATCATCTACACAGATAAAAATTGTCATATCCGGTCCTCTCCTCATGTCTATTTGTTTCATAAGAATTGTACCACATTTGTGTTTCATATCCAATAGGCATAGAATTATGTAACATTTCTATGATTTTGATATAAATTTTGGCTCTCCCATCCACAATAGCTTTGAGCCGGAAGCCATCGCTGCCTTTATGGATGAAATCAATGACTTATTTTCCCATAGCGTTCCGATGCTTTGTACAGACAGCAGCTTACTGGATACCTTCGAAAAAGAAGGAAAGCTTTATGACAGCCTGTGGTGGCTGGATGGCCGGGAGCCGGAGTTTATAAGAGATGAAGGCAAGTCTTTGCTAGAGAATTTAAGAGACTTCCAAATTACCATGTCAGCGGCGCAGAAGCCAGTCGTTCCCCAAGAAACGGACGGACTGCCAATCACAGAAACCTTGGGAATGTCTTTTTGCAGCGGTGCGGGAGCATGGCAGACATTCCTTGGCTTGAATCCGGACGGCAGCTTTTCCGGGGAATATTCCGATGCTGATGCAGACGAGGTGTCTCTCTGTCATTTTCATGGAAGGTTTGGCAAAGTTGAAAAGCTCACGGACGCTTCCTGGCTGCTGACGCTTGAAGAACTGGTGCTTGACACCGGCCGCAGCGTGGGAGAAGAATGGGAGTTACTACGGATTTCCTATGTGTTGTGTAGTTCCATCCGCTGACGAGACGAGACCTCCCCAGGTAAGAACACAATCTTTCACTCCATATATCTGCCACATTTACCACAGTTAGTTCTAGTAGTCCGTATTGGAAATATGCACAAGGATTTCCGGTACGGACTACTAGGTAGTTATTGGACTTCGGCTTGACATGCAGTCTTATCCCTAACTGCAGCCTGATGTGATTTCTGTTCGTCAGACCAGATCTCTGCCTCCAGCTTTCTTCATTCCACCTCACGATGTACACCCTTGCTCCTGGCTATACACTTCCCACTACCAGGGCGTGTTACAGACTTTCAGCGATTAGATTGCGCACATACTGGGCACACATGACAGACCGCCGCATATGGCGGCCTACCATATGCGGCGGTTACTTTTGCAGGATTACTTCATTGATAAGCTGCCCCATCTTGATAATTTTACTTCACAATATACGTCACAGGCTCAGAAGTATTTATTCTCGCATACATTTCCTCAAATCCTGCATAACGCTCCAACCCTTCCTCCACATTTGCCTCCAATGCCCGAAAGTGCTCATCGCGTTCTGCTTCTGTGTCAAAGTAAATGATATTGTTTCCAGACAGGTCATCTGCCAATGCACTGGTTTTTTCTGCTGGTGTGCCATAAATATCATCTGACTGCACCGGCACAGCCGTTTTTATCTCTTCTGCATCAGCACCCACAGCCTTTCCACCATCCTTGAAAAAAATTCCAAAGCTGTCATCAACCAGCGGAATAGAATCCGGCTTGGTCACTATTTCTGTCTCGCTGCCCGGCCCCACAGATTCGGCCTGCTGTGGCTGTGCATTTGCAGAAGTGGCAAATGCTGCTGCAGTTCCCACAACAATAAACCCGGTCATGATAAGTGAAAAAACTGTAGTTTTCTTAATCTTCATAATTGCAGTTATCCTTTCTTCAATCGCATTTTTGCTAAAATTGTTACACAGAGGGGTCAATCCGCTCCGTATCTCCTCCATACTGATCAATGCCCGTGCATAGGCCGCTTTTGTACTTTCACCGAAAAGGCGGACAACTGCCTCGTCACATGACAGTTCAATATCCCGGTTGGCATAAACGTACATAATCCAGACCAGTGGGTTAAACCAATGTGCACACAGCACCACGATCAATACTAATTTCCTAATACTGTCAAAACGCCGGATATGCACATACTCGTGGGCCAGAACATATTCCAATAAATCTGTATTTTCCCACTTTGTAGATGCAGGCATCAAAATCACCGGGTGAAGTACGCCATATGTGAGCGGTGCAGAAAACCGGCCGGACTGCCGGATGGAAATCCTGCGCCTCTGCTGATGGACGCTTAACCAGTTTTCAGTGAAGTCATTCCTCACCGGAAGGGATGTCTGGAACTCCTTCTGGCATTTCCAATATGCCAGACTAAAAAACACCGCACAGATCAACACGCCAGCAGCCCATACAATCGTCCATGCGGAAACCGCATTCGCAGCATTTGTGATGCTGCCCGGCATAGACGCTGCCTGCCCTGATGCCCCAATCGGCAGTTCACGAATGGCCTGTGAACCATTTCCAGGTGCATGGCTGCCCATCAGCGAATACACGCTAAACGCAGACGGGATAGAAAAGGGAACCATCAGCCGCACAACCGATATCCCCCAAAGTGCATTAAAAGTCTTTTTGGATAATATATTGATTGCCAAAGCACGTATGGCGATGACCGCTAAAATCAGTATGCCCCCGGCAAAACTCATCTGAAGCAGACTCATCCACATCACCTCACTCCAGATCATTGACAATCTGTTTCAGCTTTTCAATTTGTGCGGCACTCAACTTTTTCCTCCCCAGCAAAGCGGCAAACAGCTTATCTACGGAGCCGTCATACATTTTGTCAATCAGCTCATTTGTCTCTGCCTCCTGGACTTCCTCTTTCGGAACAAGCGCATGGCACATGAATCCCGGTTCGGAGCGTTCAATTGCTCCTTTTTTAATACAACGCTTGATCAGGGTATAGGTTGTGTTTACATTCCACCCCAATTCCCCGGTAAGCAGCTTGGCAATATACTTAGCCGGAACATCTCCATTACGCCAAAGGACAGACATCACTTTCAGTTCAGAATCAAACAGCTTGATGTCCATTTAACAGCACCTCCTTTTTAAGACTGTAGTAGTAGATACAAATACATACTACCACAGTCTTAAACCTCCGTCAATACTACTGTGGTCTTAAATTTTAAAATAATTATGGAATATATTGGAATATTTGAAATGAATTTAGATTTAATTCAAGCAGATATGCCCTATACTATCACAGAAACCTCTGACTTTTACCCCGCCTATGAGGAATTCCGCATAAATCTGCTAAGATATATTTACATAAAGGTACTGTCGATAGACGGCTAGTCCGAATTCAAGTCAACAAAAATAGCCGCCTACCGTTATGGCAGCACCCTTATAAATTTTTTTGGCAGAAAATTCATTTTGCTTTTTAAAATTTCTAAGCTTTTTTCTTACGATTTCTTTGCACAACCGCACTCTTAAACGCCTTCATCATGGCTGGCGACAACTCCCCACAATCCTCATCAAAGTTAATTGGGCTTTTTTTCGCCTCTTCAACCTCTTTTAATTGTTCTTCCGTAGGTTTTTGTCCACTTTCAATAATTAATGTTCTGGTCATAATAAAGCTCCTTTTCTGCATTCGTTGCAAGTCTGGCTGAAATTAATCGAATCGTTTCCTTTCGTTCTGTAAATACTACAAACAGTACATCGCCGACTTTCCCTATCGCAATATATCTATCCTCATCAACACTATGCTCAAAATCAAACATTTCAATGTAATGAGGATCATCAAAAACATATGCTGCCGTTTCAAAAGAAATTTTATGTTTTTCCTTATTAATAATATTTTTTTCTTCGTCCCACTCAAATTTTATTTTTGGCCGTTCCTCTTAGATTATTCTACGTTAACAGTATACCATTAAATAAGCAATCCATCAATTGCATTTTCCCTAATCTCTTTTCAGGTCTTAATATAGGAAATAGCAAAACCCCCTGCAAATGGCATTCTCACACCATTCACAAGGGTTTCTTCATTCAAAATAACCAGGCAAACTTCGCCTTATGCATTCATCTGTTTTGCGAACTTTCCCTTTTCTGCGTCCAGGTCAAACAACCCTGGAACTATGTATTTTAGAGGGCACTGAAAAACTCCCACTTTTTTGTTGGGAGTTTTCTTATCTCTATATAAACAGCATCTGTGTACAAATTTGCTCTAAAGCATGCAAGGAAAAGCGTTCCCTTACTGCATAACCGGCTCCGTCAGCCTCGTGATTCTCTTGACATTTGCCACAAATGCTGTGATATACATTTGCAGTTCCATGGCAAACAGCCCTCTCGAATCCGCTCTGCGTAATCCGTGGGCTTCTTTTAATTCCCCATTCTTTTCTTCAATCCGATGCCGAATCTTCATCCGTTCCCTGAAATATTCACTCTCCTCAAATTTTAGTCTTTCCAGGTTCTTTTCGCTTGCCTGGGTAATGCTGTAACTCCGTTCCTTTGATTTCCCTCTCCCTACACGGCAGCTTTCTCTTAACGGGCATTTCCGGCATCCTTATTGTAACAGAATCCTTCTTCCAGTTTTCCGTTTGCTGCCGCTGCCAACGCCGTATTTGTCCGTGCAATTAATGTAATCCCTTCGCCACAGGCTTCCAGATTATCATCGCTGACATATGCCATATCTGTCTGGGCGCTACTGATCAGAGTTTCTTACCTTTCCCTCTAAAATATAATCACAATATCTAACTGCCATTGCCCATGCTTCAAGCGCATTATTCTGTAATATTTGATTTTTTATATAAGCCATTTATTCACATTCCCTATTTTGTAATAAATATAATCTAACATCTTGTTCCCCATGCTCGTGCCGCTCTAAACGATTCCAATATACAATCTTACGGATTCGACTTTCTGTTACTCTTAATCCAGTTTCTTTTATAACATCTGAAACCCTTTGTTTCATTTCCTGTCCTCTTTCCAAAGCATCCAAAACTATCTTCTCTAAATATTCCGGTTTTCGTTTATCTCCTAAATCTGAAAACAAAGCGGTTGCTGCAGCCAAAGCAGTCCTCATATATTGCGCATGATCTTTGAACAAATCGCTATCTATATAAAATCCTTTGCTCTCTATAAACTGGCTACAAAATGTGATTACCGTGCGCGTGTTGCCTTCTCGATACGGATGCACTTTCCAAAGTTCAGCTAAATATTTTGAAAATATTTCTGCCACTTCATCAATAGATGCCTTTTCCCAAGTGCACTGGTTCATTTTATCTAAGACAAATGTGGCATCTTTTACAATATTGTCCTTATTCTTTCATCTTATATTTTTTGTCTAAAACTTTACGCATATCCTCTGTGGTCATTTCTCCACGACTTTCTTTTTCAATTAATTTTTTAAATTCTGGGGATGGCTCTAATCCGTCTACTTTAATCATACCTAATGCATAATCCCATTTCTTATCTGTACTGACTAGCATAAAATCAACTCCCAATTTCTGTTTTTTATATTCTACCATACGCTATAAAAAATATCCATTACAACTTTTATAGCATATTGACACTATGAATAAAAATTCTCTTTTGAAAATTTTTTAATATATTAAATTGCACATTAATATCTTATATCCAATAAAATATATCTCTTGATTACATTTCAACTAAAAAGGAAAGCCATATCTATTAATAGATATAGCTCTCCATTATTCCCTATATGTTCTTTTGTTACCATACTTTTTAGATAAATTTCCAAAATCTTTAGAAAGATTTTCTCTCCAAACTTCATTAACGATGGCTCAACGCTATAATCTACCATCCACCTCGGAATAAATATCTATCTCCTGCATCCTCACTATTACAAATTTCTTAATTGACATGTGTGGCACATATCTAACCCTATTTTAGACTAATACGACACTTTTATAAATATCCTATTAAAAAAACCTTTTCTATATCATTAATGCTTGGATACGCTCTCTACATATCAAACAAAAATTATAAACCAAAGGTGCGATATAACCATGCCTTGCTGTCAACTAACATATGAAGAATTCTTACTATGTATATGGTGTCTGCATCAATCACATAATATATTTTATAATTACGATAGTAATCCTTGCGGACACCCAACTTTGCAAGCAATTCATCTTCATCCAGTTCGGTGACTTCAATTTTGTACTGTTTCATTTTGCGTATTTCTTCTCCAATCTGTCACACACCGTATGGAAGTCTTTTGTCTTTCCCTCCTTGATTTGTTCTAACCCTGCCAACACAAGGCCACGGACTTCTTTCTTCTGTTCATTTAATGCTGCTTGATAATCAGCTCTTACTACAACAGCCATAGAAACCATCCTTTCTAAATCTAGTATATTCTATAATGAGTAAAATATTTCTCTTGCCTCTTTTACCCTTATGATACCTTAACCTTGCAAGCTTTTCAACAAACAATTTAAAATTGCTTGACTTTCTTTACCCATATACTCAAATTTGATTACAAGCATTCCCAAAATGTTTTATCCACAAATCCTATCAACAATGGCTCAACGCCGTAATCCTCACCTTCCTGACATCCACTCCAGAATAAGCCTCCATCCTCTGCGTCTTTGCCACTCCAAATTTCTTAATCTCCTCCTCTATCTTATTGTCCAGTACATGCGTATAGATATTAAGAGTAATACTGATACTGGAATGCCCCAGTACTGCCTGCACAACCTTCGGCTCCATTTTATTCTCAAAGCATCTGGTAGCAAAGGTATATCTCAATGTATGCGGATGAAAATCCCGAATCACTTTCGGTTCCCTGTTTTCCTGAACTGCCGCTACAGCCTCTTTTTCACGTATCCGCAATATTATCTTCTTTATTTCCTTTTCTACAATGTATCTGCTGCAGGGGCTCCCCATTCCAGTGGTAAAGACCAAATCCTCAAATTCTTCCTTTCCTCTCCACCGGCCGCCTAACTCTTTTTTCAATGAAAGCTGTTTCTCCCTCTGTGATTTCAGTATTTCTTCCATCTCACCTATAAATGGTATCTGCCTTGTAGAATTTACGGTTTTCGGTGTCACAAGAATTTCCTTTTTTACACCGTTGCAATAACTACAGCTCAAAGAACGTCTGATAAAAATTACTTGTTTATCCATATCAATATCACACCATTTCAACCCTCCAAGCTCTGCTTTTGTCAAGCAAAATCTAAAAAAAAATATCATTTCCCACTCTCAACAAAAAAGACACCACAGAATAAGCTCCATGATGTCTTTCCCATATTATTCCCTACATTGCTTTATTGCAGAGCAACCACTTCTTTCTCTCCCAACACTTTGGAGAAAAAGCCATCATCCATTTTCCAGACTATTTCAATCCGTTCCTCATTATAAACCTGCACACTGCCAATTACAGTAACCAGTTTGTCTTTATCAAACGTTTCGAGCGACAACAGACTTTCCAGCTCTGCCCCTCGTTCTTCTATGTGCTGCATCTGTTCCTTGATCTGTATTACCTCGTCTTTCAGTTCTGGTATGCTGTTTTCTATTTCCAAGATCCGGCTGGCGGCACTTTCACACTTTTTAAGATACTGCTCTTTCGTGATATTTCCGGAACGGTAATCCTCATAAAGCCTAAGTTTTCTTGAGGACAGCCTCTTTCCCTCCGCTCCCAGCATCTTTATTTTTTCTTCAATTGCTGCCGTCTGCGACCATTCCTTTTTCTTTCCGGACGCCTCTGCCGCCACCATGCTCGCCATAATTCGGGTACAGGATAATACCGTATTTTCTAATTGTTCCTTATCCACATGGATTGTTTTGCATTCTGCAATGCCTGAAATTGCTGCCTGTCCGCAACGGTAAGCGTTTCCCCAACTGGTCAGAGTAAGCCGCCTCCCACAGTACGGACAGATAAGGATGGGCTGCGCTTTCCGTCCTGTCGGCACATTTTTCTTTTTATGCGTAAATGCATTTGCATTTGCCATATCAAACAGTTCCTGCGTCACAAGGGGCTCATGTGTCCCCTCTATAATGATCCATTCAGACCTGTCATTTTTTATCCGCCGTCTTGAACCGGCTGCCGCCTGCCTTGTCTTATTCCAGATTGTCCTTCCAAGATAAACCTCATTCTTTAACATATCGCCAATGGTGGTAATGGTCCATAGCTTTTTCTCCTTTTCCCTGTGGCTTTTTCTTTTCAGCCCCATCGCCTGGAAGTGTTCCATGCAGGTAGGCGTTCCCTGCCCGTTAAGGAACCGTGCGATCTCCGGTTTCTTCTTCCCCTTTGCCGCCATCGTGAATATCATTCGCACAATTTCCGCTGCTTCTTCATCGGGGAGCAGCTGGTGGACATTTTCCGGATTCTTTAAGTAGCCGTAAGGCATGAGCGCACCCATGTATTCACCACGGGCGGCTCTTGTCTCCATTGCGCTCTTTACCTTTTTTGACAAATCCCGGCTGTACATGGAATTGATGATGTTTTTCAGTGCGATGCTCATTCCCCCTGTCATTCCCATGCAGTCCTCGCTGTCAAACTGATCATTTACGGAAATGAAGCGTATCCCAAGCAACGGGAAAATCCGTTCCAAATAATTTCCCGTCTCTAAATAATCTCTTCCAAATCTTGAAAAATCCTTTACAATAATACAGTTCATTTTTCCACGCTTTGCGTCATCCATCATTCTCCGGAAAGCCGGCCTTTGAAAGAGGCCCCCGCTGTAACCGTCGTCAATCTTTTCTGCCACGACTTCAATCTCCGGGTGCCGGGCAATATAATCATCAATCAGCCGCCGCTGGTTGGCGACGCTGTCGCTTTCCACCGTCTTATCATCGGTATAAGAAAGACGGATGTACTTAATGGCTTTGTAAACCTGCATAAAAAACACTCCTTTCATTGCGCAGAAAAATCCCCGCAATCCAAGAAGTGTGGCTGTGCCGTATTCAATTCCTTTTCCAGTTCTTATTGTACCACGTCCCTGCGGGAAAGTCAGCCCTTTTCCTAAAATAATCCGGCTCACCGTAAGATTCCCTTGATACATTCCTCCAGGGTAGCGCCGCCTGCGGCAAAGCTGGCCTGTACGGTGAACCGCCCGCATTTGAAGCGGTAAGGGTCTTTGATCTGCCGTACAAATTCGGCGATCCGTTCCTCACGGGAAAGCTCCTTATCAACGGCAACCTCCCGGATGTCCACCAGTGCGCCGGTTCTGCCGGCAACAACCGTATTTTCCATAATACCAACTCCTTCCTGAAAATTTCTGGCTATCGAAACCACATGAATAAGTCGGGCCTGCGCTCATACACTCACAGACCCGGCCCATTGTATCTGATTTCGATCAGCTGCCGTATTTGCCACGCCCCCCGGCAGGCCCTGAACGAACAGGGCAGGGCTGTTACAGGCTGCGGATAGCGTTGCCGCATCATAGCCCCGCATACGCCGCCGCTTTGCCAGAGCAGGCGCACGCCGCAGGAACTCTCCCCAAGTCTTTAGGGAGCCGTGAGGAAGTACCATTATGATCTGTGCCCTTGTCGCGTCCGGCCTGCCACAGCCGGTTTCGTGGGTTGCGTTTACCGCTCGGACAGCCTGGATTCATCACCTCCTTAGGCCGCCTGTCACCGCGCCGCCCCATCTGCCGCTCGGAACACAGAATGAAGTACCTGTAACAGCGTGTATTCGGTTGTCAAGGAGCAAGCGAGGGGCGTGGCAGTTATGACAGTTTTTCAGTTGGGGCGGGCCGGAGCATATGCTGTACGGCCACACCCGCCAGGCTTGTCCCGCCGGATAAATATGTCCCTCTATTATTCATTTCATTTTTGAGGGTTATTTTCGGGGGCAGGATTAAATTTCTTCCAGAATTTTTTTCAGGCGTCGGAGCCCGCGCTGGATTCCTTCATGCACGGAGCTTACCGCCGAGTGTTCGCTTTTGGCAATTTCGGAAAGGCTCATTCCCAACAGATAGTGAGAGCATATCCGGTTCCGCTGCTTTTCAGGCAACAGGGTAATGGCCCGGTACAGCCGCCCATGTTCTTCCTCATGGATCAGAATATCTTCCGGCGCAAGCACGACCACAAGGGCATCACGTTCAACATTCTTGTCATAGTCCAGAGAAAAATATGCCTTATGCCGGTATGTACGCAGGAAATGGGCTGCCTCGCTTAATTTATATTCCCGGAGCAGGTCGGCCACCTCGTCCGGCACTTCAACAATATTATCTTTCGTATAGAACGGGTAATAGTCCCGCAGATTGATTTCTTTCATGTGTAACCTCCGATTTCGATTTTTTTAGTTGATAGGCAAAATCGAAATCAGAGGGTGGGGAGCGACACCCCGGACTATCACCTGCAACAGAGGCAGCAGGAAAGTTTGTCTGTTTTGTAGATAAGAAAAGAGCGCGTACCCGTTTTGTTACAGGCGCGCGCTTAATGGAACATTTTGCTGATTGCTGGGAGAAAAAATAAAAATATGTCGATACAAAAAGTGCCGCAGCTTTTTGAACTGCGGCACTAAAATATATTTATAGTATTCGTTCCTATTTCTCAAAAACTACAAAAGCACATTCGTAAGGATGGGCGCAATACAAACTTTCTCGCTTATCAGCTAATATACTTCTCAGTATAAGTTGAAAATCTCCGCCACCTGATAAAATCATGTATTCTGCCGCAAAAAATAGTAGTAACTGATTTGTCATCACCGCAACCACTGCACCCCCACCTCCTAAAACCAATGTAGGCATAGCAGTTCCTAACAGATATTGCCACTTTTTCAACGGTTCGAAGCAAGTGCAATATGGAGATAAAGTACTCCAAACGATTCCGAAATCAATCGCATGAAAATGATTTTTTGCAAAAATCGCCCAAGTAATTCCATGTATTAGCTCATGCACGATAATCAGGCATAGAATAAGCAGAGGCAACGCCACAGCATATCCCCAGGAAATACCATCTAAATTAAAACCATTCACATTATTGTAGAGCCAAAATGTTAAAGCCATAAACGGAAACATGACTAAAAGAGCAAAATACTTTGCTTTTTGTGTATTGATAACCACATTCTTCATTTTATATCCTTTTTGTTGCATTTCAGAGCTTATTTTTTCAAAGCAATCTTTACGTTTCAGTTCTTTTTCTGTTAATTTTCTTTTATCGTCAGCCATAGATAATTCCTAATTTGAATTTAACGCTTTTTTAGTTCGGCAATAGCACCATAATGTAAAATATCAAATTCATTAGGCGCAATATGTTCAAGGAGTGTTCTATGCTCTTGTTCCCACATAGAAATTTCTTTTTCGGTAAGCGAAGCACCAATTCCACGACACGCTTTCATTCTTCCATTCCAGCTTTCATGGGTGAATGGTATTCTTACAGTAAATTCTTCGTGATGTACAAGTTCAAAGTTTTCTTTATAGCAATCGGGTATGTCTATTTGATGTATCGTTTCTCCTGCACCACTCCAGTTAGGACTATATTTTAATACAAGTTTTTCACTTGCTCCCGCAATTTTATCCTCAAATGGAAGCCATGCCATATATAAAACAAGAATCTTTCCCTCTTTTTTAAGCATACGATAAAACTTAGGCATAACAATTTCATGGTTAAAATACCAAAAACACTGACAGGCTGTGATTACATCAAAAGAATTATCTGAAAAACTTATATCTTCTGTTGGCACAACGCAATAATCTATATCCATATCTTTTGAAAGGATTTTGGCTTGTTCAATTTGATTTCCTGAAATATCGGTAGCCCTCCACTTCGCCCCATACTGGTACATATTTCTGGGAAGAACCCCTGTCCCTGTTCCAACATCAAGGATAGATTGTCCGTCTATACATAATTTGCGGTCAACAATTTTTTGATAAAATTCTTTTGGATAAATATCACGGAACTTTGCATAATCTAAAGAGGTTTTCCCCCAATCAAAAGGTTTTCCGTTATCTATATCTCTATCAGTTATCTTCATACTATGCCTCCATAAATTTCTTTTGCCCGACAAACCGGAATTTTACTTTTTTCTTTTCTCTATCATAACCGATCACACAATCGCATATACAATCGCAACTATTACAACTCCTATTACTAAATAAACCAGCCAGACCGTTTGTAAAATTATATTAACACCACTTTACAAGTTTTTTAATAAAAAAAGTATCGTACAGGACTTTCTGATGTATAATGAGTTTGCTACAACCTTTACAAAGGAAAGTGACCCTGTACGATAAACTCATTATACAACAAAGATAACCTGATTGGTAGACTTCATCAATATTTTTT
>CAJTFE010000018.1 GCA_910575725.1 Clostridia bacterium | reverse complement strand
AACCAATATCATTATAGCATAGGAGGTTTTAGTACTTTATGCAACGCTACGGCTTTGCCTCGGCCCCCATTTCAAATGGGGGATATATGTCTATTTCATTATTGGAGCAATTGAAATGAAATCAATAATATTTACAGACAAAATACTATTTCCAATATTTTTTACCGTGTCGGGTAAAAAATCTCCCACTGTTGAAAATATTTTTTTAGTAATATCACCAACTTTATTCAACCTCTGGGAGTTTTCCTGCGATACACCTTTTTCTGCACCCCAAGCAGCAATCCATTCTTTCTTCACATCTGATTTTAACTCATCAATCGAATTTACGCCAAACAAGCTTACACGAATAATAAAGGAATGCAGAAATATTATATTTATTGGTATCCTTGTCCAAAGTCGCATATCTCAACAACTTTTTACGAGTTGTATTACTAATATTAGAATTCGTAATTTCGATAGCCTTATGAGATAACGTATAAATCCCTACAAGAATGTTTTTCTCCTCATTCAAAATCCTCCACTTCCTTATTTAAAGGACACGAAAAATCGGAGAGAAGCTTTAATAATTTCTCCTCTCCGATTGCTTTAAGCATGTCCTGAATATTTACTGCTATACAATCATTCATTCTCTCTATTCTCCATTCCCATGAACTTTCGTATTTCTCCTATATTAGTAACTAATGGAATAACAGGTTTGGAAGGTATCCTTTCTGGTTCATGCGCTGAAATATCTAATGCTTCTACAAAATCTTCCACCTTTTTAGGATCTGTAATCTTTATATTAGTAAGTATACTTGATGTTGCCATATCAACACCTCCTCACGAATTGAATTCTATCTTTATCTCTTTTTACTTATTATATGCAAAAAATATGTAAATTGCAATATTTTTTGTAGACAGACTCTACACCCATCTTTCCAATTACTATTATAGAAAATACATAAAACCCCTGCAAATGGCACATTCGCACCACTTACAAGGGTTCTCACTCTCATCTCTATTCGCCTATTTTCGACAAATTTCTACATATTCATCTGTTTTGCTACATTTAGCCTGCTTTGTGAATTTTTCATTGTCTATACCCTGCCAAATGTCAAAAAAGCTATGTATTTTGCTGTCTTTCTCTGATTAATAAGCTTTCCACATATTACTTTCTCATCTGCGGGGGCGTTGCAAAATAGATGAGTGATCGTCTATGGAGCAGCGCTCCATTTTTCTGCTCAAAACAGAAAAGCAGGCTCCGAAGAACCTGCCATCCGTGGTACAATCCCTTTTCTTAGTACCTTGTTTATGCATCAAGGCAATCCTATCGTCTAAAAATAAACACAATTCTCCATATATAATTTCAACTTGGTTCTCATCATATCCTTTTTCCTCTAGAAACTTCTTTATTTCTTCGATAATCAAATCCTTTACATCGCACACTCCTACAATTTTTGAATCGTGTTTATAAAGTTCTATGCTTGCATTATATGTATTAGAATCTTCATCCCAGTCAGCCACATCCCTCGCTACCATAAGGTAACATTTTGCCATTGGATTCGAGGAGCCATTTCGATGTTTTAACAGCTTGTCCATTGCGGTACTATAGCTGCTCCATTTTGTTACCGACAACCACGCTTTCACTTGATGAAATGAAATATATTCAAAATCACGCAAAATACAAAAATCCTCTATCTCCTCTAAATTTACAGAATATACCCTTCCATCTTCCTCTTTACTTATTTGATTTATCAGCTTTAATATATATAATAGCATTACTTTACCTTGGTAATTAAATCCACTCCATGTGGGAATTGCATCATTACCCCTACTCACATTTCCACCTCTTGACTTCCTCTATTCGTTAAACTCACATTATATCAAGATATAACAGAAATTTTTATCGCTATCTGATAGATAAAATTTGTAAAAATCAGTTTTCATTAAACTATCTCGCATCCTTGCCATTATTCTTCTTACTTAACGCTCTCTGGATTATCTCATCCACATTACTTTCCTTTACTTTTCCCCCTTCATATTTTTCAACTTGAAGCACTGCCTGTTTTGACAATGCTTCATCATATTCCTGTTCCATGAATAATTCTTTTAGGTTTTCTGAATCTAAAGCCGCTTTCAAAACCTGTATTGCATATTCGGAAATATTATCCCACCCGCCATACAGATTTTTTACTGCGCAATCAATCTGCTGGTAATTTAAAGACTTTCCTCTTCCTTCTTGTTCGCTTAAGATACCAATAATATCAGACAAATCCTTCTTGTAACGTCTCCCGGACATTAATTTCATGGCAACAAGATATTCCGCACTAATTGTTCTGATATTCAATACATTAGAATAGGTACGGTAATACTTAGAGTATTGCGACAATTTAGGACTATAAGAACTCGTATTCTTAAAGTCTGCATTCAGCCAGCCATTTGGCAAACTGAGACGGTCTCCTACTGCGTTCACCGCTTCCTTCATGGCTGATGATGCTGTTATGACTGCATCGATATCATAGGTCATTTCACGGAACCCATAATTTGCAAGGATTGCTGCGCCCCCAACTAACACAATCTCAGCAGGTGTATTTTTCCCATTTCTTTTCCGAAACTCTTTTGCCAATTCTTTCAAATAATAATCCAAATTTTCTTTGGTAAAACCTTTCTCAACAGACATTCCTTATCTCGCTTTCTATAATATTAAACCTCAGAAATTCGGGAATCGCTTCTTTTAAACATTGTTCTTTCCTATCAAGCGAACCATCCAATTTTGCAGCAAGAACAACATCCCACGGATATAACGGCTCCGACAGCTTACAGTTCCTTATATCTTCATAATCATTGCACAATGGAAGTCCATTTTCCCTGCTTAAATAATCTACCATAGCCAGAAGATAAAAACTTTCCCGATACCATTGCCGTTCCCAATAAGTCCTTATTTGATTCTCCTTTAAAGTGTCAATAATAAAATCAATTTCTCCTTTATCTTTCACTAAATGACAGATATTACTTTTATATATTTCAAAATCTCTTAAATTGGGAGCGTTTTCATCTTCTTTAAAACATTCTGTTAAAAGTTCTTCCATTGTCAAATGAAGTGTCCTCGCTAATTTATATATTGTTTCTGCGGTACATTTTTCAATCCTGGTTTTCCCTTTCACAATATCTGATAATGTAGTATATGGTACATGGCTTTCTTTCGCACACTGATAAACAGAAAGCTGCTTTTCCTTTAACAAATTCATCAATTCCATTTCTCTATTCTCCATTTCATGGATTCTTTTCTATTGATTATAACGGTATATCGTGACAGTGTCAAGAAATGAAAATTCAACATAAAACACTAAAAACCCCTGCAAATGGCGCATACACACCACTTACAAGGGTTCTCATTCCTATCTCTATTCGCCTTATTTCGACAAATTTCTACTGATTCATCTGCTTCGCCACCTCAGCCGCAAAGTCCTCGTTCTTCTTCTCCATACCTTCCCCAGTCTCAAACCGAACGAATCCTTTGATCGTGATGTTAGCGCTGTTCGCCTTAGCCACCTGTGCCACATAAGCGGCCACAGACTGCTTTCCATCCTCAGCCTTCACATAAACCTGATCCAAGAGACAGATCTCCTTCAGCTCCTTATTAATACGTCCCTTAATCATGCCCTCGATCACCTTCTCCGGCTTCTGGGACTCTTTGGGATCGTTCTGGATCTGCGCCAGCAGAATAGCCTTTTCCTTCTCAATATACTCCGCATCCACTTCCTTATCGCTGGTGTACAGAGGCTTCAAAGCAGCTGCCTGCATAGCAATATTCTTTGCCATCTCTCTTACATCGTCATTGATCACATCTGTCTCAACATCTACCAGAACGCCAATCTTGCCGCCTGCATGGATATAAGAAGCGATGAATCCGTTCTCCTCCTCCATCTGCTGGAAGCGGCGGATGTTCATATTCTCGCCGATAACTGCGATCTGAGCGGCCAGAGCCTCCTTCACAGTCATGGAGCTGTCCTTCTCCCAGGTCTCAGCCATAAATGCATCAATGTCAGCTGCGCCGGTATTTACTGCCTGTGCCGCTACATCCGCTACAAAAGCCTGGAACTTAGCGTTCTTAGCTACGAAGTCTGTCTCTGCGTTGACCTCAACCACTACGGCCTTCTTGTCATCATTTATAAGCTGGGTTGCTACGATACCCTCTGCTGCAATACGGCCTGCCTTCTTCTGGGCGCTTGCAAGTCCCTTCTCTCTCAGCCAGTCGATGGCTGCTTCCATATTTCCATCCGTTTCGGCCAGGGCTTTTTTACAGTCCATAATGCCGGCGCCGGTTGTCTCTCTTAATTCTTTTACCATTCCTGCTGTTACTGCCATTGTTTTTTCCTCCATCTATATATTCCCACAGACATATGACGGCCCGTTCCGCACGAACTGCATACGCTGCAGCGTAAATGACCTCTTGGAAAGCTTTTGGATTACTCCTCTGCCGGTACGGCAGCCTCGTCATAAGCTTCCTCTACGTCCTCTGCCTGTCCCTGGTTTGCCTCCACTACGGCGTCAGCCATCTTGGATACCAGAAGCTTCACGGCTCTGATTGCATCGTCATTGCCGGGGATTACGTAATCCAGCTCTTCCGGATCACAGTTGGTATCTGCGATGCCAATCAAGGGGATTCCCAGTGTATGCGCTTCCTGAACACAGATTCTCTCCTTCTTCGGGTCAACTACGAAGATTGCATCCGGAACTCTCTTCATTTCCTTGATACCGCCAAGGTTTCTCTCCAGCTTCTCCCACTCTTTTCTCAGTGCGATAACTTCCTTCTTAGGCAGTACGTCAAAAGTTCCGTCCTCGGACATTCTCTCGATGGCTTTCAGACGGTTTACTCTGCTCTGGATAGTCTTGAAGTTGGTCAGCATGCCGCCGAGCCATCTCTCATTTACATAGAACATGCCGCAGCGCTCTGCCTCGGTACGGATGGCGTCCTGGGCCTGCTTCTTTGTTCCTACGAACAGAATGGTGCCGCCGTCTGCCACAATGTCAAATACAGCCTTGTAAGCATCGTCTACCATTCCTACAGACTTCTGCAGGTCGATGATGTAGATGCCGTTCCTCTCGGTGTAGATGTAGGGAGCCATCTTAGGGTTCCATCTTCTTGTCTGATGTCCGAAATGAACACCTGCCTCCAGTAACTGCTTCATTGAAATAACGCTCATGTTTCTTTACCTCCATGTGGTTGTTCTTCCGCAAGCCCTGTCTGCCGCAAAGACCCGAGCAAATGCTCCGGCACCGTTCTTGGCAAGGACCGCGTGATTTTTCGCTAACTTAGAAAGTATATCATGGGAAACAAACCTTTGCAAGCCTTTTTTCATATCCGGGCCATCCGGTGCATCCGGGCCATCACCGCTCCCTCATCCGTCTGCGCTCCAAAAGCAGCAAACCGGCCAGCGCAGATGCTGCAAGCACAAGCAGTCCAAGATACATCTCCACAGGGCTCATATCCGCCGTCTTCGGGCTCTTAACGGCCCCGCTGGGATCATTCAGCTTCCCGGCCTCCGACCAGCCCACGGAGATCGGTGACAGACCGTTTACCTTAAATTCAAGCCCCTCCCCCGTCTTGGTCACAGAAGGATACTCGATCTCCCCGGCCTTATGCCCGTTCATCTCCTCTGTAAACATATGGCTCACAACAAAATCATGCTTCGTCCGATCTGTTCCCTCCGGATAAGGAATCACCACTGTAAGCCCTCCCTGGGGAAAATTGTCCTTCGTGGCCGTCTTCCATCCGGTCCCGTTGATGTTCACCATAAGGACAACATCATAGACCACCACCTTATCCGAAGCAACGCCTGCCGCCCGTTTCTGCAGCTCCTGCTTCATCTTCGACTCAATCTTTTCCGTTGTATTCAAGTCCTCTATACTGCTAAGGGCCGTTGGCACCTTGGAGATCCCCGTCTCCATAGACAGGCTGTACTCCACCTTATCCGTCCCGTTGGCAGTGGTATTGTTATTGCTGTTATTTCCGCCGTTCACATTATTATTGCCATTATTATTGTTGTTATTGTTATTATTGCTCGACCCCGGATTCTGTGCAGAGGCCAGCACATTCACCGTAAGCGTCAGCTCAAAAGCCTGATAGTCCGCCGTCTCCGTTACCGGCACTGTAATCACGGCCTTCTTTCCGGCCTTTGAGCTGTCATTCACCAGGCTTCCGGTCACCTTAGACCCTGAAAGAGAAGGCGTGCCCGTAAAAATACGATCCCGGTCTTCCACCCGGATGCTGCCAAGCTTATATCCGGCAGGAAGCACAGAGGACAGATTAAAGGAAGCCGTCTCCCCTGGTCTGGCCGACACCGCCATGGTTTTTGTTCCGGTATAATTACCTTTGTCAATGGTAAATGACGCCTCAACGGCAGGGCTCCAGGTATAATTTCCCCCGGCCTTCGGGCTCACCGACACCTTGGCCGTCCCGGCGCTCTTGTTATTGCTCAGAACCGCCTCATAATCTGTCTCAGCCAGCACATCCGTTCCGTCCGAAACCGTCAGCGCAGGCGTTACCGCACTGCCTGTAAAGCTGTAGCTGCCTGAAACCTTCACAACAGGCGCGATAGATTTCGGCTTAATCTCCCCCGGAAGCTCCAAGGTATCATTCAGAAGCTCATAGTTCTTAAGGCCCTCCCCCTCCAGGGCAAGGGTCACAGCCACCTTCTTCTGTCCATTCACATTAGCGTCCGGATAGGCTCCCGGTGTTACCGTAATAGTAAGGAGGCCTTCGTCCCCAGATGCCAGATTCTGAATCGCCAGCTCCCCGGATGCAGTTCCCGGATCCCGTGTCCTATCATAAACCTTGGTGATCCGGCAGCTTCCGGCTTCCGCCGTAACAGTGCGTTTCGCCACATCCGCCTTCCCCGTCAGAACTACTTCGTCCGTATAGGTTTTCCCTTCTATGGTTCCGTTGTAAAGGACCTGAAAGCTCTGAGCGTCTCCGGCATCCGGCCGGCCGCTTTCCCGCAGGGTAAAATGCGCAGAATCACTGTCCGTTCCTGCGCCTGTGCCGGCTGTGATACTGCCGATTTTTACAATCTCAGACCAGGAATCGCCGTATACGGCATCCTTTTTGATTGTCACCGCATTCTCTGCCGTGGCCTCCGTCCCTCCCACGGTAAAGGTGAGCGTGCTCATGGTAAACGCAATCTCTCCGCTTTGGGAAGCATAGTCCGGGCTTGCGGGCACAAAGGTGTATGCAATTGTTCCGCTGCTTCCCTCTGCAAGTCCTGCAAGCACATTTTTCAAGCCGGCATAATCATAGGTCTGCCCACTATAGGTATAGGTAATCGTCCCCTCGATACTGCTTCCATTCTCATCTGTGAATACCGGCTCTGTAAACTCTCCTGTCCCGGGCCGGATATTCTGTCTCTCATTCACCACGACATTGCAGTCTGCCGCAGTAATCGTCAAAGTATTACCCGTAAATTGAATCTCGTAATTGGGGTTCTCCGCATCCGTCAGATCTCCCTGCTCGATCGCATAAGTTCCGACTGATTCCCCGGCCTGGCGGGTCAGAGCCCCCTGCAGGGGGCATCCGTCTACAACGCCCTCTGCCGTATATGTCAGCTCCGGATCCGGCTGGTTGACTGCCTTGCTCTGCGGATCCGCCTTCACGGTAACTGTTTTCTTCTCCACCTTGACATTTACGGAAGCTTCTGCAGGCTCATACCTGGAATCCGCCGGTATAAAAACCACCTTTAGAGAAGGCGTTCCGGCCTCTCTGTAAAAGGAATCTACCCATTGGAAAGAACCCTGAACGGTATTATTTGCCCCATCCACTGCAGCGCCTCCCGTCAGAAGGCTGTTGTTCGCCGGTTCTCCGAAGGTCACTTTCCCATTGACCGTCGGCGCCTGCTGAATCTTAAGCTCTTGTCCCGGCACATTCTCATAATAATCGGAAGCCAGCTTTAAGACATCTCCCAAAAGCCCCTTTTGACTGGGGTCGTACTGATAGGTAACCGTCCTGCCGCCAAGGGAAAAGGCATATCCTCCCTCCACGCTTCCCTGGGCGCCTGCCAGAAACAATTTATCCGGCGCACCAGCGGTTCCGTCATCGCAGTTAGTTGCATCCACCAGATAATTGCTGCCGTTCAGCGTCACAATATTCCACATATGATTGCCGCCGTCCATGGTTCCGGTAACCGTATAGCACGCAGCATTATAGAAAGAAGACAAATCGCATAAATACTGGAAAGCCTTGGCATAGCCCTCGCAGACCACTTTGGTAGACGGATCTCCGTCAAACACCCAGATCAGCTGCCACGGATTCCCGTAAGGGGCAGACGCATCGCCGGCGGCCGCATTATTATAAGAAGCAAGGCGTTTGATCTCTGCCAGATAAGCCGCAAGCTTCTCATAAGACGTTTTTCCTTCGTTCACCTTGACAATCTGTTTTGCCGTGTCGGCTGCTTTATTCACTGCCTTCGTCTTTGACGTATCTATCCGATAAGCCTCCGTTCCTTTTTGGTATTCCTCCCCAACAGCCAGAGAAAATGTTAAGGACGTAATCTTGCCGCTTACGCTGCTCCAATTGACCTCATATCCATTCCCTGTCGTTTTGTCATACCAGTACAAGTCGTAGGGGCAGTCCATCAAAAGATAGTATATAATCCTTCTGGCTGCAGCATCCACCTCGCTTTCGCTGCCTGGAAGACTGCCTGGATCCACAGAAAATACCGTAGAATCCCTTGCTCCCGAAGCCGCCGCCTGTATCTGCCTCTTCAGTTCCTCATAAATTCTCTTTTCATCCCCAGTAAGCCTTGTTCCTCCTGCATTTCCATACAGTGAAGCCCCGTCTCCCAGCTCACCGGCAGCCCTCTGGTGCAGGTATCCTTCCAGAAGCTCCCCGCTCTTTGGCAGATCCTCCTCCCATTCCAGAACCTTTGTAAACGTCTCCTCCGCTTCCGGCATATTCCGGGAAGCTGCCCACACAGGCAGAGCTCTGCTCTCTAAGCTCCCTCCTATAATCGCCGCTGTCAGAACCAGCGCAAAACCTCTCTTCCATCTATGCTTCCACACTCTCATACTGTCTGCCTTTCCTGTTACGCTTCTATAAAGATATATACTCTGCATCCGCCCCATTCATACATGTCCCCAAAAGCAGAGAGACCGCCTTCCTTAAAGTGTCCAAAATGCAGGGGTTTTTGCTTGTTACTTTTATTATATCACTCTTTCCTTACCGTGTAAAATAAAATACTGCAAGGAAGCACTGGAATTATCTTTAGGAATCTGATATAATTCTAATAATTGTAGAAACCAGGCAATCATTATCCTTGAAATATCCGATAATTACCTCTGTTTGTCCGAAAACAGAAGCAACAGGAGGAAAAGATACACATGAATATCCAATGCAGCAAAAAGGCACGCACCACCCAGTTTTTGATTGGAAGCTTTGTCCTGCTTCTTCTCATCAGCGTGTGGGCGTTTACATATCTGGGCCGGCACATGCGTACCGTCAGTACAGAAGCTATCAACAAAGTAGGCAACCTGTACATGTCCGGAATCAATGACCATATCACCGCCCATTTCCGGACCCTGATTGACTTAAAGCTTGAGCAGGTGGAAGCTGTAACGGAAGTCGTATCTGCCGATCAGGAGAGTACGGACGCCATATATGAGGATCTTATCTACCGTATCCGTGTCAGGGGCTTTAATTATCTGGCTCTTTGTTCCAAAGACTACTCCCTGGAAATGATCTATGGGGAAAAGATTGAGCTTGCCGATCCGGAGCCTTTCTTTGAATCTCTGCAGAAAGGGGAAAAAAAAGTCGCCGTAGGCCGCAGCACCACCGACAGTGATGTGGTTCTGTTCGGCGTCAGCGCCGGCTATCCCATGTCGGACGGCCAGAAGTCCATAGCCCTTATTACTGCAGTCCCCATAGAATATATCGGCACCATGCTGAGTACCGAAGAAGACAACGCACTCATCTATTCCCATATTATCCGGAAAGACGGAAGCTTCATTATAAGTGATATGAGCGACGAATACGCTGATTATTTCACCAGCCTGTATGAACGGTATCCGGAGGAGGATGCCGGCCAAATAGAGAGTCATATCCAAAAGCTTTCCGCTGCCATGGAGAAAAAGGAGAGCTATTCCAGTGTGCTGAATCTCAATTCTGCCAGCCAGCAGATATACTGTACGCCTCTGCCCTACTCCGAATGGCATCTCCTGACCATTCTTCCCTTCGGGGTTCTCAACGAAACCGTAGAGAACATGAACGCAGAGCGGACGGGAACGACCATGCTTGTCATCGCTGTGATCCTTATTGTATTGGTTATTATCTTTTACAGCTATTTCCGTATGACCCGGCAGCAGCTGATCGAGCTGGAAGCGGCCCGCCAGGATGCCCTGGCTGCCACGAGGGCAAAGAGCACCTTCCTCTCCAATATGAGCCATGATATCCGTACTCCCATGAACGCCATTGTGGGCATGACGGCCATTGCCACGGCCCATATCGACGATAAGGAGCAGGTGCGGAACTGTCTGAAAAAGATTGCCCTCTCCGGCAAACACCTCCTAGGGCTGATCAACGATGTCCTAGATATGTCCAAAATCGAGAGCGGCAAAATGACACTCACGGCAGAGCAGATTTCCTTACGTGAAGTCATAGAGGGAATTGTTAACATCGTACAGACGCAGGTCAAGGCAAAAAGCCAGAACTTTAACGTTCATATTGATAACATAATGGCCGAGGATGTGTACTGCGACAGTGTCCGGCTCAACCAGATTTTACTGAATATGCTGTCCAACGCAGTGAAGTACACCCATGAAAACGGCACCATACAGCTCTCCTTATTCCAGGAGGAAGCGCCGGAAGATAAAGGAAGTGCCTATATCCGCAATCATATCATTGTAAAGGATAACGGTATCGGCATGACGCCGGAGTTCCTCAGCCAGATTTTTGATTCCTACTCAAGAGCCGACAGCAAACGGGTGCAGAAGACAGAGGGTGCCGGACTTGGGATGGCAATCACAAAGTACATTATTGATGCCATGGGCGGAAGCATTGCCATAGAGAGCGAGCCTGACAAGGGAACCGAGATCCATGTGATTCTGGATTTGGAAAAGGCTGAGATCGAAGAGATTGATATGGTTCTCCCACCCTGGCGGATGCTTGTGGTGGATGATGATGAGATCCTGTGCCATACAGCCGTAGATGCTCTGAAATCCATCGGAATCCAGGCCCACTGGACCTTAAGCGGAGAATCCGCCCTGGAACTGGTACGCAAGCAGCACCAGCTTCGGGATGATTACCAGATTGTCCTGCTGGACTGGAAGCTTCCCGGCATGGACGGCCTCATGGTTGCCAGGCAGATCCGGCGGATTGTAGGGGAGAATATGCCTATCATCCTCATCTCCGCTTATGACTGGGATGAGTTTGAAGCGGAGGCACGGGAAGCCGGTATCAACGGCTTTATATCGAAACCGCTGTTTAAATCCACGCTGTTCCATGGATTAAAGCAGTATATGGGAATGGCAGAAGCAGAAAACACGATAACCGAAGATACGGATTTGGCCGGATGCCGCCTTCTGGCAGCAGAGGACAATGAAATCAACTGGGAGATTCTTGAAGAGCTGCTGTCTGATGTAGGCATGGAGCTGGAATGGGCGGAAAACGGAGCAATCTGTCTGGAAAAATTCGAGGCCTCTGAACCCGGATATTACAAGGCCATTCTGATGGATGTCCGGATGCCGGTTATGAACGGCTACGAAGCCACCGAAGCAATCCGCGGCCTGGAACGTCCCGATGCCCAGACGATTCCCATCATTGCCATGACCGCAGACGCTTTTTCCGAGGACGTCAAGCATTGCCTGGACAGCGGAATGAATGCCCACACTGCCAAGCCTATCAACCTGGACGAGGTCATTTCCCTCTTGAAGAAGTTCATTCTGTAACACCTTTATTTCCGGAGGGTTAAGATTACAAAGAGAAAGGGCCTGTGGAAAAATATGATATCAGAAAATCTGATCTTATCTTTCTCCACAGACCCTTTTCTTTTATTTTTTTCTCTTCCTACAGACTCTCCTGCCGGATACTGTCGATGATATTCTCTCCCTTCATCCGGCTTCTGGCATACATCATCGTGGCAAACACCACCAGGAACACGCTGCACACGGCAATCAGGATACTGACTGAGGGAATGTAAAAGCTCACGTCCATACTCCCGGCCACCACCCGGTAGATCCGCCAGGTAACCAAAAGCGACACCGGAAGCCCATAGAGCAAAGCCTTGCACCCATAGAGCACACATTCATAATTCAGCATCCGCCGAAGTCCCTTAGGCGTCATACCCACAGAGCTTAGAACCGCAAACTCCTTCCTCCGCAGCAGCACTCCCGTGGAAATGGTATTAAACACATTGGCCACCGCAATCAGCGAAATCAGTGTAATAAATCCAAAGGTAAACACATCCACCGTCAAAAGCAGGCTTCTGTGAGTCTGGCGCGTCTCCGCCTCATCCATCACAATGAAATAACTCTCATAGCCTCCGTCCAGAGCCAGCGCCTCCAGACGCTTTGCCGTCTCCCGGTGATTCTCGGCCTGTATATAGAACCGCACGGTACTAAAATAAGGATACTCCTCCCCTGTCAGCCTTTGAAGCATACTCTCCGAGAGAAAGACAGAGAAACCTCCGCCCCACTCCCCATAGAGATTCATAGGCGCGTGCTCGGCAAATGTCCCCACCGTTACCCTGCAGGGCTTCTGGAAATCGGTCCGTGCCAAATCCTTCCCCGCTGCCCTTTCCGCCTCATTCCAGGCATCGTAATCCGTCATCAGCATCTCAATCTCCATTCCAGGAGCCTTCAAAATATCATAAAGCCGGAAACGCTGCTGTTCGGAAATATACCCCTTTAGCTGATTGAGGACAATTACCTTATCCGTCTCCGCTCCCAGATATTCCTCCTTCGAAAGTCCCAGCTCCTCCACATAAGCCTCATACGCCGCGTCCTCCAGAACCAGAATCCGGGAATCATAAAACATCAGCTTTCCATCCTCACGGTAAAGCCCTCCCCATCCCGTATCATCCCCATTATATTGTGTTTCCAGAAAAGCCCGGTAGTCCTCCGACACCAATTCCGGGTCGATGGGAACATCCATATTGATACAGCTCTCGGAAAACATATGATCCACTCCTTGCGTCCCCCGCACACGCTCCCGGATTTCCTCTATCTCGCCTTCCTTCTCCTCCTCAATATACATGGAAATATCATTTTCCGAAATATCATTAACCGTGTCCACACTGCTCTTCACATAAGAGGAAAAAGAGCTTGCGGAGATAAAGAGCACAATACTGATAAATAAGGAAAAAATCGTCGTCCGGTACTGCTTTTTGCTCCGGCTGAAATGCTTCCCGGCAATCATCCCCTCCAATCCAAACAGGCGGTAGGAAAGCTTTCCCTTCCGGGCAATCCCCCTGGCCACCTTAACATCCCCGGTCTGGCGTATCGCTTCCATAGGCGAAACCCTGGCCGCGCGTCTGGAGGGAATCCAGGCCGAAATGAGAACCGTAACCAGAGCCGTCACAGCGGCAATCACCACCGCCGGCCAGGAAACGGAAAGCCGCAATACCTCCGAGGAAGAATAATACAGGTAAGAAAAAGCGTTTCCCGTAAAATGCAGCGTAATTCCAATCCCCACAATACCGCTGAAAATCCCCAGCGGAATCCCAACAGCGCTTACAAGAAGGGCTTCCCGAAGCACCATCCCCCGAAGCTGTCTCGGCGTCGCTCCGGCAGAAGCCAGCAGTCCGAACTGCCTCGTCCGATCGCTGACCGAAATAGCAAAGGAATTATACACCAGAGAAATGCCTCCCGTCATAATCAGAACAATCAATATCGACGCCAGCCCATAAAGCATCCGCATAAAAGGCCGGTTCAGAGATACCCCCTGGTAGCGCAGAAGCTCCGAATTATTCGTAGCATAGGAGCTTCCCGCCATATACGTATCCGCAACCTCATATACATCCGACGATTTGCGGCACCGGTAGAAACCGACAAAACGGCTGTCTTCCCCCGGCTCTTGATCCGCCGCAGTAATAGCCAGGTAAGCCTCCCTGCCTCCGGCATCCATAAAGCCAGGCGTCTCCATAAGTCCCACTACGTTATAAGTCCGCGTTTCCCGGGGAATCAGCTCTTCCGCAACCTCAAGCTCCGCACCGTCATCCTCCTTTGTCATAAGCAGCGGATTGTACAGAAAAAGCTCCTCCGGTTCCTTCCCCGTAGACATACGTTTCCCGATTTCCAGAGTCACCGTATCTCCAACCTCAACATCCGCCCGTCCCGAGGCAATCGCCATCGAAGCAACCACCAATTCCCCCTCATTCTGAGGCATCCGCCCCTTACTCAGACGCACAGGAAGCATTTCCCCTGCCTCCTCCGCCATGCCCAGCACAAACAGGTAGGGCGCCTGTCTGTCCAGCCAGCTTTCATCCGTCGCACCGGGAAGCACAGCAAAGCCAATCTCCTGAACGGCCGCCGTCTCCTCCACCCTCTCATCACCTGCCAGCTCCCCCATCTGTTCCCCGGAAAGCTCATAGACCGCTCCATGCCAGTTGCCCATCTGCGCAACCACCGCCCGCAGCATATAATTCTGCAGACTGGAAATAAAGGTCGTCACTGCAGTCAGCATAGCAGCAGCCAAAACAATCCCTATAATAGTCACCAGCGTCCGCATCTTATTCTTCTTCAAGGTCTTAATCGTCGTCTTCGTAAATACATTCATCTGCGGATCACCTCATCTCTGGCAATCTTCCCATCCTCAATAGAAATGATCCGATCCGCCTGCAGCGCCAGGCTTTCATCATGAGTAATCACAAGAAGCGTCTGCCCATACTTCTGATTAGAAAGCTTCAAAAGCTCCATAATCTCCTGACTATTCTTCGAATCCAGATTCCCGGTCGGCTCATCCGCCAGCACAATCGCCGGCGCATTCATAAGCGCCCGCCCGATAGACACCCTCTGCTGCTGTCCACCGGAAAGCTGATTGGGAAGATGCCGTTTCCGTCCCTCCAACCCCAGCACATGAAGAAGCTCTAAAAGCCGCTCCTCATTCACCTCCCGCCCGTCCATCAGCACAGGCAGCGTCATATTCTCCTCCACATCCAGCACCGGAATCAAATTATAAAACTGATAAATCAGCCCAATCTCCCTGCGCCGGAAAATCGCCAGCTGCTCCTCATTCTGACTATAAATATCCTTCCCATCCAGATACACATGCCCCGAGGTCGGCCGATCCACCCCACCCAAAATATGGAGCAGCGTAGACTTCCCCGACCCCGAAGGCCCGATAATAGCTACAAACTCCCCCTGCTGCACCAAAAAAGACACATCATCCAGCGCCTTCACCTCATTCTCACCCTTCCCATACACCTTAGAAAGATGCTCCACCTTCAACAACTCCATAACCATCCACTCCTTTATCAAAATCAACTTCTATTTTGAAGTATAACCTCCCACAATGACATTCCAGTGACACCCATATAACAAAAACGTCACTTTACACTCCCTTTTAACAACACACAGCAAAATAATCCGGCAGGCATTTCCAATATCCAGTGTCCGGCTATTCGCGCACAGTCTGTCTGATAGGAACAGACATTCCCCACAAGCCCATCCCCACTTCAAAAACCAAACAATGTCTGATCCTAGCAGACAGACTGTACGCGAATCGTCCGAACACAGGATATGGAAATGCCTGCCGGATTATTTTGCGTCCCCCCTACACTACCCCTTTATAAAACCGCATCGTAAACCGCGCGCCTCCCTCATCCCGGTTCTCCGCCTTCAAAGTTCCGTTCTGGGCGCAGACGATCATTCTTGAAAGCGCCAGCCCGATACCGACGCTGGAATCAGACGCATTCTTCCCCTTGTAAAAACGCTCAAAGAGATGCGGCAGATCCTCCGGATCAATCCCCTCTCCATTGTCCTCAATCTGAAACTCCGTGTACAGATGATTTTCCAATACGCGGATCCACAGGGTGCCCCCCTGTCCCGTATGCTCCATACAATTTTTCAAAATATTTCCCAGGGCCTCCACCGTCCAGGCCGCGTCCCCCCTAAAGCCTGCGCCGGCCTCCACCTCCCGGAGGGCCCTCTGTTCACGCAGCTCCATAGGGATTCCCAGAGGGTTCAGAGCCTTCTCAACCAGAGCTTCTGCATCCACTCTCTCCTTTGCAAACACAGCAGTCCCTGCGTCAATCTTCGAAATCTTAAGAAGGGCGTCCACCAGCCAGTCCACCCTTTCTAAAAGCTTGGCCCCCTCATAAGCCAGGCGGCGCTTCTCGCCCTCGTCCCTGGCCTCCTGAAGCCGGGTCAGAAGAAGATGCAGAGACGTAAGCGGCGTGCGAAGCTGGTGGGAAATATCCGCCAGGGAATCACTGAGATAGCGTTTCTCCCTTTGCAGCTTATCCGACTGCTCCGTCAGGCGCCAAAGAAGCTTCTCCACCTCATTGGCCAGGATGGCAAGCTCCCCCTCCTGGTAGTTTGTAAAATTCAGATTGCGCTCTCCGTGAAGCATCCGGTCTGCATCCACAGCCAGCTTTTTCAGATTCCTATAACGCTTTTTTGTAAAGATAAGCCAGCTAAGGCCCATAGCCAGACAGCACAAAAAGGTATAGGCTATACCGGAGCGGCTGCCGGGAAAAAAGAAAAAATCTATGCTTCCTGCAATGATAAGAATGAACAGCGAAACCGCCATCTGGTTTCTGATTTCCTGATTCCGAAAAAGGCTCATAGCAAAATACCTGCTCCTGTTCCGCAGCCCCATGACTGTGCTGCTGTTTTTTTAATCCCCAAGCTTATACCCCATCCCCCGTACCGTGCGGATAATCTGCGGATTCTGGGGATCGGTCTCTATCTTTTCCCTCAGACGCTTGATGTAGACCGTAAGGGTATTGTCATTCACAAATTCCCCTGCCGCATCCCATATTTCTTCCAGGAGCTGGTTTCTGGTAAGGATCATGCCCTTGTGGTTGAGGAAAAACAGCAAAAGACGGTATTCCAGCGCAGAGAGGAAGCACTCCTGTCCTCCCTTTGTCACCAGGGCCCGCACCGTGTCCACCCGCAGATCCCCTATCTCCAGCACTGCCTGGGTCTTTCCGCACCGGCGCAGAACACTTCGTATCCGTGACACCAGCTCTCTTGGGCGGAAGGGCTTGCTGATGTAATCCTCTGCCCCAAGCTCCAGTCCGGTCACTACGCTGTACTCATCCCCCGAGGCGGTCAGAAAGATCACAGGCAGATCTCCCTTTCCCTTCACAGCGGAACAGACTGCAAAGCCGTTGCCGTCTTTTAAGGACACGTCCAGAAGCAGAAGGTCAAAGCTCTCCTGCTCCACCGCCTCCAGAGCCTCCTTCTGGCCGGAAGCTGTCTTTACCTGAAAGCCTTCTGCCCCCAGAACGGCGCTTAAATTTTCCACGATGTTTTTGTCATCCTCTACCAGAAGTATTTTTGCCATAGCTCCCCTTTCCATTCCGGTTCCGCCCAATGGGCGTCCTTGCACCAGACGCCCATTGAGTCTGCTTTTTATTCTGCCAGACGGCAGGTCTCTTTTTCTCTCCAGAAGGATTTTTGACAGACTTCCTTCTGATTATAATTATCTATCACAACAACGCTGAAATCTCCCAGCACATGCTCCTCCCATCTCCAGGCGTCAGCGGATTCCCTCCAGACCTTCAGCCCGTTCTCCAGCTCCAAGACCTCCTGGCCGTCCTCCCGGTTGTTGAGCCCGGAAATGGAATAGACCCCTGCGCCGTCGTTCAGAAAGAGGGTATAGTCTCTTCCGCAGATCCAGTCTATGAGCTGCTCGCCTCTCCTTACGGTGAGTATGGAGTCATTGACAGCCTCTGCCTGCCCTTTGGTAAAGGGAGCTGTGCCGAAATCCTCCGGATAAAGCGCTTTGATGTCGCTGCTGAGCTTAAGCGCTCCGTAGGTATTGAGATGATTGGCATCTACAAAGCATTTCCTGTCATAATTGGTAATCCAGTCTACAGTGATTTCGGGATAATCCTTCTGCAGATTGCCGTAGAATTCATGGAACTGGGCCTTGTATTCCTCTGTAAAGCCCACATTCTCCGGATGGGGCAGCTTCACAATGCGCACCTGGATGCCATTTTCCACGCACATTGCAATCAGCCTTCTATAGTAGTCCTCAAAGATGGGATTGACATAGAATTCCTCCAAAGCTGCCTTTTCGCCTCCTTCAAATTCATCCGCCCCCCTTGCCACATAGCGCCCCCGGTGGAGCTCATCTCTTTTCTGGGTTTCCACGTTCTTCTCATAGCGCTGGTTAAAGCCGGAATTCATAATGGATGCAATATATTTGTTAGGCAGGAACAACTCATAAGAGACAAAGTCCGTCTTATACGTATCCGTAATTATGGTAGGCTCCCGGAAAATCTCCGCTGTCCGCAGGATCTCCAGATTCTGCTCCCTCCGGAACCGGTGGGAGTACATCGTCCTTGTCCAAAAGCAGTCCTCCATAATCATATGAGCGTCCTGAAAGCTGAGATAACAGACCCTGGGCGCCCTATGGGTGGTAAGCCAGTCCTGAAGGACATAGTAATTTTCAACCGGCGTCATTCCGCCCAGGGACAGATTGATGGCGGTATCCGACAGCACTTCCGGCATATAGGCCGCATTTGCCATGGAATCTCCCAGAATAATGGTGTCGTAATAACAGGTTTCTTCCGAATTGACCTTTTCTTTGTTCCAGAGATAATGAGGGGACTCTTCGTCCATATAACCCAGAGGATTGAACCATGTATAGGCATAGATGGCAAGCATGGGAAACATGACGCAGATGCCCTTTATTGCTAATTTTATGATATGTTTCATAATGATACCCATTCCTTTCCCTTGGCTCAGGCATAAAAGCTTATAACATTTTTCATTTTCAATCTATGTAAGCCTTGCTCAAAACTGAAAGTATATAAATTCCTGTCCTGTGATATCCAGGGAAAATGTGATCAAAACCACAATTGTCCAATATACGGCGTACCGGAAAAGGGCGTTCTGCCTGGAAAGCTGCTCCATGACATTGATTTTGCACTCCCTCAATATGCTGTAAGCAGCCAGCAGGAGAAAGGCCAGCAGGAGAATGGATATATTTCTCTCATTCAGCCCAAGCTCATAGAGACCGTTGTTCAGCAAAAGTCCTGTATTGGACAGATCGAAGGACTGCCGCAGAATCTGAAAAGCTGCCGCCATAGTGTCTGCCCGAAAGAAGATCCAGGCAATGTCCACCAGGAAAAAGGTTTTCAGAATCCGTAAGACTTTCCAGGAAAAGGTTCCGGTATTCACATGGAGGCTTCGGCAAATGCCGCTGGCCGCAGGCTCCAAAAGCTCCCCGGCGATCTGGTACAATCCGTGAAGAGCTCCCCAGAACACGAAGGTAATATTGGCCCCATGCCAGAGGCCGCTGACCAGAAAGGTAATCAGAATGTTCCGGTACTTAAGCCCCTTTGTCTTTCTGCTTCCTCCCAGGGGAATGTAGAGATAATCCCGAAGCCAGGAGCTTAAGGAAATATGCCATCTTCTCCAGAAATCTTTTATGGTTTCGGCAAAATAGGGCTGTGAAAAGTTCTCCATCAGCTCATAACCCAGAACCTTGGCCGCTCCCTTTGCAATCACAGAGTAGCCCATAAAATCCCCGTAAATCTGGAAGGCAAACAGCACATTTGCCAGAATCAGCTGGAAGCCCCGGTAGGAAGCGTAATCCCCGTAAACGGTATTTACCAGAACGGCGCAGCGGTCGGCAATCACCATTTTCAGAAAAAAGCCCCAGAGCATGAAAAGAAGCCCCTCGCGTACCCGGCAGTAATCAAATCTTTTCGGCTCGGACAGCTGCCGCAATAGATTTTTTGAACGCTCGATGGGACCGGCCACAAGCTGAGGGAAGAAGGACACGAACAGGGCATAGCGGAAAAAATTCTTCTCCGCATAAATGTCTCCCCGGTATACATCCATGGTGTAGCTTAGGGCCTGGAAGATGTAAAAGGAGATTCCCACCGGAAGCAGGATATCGAAGGCCGGAACCTGGAGCTCAACATGGACTGCCCTCAACAGCTGTCCCAGGAGATCCAGCATAAAATTTATGTATTTGAAATAAAATAAAATGCTGAGATTCAGCACAAAGCTTCCCGCCACCACCCATTTTTTGCAGGCAGCGTTCTCTTTTGCACGCTGGATGAGCAGGCCGCTTAAGTAAGTGATGGCCGTTGACGTGAGCAGCAGCAATGCGTATCTTGCATTCCAGCACATGTAAAAGTAATAGCTCGCCCCAAGCAGCCACAGATTCTTGACCCGGCGCGGCATAAGGAAATACATTAGTACCACGATGGGAAAAAATATTAAAAATCCCATGGAATTAAAAAGCATACGTATCCTCCATTCCAGTTCTCATTCCAGTTCCGTAATATCCTTCAAAGTACACTGGTATAAAATCAATTTCCAGCCACAAGAACACGTGTCTGTAAATCGATTTGTGCACTTTGAAGGATATTACTGTTTCCAGTTCCGTAATATCCCTCAAAGTACACTGGTATAAAATCAATTTCCAGCCACAAAAACATTTTCGCTTCCTCTACAATAACATAAGCGGTCCCTTCCTGCAATGTTACTTCTTCGGTTTCCCCGGAAATTTTTTTGCCGCAGGCAGTTGGCTTATCACGGTAAAAATCCTCCGCCCTGCGGCGAAGGAATCTACTTACAATTCAATCATTTTGTATCCTGCATAGGGGCTTCTTCTGCGCCTGCATCCATTGCTCCCGGCACACTCCTACTTTCCACGTCTCTTCCCTGTCATCTCTTTTACTCTAAGCCGCAGCAGCCTCGTCCTTGGCACTACTGCCTCATTATAACGGAATCCTGCAGGAACGGGATAATGCTCCATCAAAATATCCAAAGCCTCCAGTTTCTCCTCCTCCGGCACCTCCTCCATCACGCCGAAGCCGATCACGCTCTCATAGCACATCGTACAGTTCCCCTGCTCCATATCCGTATAAAGGGTATGCCCGCAGTCCATCTCAAAGCAGACCTTATTGTTCTTTGCCAGAAGCTCATACTTCTTTCCCTCTAAAGCCCCGTGAAAATACAACACAACCTGGATTCCGTCCGTCTCTATGCCGAAATTCAGCGGCACCACATAAGGATACTCTTCTCCCTGCATGGCCACACGGCAGACATCGCACTTTTTTATCACCTCTATCATCTCGTCAAAATCCGAAATTTCCCTGTCTTTTCTTCTCATTTCTCTTTTTCTCCATTCCAGTTCCGTAAGCATCAATCAGTACACCTTCTTCTAGATCAATTTCCAGCCGCAATTCCTGCGTCTGTAAATCGATCTGTGCACTGACTGATGCTTACTGATTCCAGTTCCGTAAGCATCAATCAGTACACCCTGCTCTAGATCAATTTCCAGCCGCAATTCCTGCGTCTGTAAATCGATCTGTGCACTGACTGATGCTTACTGATTCCAGTTCCGTAACACCCAATACCTGCTCACGTAACAACAGGGTGGAAGTATCTCCCACCCTGTGATTAACTCTACTATGACGTTTTCCTTCGTTCTTGTCAAGCGTTTCAAAAAGATTTAACAATATTTAACATTTTTGCAAAATTCTGCGGAATATTTGTTCTATCTGGCTGCAGCGGCGCTCCTGCATTTTCTGACGCCCTTAAGAAGGTAATAAAAGAACAATATATTAAGAGCTGTCTTGGAGAATACCTCTGCCGCATGGTAGGTAAATACATAGGATAACATCATGTGGACTGCGATAATAACTGCTATCATTGCTGCTGCCTTTGACATTTCTTTTACTATTTTTTTCATTTTGAAAACCCCTTTTCTTTTTTGTTTTTATTTTCTGATATAAGAATACCAGCTTCCTGTTTCCCGTTCCATCGATCTACCTTACAATTTTGCGCAGCAGCTTACATTTTTGTAAGACTGCAAAAAAGAAAAGAGTCCTTTCCGGTTCATCTGCCTAACTTCAAGTCTGTTGATGGTGCACGGAGGCCACCTGACACTCCGGACACACCTCCACGTAGCAGTTACCCTCCATAAAATCCAGCATCTCCCACGAGAGCTTAGCCACAAGCTTCATGGGCCTGCCGCAGTCAGGACAGGGCGTGTACTCCCAGTCCTGGATCCAGAAGGGGAAGCCGCCAATAGTACTGCTCTCATCCCAGTCCGCCCCATAGAAGAGCGGGGCCGGCTCTTCTGCCAGCACATAGGGATTGTCTCCCATCTGCTCCACACACTCGTCCTCCATGGCCTCCTCACAACCGCTCTCATAGGGGAAAATGGGTGTGCTGCCTCCGTCCAAAGTGAAACGGGAGTAGGACGGGCTGGCCCAGGGAATGCAGCCAAGACAGGCAGTTGCAGTGAAGATGCCGTCTATGCCCAGAAAGCGCAAACGCTCGTCCCGGCCGTCCAGCACTAGAAAATCTGACAGCCTGCCGCCGCACTGTGGGCACCGATCCTTTCGGGAGCGGAAAATACGGGCGGCGCCGTTCCGGGTCCGATCCCCCTTGACGAGAGGATAGCAGGTGTCAAAATTCAGCTGCCGCCGCTTCCCGGCCTTGTCAAAGGTCCAGCCGCCGCACTGAGCATATACCGAAGGATCCACATACAACTTCTTCCGCCAGGGGCGTGGGTGCTGCTCTAGCTCAAAGAGAATCTCCAGCGCCTTATCGTCCCCCTGCATGGCCAAACAGCACATCAGAGCTCCTGCCATCCGTGGGTCTTCTGTCTCCAGCAGCTTGGCAGTCAAGCCATCACGCACGTCCTCTGGGGCATGATAGTAGATCTCGCTGGGTTGAAACACTTCTTTCTCCAGAGCCGCCCGAGCCAGCTGTGGAGAAAATACGCCATGGACATTGATGAGTCCCTTCAAGTCCTTGTCCCACCAGTCGTCCTTCAAACGTTCTACATGATCGATGAGGTTCTGTAACTTTTCCTGAACCTGCTCTTGAGTCCAGTCCTTTGGCGGGATATACGGGGATTCGGCCATTATTATCAGCTCCTTTTCATTTCTATAGGGTCTTTGTCTGCTGCAAGCTTCCAAGTTTCGGATCTCTTTGTTAAAATCCGCTTTGCCGTATTGATTATATCACAGTTAATTTCAAGCATCAATGTGCGATTCGTGATCTTCCTTGCGGGACAGCTTCCCCATCACGCTTACTGCCAGGGTTAACAGGCCGATGACTACAAAGATCCCCAGCATTCCCTTTCCCATTATTTCCAATGAAATAATAAAATTCTGCCACATGCTTTTCGCCTCCTATTCCAGTTCCGTAATATTTCTCACCGTACACCTGGTCTAAATCGATTTCCAGTCACTTAATGCTGTGCCTGTAAATCGATCTACAGATACGCCGACACCAGCCCGATGATTAGGCCGCCGGCGATCACGGATGCAATCTGTCCGGATACGTTGGCGCCGATTGCATGCATGAGAATGATATTTCCCGGATCCTCCTCCAGGGCCATTTTCTGCACTACCCTGGCCGACATGGGAAATGCAGAAATTCCGGCAGCGCCAATCATGGGATTAACTTTTTTCTTCCGGAACAAATTCAGAAGCTTCGCCAGCAGCACACCGCCGATACTGTCAAAGACAAAGGCAATCAGGCCAATGCCCATAATCACAAGGGTATCCACATTTACAAAGGCCTCCGCCCGCATGCTGAAGGAAATGGTGAGCCCCAGAAGCAGCGTAATCAGATTCGCCAGCACATTCTGGGCCGTATCTGACAGAGTTCCCAGCACGCCGCACTCCCGAATCAGATTGCCGAACATAAGGAATCCCACCAGGGCCACAGACTGGGGAGCCGCCAGTCCTACCAGAAAGGTGGTCAGTATGGGAAATGCAATCCGCATCCCCTTGGACACTGTGCCCGGCGTGTACTCCATCCGAATGCAGCGTTCTTTTTTTGTTGTCACCAAACGGATAGCAAAGGGCTGAACGATAGGCACCAGCGCCATATAAGAATAAGCTGCCACTGCAATGGCTCCTACGTATTTTGAATGAAGAATCTGGGACACCAGAATGGAAGTGGGCCCGTCTGCCGCCCCAATGATTCCGATGGATGCCGCATCCTTTAAATCAAAGCCCAGGAGCACCGCCGTGCTTAAGGCAAAGAAGATGCCAAACTGGGCGCCTGCCCCGAACAGGAACATCGAGGGCATGGACAAAAGCGGGCCGAAGTCAATCATGGCTCCGATCCCGATAAAAAGCAGGATGGGCAGAGCTTCCGACGCCTCGATTCCCACATCAAAAAGCCACTCAATGATTCCGTTTACTTCTCCGATTCCCTCCACATTCTGATTGATCACGCCGGACAGGGGCAGATTCACAAGAATCGCTCCAAAACCCATAGGCAGTAACAGTGCCGGCTCATAGCCCTTTTTTACTGCCAGATAAATCAGCAGAATGCCGATACCATACATCACTGCCTGCTGCCAGGTAATCTGCAAAAAACCTTCCCATAAAAATTCCATATCATCTCCTCCTACTCCCCATTTTCCAAGCCGCCCCTGGTCATCCGACGGCCGTCTTCCATGATGATAGCAAACCTTTGCTCCTCACCGCTCTCTTCTTCGCATATTGTCACATCATAGTCCTCTGTAAAAATACTGTCATAGACCCTTGTAGTATGCGACAGCTCCAGGCTGTCATTTTGATAGCGGTAAAGCTCTGTCTGCGTGCCTCCGCTGCTGCTTCCCCAGGCCTGCTGCAGCAAAAAGCAGCCTTCCTCCATATGAATTCCCCGGTAAGGATCTCCCCTCATTCCTCCGGCATCCCTATCCCATATGTCAACCTTATGCAAAAGCTCCCTAAAGGATCCGTCCGCCTGCCCTAAAATTATCACCAGGCGGCGAGGATAATTGTAACCATACTCTCCTTCTATCTCTCCAAATGCCCCATCCACAACAAAGGCAGCATCCAGCCGTCCGTCGCCGTTTATATCCCCTTCTGCATAATCGATACACTTATATTCTCCCAGCTCCGGCCACTTCTTCTTTATCTGATCTGAGACTATTTTCAATTGTTCCTCTGACGGCAGCTGAGGCTGGATAAAAAGTATCGGGACATACAATAGGGATTTCAGATTCTTACAGGGATTTCCGCCCACAGATACATACATCAGCTCTTCCTTTCCTTCCAAGGGCGAAAGATCTTCAATCTGATTACCAGAAAGCCCTGCCTGATTTAAATGCGGCAGCCCTGCCAACGGGGAGATATCACGAATCTTATTTCCATCCAATGACAAATCATAGAGATTTTTAAGTCCTGCAATAGGTGATAAATCATGGATTTCATTCATAGCCAGTCCCAGTCTCTCAAGCCGGGACAAGCCTGACAGCGGCGTTATATCTGTAACAGAATTAGAATTCAGATTCACTCCACGCAGCTTTGACAGGCTGCTTAAAAATGATATGTCACTTATTCCGCACTCCTGCAGCCCCAAGTCCTCCAGCTTAGACAGCTTTCCAACGGTTTCCATGTGGGCTGCCCCTTGATTTCCGGCCAGGGACAGCTCCCTAAGCTTTGTGAGATTTTCCAGAACTGCCATGTCATCCACAGGGGTCATAAAAAGGGACAGACACTCAAGCTGAGGCATTTCCTTTAAAAATGCAGTGTCTTTTAATTGACAGTTGATTAAAAAAAGCTCCGTGACAGTATGCATTTCTCCCAGAAAGGACAGGTCGGTTTCTTCCCCTTCTGCATAGCTGATTTGCAGCTGCTTCAGTTCAGATAGCTTTGCAATCGGCGAGAAATCGTCAATTCCGGAATCGTCCCATGGTTTAAATTCAATTGACAAATTTTTCAGATGAGGGAGATACTCCAAAGACTCCAGGGAACAGAAGGGCGTCCCATAAGCGGGGCACCACAATTCCAGACTTTCACATTTATCCAATTTTTCCTGGATCACCGCCTCTGTATCTTCCTCTTCGATTCCTGCACAATAACAGACACAATTCCAAAAGCCTGGGTCTATCGACAGCAGCTTCTCCTTATTGAAGGCAGCTTTGGCCTCCTCTTCTGTCTTTGCATCCTTCGGCGCTTCTTCTTCCCCTTCCCTCTGCTCTTTACTCTTTGGCTCTTCCCTGTTTTCCGCTGGCAGCGAATGACATCCGGCCAAAAGCAGAGCACACAAAAGCATCTGGCACAAAAATGTCTTCCGCTTTTTTCTCCCTATCATTCTCATCCGTACATCCTCCCCTGTTTCTCTGCCCGTATCTCCCTCCAATCCCCGGTATCGGAAAAAAAAGAGACCTCTGGCATCTTCTGCCAAAAGTCTCGTTCTTTCGCACCGGAAAGTGTGCAACCATGACGCGGTACGGCATTGCCCTCAGCGGGCTGCTTCTGCCGATATCTGCGCCAGGGAATGTTGATTGCACTTTTTAACTACTCCCTTTTGTTCTTTTTACCTTAACACACTCCCCGGATTCTGTCAATCAGGGAAAATTCTTGTTTTCTTTTTTTCAGAGCATTCCCTTTCTCGTCTTCACTCCACAAAGGAACGGCTCATAATATAGAATTCCTCCTGGCTGGCGCGGTGCGCCTTTTCCATTTTCTCCAGGCCATCGTCATAGCGCCCTGCCTCTTCCTCATCAATGCGCATCACTGGACTGTCATAGTAAAACCATGTCCTGCCGTCCAGTGCGCCTTCCTTTAGCTCCTTCACCATCATGGCCGCCGGGAATTTCTTATTCTCCAGGCAGACATTGTATTTTTTGCAGCACTGAAAGCCGCTACTCACATAATTCGCAGGACTTCCGAAGATCACAATCACATATAATCAAAGAGTAAATAACCCCCAACGCCGGCTACGACTGCATCACCATCGGCATCGAAACAGGAGACGACAAGGCCCTCAGCTTCATGCACAAAGGCTATCTGTCCCAGGACATCCTGATCCAATGCAGGCGTCTTGACCAGGCAGGTATCCACTACCACTTCTTCTACCTCACCGGCATATCCGGCGCAGGAAGAGGCCAGGAGAGCGCAAAAGCCACCGCAAAAACCTGAAACACTTATAACTAAAAAATTCATCAAACCCAGATATATGGGGATGTTGTATTTCCCGGCATCCCCATGTATCTGCTCATCACTTTTTACTTAATTCTGAGCATTCGTATCCATCTGAGCAGCGAAAATTTTGCTGCACAATTCTGCATATTCATCATAAGAAATTTCAGTCCCATTCCACGTATATTTCACCCCAGCCTCCGCATCATTGACGTCAAACTCTTCACCGAAATTCATTTCTGCAGCTAAGTTATCCGCCCCTTCATATTTTTCCATATGGTAATATTCAAATCCTGCACTCGATCTGTTGCTATACATAATCCATACGGCCCCATTATAATAGGTATAAGAAAGCTCGAGAGCAGTCCCCCCCGCCACAGCAAATTCATATACCTTGTTATCACGCGCATCCAGATATATTCCGCCATAGGGCCCGTTAATAATCAGTTCATTTTCTCCATCATTGTCAAGATCGGCTTTCTCCCCAATAGAATAAGAGTCCCACTCCCCAGAATCCATATTTAAATCTGTAATGGAAAACCCCGATGTCAAATCCGCGGAATCAACTGCATTTATTGAGCCATTGATAAACGAATCCAACAATTCATCCGCTGTTGCTTCTAAATCTGTATCTCCATCCTCCCGCCCGCTGCTTTCCTGCTGATTTATAACAGAATCCCCTTCATTGACGGCTTCCTCTTCTTCTGTCTCTGAATCTGCAGATTCAGCCGCCTGTGCACTGTCTTCCTGCTGATTTGCGGCAAATTCCTCCATATCAACCGTATCATCCCCTTTCGCCCGCCCACAAGCAGCAATATTCAAAGCCATTAGAAAAGAACATGCCCATATCATTATCATTTTATATCTGTACATAGATGCCTCCCAGTAAATCATCACTACAATTTTTATGGAATCAAACAATTTTATTATACTTGCACATGCACACAATTCAATTAAGATTTTCTTAATATCCCTGGTTGTTTCCGCAATCGGCTTCTTCCTATTACAATGCTTTCCTCCAGCTTTTTTACCGCCATAGGAAAAGCAGCAAAAGGGGCCTTACTAGCGCTGACCAGGCAGGTTTTCTTCCTAATCCCCCTTATCCTGGTTCTTCCGCTCCGTTTCGGAATCCTAGGCGTATTATTCGCAGGACCCCTTGCCGACTTTTCAGCATTCATACTGTCCATTATATTAGTCACCCAAGAATAAAAAAACCAAAAAACATCAACATCTCCCCTCCCCCAAAAACCAGGAACCGGAGCAGCCGGAGGATTTTCCAATATCCAGTGTCCGGCTGTTCGCGAACACGCTGACTGATATGGACGGACATTGACCAAAAAACCTGGGAAGCCATAAAAAACTCCCCAGGTCAATGTCCGCCCAGAGCAGGCAGCGTGTACGCGAACCGTCCGAACACCGGATATGGAAAATCCTCCGGCTGCTCCGGTTCCGTCCCTCCCACACCTACTCCTCCACAATCCTCCTACTCCCCACATAAGTAGCCCAAAAATACCCCCCATAAATCAGTGCAATAAAAACCGCCGTAAACAAAATAGCCCCAAGCTGCGACCCCCCATTAAGAATCACCAGCATCCGGTTCACAAACTGCACCCCAAAAACCGCATGCACAAAAGCCAGTAAAAGCGGCAGCAAAAAGAAAATCCCAATCTGCCGAAGCAGCGCCCCGCGAACCATCCCCTGATCTGCCCCCAGCTCACGCAGAATCCGATACCTATCCCGGTTATCCGAAGCCTCCGACAACTCCTTAAGAGCCAAAACCGCCGCACTGGAAATCAAAAAGATCACCCCAAGATAAAGCGCTATAAACGTCATAATCGCCCCAATCCCGATACTGCTCTCCCGAAGGGTAATCTTCGAAAACACATAAATCGGCGTCCGCTTTGTGGCAGCCTCAATCCGGGCCTCCAAAGCCTCCCTTTCCTCCTCAGAATCCGCTCCGTAATCCCCGGCCAGATAATTGCTGTAAGGCATAAATTCCCCGTCTTCAAAAGCGCTGTCCGGCAAAACATAGAGCCCCAGAAGCGACCGTGAGCTGTTCATACTCAGATACCCTTCCTGAGACTCCTCAAACCTCGGCACATACTGCCTCCCTCCAATGGTAAGAGGCGCCCCGGCCCGAAGAGCCATATCCCGAATCGCCTTCATGGAATCAAAGGTACACAAAAGCAGATACTCATCCTCCTCAAGCTCATAAGCGGGAATCCCATAAACCTCCGCCATCCGGTTATACGCCGAGAGCGGCACCAGCTCCTCCCTCTGAGACCAGTCCAGCATCGGGAACTGCTCCATCACCTGCTCCTTACTCGCCCCCAGGGTACTCTCCCAGGTCAGCCCAGGCAGCACATAAGAGGTAACCTCCGCATATCCCTCCTGAAGCACCTCCCCAAGAGCAACCCCCTCTCCCAAAAGATACTCTTCAATCCCCTTTCCTGCGTCCTCAAAAGACTGCCTCTCATCCGCCTCCATCCCCTTCGTCATACACACATCCCGGGGCGTCATGGCCTCAAGCTCCGCTGTCATGGACTGATTCACACTCACCCCACAGGAAAGCACGCCAATCGTCATAAACAGCATCAGGCAAATCACTGTCATAGAAAAAACCATCGTATTGATCCGGCTGTTCATCTGCCGGAACACAAACAGATTCAGATCCTTCAGATAAAAGCTCCTTCTCGCCTGGACAACCCGAAGCAGAATCCCCGACAAAGACCAGAAAAACAAAAATGTTGCCGCACTTCCCAGAAAAATCAAAAGCAGCGTCCGGTTCCGATTCAGCGTTCCAAAAAGCCCCAGTACACTGAGATAACAATACCCAAAAACTCCCAGAGAAATCACAAACAGCACCCCGGAAACAACAGGATTCTTCATCCGCACCTTCTCGTTTTTCCTGCCTGCCGTCAGAAGATCCAGAAGCTTATATCTGGAAATGGCCGCTGCATTAAAGAGAATCACAAGCAGATACATGATTCCAAAATAAACCATGGTTTTTCCTGCCGCTTTAGGAGAAAACACAAAGGTATAGGCCGACATATCCGCCTCAAACATCCGGGCCACCAGAATCGACATCAGCTGAGAGGCAAATACGCCAATCACAAGGCCGACCCCCAGGGAAATCACCCCAATCAGCACCGTTTCCCCCAGAAGAATCCGGGAAATGGCTCCCCGGCTCATACCAAGCGTCAGATACACCCCAAACTCTTTTTTCCGCCTGCGGATCAGAAAATTGTTGGCATACACAATCAGAAACCCCAGAATTACGGACACAAAAACAGAAACCCCTGCAAGCATTGCAAGCATAAGCTGAATAATTTCTCTTGTGGAAGCAGACACAGACTGCATAACCCCCTGAGAATCCAAAGCATTAAATACATAAAAAATCGCAACCCCCAATACAAGTGTGAGAAAATAAATGGTGTAGTCCTTGATACTCTTTTTGATATTCCGGAGCGATAATTTAAACAGCATCATTTAAATCACCTCCCAGCAGCGTAACCACATCAATAATCTGGCCGAAAAAGCTCTTCCTGTCCTCTTCTCCCCGACAGATTTCCGTAAAAATCCCGCCATCCTTGATAAAGAGGATGCGCGAGGCATAGCTTGCCGTAAAAGCATCGTGGGTTACCATAAGAATCGTAGCCCCAAGCTTCCCGTTCATCTCCTCAAAGCACTTAAGCAGCATACGGGATGCCCTGGAATCCAGCGCACCCGTGGGCTCGTCGGCCAGAATCAGCTTTGGGTCTCCAATCATTGCCCGGGCAGAAGCCGTTCTCTGCTTCTCGCCGCCGGAGATCTGGTATGGATATTTATTTAAAATCCCGGAGATCCCAAGCCTTGCCGCAGCCTCACGGACACGCTTCTCAATCTTCCCCGGCGCCACACGCCGGATGGAGAGGGCCAGGGCGATATTTTCATAGACCGTCAAGGTATCCAGAAGGTGGAAATCCTGGAACACAAAGCCTAGCTCCTCCCTGCGGAATTTGTTCAGGGCACTGCCCCGAAGCTTTGTGATATCCTTCCCTCCTACCCTGATCTCTCCGCTTGTTACCCGGTCAATGGTGGAAATGCAGTTTAAAAGGGTGGTCTTTCCGCTTCCGCTGGCCCCCATAATTCCCACAAACTCGCCGGACTCAACCTGGAAGCTGATATTGTCGATGGCCTTGGTGACGCTTCCCTTGCTTCCGTAATATTTTTCAATATTGCTGACACTTAAAATTACACTCATGGTACGTCTCACTCCTTTTATTAAAAGTCGCTGCGCGACGGCACTAAAGGGTAAAGCTGCTTCGACTTTACCGGCCGGCGCTGTTTTCGTTTTTTGAAGCTTCTGAAATATTTCATACTCTGATTATAGGAAGCTTCCTCTCTTCGTACCATCGAAGTTCCTTACTCCTGCCTTTCATTTTCGTAAGCTTTGCCTTTTATATTACATCCGCATAGCTCCCCCGGGGAAAAATAAGCCTTACCTCACAGCCCTCCCCTTCCGTGGAAGCAATCTCAATCCCGTGCCCCAGCCGGCCGCACAGCTTCTTGCAGAGATAGAGCCCCAGTCCCGTGGCCTGCCTTGCCTGTCTTTCCCTGCTGCCCGTAAAACCCTTCTCAAATACCCGGTCCAAATCCCTGCTCTTAATCCCCCGTCCATTGTCCCTTATGGCAAGCGTAACCTGCTCCTGCTCCTCATTTCCCGTAAAGGAGAGCTTCAAGGTCTCTTTATCCCCATACTTCACACTATTGGACAAAATCTGATTCAGTATAAAAGCAAGCCATTTCTCATCGCTGTACACAACGGTTTCAAGCCCATTCATCTCAATGGAAGCACGTTTCGCAATCAAGGCCCGTTTGTTCCTTTTTACCGCCCAGGTCACAAGGTCTTTCAGCTTCACCCGGCGGATGAGATAATCCTTCTCCACATGAGCGCTCCGGGCATAGAAAAGAGCCTGCTCCGTATAGTCCTCTATCCGCTCAAGCTCCGCCTCCAATTCCCTTGCATTTTCCGTCTGGTGATTCTCTACCATCAATTTTCCTGCGGCAATGGGCGTTTTTACCTCGTGAATCCACAGTTCAATGTATTCCTTGTATTCCTGTTCCGCATTTTTGTAATAATTCACATGATCCGCCATGGACTTTCCCAGAGCCTCCAGAAGCTCTTTTAGCATCCGTTCCTCCTGGTTTGCCGGGTATCCAAGCATTTCCGGCAAAAGATATTTTTTATCAAGGCCCTCAATGCTTTCCATTATATTCCGAAAATAAATCTTCTCCCTGCGAAATTCCTGCCAGGAAACCAGAAAATACGTCCCATAAAAACAAAGGGCCGTATATATGCCGATCCAAAGGCTTGCCCGGACTGTAAGAAGAAAAATCTCCACCGTGGCAAGCACACCGCTCACAAATAAAATCTGTCCCACACGCTCTCTTACATAGACTCCGTATCGCATAACAGCACGTACCCCAATCCTCTCTTTGTCTGAATCACATTCCGGACTCCGATTGCCTCCAGTTTTCCCCGAAGACGGGTCATATTGACCGTCAGGGTATTGTCGTCCACAAAAAGCTCGCTGTCCCACAGATGGGAAATGAGATCGTCTCTTGACACAATCTCATTCCGGCGGCGGGCAAGGCAGTCCAGAATCCGCAGTTCATTTTTGGTCAGCTCCGCGCTCCCCTCCTTCGAGGCAATAACGGCTTTGGCCACATCCAGGGTAAAGGCCCCAAGCTGCTGCTGTTCCTTCACAACCGGTTCACGGTAAACCCGTTTTAGGACGGCCTCTATCCGCGCCAGCAGAATCTGGAGGTGAAAGGGCTTTGTGACAAAATCATCTGCTCCCTGGCTCATGCTCATAAGCTCCGCCATCTGGGTATCCTGGCTGGTGATCACAATCACCGGAAGCTCACAGGTTTTTCGAAGCTCACGGCAGAGATACAGGCCGTCCGTCCCCGGAAGCCCCAGATCCAAAAGAACCAGATCCGGCTTGGCTTCCAGAATCGCCGCCACCGTATAGTCCCCTTCCGGCAGGCTTTCCGCCTGGCAGCCGTTATTTGTCAAAAAAGTCCCAAGCTCACGGCAGAGCTTTTCGTCGTCCTCTACAATCAATATTTTCCTCATTATAATCTCCGTTCCCCTGCTTTCTTCTTGTAAATTATTTTCTGTTTTAGTATAACACGTTCCCAAGTTTGTGCAAGTGAAAGGCTTAGCTTCGGCTCTAGGACGAAAATGAAAATATCCCCTGGCTTTTAAGAAAATTTCCTGCGAAGCATCCGATTCACCCCACAATAAATAAGACATACCACAATCCCCGACACCGCCATCCGCAAAAGCACTATGGGCCACATCAACTGCAGGCGGGCCCAATGGTAATCGCTGAATCCGCTCTGCATCACAAATACAGACAATCCAAGAAACCCGACAGGCAGAAGCATCCCCAGTAAGAAGCTTACAATCCCCCCCAGAATGGCGTTGGTTCTCTGATATGCCCGTATCCGTTTCATATAATCAATTTCCATTGCTTCCTGTCTTGCCGTTTCCATAGAATCCCCCTCCATTTTCTCTGTAATTCTCTGATAATAGGCTCTGCACGATTCACAGGTCTTTAAATGTGCCTCAAGCTCTCCCCTGGTCTCCCCGGATACAAGGTTTTCCGCATACAGCGGAGCCAGATCTCGTGCCATCGCACAGGAAATGCTATGTTTCATGCTTCTCTGCCTCCCTTCTAATAATTTCTTTTCCCCGGTAAAAATTCACCCGGGCCCAGTTTTCACTCTTTCCCATAATCTCTCCAATCTGTCCAAAGGTGAGATTTCCAATCAGCCGCAGATACATAACCTCCCGGGCCGGCTCCTTCAGGCCGTGAAGCAGCTTTAGGATCTCCAGATTGTCCCACTGAAGGCTTAGCTCTTCCTCCGGTGAGGAGGCTTTTGCCATATCTGCCGTTTCCTCCAAGGGCTGTGTCCTGCGGCTCTCTCTGAGGTGTGCAAGCCAGAGATTTCTGGCAATTCCGCACAGCCAGGTGGAGAGCTTACTATCGCCCCGGAAGGTATCAATGGTTCTGACAGCCTGGAAGAATGTCTCCTGGGTCAATTCCTCCGCCAAATCCTGATTCCGGGTTCTGCTCAGCAAAAACGCATACACGGTCTGAGCATGCTTCTGATAGATTTCCTCAAGAGACTCCATTTTCCGTATCCTCCTTTCCTTAATCTGCACATGTTTTTTGTGCATATAGGTATACCCGTAGGGTGTTTCCTTAATCTGCACATGTTTTTTGTGCATATAGGTATACCCGCAGGGTGTTTCCTTGATCTGCACATGTTTTTTGTGCATTTTCATAAATAGGTGTTAAAAAAAGAGGGTTCGTTACAGTTTTCAATAAAAAAATAAATTTAAATCCTATTTTATCCCAAAATCCCGCCCATGGCAAACACATACCCCCAATTTACAGGAAACGATCTCCTATCCATTGGGGGTATCCAAAATTCTTATTCACTTATCCGCCATATCCTCACAGGCTCTCCCTATGCCACAATCCGCCCATCCTCAATCCGCACAATCCGATCCGCCATCTGTGCAATCTCCGGATTGTGAGTAATCATCACAATCGTCTGCCCAAATTCCTCGCTGGTCATCTTCAAGAGCCCAATCACATCATCGCTGGTCTTGGAATCCAGATTGCCCGTAGGCTCATCCGCCAAAATAATAGAGGGTTTCGAAGCCATCGCCCTTGCAATGGCCACGCGCTGCTGCTGTCCGCCGGAAAGGTGCCCCGGCAGGCTGTCAAGCTTATCCTCCAGTCCCAGAAGCTTCACTACCTTTTCCACAAAAGCCCGATCCGGCTTCTGCCCATCCAGAGACAGGGGAAAGACTATATTCTCCCACACCGTCAAAACCGGAATCAGATTGTAATTCTGAAAAACAAAGCCTATCTGCTTCCGCCGGAAAACCGTCGCCTCATCCCGGTTCAGCCCGGCAAGCTCCGTGCCGCCGATCCGCACACTTCCCTCTGTAGGAATATCCAATCCCCCAAGCATATTCAGCAGGGTAGACTTTCCGCTTCCCGATGTGCCGATAATGGCAGTAAATGTCCCTTGTTCAATTTCCAGATCCACCCCGTCCAAGGCGCGGACCTGGGTATCGCCGCTTCCATAATACTTCTTAAGGCCAGCCGCCCTTAAAATACTCTCCATTATTTTTCCCCTTTCTCACCTTGCGGAACAGTGGCACGTAAACAATAACCACTTTACTCCGCCATACGAAGCAGCTCCACAATACTGCCCTTGTGAAAACAGCGCAGAGCCAAAACCGGAACAACCGCTGATACAAGCAGCAGGACAGCACAGGCTGCCAGAGCCGGCGCCAGTGTAAAATGGAAGGTAAACTGCCACATCGAATCCACCAGCCCCTTCACCAAGGTCAGATCCAATACCGCCGCCAGAATCACACCCAGAACACAAGCCACGGCCGCATAATAAACACCCTCATACACCATCATTTTCGTCAGCTGCCCCCTGGTCATGCCTACACTCTCCATGGCCGCAAACTCATGGCGGCGGGTCAAAATAGTGGTAATGATGGTATTCATCAGGTTCAGCACCCCGGCCAAGCCGAAAATCAGCCCTACAAATCCGCCCACAAAACGAATCATCCTCTGCGTCCCCTTGGAGCTTTCACGGGCAGCCCTGGCCGAAAGATAATTGATATCCGAGTCTGTATGCTCCATAAACTCCTCCAAAAACGCCGTCATCTCCTCCTCATACCCCTCTTCCACATCAAAGGAATACTTGTAAACCGTCGGTTCCTCATAAAGCTCCTCATAAACACTGGCCGGAAGGTATAAAAACAGGCTGTCTCCCCCAACCTCATTGACGCCGTTTACCGTATAGCCAATCTCCTCATCGTCACTGGAAAGAGCCGCTTTTGCCAGCACCGGCAGTTCCATCACCGGCACACCTTTTTTGTAAACCGTAATCACATCGCCCACTTCCACCAGATCTAAAATCGGCAGCAGAGACATATCCCTTCGTTCTACAGGAACGCCAGCCAAAACGCCCTCTCCCCGGGACATTTTCTCATAAAGCCCATGGGCATCTGTCTCCCCCTCACGCAGATCCATCCGGGAAAGGGCCGTCTCCTCCATCCCATACACATTACAAATAAAACGCCCATCATTTCCAAGGCCGTGTCTGTTATAGACCTCGTCAAAGCCAAAGGTAAGCCCACTGTAATCATTCACAAAGGTTTCCCCCGTCATAGCACGGCCGAAATCAAAATCATACGTGACATCCCCATCCTCCGCTGTATTCTTGTAGATTACAGAGCCCCCGGTAACACCGGGCCTGGCGGCAATCTCTGCAATCGTCTCAGGCCGGAGCCCGTCGGATCGGTGTGCAAACCCCTTTGTATTGTTGGTGCTGACTGCATTTACCACCGCAAAATCCGTGCGGATCATAAAAGCCGTCTCTTTCTCCACATCCATACTGTCCGCCGCCGTGCCGGCACAATTGAGAAGCACCACACACAGCATCAAAGAAAGCATAATAAACGCCGTCCGCCGTCTGTTCCTTCCCAGATTTGACCAGGCCAGCCGCCGGATATCCGCGCCCAGGGCGCTCTTACGGGAAGCACGCCGCCCTCCGGCGCTCTCCACATAGCGAAACGCCTCAATGGGGGGCGTATTCGCCGCGACCCGGACAGGCTTGCGCGTACTGCCAAAAACCGTCAGCCCCGTCAAAGCCGCCGCAATCACAAACAGCAAGGGCGAAGGCGAAACATCCGCCGAAAGATACCGATACTCCGTAGCCACCATACTCATCATCAAAGGCAGCGCCGCCTTCCCTGCAAAAAAGCCAATCAAAAGGCCTGCTGGAATCCCCATACAGCTAAGCCAGAACGCCTGCCGGTTCACCATTCCACGTACCTGTTTCCGGCTCATGCCAATCGTACGGTACAGTCCAAAACGGCGGATATCCTGCATAACGGCAATATCAAACACATTAAAAATCAGCAGATACCCACAAACCATAAACAGCAAGCCGAAAAACGCCACCGCAGCAGCTTGGAAAAAACTTGGCTGCGCATTCGTCACCTGATTCACCACAGCCTGCAGATAATCAGACGCCTGCACATCATCCGATTGACCGCCAAGCTCAGAAACCAGATCCGCAAGTTTCCTCTCCAAGCCAGCCCCGCTGCGAGCCGTAAAATCCGAAAAATACGTCCCGGCCATATCCCGATCCTCCCCGTACGTATAACGGAAAATCTCCGGATAAGCATCCCGAAAAGCAGTCCCTGCCCACATCACACTCATCTGGCCGTTAAGCGCCTTATACCAGCCGGAAACCACCATAGGAAGCGCATACTCCTTCCCATGAGCCGAAAACTCAATTAAAATCTCCGCCCCAGCCTCCGGCTCCACCCCCAGATCACGCAGGGCCGCATCCGAGGCCACCACCTCATTAGCCCTTTCCGGAGCCCTGCCATAAACAGGCAGGCAGAAAGTCAGTCCAGCCTGAATTTCATCCGCCACATCCAGCTCCACATTATGCCGCCTGGTATTCGAAAGAAACCCAACCGGAAGCCGCAGTCCAGCCTCCTTCACAAAATCCGCCCGCCGCAAAGCCTCAAACTGATCCTCCGTCATATACCGAAGCTCCCCATCCGACCGGCTCATCTTCTGCATCTGCATCGTCAAAGTAAAAGACTGCGAAGTCCCAATCACAATCGTCGTAATCCCCGTAAAAAGCACCGCCGTCAAAGCAATCGCCAAAACCGCCATGAAATTCCGAGCCTTCCCAGCCCCAAAACTCCGCCTCGTCAAAACCTTCAGCATATCATCCATAAACAACCCTCCCAAATAACCATTCCCCCGCCCACCACCAACCCTCCTAATCCCCAACCAATACCACCATACCACCCAAACATCACACCCAAGGCACACAAAAGTCACACTTTTGTACCAAACCCTCTCCAATACCAGATTAGGGGCTTTGGCAAAGGCTGACGGCAGCCTTTGCCAAAGCCCCTAATCGTCCGCCCTCCCATCCTTCATCCCCACCACCCGTTCCGCCACCTGCGCAGCCTCCAAATTGTGCGTAACCATCACAACCGTCTGCCGAAACACCTCCACCGCCATTTTCAAAACCCCAGCCACATTCTGCCCCGACCTCACATCCAGGCTCCCCGTCGGTTCATCCGCCAAAATAATAGAAGGCCTTGTAATCAAAGCCCTCGCTATAGCCGCACACTGCCGTTCCCCTCCGGAAAGCTCATAAGAATAAGCGCCCAATCTAGGTTCAAGCCCCAAAAGCCCCACAATCTCCCGAAAAAAAACCTCATCCGTCCGCAGCCCGTCCAAGGCCAGCGGAAACAAAATATTCTCCCGAACCGTCAGCTCCGGAATCAAGTTATAATCCTGAAAAACAAACCCCACCTTCCTGCGCCGGAAAACCGTCAGCTGCTCCTCGGACAATTCCCCCAGATTAATCCCGTCAACCCAGACCTCTCCCTGGGTAGGCCGATACAATCCTCCAATTGTATTGAGAAGCGTTGTTTTCCCTGACCCGGAAGCCCCGGTAATCGCAGTCAGCCGCCCCTTCTCAATAGCCAGATCAATCCCGTCAAGGGCCTTAATCTGCCGAACACCTTCCCAAAAATATTTTTTTAAATGATAAATCTCAACAATATCCACTGCTCCATCCTCTCTCTATCCTTGTACCGTCTTATATAAACAGCTTTCCATATAGCGCTGGCAGGAAATAGATAAAGCTCAGTTCAGCAGAAACACCGAAAACACAGTCCCCTTCCCAGCCTCCGATTTCACACTGATATATCCCATCTGCCGCATAATAATCCCTCTGGCCAGGTAAAGTCCAAGCCCGACGCCTTCCGAAGAAGCCTTCTCCCCGCCCCGGTAAAACCGCCGGAACACGTCATGGTAGTGCTCCTTCGCAATTCCAATCCCCGTATCCTCTATATCAATCCGGGTATAAAAATGCCATGGACGGACACGCACGCAAACCGATCCGCCCTCCGGCGTATACTTTACGGCATTATCCAGAATATTCCCAAGAGCCTCCGACGTCCATTTTGCGTCATGCTTAACTCTTATCTGGCTGTCACATTCCACTTCCATGCGGATATGCTTCTGATCCGCCTTGGCCCAGACACTGTTCACCGCCTCCGCAATGGTATTGTATAAGCTGCCTTCTTCCATATGTATGGCAAATGTCCCTGTCTCCAGACGGGACATTTTAATCAGGGACTGCATAAGAAAATCTAGTTTATCAACCTGAGCAGCCATTGTAGCAAGAAATTCCGCCTGCTTTTCACAGGACAGCGAATGTTCCTGCAAAATCCCCGTAAACATGCGGATATTCGCAACAGGTGTTTTCACCTGGTGGGAAATATCACTGACCAGCTCCTGGATCGTCTGTTTATCCTGCTCGCTCTGCCTTTGCCCCTCCTGCATAAGGTCATAATACTGCAAAAGCTTCCCCTGTACCTTGGAAGCCTCTGAATCTTCATAGGGCTGAAAGCATTTTGTCTCGCGTCCGTCCATAAGAGCATCCACCGTCTCACAGATATCATTTGCAAACTCAGCTTCCTGCTGTCTCTGGCTCCTGCTCCATTGGACTGTCAGAAGCAGAACCAAAGCGCCGGACACCGGAAGCATCATCTGTATTACGAAATAGGGCAGATAATCCCACAGCACTCCTGCAAAAATAAGCAGAAGGGCTGTAATCGACAACAGGACATTCGCTGGTATACACTTAAGCCCAAGCCTCCTCATAGCTTTTCCCCTGTCCAGATATAGCCCATCCCCCGTACCGTCCGGATATAAGAATGGCTCACGTCCTCAATCTTTGCCCGCAGCCGGTTCATAGTCACGGTCAGCGTATGGTCGTCAACATAGTTTCCGTCGCAGTCCCACAGCTTTTCCAACAGGATTTGACGCGTTACCAGATTGCCGGCGTGGGCGGTCAGAATCTTAAGCAGCTTATATTCGTTGGGCGTCATCGGCTGCTGCTCCCCGTTCCGGACAGCCGTAAGGGTACGAAAATCCAGGCGCAGAAATCCATCGTCATATCCTTCCTCCAAAGCCTTGGCATTCCCGGCTCCCCGGCGCAGCGCAACCTCCACACGGCGCTTTAGGATCTGCATATGAAAGGGCTTGGTGACATAGTCGTCTGCGCCCAGATCAAAGCCCTTTAATACATCCTGTTCCAGATCCTTGGCAGTCAGAAAGAGCACCGGAAGCTGCGGCTGTTCCTTTTTTATTTCCCGGCAAAGTTCAAAGCCGTCGCCGTCGGGAAGGTTGATATCCAGGATTGCCAGATCGAAATGATCGATTTTTATAAGCTTTAAGGCCTTCTGACAGTTATAAGCGGCCACGGTCAGATAGCCGCTTGTATCCAATTCGAAGCACAGCCCGGTGCTTAAGGGCAGGTCATCCTCTACCACTAATATTTTCGCCATTGCTTTGTCACCTCTGTTTTATAAAATAAGGAATTTATTGCTGTACAATGCTCAGAATCCATCTCACACAGCCCGTCCCCTCATAGACGGTGTCATTTCGTCCCGTGTAATATATGTTCCTTTCTATTGCTGTTCTGCTCGTTTTCCTGATGCGTGCTTTTGGGAATTGGTTTGTGCAGGGGAGGATATGGTTGTTTTTTTATTATTATAAGCTGCTTTTGTTTGAAACACAATTGTGGAGATTTATTTTTTTGGGGGTTGGCTCCGGTCGCCGGGCACCTCGGAAAGCCGAAGGCTTTCCTCGGTTTGCGGCTGGCGCCGCATACAAAAGGAAAAGCAAGAGCCGCCTGGTGTGCCAGCACCCCATTCGGCTCTTGCTTTTCCTTTTGTGCCCGGCTTGTAGCTAGATAATAATGCAAACTAGCCCGCCGTTGCTGTCGTTTACTATTTTTTGCATTGTCTCTTGTAGTTTTACTTGGCTTTCGTCGCCTATTTGATAGATCTTTCCGCGGATTCCGTCTTCTACCAGCTCTTCTACTGATTTTCCGAAGATATTTGTGCTCCAGATGCTCTCGTTTTCTCCGCTGCTGTCTTTTAGATATGTAATGAGATCTTTGGCCTGATCTTCGCTTCCTACGATTGGTGCGATTTCTGTCTCGATGTTTGCACGGATTAGATGGATGCTTGGCGCAATGGATCGGATTTTGACGCCGAATTTGTTCCCTTGATGTATAAGCTCTGGCTCTTCTAAGGTGATTTCCTCCTGATCCGGCATCACGACGCCGTAGCCCTTCTGCCGCACGGAGGTGATAGCGGTGGCTACTTTTTCGTATTCCTTTTTCATCCTGGAGAGCTCGCGGATCAAGGACATCAGCTCGTATTCGCCCAGAATTTCGCTTCCGGTCAGCTCGCTTAAAAGCTCATAATAGTAGCGATCGTCAATCTCCAGATTTACCCGGGCGGTTCCGCTGTCCATGTGAATCTGATCCAGCTTCATCCGATCAATGAATTCGCTCTCCATCCAAAGGTTTTCCGGTGTTACATCCCGGATGGTGTTGAGCTTCCCTGCCAGATCCTTAAGCTTTGCAATCACATCCTGCTTGATGCGGTGCTCCATAGGCAGCATTTCTACCCATTTCGGTACATAGCATTCCACTTTAGCCAGAGGGAATTCGTAGAGAATCTGCTCCAGTATCCGGGTGACATCCTCCTTACGGAGCTGCTCGCAGTTCACCGGCAGCACGGAAACGCCGTATTTCTCCTCCATCTTGGCTGCCATGCCGGAAACGGCGTCGCTGTAGGGCTTCTCGGAATTTAAGAGGATGACGAAAGGCTTTCCAAGCTTTTTAAGCTCCCCTACCGTCCGCTCCTCTGGTTCTATGTAGTTGTCCCTGGGAATATCCCCAAAGGAACCGTCGCAGGTCACTACGATTCCGATGGTGGAATGATCCGTAATTACCTTTTTTGTCCCCAGCTCTGCCGCCTGGGTAAAGGGCACCTCATAATCGAACCAGGGCGTCTTGACCATCCGCTCTGCGTCGTCCTCCATATGACCCTCAGATCCAGGCACCATAAAGCCCACGCAGTCAATCATCCGTACCTTCACCGCAACATCGCCGGAAATCCGTACCTCTACGGCCTCCTTAGGGATGAATTTGGGCTCTGTCGTCATAATCGTCTTTCCTGCCGCCGACTGGGGCAGTTCATCTCTGGCCCTTGTTCTTGCATTTTCATCCTCAATGCCCGGAAGCACGCACAGATCCATAAACCGTTTGATAAAGGTAGATTTTCCGGTGCGGACCGGCCCTACCACGCCCAGATAAATCTCGCCGCCTGTCCGGGTCTGTATGTCTTTATACAAGTTATATTCGGAACTTTTATCCATAACAATACCCCTTCCATATATGCTTTTACAATATATGTGAAGGGGGTTGTTTATATACCTTAAGGAATCGGAAACAACCGAATTTCCACTTTCTTTTACTCCAGCTCCATCATCCGGAAGGTAATCATCACATAAAGCAGCGTATCGTAATCATCCAAGTCCATACGGATCAGCTCCTTGATCTTCTCCATCCGGTAAAGAAAGGTACTCCTGTGAATGTAGAGCTGCTTTGCCGTCTGCACTGCATTGAGATGATTTTTTACATAGAGCTTTAAGGTATTGTAGTAGTCGGTATTGTGCTGCTCGTCAAAAGAACGCAGCTTAAGAATCTTCCTGGAACACACCAGCTCCGGCGGCAGTTCCCCCCTGCTCTCCTCCAGAAGGTAATCAAGGGCAATCTCGTCAAACCGGTGAATCCACCGGAAAGGCGCTCTTCTGCTTCCCACCTCCAGAGCCACCGCTGCCTGCCTGTAATGGTGGTACAAGGTCTCGAATCCTACAAATTCATTGCTTAAGCCTGCTTTCAAAAAACTGTCCCGGAGGAAATAAACGATTTTTTCCATGGCATCCTCCGAACTGCCCCCAAACCGGGTGAGATTTACAAAAATGGCAATATTATTTTCATACTGGAAGGCGCAGGAGTGGCCCAGCATATTTTCAATGTGGCTGCAGATAAAGCGCACCGTCATATTTTCCAGATCCAAGGCTGCCACCTTCAAATTGATACAGAAATACCGGTGCTGCGGAAGCCAGCCAAATTCCGAGAACCACTGCCGGATCACTTCCCCGTCCTGGTCTGGGTTCAGCAGAATGTCGGAAAGAATGCGGTCAAGACGATAGCCCATATCCGTCTGCAGGGTCATCTGCTTGGACAGCGCCAGCCTTATGTACTCTGTCAGATGCTCTAAAAGAGCCCCGTCGTAGGCTTCAAAACGGCTTAAGCTCTCCACCATGGTCACCCGGTAGGTAAACCGATCATGCTCAAAAATATTCACACAGAGGCTCCTGGCCCCTGTAATATAGTCCGGGAAAAAATAAGACCCCTTCTTTTTCATCAGATTCTGCTGCTGTTCCGTATTGCGGTATTCGCCGCTATACTCAAAAATAGCGTCCGGATCCACCAGGCCGGACAGATCCGAACGAGTGTCAATGATACTAGAATAGCCGATGACAAAGTAATCCGCAGAATTGACTATCACCGGATTATGAAATACCCGGAAGCTTTCGTCCAGCATTTCCTGGATGCTTCCCTCCTGGTTGGCAAGCTCATAGAGCCGTTCGTCCCACTGGCTGTAGTATTCAAACAGCCGCTGAATCTCATTAAAAAGCACAAAGGGGGAGGTATCATCCACAAGCTGAAAGACCTGCCCGTTCCTTCCCGTATTCCGGGTACGCACCTTTCCGATGCAGAACAGCACGGCCTCTTCCGGCACAATCAAATCCTGCTCGGACACCTGCTCCTGGGAGCAGATATAGATTTTATGGTTCTGCATACCGTCTCCGTCGCAGAAAAATAAAACCTGCTCTAAGTGCAGTTCGTCAGAGAGAGCCTTCTTATTCTGAAGTGTAAATTTTGACTTAAGCTTGTGGGCCAGAATTGAGGTACTGAGCTTCATAGTCTTCATTCCTCCTTTGTTACTTTTCGAAATCTGTCTCCAGGCGGATGCGGCAGCACATCTCTTTGAATGCGCTGGGCTTTCAGCCATATAGAGAGGGGGAACGTGCTATTCCCCTCTCCTGGCTCAAGAAGATATTTAGCAGCTTGCACCCTCATACAGATTGTATGAAAAATGCGAAGGAAAGTCAACTATGCCTCTATTCTGTTTTTGAAAATGATGAAAATCAGTTACTGTTCACTCTGTGACCAGTAACAAAATCACAACTGTGATACGTTTTTTATATCATAACACAAAAAAACAGCAAATCAATAGAAAATCCAAAAGCGGCTTCAATGAACGGTTTTTGACCGTGAATCAGTGAAATTATTTCATGTTACCTGATGCTTTGCAAAGATTCTGCGGCAAAGGACAAAGGATAGCACTGACATCCCCAGGCCAAAGGCTGCCGTCACCCACACGTAGGAAACCTGCACTCCTCCCATAAGGGAAAGCTTTGGAATCATCAAGGGTGTCTCCATCAGAAAGTCCCAGGTGGGATTGAGGCTTAAAATCTCCGCCGGCACCCCCATCTGTCCAAGGGTGGACGGAAGGACATAACAGGCCAGGGCCGCAATTACCGCTGCAAAGGAGGATCTGCAAAGTGCGGAGAGAAGCAGCACAAGGGCTGTCAGGATCAGAGAGCCTCCTATCCAGAGTATCAGGCAATAGCCTGCCGCCCCCATATTAGTCAAAAAATACGGAACATCAAAAAACAAAAAATGGTTATTGATTTGTACGCTGGCTCCGCTCCCGTCAAGTCCGAAATCCTTCCAATAGACAAAGCTCTGAAACAGGAGCCAGACGCCCACACTCAAGAAGGTAAAGAGATAGGAAGCTATGATTTTAGCCCAGGCGCATTTACGCTTTCCATGCCGCGATGTGAGAATCAGAGCATCCATCCCTCTGGTGTATTCCTCGGAAAACACCGGCGCCAGCGCTATCACCAGCAGACATCCTATAAATATCATCATATAAGCCCCTGTTTCCAGAAAGCTTAACCATCCTTCGTTGTACCCCAATACCATGGGCCTGTCATCCCGGTAATTGGGAAATGCTGACAAAACATCCGTGCCGTCATAGGTTCCGTCCATTTCTCCCCAATGACTAACCAGAGAATTATAGATATTATTTATGCCCCAGAAGGAACCGTCCTCTGCATTGGGACTATAGGTCTTTAGAATCTCCTCCACCTTTTTCTCTGTCAGTATGCCTTCATATTCAGCCGCAATTTCCTTGTCGTACCTGACTGCCTCCCGTCCCTCCAGATAGCTGCCGTCTGGCTTTCGGACAATCTGGGCGCCCGCTCCTCTGCCTATGCACATGGCACAGCCCATAATCAGGATAAATGCAATGGCTGCATACACAATCTTTTTGTTCACTATTTTTTCAAATTCAAATCGAATCAGACGCATCATATTCTCTTTCCCTCCTCGCTGAAATAATAAAGATACAGATCCTCCAAGGTCGGTTCCGCCTCAACAGCTCCCTCACAGGGACAGGTATCAGAGATGATACGCAGCGTGGTCTTATCTCCCACATTTTTTAGGTTCCCCACATTGTATTGTTCTATATAGCGTTCTGCATCTTTAGACTCCACTTTACACTCCCATACTAGTCCTTTTGCTTCCTGTGTCACCACTTCCGGAGCGCCTCTGTGGATCAGACGGCCGTCCTTCATAACCAGTATTTCATCGGCGATGTACTCCACATCCGATACGATATGGGTGGAGAGAAGTACTATTTTGTCCTTGGAAAAGGAGCTGATAAGGTTTCGGAAGCGCACGCGTTCCTTGGGGTCTAAGCCTGCCGTAGGCTCATCTAGAATCAGGATTTCCGGTTCGTTCAGCATGGCCTGGGCGATTCCCAGACGCTGCTTCATACCGCCGGAAAAAGTCTTGATTTTCTGTTTTTTCTGGTCTGCCAGGCCTACCATTTCCAGAAGATACTGAGCCCGGACGGCTGCCTGCTCTTTTCCCAGTCCCTTTAGGGAGGCAATGTACAGTAAAAATTTGTAGGCGGTAAATTCCGGATAGTAGCCGAAATTCTGGGGGAGATAGCCTAGGCGGTCCCGGTATTCCTCTCCCATTTCCCGGATGTTCTGCCCATTGCAGAATATTTCGCCGGAGGTTGGCTCCTGGATGTCGCAGATCATGCGCATTAAGGTGGTTTTGCCTGCTCCGTTTGCTCCCAGGAGCCCGTATACTCCGCATTTTAGTTCCAGATCAATTCTGTCTACCGCCAGCTTCTGCTTATATTGTTTTGTCAGCCGGTCTAACCTTAGTTCCATATATCAAAATCCTCCTATTCCAGTTCCGTAATATTCCTCAAAGTACACGGGTATGAAATCCTTTTCCAGCCACAAAAGCATGTGTCTGTAAATGGATTTGTGCACTTTGAGGAATATTACTGATTCAAAGTCGCTGCGCGACAGCACTAAAGGGTAAAGTCGCTTCGACACACTGGTAATGAGAGAAACTTTTATTCGAAAAGACACTCATAAAAGTTCCTCTCGTGCGCCTTTGCGACTTTACCGTCCAGCAAAAATAATTTTTAATAAATATCTTATCTGGACTATTCCAGTTCCGTAATTCTAAGCTTCGCAGCACTCTGTCTCCATTCCTTTTAAAAAGCGCGCGCAGCACCATGCCAGCAGCCCTACGCTTGCAGACAGTATCAGTATCAATGCAAAAGGCTCTGCAATTCTCTGCATCAGCTGCTTATTATAGGGAACGCCTTGAAGCAGCTTCATCCAGAAGAACGCCATAAGCACCGCCGAGCCAAGCAGGGCGGTTCCCTGAAAACGCCGCCGGAACCGGGCCATCAGATACAAATACACGCAATCGGAAAGTATCTGAGGGATAAAATAGAAAAATACCAGCTCCCATGCCTGTACCCCTGCTCCCAATCCCATAACCGCCACGCCGCATGCCGCCAGAGTGTCGGCAATTCCAAAGATGATCATCCGCATCCCCATAAGCTGACGCAGATTATAGCGGCATGCCTGCTCCAGCTCCCACATATTCTGCCGGTAGCTTCGCATAATCTCCGTGAATCCCACAACTCCTGCCATCGGCGCACAGAACAGCAGATACAATAGAATCTCTTCTCTCCCCTCTGCATAGAATCCCCATCCTATCATCAGAAGCAAAATTCCCTGGAGCAGCCAGGCAGCCGGGGAAATGTAAGGTATCTGTTCCCATACCCGTTGTCCGTAGGTTTTTTTCGACCGTATATGAAGCCGCTTTCTCTCTGCCTGCAGCAGCTCTAAGGTCTTGCGCTTCCTTCCTTCGTCTATGTCCGGCTGCTTTGCATGTTCCAGAAGAGAACGAATCTCTTTTATCTGTTTTTCATTTATTTCCTTATTGTTCAAACCTTCCGACACCGCCTTTCTGTTTTCATTCTTTTCTATCCGCCCTGGTTACTTTTCTTTATATGCATCTCTCCATATAAGCCTTCAGCTTATCCATCCCCTGCTTTAGGCGTGATTTAACCGTTGACATGGGAACATTGATAATCTGTGCAATCTCCCGAAGCTTGAAATCATAAAAGAAATGAAGCATGATCACGTCTTTTTGTGCCTGCGAAAGAACTTGAAGGGCCCGGAATACCTCATCGGACAATTCCAGCCTCTTAAGCTCCCCATCCTCCTTTGCAATCGTCTCCAGAAGCTCCTCTCCTGCAAACTGCACGGAATTTTTCCGGAACCAGTCCGTGCACACATTTCCTGCTATCCGGTACAGATATGCTTTGAACTTCTTCTGCTCCACATAAGTGTCCAGATACCGCAGAAGGTGCAAAAAGGTCTCCTGCGCACAGTCATAGGCCGCCTCCCGGTCTCCGGTCTTATAATAGCAGAACCGGTAGATTCCATCATAATGCCCTTCAATCAGAACATCCAGAAGCTCTGTCTCGCCCTGTTTGATTTTCTTTATCAGCTCGCTGTCCTTCAATTTTTGTCCTCTCCCTCATGGAGCGCTTTTAAAAATCTGACTGGTATGTATTTTTAAAAGTATCCTTTTGTAAAACGTCTTACAATAACTATAACGGAAAAAAAGCGGAAAAAGATTTAAGAAATTATAAATCTTTTTCTGCTTTTTATGCAAAACCATGACGCACGCTGTCATCATTAATATGATAATTTTAAAAAAAGTTTAAAAACCAGAATACACCTTCCACCAAAAGGAGTATCCTGGTTTTTACATACCTAAAAAATATAGTGATTTTTTACCCCATCATACTATTTTTACAAATATTTCCTCTTAGCTGCTTCTACCACATGCCCAACCAGTACGGAGGTTGTCACGCTGCCTACGCCGCCCGGTACAGGGGTGATGGCTTCTACGATGGGCTCTACCTCTGCAAAAGCCACGTCGCCGCAGAGCTTGCCTTCCTCGTTCACATTGATTCCTACGTCAATAACCGTCTGCCCCGGGGATACGTATTCCTTGCCTACCACGCCTGCTCGTCCGGCTGCCACAATGAGGATCTCTGCCTCACGGGTTACGCTGGGCATATCCTTGGTTCTGGTATGGCAGATGGTTACGGTTGCATTTTTCTTAATCAGCATCATAGCCGCAGGCTTTCCTACTACCAGGGAACGGCCAATCACAACAGCCTTCTTGCCGGTGCAGTCGATTCCGTAGTGATCCAGAATCTCCATGCAGGCCTGGGGCGTACAGGGCGGAAAGCCGATCTGCTTGCCGGTAAATACGCCGGTAAGGGAAGCGTCTGTCTGGCAGTCTACGTCCTTCTCTGCAGACAGTGCGTTCTCAACCACACTCTGATCAATATGCTTGGGAAGGGGACGGAACATCAGCACACCGTGGATGTTGTCGTCGTTGTTCACTTCCTCAATAACCTTCAAAAGCTCATCCTGGGTTACCTCAGCAGGAAGCAGATACTTCTTAAACTCTACGCCCAGCGTCTCACAACGCTTGGTTGCTCCCCTCTCATAGGAAAGATCGTCGGGCCGTTCGCCTACACGGATGATTCCCAGGGTGGGATTGACACCCTTTTCCTTTAATGCTGCTACGTCTGCCTTGATTCTCTCATTTAAGGCAGCGGTTACTTCTTTTCCTAATAACTGTTTTGCCATTGTTTTAGTCTCCTATTCCAGTTCCGTAATTCTCTTCCAGTACACCTCAACCTAAATCAATTTCCAGTCACAGAACCATGTGCCTGTAAATTGATTTGTGCACTGTAAGAGAATTACTGATTCCAGTTCCGTAATTCTCTTCCAGTACACCTCAACCTAAATCAATTTCCAGTCACGGAACCATGTGCCTGTAAATTGATTTGTGCACTGTAAGAGAATTACTGATTCCAGTTCCGTAATATCCGAAACTATCTCAGTCTTTCATTCACGCTCGCAAATACATCATCTGCAATCTTTGTATACTTCTCAATCATAGCGTCTGCTTTTGCATTCAGCTCTGCCGCATATTCCTTGTCCGCCATGGACTTGGTGTTGATAAATACATTCAGGGACGCCCCAAGAAGAGCTGCCTTGCAGAATGCAACGCCTACGCCTGCGTCGCTGATTGCCAGGGCGGAACCCTTAGCGGCAAACTCTACGATTAAATCGATAGCTTCACAGCATTTCTCCATAATCTCCATGGGAACGGAGCAGGCGTCTTTCAGAACAATGGCCATTACACGCGCCTTCTCTGCCTTTTCCTCCTCTGTCTCTCTGGGCATTCCGTATGCTTTGGACAAAGGCTCGAAAACTTCCGCATCCCGATCAATCAGACGCAGGAAATCTGCCTGGAGGGCTGCTGCCTTCTCCTTTAAAGCGTACATTTCTTCCTCTACGTCCGCATATTTCTTCTTTCCAACGGTAAGGCTGCCTACCATGTTGCCAAGCGCCGTACCGACTGCAGCTACCAGTGCGGAAGCTCCGCCGCCGCCCGGTACGGGCGCCTTGGAAGCCAAAACCTCTACAAATTCATCACATTTGCTGGTTGAAAATCCCATAATTTGTCTCCTATTCCAGATCTTATTCCAGTACCGCATCCGCCCATCCACCACACCTCTCTAAGAAGAATTTCCGGCCGCTTTATCTGCGTCCGTAAATCCTTCTGTGCGTCGTATGGGCTCCTGCTGTTTTTTCCAGTACCGCATCCGCCCATCCGCCGCACCTCTCTAAGAAGAATTTCCGGCCGCTTTATCTGCGTCCGTAAATCCTTCTGTGCACATAGGGGCTTCTGCTGTTTTTTGCTTTACCCACAAGCAGGAAGGGCCTGTTAGGGTCCTTCCCGACTGTGTTCTTTATAGGTTTATAATAGTTCTGACAGATATACTTAGAACAATCCGGAAATCTTGCCGGTCTCGTCTACATCGATGCGCTCTGCCGCCGGAACCTTGGGAAGTCCGGGCATGGTCATAATCTCGCCGGTCAGAGCTACGATAAAGCCTGCGCCTGCGGAAATCTTCAGATTGCGCACGGTAACCTCGAAATCCTTGGGAGCGCCCAGCTTGGTCTGATCGTCTGTCAAGCTGTACTGTGTCTTTGCCACGCAGATGGGGCAGCTGCCGAATCCAAGTGCCTCAAGCTCTTTAGCCTGCTTCTGAGCGTTAGCAGTCAGAACTGCACGGGAACCGCCGTAGATCTTCTGAACGATTGCATTCAGCTTATCCTCAATGCTGGTGCCTTCAAGCTCATAGGAGAAGGTGAAGTCGTTAGGCTCCTCAACCAGGCGGATTACTTCTTCAGCCAGCTTCACGCCGCCTTCGCCGCCTTTTGCCCATACTTCAGACAGAGCAACGTTAACACCAAGTTCTTTACACTTGTTCTCTACCAGGTCAAGCTCGGCCTTGGTATCGGTGGGGAATGCATTGATAGCAACTACGCAGGGAAGCTTATATACATCCTTAATATTGCTTACATGCTTCAGCAGGTTGGGAAGTCCCTTCTCAAGAGCCTCCAGGTTCTCATTATTGAGATCTGCCTTGGGAACGCCTCCATTGTACTTAAGAGCGCGAACGGTCGCTACAATAACAACTGCATTGGGCTTTAAGCCTGCCATACGGCACTTAATATCCAGGAACTTCTCAGCGCCTAAGTCAGCGCCGAAGCCTGCCTCTGTGATGGTGTAGTCAGCCAGCTTCATAGCCATCTTGGTAGCCGTTACAGAGTTACATCCGTGAGCGATATTTGCGAAAGGTCCGCCGTGAACGATAGCCGGTACATGCTCTAAGGTCTGTACCAGATTGGGCTTTAAGGCATCCTTAAGAAGAGCTGCCATAGCGCCCTGTGCGTTCAGATCGCCTGCCGTTACGGGCTTCTGCTCGGAAGCCTTTCCATAAGTATATCCAACGATGATTCTTGCAAGTCTTTCCTTCAAATCTGTGATGTCATTTGCCAGACACAGAACTGCCATAATCTCGGAAGCAACGGTAATATCGTAGCCGTCCTCTCTGGGCATGCCGTTGGTCTTGCCGCCAAGGCCGTCCACTACGTTACGGAGCTGACGGTCGTTCATATCCACGCATCTTCTCCAGGTAATCTTTCTGGGATCAATGTTCAGTGCATTGCCCTGGAAAATATGATTGTCGATCATAGCTGCCAGCAGGTTGTTTGCCGCGCCGATTGCATGGAAGTCGCCGGTGAAGTGAAGGTTGATGTCCTCCATGGGAACTACCTGTGCATAGCCGCCGCCTGCTGCTCCGCCCTTTACACCGAATACGGGGCCAAGGGATGGCTCACGGAGCGCTACCATAACCTTCTTGCCAAGCTTCTGCATACCGTCTGCCAGACCTACGGTTGTGGTGGTCTTGCCCTCGCCTGCCGGTGTGGGGTTGATAGCCGTTACCAGAATCAGCTTTCCGTTCTCTGCATTGCTCTCTTTTAACAGATTGTAGTCGATCTTTGCTTTGTACTTTCCGTACTGCTCCAGATACTTGTCGTCAATCCCTGCTTTTGCCGCGATCTCCGTGATCGGCTGCATGACTGTCTCCTGTGCAATTTCGATGTCTGATTTGAATCCCATTTCGAAACGTCTCCTTTCCTTGACCCACCCATGATTTTTTCGAGTATACAAGGTACATTTCCTGCGGCGCCTTCTCTTCGCCTTACAAGTAAATCTGCCCTGCCCGAAGGGTGTTTCCTTGTTAGGTGTTATTTTGTAGATAATTTAACAATCCATTATGTACTGTCCTTATCTACGTTGTCTCCATTATATTCCACAGAAAAACATCCGACAATCGTACAAACTGTCGGATGTTTTCTGTCTTTCTTCCCTGTTCAAATAGAAATTTAACTTGATTTTATAATTGGAAAACAGATATAAGCTTTCACTATTCTTGCAGAATCACTGGTTTGTATTAAAAAAGAGCTGCTGTCAATCTCTCATTTCAAGTGTTTCAATACCACTTTAGCACATTTCCCCTTTTTCATTCTCTGCATGTCCTACAAAGTGTTTATATCTCCTCTGTATTCAAAGCATCCAGTGTTTTTTCCGGCATCTTCCTGCCCTCAATGGATAAGCGGACACTGAGGGTACTCATTATTACAAATACTTTTTAGAGTCTTCCGGGCTTAAGTTATACTGCTCCTGAATGTTAGCCAGGATTGTCTGCTGCGGTACGCCTAAATTCTTTAAAATGGATACGGTACCTTCTATGCCCTCTTTTATACCCTCTTTTATGCCTTCTCTCTTTATCGTCTTTGCTTCATATTCCAGAACCTTTCCGCCCATAACCGATTTCACTCCTTCCCTAACAGCATGATACTTTTTAGCTATGTGCTCCAATACCTTATTTGACATATCAATTATGGTACATCTTGTATACTCGCTGATGGTTCCTTTTTCTCTATCATTCCGCTCGGCGTGACCATTCGAATCTTCAGCGTATCCCACGTTGATGCATGACGCCTTAAAAACAATACAACAGAATGAGGTATATTTTATCACATTATATAAATTTACTCAATCGGAAACCATCGCTCTAAATCTTAAAAATTATTACTGTGAAACAGACAACAGCATCCATAATTTACCGGCTCCAGAAAAGAACCGCAGCCTGATAAGGGGCTGCGGTTCTTTTTCATAGCCTTCCCATGTGACAAAAAACGTAATTCTATAATGCTATCTCTGTCCCATTTACAATAATACCTTCAATATCCTCCAGATCCACCACGCTCTTCCAGAGTATCCGGCAGGATTTCGCTTCTTCTCTTTCCTCATCCCAGCTCATAGCATTCCATTTCACCTGGTTTCCGTTCTTAAGCTTCAGCGAAACATCGTCAAACTCCACCGTGTCATCCGACAATATGTCGAATTCCAGCACGGCAGACACGGGAGAAATCTGAACTTTTTTGATTTCTATATTTCCGACTGCCGTCTTTTCCTGCAATTTCCAGGCTTTCATCGTGTCCTCATAGTCTACCCGGAAGCTCAAAGTCCACTCGCCGCCGAACAATTCGTCATAGGAACCGTCGCCGCTCAGGGCAAAGACTGCATTTTTCGCCTGGCTCTCACTGATATCGTTAAAGCAATAACGACAGGAAACGTAATCTTCCCCCACAATATCCGCCTGGCCCTCCATGCCCGGAAAATAACCTTCCTCGGTTCCGTTTCCGATAGTCATAGCTTCGGAGCTTCCATTGAGTACCTGTCTGGTACGGCGATCCATAACAATCAAAGACTTCTGATCCAGAAGATCCCAGTCAAACTCTCCCCCAAAATCCAGATTGACAATCAGATTATCCGCATACTGTCCTCTAAAGATCCCCATATTGGAAATACGCGCTTTGGGATACTTGGAGGAAAAAGCAATCCGCTTATCGGTTTTTTCTACCATAAAGCTCTCGTGCCTCTCCATATTGCCATCTGCATCTGTTTCTTCTGTATACATTCCAATCTCTAAGCCTGCGTTACTCCCTTCACATATCTCCAAAGGCTCAAACTCCTGTATCAGCTCCCAGATGGTTTTGTCCATGCCCATATCAACAATCTCATTGCTCTCTGCCATCAGATTCCGCAGGGACATTTTAATCTCTTTCCCTTTCAAATCATTCTCAAAAACCTCCGACAGCAAAAAGGTAGCCTTCCCCGGCACGCTGCCATCATCAATCTGCTCCAGGCCGCAGTAACACCGATCAATGCCGTCGCCGCCAATGCCCTCGCCCTCAAGCATAACCTCCTCAAACCGGTAGGACTGCACACTGCTCTCCTGCTCTTCGCTAAAAGGGCTTCCGTCCTCAGTCTCCACATCAAGAGCCGCATAAAGAGCATTACCGTCTCCCACCGTTCCCCGAAGCGTCAGCTTAAGGCCGTTTCCCACCGTCTCCTCTTGAATCACATTCCCAGCACTTGCAAGAAAATCATCTCCAGCCTCCAGTGGCACCGCCGAAACCTCATTTTTTCCCTCTTCTTCCACAACCGTTTCCTTTTTAAAGAAGCCCTGGAAAATTTCATTAAAATCAAAGGCTGCCGCTGCCGTCATAGATACACAGAGAATCATCACCGCCGCACAGGCCGCTATCATCCTGGCTCTTACACGCCTGCTTCGTTTCACCCGTTTTTCTCCTCTATCCTCTATTTTCATTTCATTCTCCTCATTTAAAACCGCCTGAAACAAAGAGTCGTGCAGCTCCTTAGAAGGCTCAATACCCCAAAATGCATTCTTATATCCTTTTATACTCATGCCAACACTCCTCCTTTTCTAAAATCTAATATAAGTTTCCTTTTGTCCAGCCACTGACAATTTTCCCATACTCTTAGCACTCTGACTTCTGCCTCCCGTACCTTTGGAACCGGCCCGTTTTTTGCAGGCCGCATTCCCATACACCTTGGACTCTCCGGCCGCCTCTGCATCCAGCACCTCCCGGAGCCGCTCTCGTCCTCTGCTCAGCCTGGTCGTAATCGTCGTCACCTTTTCCTCCAGAAGCCCGGCAATCTCCTTCACCGTGTACCCCTCATAGTAAAAAAGATGAATCACCGTCCGATACTTCACAGGAAGCTCCATCACCGCATAAAAAAGCTCGCTCCGCTCTTCCATCTCATAGCTGTCCTCCCGGCCCATCGTCCGTTCCTCCATAGCCATCGTCCGTTTCACCCACCCCGACAAAAAATAGCTCTTACAGCAATTAATCGTCGTTCGGATAAACCATGCTTTCTCATGCTCCTCACTCTCAAACTCCGGTTTCTTCCGGAAAAACCGCAGGAAGACCTCCTGATAAATGTCGTCGGTATCCTGCCTATTCTTCATATAGGAATAAGCCAGCTTATATACCGTTTTCTCATATTTCAAAATCAGAGCTTCTATCTGCTGTTTCCGTTGTACATCCCGATTCATATGCTCCTCCTTCCAGGCCTGTATCTATTATACTTTTAAAGAACTGCATATGTCACAAAAATACAAAATATTTTAAAAAACAGGCAGCCGCAGAATAAGCCCACAGAACTGGAAAAGTCTGTGAGCTTATTTTGCGGCTTCCGTCCCCAATTATATATCAAAACTATGTAACCTAAACCAGACACCAAAGATTGTAAAAACTAATCCCTGCAATCACAACCAAGAGGCCCCGGAAAAGTCTGTCAACACCTCTATTATCCATCTTTTTGCTCACCCTTCGCCCAATCATCCCTCCCAGAATCCCTCCTGCCACCATAGTAATCAAAATACTCCACTGAAATTCCGGCACATTACCACTCATCAGCGTATTCAAAAGGCTCGCACTCTGGGAAATCAAAATAATATACAGAGAATTCAGCGCCGCCGTCTTACTATCCATAGAAAAAAAGTAATAAAGAACCACGAGATTAACAGGGCCGCCTCCAATTCCCAGAAAAGCTGACACACCTCCAAGTACCAGTCCAATCAGCACACAGACAGCTTTGTTTTCCACCTTGAGAGCATGTATCCGCCCATTATAAACCGTATAAATCAAAACCCCAACAGTCAGAACCACCATCAATACCTGCTGTGCCGCATGAATACCAGGACCTCCGGCAGAAACCGCACGCTCAAAAAGCTCCTTCCCCATCACGCCCCCGGCTGCCGCACCAACAGCCAGAAGCGTTCCCCTGCATTTTTCAATCTTAACCTGCCCATTCCTGTTGCCGAGCATGGATGTAGTTGTCATACCCAAAACCGTACAGCCGGAAAGAAAGCTGATAGAAGATACGGACATCCCCGACACCGCATCCATGACTGGCTTGATAATGACGCCTCCACCCACCCCACTGATACTGCCGATAACCGTAGCCGCCACACAAATAATAAAGCTGAAAAATATACTCATCGTCTGTTTATACCTTAAGCCCCAGCCGCTCAAACTGCTCCCGGGGACAATCATTGTCCTTCATCGCCCTAATCATGGCACGGATCATCCTCTTTTCCACCTCTTCATTCTGAATAGGGGTCTTTTCCTCTGGATCAGCCTTCAGATCATACAGCCTGGTACCAAAACGCCCCACCTTATATTTATCCTTACTCTTAACCTTCAGGACAGGGCATCCCTTCGTAAATGAAAACGGAGGAACAAGGACTGCTGTCTGCATTTCCTCTGGACTAAAGCGGCTGTTCATATGCCGGGGCTCCAGAGTATAGTTATAAATCTCGTCAACTTTCTCCGGCAAAGGCGCCCGCATATAAGCATAATCGCCATCCGTAATATTTACATGCCCGCTAAATACGCCATATAATGCATACTCCCGGTTGGGAACATCCTCTTTAATTACATTATCCAGAACGCTGCCCTGCACATCCTCCGGAATCGGCGCATCAAAATAGTGAAGCAATGTAGGCATCCAGTCAATCATCTGCACCAGAGACTGCCGTCGGACATCCTGCTCCTTATACCTTGGGTCCCAGATAAAAAGCGGAGTATGAGCCACTTCATTGTAGTAAGGCATCTGGTTCTTTCCCCAATAGCCATGTTCTGCCAGAAGGAAGCCATGATCCGTACCTACAATCAGTAATGTATCGTCCCACATCCGATATTGATCCATCAGATCCAGAATACGCCCCAGATTGTGATCGCACATGGTCACCAAGGCCTGATACTGCCTGCGGCAGTGGGCGATCTCCTCTGTCGTCTCCTCTGCGGCCCCTCTCGGCCAGTCAAAGTGCTTCCCTTCATAATCCTCCGGATACATATCCAGATATTTCTGTGGCACATAGAAGGGTTCATGGGGATCAAATGTTTCCAGATGAAGCAGCCATTTATCCTCCCCATGGTTTACCTCCAGAAATTCACAGGCCCGATCAAAGCATTTTGTCTGAGGAAAATCCTCCTCCTCCTTAATGTGCTGACGGTTTACCCAGTCATACCGCCACAGGCCGGAGGTTCCGCTGCCCTGCTGCTTCTGGGGCACCTTGACTACCAAAGGAATCTCTGGTTCGGCCTTTTGTCCCTTCCAGTGATCCCCCTCCTGTCCGCGGATAATTTCCCAGGAGGAATATCGCGTGTGGTAATTGCTTCCACCGTCCTCCCAGTAGTGCAGATGATCCGATATCAGGTGCGTATATATGCCGTTTTCCTTCAAAAGCTCCGGCATGGAATCGTCAAAAGGCTCCAGGGGCCCCCATTCCCGATGGAGGAAATTATACCGTCCCGTGTGCAGCTCTCTCCGGGCCGGTATACAGGGCATAGACCCTACATAGCTGTTTTCAAAGCAGACGCTGTGCCGGGAAAGCCTTGTAAAATTGGGGGCAATGGTCGTTGCCTCCGGATTATAGCAGGGAAGATACCGGCGGTTCAATGTATCATAAAATACAATAATCGCTTTCATGCTCAGGATCCTTTCGCTTCCGGAAAATGCTGAATCACAATTTCCTCAATCCGGGCCGCAATGCCCTTTCCGTCCATTACATTGACCACTGGAAGTATAAATTCCCCTTCCTTCACTGTGATCTGATTAAAGAGATTCTTCAAAATCACAACAACATCCGCCCATTCCCGTAAGGATTCCATCTGTCCTAAGGAGGTATGCTGTACATTTGCAGAAATATGAAGCTTATTCAGATTATTTTTCACTCCTATCTCCGCCATGGTACTGGTTCCCATTCCCATACCGCATACAAATAATACATTGATTTTATTGTTTTCCATTTCTCGTTCTCCTTTCTATTCCAGTTCCGCACCATTCAGACTGCACCCGGTTTCCCAGATGGATTTCCGGCTTCCAGAAAATGGGTTCGGAAAATTATCCGGGCACCGTCTGAAAGGCGCATTTAAATCATTTGCTATATCGTAATTCCAAACATGCTGCCAATCCAACGCATTATCTGAATCACTGCAGGCCATATGGTGGACAGGTCAAACATGCCCGACCAGCCGGTAGCTGATGCAAAATGAATCTGTGTAATTGCCCAGCAGGTTCCAAAGGTTTGAATCACACCGAGCAGGAAGCAGCAGATAATTACAGCCCGCAGTCCTCCCTTCTTGTTGGCAACCACACCGATAGGTCCGCCCGAAAAAAACAAAGGGGTAAAGCCCGGAAGCATCATCATGGAACTGCCGGTCACCAGAAGGATTGCCATAGAAAATACGGTTCCCAGAGTACAGAACAAAAATCCGATAGTTGCCGCATTGGGAGAAAACGGAAGCAGCGCCGCAACATCAATCGCCGGGATTGCATTCGGTACAAGCTTCTGCTGAATCCCCTGGAAGGATGCAGTCAGTTCAGAACACAGCATACGAACACCCTGAAGAAGTATAACCATATACATTGAAAACTGAATGCCCACCATAATCAGATAAATAAGCCAGTGGGTACCGCCGGAAAGCTCCGTAATTCCGTCAATTCCGAGAGGAATACAGAATAAACTTACAAACACGAACATCAGGAGAGCTACAGAGGTCACATTGTTATTAAATACAGCCAGCCATCCAGGAAGCTTCATGTCCTCACAGTCAATGGACTTTTTGCCTGCAAGCTTTGGCGCAAGCCGCCCGAAAAACCAGATGCCGATCTGCTGATTGTGCCCAACCGTGAATCCGCCTCCGTCCGTCACCTCGTCCACCACGCCTGCAGCCAGTGTCGTGGAATATGCCCAGTAGATACCTACCAGTACGCCGGAAATCACAATCGTCGCTATGGAGGGCAATGCAAAATTAGCCAGTATCAGCCAGAGCATTGCCTGGGAATGAGCCGTGCCCGCATTTCCGGTTAAGAAAACGCCCTTTACTTTTGTGTATTTCCCCAACATAACGAAAACAATATTTACTGCAAATGCAATCAGAAACACATAGGCCATCCACCCGAAGGCATCCCCCAGAGCCTCCTGGCTGGCCGCTTTCATTGCATAGGAATCCATAATGTAGCCTTGAATGCCCGTGGCCTCACATACTGCAGTGGTAATCGGTTTGAAAACTGCAGAAAACTGATTACCACCGAATATAATAAGCTGCAGGCCCACCATTGCACTGATTGTTCCGGTAATTGCCTTCACAATACCGGCCTTTTGCAATATGTAACCAAGAAGAATCAGCAGTCCAATCAAAATAGTTGGTGTGGTTAATAAATCATTTACCAGAAAACTAACAACACTCATTTGTCCTTCCTCCATTTTAGTTCCGTAATATTCTTTCAGTACACCCTGCATTAAATTAATTTCCAGCTGCAAGAGCGTGCATCTGTAAATCAATTTGTGCACTGAAACAATATTACTGTTTTTAGTTCCGTAATATTCTTTCAGTACACCCTGCATTAAATTAATTTCCAGCTGCAAGAGCGTGCATCTGTAAATCAATTTGTGCACTGAACGGATATTACTGTTTTAGTTCCGTAACTTTCTCTCTGTTTCATTGTGCCCTTTCTTTGTTATTTGTAACAAAAAAAGAGTACTTTTGGTTTCACTTTCTGCCAGCTTCAGCTTCACCTCGTACTCTTACTATAGCATTGCTTCGTCAAATTGTCAATCAATAAATCATTATTTTAATCATATTTTGATTTATTTTAATGAAATATGATTATATTTCAATCATTTTATCCATCAACAGAGAGCCCAATCTCCCCATATATCCTCCCGAAATGCTGACCCAGTCATTGGAAGGATATTCCGGATAGTTGGTAATCAGCATAACATCCCTGGCTGTCTTATTGGAAACCGCATAATATGCCGTCCGATGGAATTTTTCCTTTCCAGCCAGAACATAGGTATTTTTGGAATGATGAATACAAAGTGTTTTGATGGAATCCTCATACTCATCCGCAGAAAGCAGAGAAAGCTGATCATCTATTCCATTCACGCCCAGAAAAGCCCTGTCAAACCGGTAGCTCTGAAGCATCTGCACAGTCTCCTTCCCTACCAGGGATCTGGAATACTCCTTAAAAAAACCGCACAGCAGCAGTGCCTGTATGTTTTTGCGGTGAAGCGCCTCAAGCTGTGGGATGCCGTTTGTAATCACATGAATGTTTTTATTCTTAATCAACGGAATCATAGCCAGCGTTGTAGTGCCGGAGCCAATAAAAATCAGCTCATTATCCTGAATCTGCTCTGCTGCAATCTGGGCAATCACTGTATGGTTTATATCCGAAATCTGATGCTGCAGGCTATTTTTTCTACGGCTCTCCGGCGTCTGCTTTCTTCGGATTCCTCCCCAATAGCGCTGCAGTTCACCGCTTTCCTCCATCCGCACAATATCCCGGCGGATCGTAGCCGGTGAAGCTCCCAGCAAATCTACCAGCTGTTGAACAGTCATTGTCTCATATACATCCAGAAGAGACAGCATTTTTTCTTTCCGAGCTGCAAATTTCATAGTCACACATCCTTCATCTCATATTAAGTACTATACCATTATAACGACTGTTTCCCCAAGGTGCAATTACTTTTTGATTATTTTTCAATCAATTGCTCATGTGAGTTGCGCATGATTTCCTTTTATGCTATGATACCCTCCAAGGGGCTATATCCTGTTCCCCTAAAATATAGATCTATGAATCATAAAGGAGTGTTCTTACCTTGCCGCCCTTAAATGTTTTAATCAAACCCGTTTCATCTCTGTGTAACCTGAATTGCAGCTACTGCTTTTACCAGGACGTATCCTCTCACCGGCAGGCCGCCAATCCGGGCACAATGTCTTTGGATACACTTGAACAGGTTGTGAAACGCATTTTTGAATATGCAGATACGGAATGTACAATTGCTTGGCAGGGCGGAGAACCCACCCTGGCAGGTCTGTCATTTTTCCAGGACTATCTTCAATTGGAAACAACCTGCAACAGGAAAAAAATCCCTGTGCACCGGGCCATCCAGACCAATGGCTTTGCACTGGATGCGAAGTGGGCCGCTTTTCTGTCTAAGCATCATTTTCTGACAGGTCTTTCTCTGGACGGAATCGAGAGCACACACAATGCTTTTCGCAAAACCAGACAGGGAGAGGAGAGTTTTTCTTCTGTTCTGGCTGCAGCCGGGCTCCTAAAGCAGTTCCATGCAGACTACAACATTTTAACCGTAATAAACAGGAAAACCGCCCCGGAAATCCGGGAAATCTACGCCTTTTTTCAAAAGCAGGCATTTCGTTACCAGCAATATATTGTCTGCCTGGATCCCCTGGAAGAAGAACCAGGACTTCATCCCTGGTCGCTCACTCCAGAGCTTTACGGTTCTTTTCTGACAGAATTGTTTGAACTATGGTACCAGGATGCTCTAAAGGGCTGCGCCCCCTATATCCGTCAGTTTGAAAATTACATCGGAATTCTCCTTGGCATACCTCCCGAATCCTGCGAGCAGAACGGAAACTGCGGATATCAGATTGTGATCGAGGCGGACGGTTCCGTTTATCCATGTGATTTCTATGTGACTGATTCCCATTGCCTGGGCAATGTAAAGGATTCATCTTTTGAAGAGCTGCAGCATTCCCTTAAGCAGCAGACTTTTCTGAAGCGCTCTATACCTCTGCCAGAGAATTGTAAAAAATGTGACTTTCTTCCTCTCTGTCGAAACGGCTGTTACCGACACCGAAGTGAAAAAGACGGGATCCATTTTTTCTGTGACAGTTACAAAAGGTTCTTTGGACAGTGCCTTCCGCAGCTTAAAGAGCTGGCTTATCTTGCGGCTGCCAAAAGTCAGACATGACGTCATATAAATAAGGCATGAGCTAAAATATCCGCTCATGCCTGAAAATCAGCAGCGCCTAAGACGACGATTCTGCCTTTCACTCACTTTATAAAGCCTGAGGCAGCCGGAACTCCTACCGCACTCTTTCCGGAAAGCCCACCTTCTTCTGCACCTTCCGCAAAGTCTTGTTGGCAAAGTACTGGGCCTTCTCCCCGTTATTCTTAATAATAGAATCAATGTATGCCTTATCCTTATTCAATTCGGCAACCCGTTCCTGCAGAGGCTTCAGCACGGCCGTCACAGCCTCGCCCACCGCCGGCTTAAACTCTCCATAGCCCTTGCCGTCAAACTCCCGAACCGTCTCCTCCGGGGTCTTACCGGTGCAGGCACAGTAAATGTCAATGAGATTCTTAATTCCAGGCTGCTCATCCCGATAGAGAATCTGGCTCTCGGAATCCGTCACGGCGCGCTTGAATTTGCGCATAATCGTATCCGGATCATCCATCAGATAAATGCTGGCATTGGGATTCTCATCAGACTTGGACATCTTCTTCGCCGGATCCTGAAGGCTCATAATCTTCGCTCCCACCTTGCCGATGTAGACTTCCGGAATTGTAAACACATCCCCATAGATGCCGTTAAAGCGCTGTGCAATATCCCTGGTAATCTCCAGATGCTGCATCTGATCCACGCCCACCGGAACTACATCCGCCTGATACAGCAGAATATCCGCAGCCATCAGTACCGGATAGGTAAAAAGCCCTGCATTAATGTTGTCCGCATGCTTTGCCGCCTTATCCTTGAACTGGGTCATCCGGTTCAGCTCGCCCATATAAGTAAAGCAGTTGAGAATCCATGCCAGTTCCGCATGTCCCGACACATGAGACTGATAGTAAATGCAATTCTTCTCCGGATCCAGTCCTGCCGCAATATACAGCGTCAAAAGAGCGCGCGCCCTCCGGCGAAGCTCCGCCGGATCCTGGCGGACGGTAATAGAGTGAAGATCTACCACGCCGTAAAAACATTCATACTCACTGCTCAATGTAATCCAGTTCTTCAAAGCTCCCAGATAATTTCCTAAAGTCAGATTGCCTGTAGCCTGCATTCCGCTGTACAGAACTTTTTTGTCTCCTAACATCTTATAGTGTTCCTCCTATTCCAGTTCCGTAAGCCCCCTCCCAGTACACGAGTATGAAATCAATTTCCAGCCGCAAAAGCATGCAGCTGTAAATCGATTTGTGCACTGGGAGGGAGCTTACTGTTTCCAGTTCCGTAATATCCCTCACAGTGCACAGGTATAAAATCAATTTCCTGCCGCAAAAGCATGCAGCTGTAAATCGATTTGTGCACTGTAAAAGATATTACTGATTTTATATTTTTAACAAAGCGCATGCCAGCCGGAAATAAATCATCAGGCTGCACGCATCCACAATGGTCGTAATCAGCGGGGCCGCCATAATGGCCGGGTCAAGATTCATCCGCTTCGCAAGCATCGGCAGGGTACAGCCGATCGTCTTGGCCAGAATCACCGTGAGCACCAGAGACAGCACCACCACCAGATTCACCAGGATCTGATCCGGATACTGCAGAAGCAGTCTCGCAAAATTCGCTGCCGCCAGCACAAGGCCGCACAGAAAGCCTACTCGAAGCTCCTTCCAGGCCACCTTCACCACATCCCGAAGCTCGATATCTCCCACCGCCATACCACGTATCACCATGGTACTGCTCTGATTGCCGCAGTTTCCGCTGGTGTCCATCAGCATGGGGATAAAGCTGATGAGCAGCGGCACCACCTGGAGGGCATTTTCATAAGTCACCAGAATGGCCCCTGTCAGAAGAGAAGTGAACATCAAAAGCAGCAGCCAGGGAATACGGTTCTTAGCCAGCTCCAGCACACTGGTCTTCAGATACGGCTTCTCCGAGGGCAGCATAGCCGCCATCTTCTCAAAGTCCTCCGTGGCCTCCTGCTCCATAACCTCCACAACATCATCTACGGTGACGATTCCCACCAGCCGGTCCTCATGGTCTACCACCGGCAGACAAAGCAGATCGTACTTGTTGAAGGCCTCCACAACCTCTTCCTGATCCTCCGTAGTCACTGCATAGATGATATTCTCATCCATAATATCCTTGATGATGGTATGGTACGGATTCATCAGCAGATCCTTCACCGTCACAACTCCCTGAAGCTGCCGCTTGCTGTCCGTCACAAAGCAGGTGTAAATAGTCTCCTTGTCTACGCCGTTTTCCCGGATATAGGCAAAGGCCTGTTCCACGGTCATATTCCGCTTAAGGCCGATGTACTCCGCCGTCATAATGCTTCCGGCGCTGTTCTCCGGATACTGTAAAAACTGATTAATAAGTGCCCGGGTATCCGGTGCCGCATTCTTAAGCACACGCTTTACCACAATCGCCGGAAGCTCCTCCAGCATATCCACCGCATCATCCACATACAAATCTTCGATGATTTTTCCCAGCTCATAGTCTGTAATACTGTTGATGATGTGCTCCTGATCCTCAACCTCCAGAAAAGAAAACACATCCGCCGCCAGCTCTTTTGGAAGCATCCGGTACACCAGCACCTTCTTTTCCAGCTCCTGCTCCTCAATGAACTCCGCAATATCCACCTCGTTCATATCGGCCATGGTTTCCCTAAGCTTCCGGAACTGCCGGTTCTCCAAGAGCTCTGTCAAGAGCTCCCAGTCAAAATTTCCCATTGCCATGTCAATCTCCTCCATTTCTGTCGATGGACATGACAAAACCATTCACACCCCCGCCCCATAGAGACAGTTCCCGTGAATGTCCTCCTGCTCTTCTCTATTCCACAGCATTACTTCCTTACCGGACTGCTAAAGTCCCGCCATGCATGCTTCCAATCCAAAAACACGAAGAGCCCATGTCCATCCATATTCTGTTCCGTCTTAAGCTACACCTTCGACTTCGTCCGTCCACGGACTCTTCACATCCTTCTTCTGCATAAATTAGGCTTAAAAACCTGCATGACTAATCATAGCACTTTTTTATGGTTATCGTCAACCATAGGTTCTCAAATTTCCCTCGTGCCCTAACTTTTCGGTTACTGGGCACGGAGTGAACAATAACAACTTTTCTTCTTTCTGTTTTCCGGTAAATGTGGTAAACTTTTTTCAAGAGTTCTCAATAAAATCTCCGATGCGTCATTGAACTGTCCCAAGGGACGTCTGCCATAGGCCATCGGAAAACGACACGATAGAAAGGACCAGAATCATGGAAAAAATCACAAGCTTTACCATCGATCACAACAAACTGCAGCCCGGCGTTTACGTATCCCGGAAAGACCCTGTGGGAGGCTCCTTGATCACCACCTTTGATCTGCGAATGACCAGCCCCAACGAGGAACCTGTAATGAACACGGCAGAGATGCACGTCATTGAACATCTGGGCGCCACCTTTTTGCGGAATCATAAGGACTTTGGCCAAAAGACCATTTACTTTGGGCCCATGGGCTGCCGGACCGGCTTTTACCTGCTTTTGTCCGGAGATTATGAATCCCGGGACATTGTTCCCCTGATGATAGAAATGTGGGAATTCATCCGTGACTTTGCCGGCGAAGTTCCAGGCGCCTGCGCCAAAGACTGCGGAAATTACCTGGATATGAATCTTCCCATGGCCAACTGGCTGGCAAAGCGGTATCTTGAGGAAGTACTGTATGGAATTCAGGAAGACCGCCTGATTTATCCCCAATAAGCGGCCGCAGGATCATACAGCATTGCAAAAATAAGTCCCCAGGCCTTTCCCCTATGTAGTGCATACATACCATCCGGCACTGACAGGAAAAGGCCTGGGGACTTATTTTGCAAAAAACCTTTAATACGCCGCAGCAAACATGAGCACCGGAATGGTAAATACACAGAGCACTGTCGTCAGAATAATCGCCGCGCTGCCTGTAGACACATCAATCCCTTTCTGCATTCCCAGCATCAAAGGAATATTCCCAACCGGCATCCCGAACATCACCATACAAACCGAAATCAAATGGACATCACTTGTCATAAGCTTTAAAAGCGGCAGCAGCAGAAGCGGCAGAACCAAAAGCTTCACAACTGCAAACACATACAGACGCAGCTGGCCGAATATCTTCTTTAGATCCGCCTTGGCAAGCTGAAACCCGATTGCAATCAAAGCCAGCGGCGACGTGGCGTTTCCCATATACGAAGCCGCCGTCTTAAGAAAATCCGGCACCTGTATTTCCCAGATAATAATGACCAGGGCCGCCAGGCTTAAAACCGTCCCCGGATTCACCATTTCCTTCAAAGCAGACAGCGAAAACTTCCTGTTCAAAAGCCCCACCCCATAGGTATAAAGCAAAATCGTATAAATCAAAATAAATTCTGTCACATAGACCACATACTCCGCCCCAACAATACTGGAGACAACAGGAATCCCGATAAATCCCAGATTAGAAAATACAAACATCAGCTGAAAAATCTTCCGCTGATCCCGATCCTTATCAAAAAGAGGCGACAACATCATACCAACAGGAATAAAAACCGCAAACATCCCAGAAGCAATCAAGCCCACTGTGCGCAGATCCCCTGAAGAAATCAGCCCCACCGAATCAGCTGCGCTGGAAACAATCAGCAAAGGATTAAACACATGAACAAGAAGCCCCGATATCTGGCTGTTGGCATGCTCATCCAGCATCCCTCGTCTGGTAATAAAATAACCCGCGCCAATCATCAGCAAAAACGCCAGCATCTGAAAGAACACCGTAAAAATCGTCATTTTCCTCTATTCTCCTTTGTATATCACCCATTATCGATTTTCAAAAGCGCTATCCATATCCTTTTTTATCCAAAAGCCATTATACTATATGAAATTACTGCCGTAAACCAAAGATTATGACCTGCCAAAAAATTAAGTTTTTACAAAAATTGCCGATATTTTTATTATAAGAAAGAACAACAGCGGACAACCCATGTCCGATAGAAACCATACAGCGGCTTTACCCTTTAGTGCTGTCGCGCAGCGACTTAGAAACAGTAATATCCGTGTACTTTGAGGGATATTACGGAACTAGAAACGGTAAAGCCGCAAAGGCGCACGAGAGGAACTTTTATGAGGGCTCTTTCGAATAAAAGTTTCTCTCATTACCAGTGTGTCGAAGCGGCTTTACCCTTTAGTGCTGTCGCGCAGCGACTTAGAATAGGAGGATATTCCATGAATTTTTTTACAGTCCAGTCACTAAACACCTACACAAAAAATATGGAAATGCAGATGAAATGGCAGAAGAAAAAAGCCACCGGTGACTTCACCGCCGACGGCGCCATGACCATCGCCGACTCCGTAAAACAGCAGGCAGAAGAGATCCGCAAAGCCAACCAGGACGGCACCACCAAAATGACCGCCCAGATCGAGCTCAAGCTAAACTCCGGCCAGAAGCTGACCGCCGAGGAAATGGCCTATCTAAGAGACCACGACCCCCAGACCTACCAGCGGGTCAAATCCACAGAGATGGAGCAGAAAAACTATGAGCAGGAGCTAAAGCGCTGCAAAACCAAGGAAGAAGTCCAGCGCGTCCGCATGGCTCACGCCGCTACCTCCTTAAACACCGTAAACGAAATCAAAAACAACCCAAACATCCCAGAAAACAAAAAACTCGAGCTCGTCTGGAACGAGCACCGTAAAAACATGGCCCTCCAGCAAAGCACCCAGGAATTCATAGAGAGCGGCAAATACGCCAAGCTCCCCACCGAGGCCGAAAAGCAAAAAGCCGAAAAAGATCTGGAAGAAGCCAAAAAAGCCGAGCTCGGCATCGAAGATCCCTCCAAAACCGACACCCCAAAAGAAGACAGCGAGGAATCCCAAACCGAAGCCGCCTCCCCCATCCCCGACCCAAAACTTCCCGGCGAAAAAGAAGTAGAAACCGAAAAAGCCAAAGCCGCCCTAACCAAAAGAGAAATGACCCGCCAGGAAGCCGAATCCACCCCCGAAGCCCTAAAAGTAAAACGCGCCAAAGCCCGCGCCGCTTACCAGGAGTCCCAATCCTCCACCACACCCAACCTCCCAACCCCCTCCAAAACCCTAGACATAACCATAGACTAACCATTCCCCGCATACCCGCCCCCAACCCCAGGGTCTGTTGAAAAATAAGGCAGCAGGCTTTTCCAATATCCAGTGTCCGGCTGTTCGCGAACAGGCTGTCTGATAGGAACGAACATTACCAAGAAACAAAAAAGCATAAAAATCCTTCAAGGTAATGTACGTTCCAAGCAGACAGCCTGTTCGCGAACCGTCCGGACAGCGGATATGGAAAAGCCTGCTGCCTTATTTTTCAACAGACCCGTCCCACCTCCCTTCCTTCAAAATCCCATAAAACTGCCCCCCACACTTCTCCATCTCCCCCAGCACAACATCAATCTTCCCATCCTCCAAAAACCAATTCTCCCTGCTTATTCCCCTGGTCACAGTAGGACAGACAAAAAACTCCGTATCCGGATACAAAACCTCATAATACAAAAGAGCCCTCCTTGCATGGCAGGCCTGGGAACAAAGAATCGCCCTTTTAACCTCAATCCCAAAAGCATCCGTCACCTTCCTGGAAAAAATCGCATTTTCATAAGTGAAAGTCGCCTGCCGCTCCTCCAGAACCGCCTCCTTCGGAACCCCATGCTCCACCAGAATATCCCGAAGAAACTCCCATTCCGTCTCATACCCCGGAATCATGCACCGCCCCACAGGCTTGCTGAACCGCCCTGAAGGCAGCACCCATGGCGCATATCCCTCCCTGTACAGCTTCGCCGCCGTCACAGCCAGGGCTCCCTGGTCCCCTCCCGGAATAAAAATCACATCCGCCTTTTCCGGCTGATGCTCCACAAAAATAAAATCTGTTATATCCTCAATAAATTTCACATTCCCACTCCCCTTCCCATTTCCTTTTCTCATTATAACGGGGAAAAAGAAAGAAGATCAAGACGCACTTTTTTATTTTCAATTCAGTAAAATAATGGTATAATAAATTTTAATGACGGGCGTATGCCCATATACTCAGCAAACAGCGAATGACGATTCGAAATCTTTGATTCATAATATAATACGAAAAAGATTCAATTCACAGGGGGATTCCTTATGAGCGGACAAACGAAAGCAGATCACAACCTAATGGAGCACATTCTGTCCATACTGTGCGATTCAGATTATGGCCAGACAGAGGAAGCTCCTTTTGCTCCCACTGATCCCTCCAAGAGGCAGGCCTCCCTGGAGCTTAAGGAATTCTTAAACCAGATGCCGGGAGGCTTCTTTATCTACCATGCAGACGGCAGCGAAGAGCTTCTCTATGTAAACCAGGCCATACTCCGCCTTTTCAACTGCAATTCCATAGAAGAATTTAAAGAGTTCACAGGCAATTCCTTCCGGGGCATGGTTCACCCGGAGGACCTGGAGGCTGTAGAGGCAAGTATCTGGGAACAGATACACAAGAGCCAGTATGATCTGGATTATGTAGAATACCGGATTATCCAAAAGGGAGGACAGATCCGCTGGGTGGAGGACTACGGACATTTTATCCACAGCGATTCCGCCGGAGATTTTTTCTATGTATTTGCAGGAGACGCAACGGAAAAGCGGAAGCAGCAAACCGATGAGCTGCTGCGCCGGCTGGAAGTGATTGAAGGCTTGAGCAGCAATTATGAGTCCATCCTCTATGTGAATCTGGCTGAAGACAGCATTATGCCCTACCGCATGAGCAGCCGGACTACCCTGCTTTTTGAATCCGGCTCCCTGCCCTACACCTTTTCCTGGTTCCGCTCCGTTTATGTAGATGCCTGGGTTTCCGCTGAGGATAGGGAAGTAGTTTCACAAGCTATGGAGCCCTCCCATATCCAGCAGAGCCTTGCGTCCCTGGACGAATATTATGTAAACTTCCGTGTGCTGCAGAACGAAGAGCTGGCCTACTACCAGCTGCGCATCGCCGGTGTGGGCACCCAGACTCCTTACAAACGGATAGTTCTTGGTTTCCGCCTGGTTGATACGGAGCTCCGTCAGGAGATGGAACAGAAAAAGCTTTTTGAGGAAGCGCTGAAAGAGGCCCGGCTGGCCAACACTGCCAAGAACACCTTTCTGGCAAATATGTCCCATGACATCCGCACGCCCTTAAACGCCATTCAGGGCTTTGTTACCCTTGCCCAGAATCACATGCTGGAGCAGGAAAAGCTGGAAGAATACATCGGCAAGATCCAGATCTCCAGTGAGCTTCTGCTCTCCCTGTTCAACGATATTCTGGAAATATCCCGCATGGAATCCGGAAGCTTCCAGACAGAGGAAAGCTCCTGCTGCCTGTCCGAGCTGGTACAGGATGTCTGCCGGTCTCTGTCCCTTCGGGCAGAAAAGAACCACATCTCCATAACCTTTGACCTTTCCGGACTTGAGCATCCTTATGTATATACCGATCCGGACAAGCTGAAGCAGATTCTTGCCTGTCTTGGCACAAATGCAATCAAATATACCCACAGGGAGGGCAATGTGTGCATTTCGATTACCGAGCAAAAAGCCCCTTCCAACAATTATGCCTCCTATCAGTTTTGTGTGGAGGACAATGGAATCGGAATCGATCCGGCAAATCTGGATCGCATCTTTGAGCCCTTTGAACGGCTTAAGAACACCACCTTCAGCGGCATCCACGGCACCGGACTGGGCCTCACCATCGTCAAACGCCTGGTTGAGATTCTGGACGGCTCCATTGCCGTAGAGAGCGCTCCCGGAAAAGGAAGCCGGTTTATCGTTACCTTCACTCTGCGCATCCAGAACCAGAAGGCCTTTCGGCCTGAATCTGCCCAGGAGCTTCTGCTTAAGCGTATGGGAGGCCGCAGAATTCTCCTGGTAGACGACAACGATCTGAATCTGGAACTGGCCTCAGAGCTTCTGGAGGATCTAGGCTTCCGGATAGATACCGCCATGGACGGACAGAAAGCCCTTGAGAAGCTCACAGGCTCTGCTCCCGACTGCTACGGGCTGGTTCTCATGGACATCCAGATGCCGGTTATGAACGGCTACGAAACCACGCAGCTGATCCGCAGCCTGGAAGACCCGATTCTTTGCAGTATTCCTATCATTGCTCTGTCAGCCAATGCCTTTGACGAGGATCGGCGCATGTCAAGAAGAAGCGGTATGAACGCTCATATGGCCAAGCCCCTGGATACGGATCAGCTTCTTTCGCTGATGATGGACATTATTTAGTCCGTCATCAGCTTTGGCTCTATGACCAGGTGCTTTTCCACCTCCTCCCCATCCAGGATACGGACAGCCGTTTCATAAGCCAGGCTGCCGATCTCGGAACACTGGATTGTTGCGTCCAGAATGCCCCTTTCAATCAGATCAATCCCTCCCAGATTTCCGGCGAAGCCATCCACGCCCAGAAAGCAGGTTCCTGTAATCCGGTACTGGTTCTGTGCCAGATAAGCCCCATAAGCCATCTCATCGTTTAAAGCAAATACAATATCCGCCTTCTGATTTGCAACCAGATAATCCTTCATGCGATTTTCCGCCTTGTCTCTAAGCCACTCTCCGTCCAGATAATGAATCTGCTCCTCACCGATTTTCCCACACACGGCATCCTGAAAGCCCTTAAGCCTTCTGTCTGAAATGGTCGAGCCCGGCGGGCCTGTAAGGATTACAATTGCATTCCCCGGCCGATACTGTTTTTCCAGAATATAGGCCCCGGCCAGACGCCCTATCTCATAATCGTTGAATTCAATAAATGCCCTATAGCTTTCCGTTCCCGGATCAATCCCCATCACTACCACCGGAATTTCCTCGGAAATCTCTTCAAGCTTCTCACCCAGAGACCCGGTATCACCTGGGGCCACAATCAAAAGATCCACGCCGCATTCCATAAGCTGGTCAATATTCTCAAGCTGCTTCCCCGGACTCCCGGCCGCATCCTTAAAAATAAGATTCACCTGGCTGTCTGCTGCCCGCCGATCCGACATGCTGTCTATGGTATGGCGCAGCCATGGCTCCATAACATTGGAAAGGCTGACACCAATTAGATACTCATATTCATTTTCCTGTACAGGCTCTTTCTCCTTACAGCCTGCCGCCAAAGAAAGCAGCAGGCTTAAAAACAGCGCCAGAAGCCTTTTTCCCATATGCGCTCCTCCGTAATATCCCGTTCCTTTAAAAAGCCGTGCTAACCAATATTCTTCCGATGCTCTGATGGCGAAATCCCCATGCTGTTCTTAAAGGCCGTGGAAAAATAATGCTGGCTTTTATAGCCTACCATATCTGCAATTTCATTGATGGAACAGCCTGTACTCCGCATCAGCACAATGGCCTCGTTGATCCGCAGGCTGGTGAGAAAATCCTTAAAGGACATTCCAAGCTCCTGCTTCATCAGGCGGCTTAAATAGGCCGGACTGATGCCGATGGAACGAGCCACCAGGTTGAGCTCCATATCCGGTTCCCTAAAATGCTCATAGAGATACTTCTTGGCCTCCGTTACAACAGGACGGCATTCCAGCGCTTTCTGCACCTCTCTGAGTGCCTCCCCATATGCTTCCGGAAAATGCGCCTCCTCACAGGTTCCCGTTACAACCGTACATGTTCCTCCCAAGGTCTGTTCCAGACTTTCCTCCACATGCCGCTTAATGCTGCTCTCTTCCTGCTTCGGACAGTGAAAAATTCCGGCCACATTCTGGTAGCGGTCCATGAAGAGATAAACTGGCTCGCATTTTCCCAAAAGCTCTCTTAAGATATTTTTCAACGCAAACTGATACACATCGTCGGAAATACGGCCGTCTCCCATACGAAGGCTTAAGTTTCTGTTATTCTGGGTGGAAACCAGGATAAGGGCCGCCTCCTCCCCGATATGCACCGACAACAGCTCCTTCTGGTCTTGGCGCTCACCGCTGGAAAGCTTTCCCTCGATCCAATCATTGAAAAATACGCCTTGAAGGTATTCCCGGTGCTGTTCTAACTGGTAATTGGCCAAATCAATAAAGCGCTGCTTTGATCTTTCCCGGCTTAACTCCTCTGTGAGACTGCAGATAGCCTCGTACAGCTCTTCCTCCTCAATGGGCTTCAAAATATAGCTGCGCACTCCCAGCGTCAGAGCCTCCTTAGCGTAAGTAAACTCAGTGTATCCGGATACGATAATCGTCCTACAGCCCGTATGGGTATCCCGAATCCGTTCTAAAAGCTGCAGCCCATTGAGCTTGGGCATACAGATATCTACCAGGGCAATATCCGGCTGTTCCCTCTCAATAAGTTTTAATGCTTCCAGCCCGTTTTTTGCCTCTCCGCAGACTCTAAGAGAAAGCGAAAAGCTCTCCACAAGCTCTCTTAACCCCTGGCGTATCTTCGGTTCATCATCTGCAATCACTATTTTCCACATATTCTAATACCTCCAGATCTTCTAATGCAGCGCTGTGTCTGCCCTTCAGCGGAAGCCGTATCTCTGCAATTGTACCGCCCTCCGGCCCGGGCTGATAAAAAAGACCATAGTCCTCCCCATAAGAAAAGCGGATACGGTCATGGACATTCAGCACGCCAAAAGCCCGGATTTCCTCCGGACGTTCCTCCATCCGCAGGATTTTGTTCATTTTGGCGCATTCTTCCCGGCTCATGCCTGCCCCGTCGTCCGTTACGGAAATCAAAAGGATATCCCCCTCCTCCCTCAAGGCGCAGATACGAATGTTGCCTCGTTCCCGTTCCGACTCCTTGATTCCGTGGTATAAAGCATTTTCTACCAGAGGCTGCAGAATCAGCCTTGGTACCATACAGTCAAGAAGCTCCTCTTCATATACCGGCTCATATTCAAACAAATCCTCATACCGGAATTTCTGTACCTCCAGATAGCTGCGGACCAGCGTCATTTCCTCCCGGAGGGTAATGTACTCCTTTCCGCTGCTTAAACTGATGCGGAAAAAATTCGAAAGAGCGCGGACAGTCTCTGCAATATCCCTGGCCTGGTATTTCTTTGCCATCCATTGTATACTGTCAAGAGTATTGTAGAGAAAATGAGGTTTCATCTGCTCTCTTAAGATCTTCATCTCCGCCTCCCTTTTCTGCTTCTGCTCCTCGTATACCAGGCGGAGAAGCTCATCAATCTTGTCCACCATAGCGTTGAAGGCATTTCCAAGCTGTCCGATCTCCCCCTGGTAATGGTTATCAAAACGCCCTGTCAGATCCCCTGTCTGGGCGCGTTTCATCAGCCTGGAAAGCTTCGAGATCGGCGTGGTGATTGTTTTAGAAAAAAAGGTAGACCAGACAAGAGCCGCACCGCAGCAGAGTACTGCCAGCAAAACGGAAACCCTCTGAACCCTGGAAACTCCCTCGATTGTTTTTCCCATATCGTAAAGTCCTACAGTTGTAAGCTTTGTATACTCTGACTGATTGTAAATAATCCTGTATTTTCCCTCTTGAATCCGGCACTTAAAGCTTCCTCTTCCGGCTTCCTGGAACCAGGCCGGATTGATCCGGTACACAATCTTATTTTCCGGAGTATAGAGAATATTTCCCTTACTGTCCATGATAAAGACGAAACCTGTCTGTCCCAGGGTAATGTCGCCTACCAGCTCCTGGATACTGTGTTTATCCAGGTCAATGAGAACTACGCCGATAAGCTCCCGGCTCTCTTTTCCGTAGATTGCCTGGGCTACGGAAACATAGCTGTCCGAACTGTAATTTCTCCAGTCCTGGAGATTCCTCCCTATGGACGAGCTAATAACCACAGGCTTTCCCTTCGCACGGACTGCGTCCTGATACCATTCTTCCTCGCTCAGCTCTTGTTTCTGAATCCGGTAGGAATCATTAGATAGATAGTGTCCTTTGCTGCTGGCAATCACAATATTCAGATAATCCCTGTGAACGGCAGAATATGCCAGCAGAAGGTTCCGGACGGCCGTCTCCAGCTCCACTCTCTTTCCCTGCTCCCGATCCTCGTCTACCACAAGATACCCTTGAACCTCACGGCTTTCCCCCAGAAGCTTCAGCGTCTTTTCAATATCCTCCAGCTTCAGATCCACCGTCTTCTGCACCTGGTTCTGCATCTCTGCTGTATTGGCATAGGCATGTTCCTCAATGGATTCTATGTAAATCCTGCTGCCTGCCATCGTCAGTACAAGCGCCACGGATATAACTGCCGTAAAAACGAATGCCAGTAAAGAACGTCTGAGATTTTTCGTAAAAAGTAATTCCTGTATTTTTTCCATATGTACCTGCTTTGAGCCTTTTTGAACTATTATATACTAAAAAATTTGCGGCATTACGTCAAGGAAAAACATTATGTGAACTAAAACGGCCCACCTGCTATACACAGATAGGCCGTTTTCCCCGCAGGCAGTCTTTATGCTGTGGATTTTGTCCAAATCCGTAACATCTTTATTCGCCGCCGTATTTCTTTAACAAATCGGGAGCAGTCTCCGGAGTGATAATCTCGGATTCCAGAGTAATCTCTTTTTCAAGCTCCTTGCCCTCAACCAGAAGCTGATATGCGCTCTCAATGGCCTCTGCGCCGCCGGTGGGGTATACCATGGACAAGCTCAGTCTGCCTTCCATTACGCTGCGGATGCCGCCGTCGGGAGTGGGCAGTCCGTCAACGCCGATGAAGATGATATCCTGCTCGCGGCCTGCGTTCTTTGCCGCAATGTAAGCGCCTTCTGCCATAGGATCATTCAAGCAGTAAAACAGATCGATCTCTGTATTGGTCTGCAGCATTTCCTCTGCAACAGTGATAGCCTTCTCACGAAGCCAATCTGCATTATTTGCCGCTACGATCTCCACCTTCGGATTTGCCTTGATTCCCTCACGGAAGCCGTTGTCTCTGTCGATACCGCCGGAGGTTCCCTCAAGCCCCTTGATCTCGCATACCTTTCCTCCATCGGGAAGAAGTGTATTTGCCACATACTCGCCTACCTGTTTTCCGATTGCCACGTTATCTGCGCCGATAAACTGTGTGTAACCGTCTCCGTCAATTTTTCTGTCCAGAAGAATAACCGGGATTCCTGCCTCATATGCTGCTGTAACTGCATTGGTCAGAGGGGTTGCCTCGTTTGGGGAGGTGATAATCAGATCCACGCCCATCTGTACAAAGTTCTCGATGTCTGCAATCTGCTTGGAGTTATCCTGCGCCGCGTCTGCGTAGATAATCTCGAACTCGGGATGCGCTTCCGCTGCTGCCGCAATCTGATCATTCATGGCTACACGCCAGGGCTCGCCCAGGTTGCACTGCGACATGCCGATCACGTATTTGTCCTTTGCGCCTGCTTCTGCATCTGTTGCCGGCTCCTCTGCTTCTTCCGGCGCTGGTTCCTCTGCCGGTTCCTCGGTACCGGAGGGCTCTGCCGCTGCCGGCTCCTCTGCCTTGCTGCCGCAGCCGGCCATAAGAGATGCCAGCATTGCCGTACACAGTACCACACTTAAAATTTTCTTTTTCATATTTTCCTCTTTCTTCGATAGTTTTTTATTTTTTAATCTGTAAAAAGCTGCTATCGATCAGCTTCCTACAGACTGCGCACAATCACATAAAACGACTTCCCTCTACTCCTTCCGCTCTGCCTGCATAAATACGGCAATGATGATGAGGAAGCCCTTTACCATCAGCTGCAGGTTGGAGTTTACGCCTTTTAATCCCAGCACATTATCCAGCATTCCCAGGATCAAGGCTCCAATTAAGGTTCCAAGCATAGTTCCCTTGCCCCCTGCCAGGCTGGTTCCGCCGATGGCGCAGGCTGCCACCGCGTTCAGCTCGTAGCCGGAGCCTTCGTTTGGGCCGCCCTGGCTTATCTGAGCCGCATGAATCATGGCCGCCGCGGATGCAAGCATAGAGCACAGCATAAAGGTAAACAGCTTAATCCGATCCACGTTGATGCCTGCCAGATAGGAAGCCTGGCGGTTGCCGCCGATGGCGTAGATCTGGCGGCCAAACCTGGTTCTTGTCATAATAAAATGGAATATCAGAAGCAGTACCAGGAAAATAATAGCCGGTACAGGTATCAAGCCCTTGATCCGCATCTGAAGCACCTCAAACTGGGGCGGTGCAAGCCCTTCTCCCTTGCCGTAGGTCAACGGAATTCCCACGCCGTTGGCCCAGAATCTGGCAAGGCCTCTTGCAATGTTCATGCTGGCCAGGGTAACAATAAAGGCCTGCAATTTCAGCTTGGTAACACAAATACCGTTAAAGAAGCCGAAAGCCGCTCCGATGAGAAGGCTTGCAAGAACTGCCGGGACAAAGCCCAGACCGTTCCACACCATCAAAGCCGCACAGCCGGTAGATACGAGACCCACAACGGATCCTACGGAAAGATCGATATCTCCTAAAATCAATATCATAGTCATACCAATGGCGATAATGCCGTTTTCCGACACGGCACGAAGCACATTCATTAAGTTTCTGGCATCCAGAAACACATTTTTTCCATCTTGCACGCAGATGACGCTTGCCACAATAAATATAAGGATCAGCGCAATTACGCTCTGCATCTTTTTTATTAATACCTTTGTCTGGTCTGTTTTCATTTCTGCCTCTCCCTGTTATTAAAGTTTTACAACTTACTTCGTAGCGCTGTGAAGCAGTTTCTCCTGGGTAGCCTCTGCCTGGAGGAATTCTCCTGTCAGCTCTCCCTCACAGAATGTCACGATCCTGTCGGAAATTCCGATGACCTCCGGCAGCTCCGAGGACACGACGATAATGGCCATTCCCGTCTTTGCAAGGTTATTGATAAGCTGGTAAATCTCCGCCTTGGCACCTACGTCAATTCCTCTGGTAGGTTCGTCAAGCAGCAGAAGCTTCGGCTTCGTCAAAAGCCACCGGGCCAGAATTACCTTCTGTTGATTTCCTCCCGACAGGGCGCTTGCCAAAGTTTTACTTCCAGGCGCTTTCACCTTAAGAGCTTCTATCTGCTCATTCCATGCTTTTCCCTCATCCTTTCGATCCATAACAAAATATCTGCTGAACTGCCGAAGAAGGGGAAGGGAAATATTCTCTCCGATAGATCGCTGCAGTACCAGGCCGCTGCCCTTGCGATCCTCTGTGGCAAAGGAAATCCCTGCCCGAATGGCATCTCCTGGTTTTCGTATGGTCACAGGTTTTCCTTCTATATAAATCTCGCCTGTTACTTCCCTTGCATGAACTCCTGCCACGCACTCAAAGAACTCGGTTCTTCCGGCTCCTGCCAGTCCTGCGATTCCCAAGACTTCCCCACGGCGTACCTCCAGGGAAATATTTTTAAGTGAACGCCGGAAGCTTCCCGGCGCCGGGGTGTAGGTAAGGTTCTTTACCTCAAAGGCTACGTCCCCTTTTTCCGTAGGATCCTTGGGATATTGTTCGCTCACGTCCCGGCCCACCATCATCCGGATAATCTCGTCGGTGTCCGTCTCGGCCGCATGAACTGTGCCTATGTATGCACCGTCTCTCATAACAGTCAGACGATCGGCAATCTTGAAGATTTCTTCCATCCGATGGGTAATATAGATAATGCCCCGTCCCTCGCTGCGAAGCCTGCGGATAATGGTGAAAAGCTTCTCCGCCTCTTTTTCGCTAATAGCGGAGGTAGGCTCGTCCATAACAAGAATCCTTGCGTCCAGGGAAAGAGCCTTAGCAATCTCTACAAGCTGCTGTTCTCCGATACGCAGGTCTTTTACTTTCTGAGCAGGCTTTACATCCAGATCCAGCATATCCAGATACTTCTGGGTCTCTGTGAGCATGCTCTCAAAGTCTACTACCGGCAGCTTCTTTTTGAACCAGCGTCCCAGGAAAATATTCTCCGCCACGCTGAGCTCCGGAACCACCTGCAGCTCCTGGTGGATCTTGGCGATTCCCTGCTTTTTCGCCATCACCGGATCCGTCACATTCACCTTTTGGCCTTCCACATAGATTTCACCTTCCTGGGGAAGCAGGGAACCGCTTAAAATATTCATCAGCGTAGATTTCCCGGCTCCGTTCTCACCCATCAAGGCGAGCACCTCTCCCTCGTGCAAATCTATAGAAACGTCCTTTAGGGCCTGGACTGCTCCAAAGCTTTTGCTGATATGCTTCATTTCCAAAAGAACCTTTCCCATCTTCTCACCTTCTTTGGTCTTTTTTCTCATTAGGTTTATTATAGGTTTGAAATTTCCTTCTGTATTTATAATTTTCGTAGAAATAATTATAAAAACATGACTTTTTGTTTATAATTACCTGTATTTAATTTCACTTTTTTCTTATTCATGGGCAGAACATCAAAAAAGAGAAAGGATACTCCCTTCTCTTTTTATATATTATACAATTCTTTTATAAGCAGCTTCCTTTTAGCAAAGCCCTGCTTCTTCGGCCGCCTTTAATCTGCGGTATATCTCTGTCACATCGTATTTTGGCCCGCACTCCCGGGCCGCGCGGCAGATTCCTTGAACCTCTTCCAAATCCTCCTCCAGCAATTCCGCTATTTCTTCCGGAGTTTTTCCCTTTTGGAGTATCTTGCAGATGATTTGGATTTTTGCCTTTTTCTCTCCTCTCAATTCTCCTTCCTCACGAATCAGCCGGTCTCTCTCTTCCATTCTCATATACGTCGCCTCCACTTCTTCACTCACTTTAATCTGTGCAATCTTGCTGTGCAGACGCTTTAACCGCTCGTCACAATCTCTGGGAAGCTTCTTTTCATCGCTGTGTTCTACATAATGAAGAAAATCAATCAGGGTCCGATCCACCTCATCGTCGTTTCTGCCCTGGGTATTTAAAATGATTTTTCTGCATTCATCCCCAAGACGCAGCTTTGGAACCTCTTCGCAATAGTTTTCAAAGCTATAGCGGTACTTTCCGCATTGATAAAAGTCAAAGCTGCAGATAATGACTAGATACGAGGGCTTCAGACTGTCAAAGCCCTTCTCACCGCTTTTCAGCATGGGTGCATCCAGCAGCGCTTGGTAAAACCGTGTACGTTTGGGAATGTTTCCTTCATTGCGCTTCTGCATTTCTACATCAATGAAGTTTCCTTCCCCATCCTCCACACAGAAATCCATCCGGATTCCGCGCTTTCCAGGCAGGTTGCGGACCACCTTCTGGCCCTCCTTCCACTTGATGCTTTTTAATGTCATTCCCAGGGAAAGCTCGATGATAATCTTGCAGGCCTCCAGATCCGTTGTGGTTACGTCAAAGAGGAAATCGTCTATCAAATTCAAGTCCTTTAAAGGCTTAAACAGTCTCTCCTCTTCCTGCATCTGCTTATTCAGTTTTTTTGCTTCTGTCATGTATGAATTCCTTTCTATTATAGTTAATTTTCTTATCTTTTGCAATCCAGGAGCCCCTTTTAAAGCTCCTGCTCGTTCTGCTCTTATAAATCCATTTGGGAAATTAGCCGAAACGGCTGTGAATAAAAGCTTTCCTCTACTTATGTAAAAGAAATTATAGTTATTATACTGGCTATATACTCAATTGTCAATCAAAAAATTCCAATAATTGTAAATTTCTTATCAAGAAATGTATCCCTTTTGACAGGCTGCAGCTATAAAAAATAACGGAAAAGCTCCCAACCGTGAGCTTTTCCGCTATAAAAAACAAGAAAATCCTGTCCTATTTTTTCTTCAGAACCTCCCGAACCGCCTCTTTTATGGCTTCCCCTGATATTCCAAACTTTTCCGAAAGGAAGCTAAGGCTCCCCACCTCCCCGAAGCAGTCCGGAACGCCCACGCGCTTAAAGGGCACAGCTCCGTTCTCCGCCAGAACCTCGGCCACAGCAGATCCCAATCCTCCGATCTGGTTATGATTCTCCGCCGTCACAACAGCCCCCGTTTCCCGGGCACAGGCAAGCACCAGCTCCTCATCCAGAGGCTTCACCGTGAACATGTCCACAACACGGGCCTGGATTCCCTCCTCCGCCAGCTCCTCCGCCGCCCGGATTGCTTCCGGCACTTCAATTCCTGAGGCAATCACCGTCACGTCCGCTCCGTCACGTACCACCACGCCTTTCCCTATGGAAAAGGTCTGGGTTTCTTCATAATAACAAGTCTTCCCCTTCCTGGGAAACCGGATGTACATCACCCCATATTCCTCCGCCATGCTTCTAAGCATCTTCCGGAGCAGACAAGGCTCCGCTACATCCAGAATCGTAATTCCCGGAAAGCTCCGGTAGATTCCCATATCCTCCAGAGGCATATGCGTGCCGCCGTTCGTCTCCGCCGTAATACCGGGATCCGATCCCACAAGCTTAATATTCGCATGATTGTAGCATCCGGACAAAAATGTCTGATCCGCACATCTTCTGGACATGAATGTTCCAAAGCTATGCATAAACGGAATCTTGCCCTTCACCGACATTCCCGCGCCGATTCCCACCATATTGGCTTCCATAATTCCCACGTCAAAGGCCTGCTCCGGCATGGAAGAAAAAAGCCCTGCAGTCCCAATGGCCCCGGCCAGATCCGCTTCCAGATAAATAATATCCCTGTTGCCGCGCATCAGCTCCTCCAGCGTCTCGGCAAACACCTTCCGCAATTCCTTGTCTCCTGTTTTCACCCTGCTCATTTCTGCCACCTCACACTTCTTTCTGTCCGTCCAGCTCCCGATAGAACACATCCAGCTCTTCCTTTTTCACGGTTGTGGAGTGACAGTTGGCCATCCCGGCATATTTTTGGACGCCCGCTCCCTTTACCGTATGGAGAACAATCACCGAGGGAACGTCCCTTTCTTCCTTTGCCTCTGCCAGCGCCGCGTAAATGTCCCCGGTGTCATTGCCGTTTTTTACGGATATCACATGATATCCAAAGGCGGCAAACTTCTCTTCAATGCTTCCAAGGCCGCATACCTCCTCTGTCGTCCCGTCCAGCTGCTTCCCATTGGCATCCACCAGGGTAATCAGATGGGAAAGGCGGTGATGGGCTGCAAATAAAAAGGACTCCCATACCTGTCCCTCCTGAAGCTCCCCGTCTCCCAGTATCAGATAGGTATCATTCTCCCTTTGATTCAGTTTATCCGCAAAAGCCGCTCCGGCTGCAAGAGAAGCCCCCTGTCCCAGAGATCCTGTCGTCATATCGACCCCCGGTGTCTTCATGCGGTCTGTGTGACTGGGCAGAATCGTGTTATTCTGATTCAGCGTATCCAGAACCCCTTCCTCAAAATACCCTGCTGCCGCTAGGGCCGCATACACGGCCGGGCCGGAATGGCCCTTGGAAAGAACGAGATAATCCCGGTCTTCTTTTTTTGGATCCTTTGGATCAATGTTCATCACACTTCCATAGAGCACCGCCAGGGCGTCTGCAATGGACAGGGAGCCGCCCACATGTCCCGTTCCCTTTGAAGCAATGGTGCGGAGAATATATTTCCGTATCCTAACTGCCAGTAAATCTGCTTCCCGTTTCTCAAATCTCATCCTGCCACCTCGCCTTGAATTTTTTCCCATAGAGATCCGCTGTCCGAATGGCCGAGAATACCAGCTCCTCATCCACGGCAAAAGGCATGTTTTCCCAATTGCTGTGCATGGATGCCGCAGCAATCTTCCGGATATTCTCCTCGGAATTCTCCACATAGACATCCTCCAAGCAGACCGGAAGCCCCACGCTCATACAGAAATCCAGTACCTCATCCAGATACGCCCGATCCGCACATTGCGCAATCAGCTGGACGATACAGCCGAAGGCAACCTTTTCCCCGTGCATGGTCTTGCTGCTGTTCTCCATCACCGTAAGCCCGTCATTCACCGAGTGGGCGCCGGAGGTGGCATTGTTCTCAAAACCTAAGCCGCTTAGGAGGATATTTGTCTCAATAATATGTTCCAGAGCCTCTGTAACCACCTTCTGGCTGCAGGCCTCTTTTGCCAGAACCCCGTATTTCATCAAAGACTCATAGCAGGCCTTCGCAATGGCCTGCCCAGCCAGGGTCTGCTTCAATCCGCCGGCTGTATGGTATACCAGATTGGGCGTGCCTGATTTTCTGGTGGAATCCGCCTCAATCAAGGTTGCAAGGGCGTCTCCCATGCCGGATACCAGAAAGCGCACGGGCGCATTTGCAATGATCCGGCTGTCTACCACCAGAAGGGCCGGACTGTGATCGTAGAAAAATTCCCCGGCGTGGGAACCGTCCTCACGGTAGATAACGGACAGAGAGCTGGTGGGGGCATCCGTAGCCGCAATCGTAGGCACCACCACAAAAGGCACTCCAAGTCTTGTTCCCACAGCCTTTGCCACATCAATGGTTTTCCCGCCGCCCACGCCCACAACTGCATCGGGAGAAGCTTTTTCCAGCTCCGCCGTCCTTGCGGCAATCAGCTCCTCTGTCACCTCCGATGCAAAGGCAAAGGTAAAAAGCTCATAATCCAGGCCCTCATACAGCTTCCTCAGCCTTTTTTCGTACTCTTCATATAGAAACCGGTCGATAAATACAGCCAGCCGCTTTCCGAATTTATCCGTATAAAACCGCAGATTGTCAAACTCCCCCGGGCCCTGCACATACCGCTCCGGCGAGCACCATCCTCTTGAAAATCTTGAAAGTTCCGACATTCTTCCACCTCCCTAAAAGCATTTAATCAGTACTTTTCCGTCCTTTGCATACTGCTTTGTCTCAAATACCTGCTGTATATCCTTAAGCTCCACAATATCCGTGATAATCGGTTCTGTCTTTACCACGCCTGCTCCCAGAAGCCTCCCGGCCCGTTCAAATGCATTGGGATTTACAAAGGAAGCCTTGACAGTCAGCTCCTTCTGGAAGAGCTCAAAGGGCTTCAGCCTCATCGTATCATCGGGGCCGGTCAGGCCGAACAGCATCACCACCGCTCCTTTTCCAGCATAGCGGACGGAATACTCGTTTGTGGAAATCAATCCGGCACAGTCAATGACTTTGTCAACATTGGAGATGTGATGCTCTGCAAGAACTGCATCGGTATCCTCTGTCAGCGGATCAATCCCGAAATCAGCTCCGAGGGCCAGGGCTTTCTTTCTCCTCTTTTCGTTTGGCTCCACTGCTATGACTGCGGCTGCGCCCGCATACCTTGCAAGCTGAACCATAATGAGTCCGATATTGCCGGTTCCTACCACCATAACGGTATCTCCAAGCTTTATCTGTGTAAGGTCAAGGCCGTGGAGACAGCAGGAAAGAGGCTCCGTCATGGCGGCCGATTCATAGCTGACATTGTCCGCCACCGGATACACCAGCTTTTCCGAGATGGTAATATATTCTGCAAAGCCTCCGTCCAGGGACGTTCCAAGCCCTGCCATATGTTCGCACAGATGCGGCCTTCCGTTTGCGCAGAAATAGCATTTTCCGCAGTAGGCATTGGGATCTGCCGACACACGATCGCCCTTTTGAAACTTGGTCGCTTCCCTTCCCGTCCGCTCCACATCGCCGGAAAATTCATGGCCCAGAACGACCGGGGGCTGAACCTTGGCCGAGCCTTTTTCTCCGTTGAAAATGTGGACGTCCGTTCCGCAGATGCCGCAATATTTGATTCGGATGACTACCTCGTCGGCTTTGGGCTCCCTCACGGGGACATCATCAATTACCAGTTTTCCTTTTTCATAAAAACGCGCTGCTTTCATCTCTATTCGCTCCTATTCCAGTTCCGTAATATCTCTCAATCTTCCTTCTTATCCGTCAGTACCTGCAGAAGAACTGCTGCAATGATAATACACCCTTTGATGATCCGCTGCGGATATGCCGGAACGGCAAGAAGATTCATAATGTTGCCGATAAGCGCCAGTATCAGAGCTCCTATAACCGTTTTGGCCACCGAACCTTTTCCTCCCGCCAGGCTTGCGCCGCCGATGACGCATGCTGCGATGGCATCCAGCTCCTGTCCCTCGCCGATGGTGGAATTCCCCACATTGGAACGGGCCGCCACGAAGACCCCGGCCAGTGTGGCAAGCGCCGCGCTGATCATATATACAGAAAGAATATACCGCTGTGTCCGGATTCCGGAAAGCTTCACCGCCTCCACATTGCTGCCGGAGGCAATGACAAGGCGGCCGTAGGCTGTATATTTTTCAATCATTACAAAAAGAACAATAACCGCAAGCATAATCAGAATAATCGGATAACCGGATTCTTTTGACGACAGTGTATTTAAAGTGCCGTTTTCCAAGTTGATAGGTGTGGCATTGGTAATGGTATAGGCAATGCCTCTTGCAATGGTCATCACCGCCAGGGATGCCACAAAACCCTGGAATTTCAGATAAGCCACCATCATTCCCGTAAAGGTTCCCAGCGCCGTGCCTGCAGCCAGGGCAATCAGAATAGCCAAAATCCAGGGAATCCCGAAGCTGGTCATAAGTACGGCCGTCAGGGAAGAGCCCACTGCCATCACAGAGCCTACGGACAGGTCAATTCCCCCGGTGAGTATCACCATGAGCATCCCTAAGGCCACGAGAATCGGGCCCGCCTGCTGCAGAAGGATATTCCGCAGATTCAGATAGGAAAAAAACTTGTCCGAAATCAGGCAGCAGATAAGAAACAGTGCCAAAAAAATAATATAGGTATTGTTGTCCAGCAGAAAGCGCGCCGCTTTATGATCCTTTTTCATGGTTTTATGATCCTTTTTCATGGTTATAATCCACCTTTCTGCGAAAGGCACCAATGGGGTTATGAAACTCATTTGTGGCTTTCACTCTTCAAATTTTCCTGATATATTATCGTTGTAA
>CAJTFE010000017.1 GCA_910575725.1 Clostridia bacterium | reverse complement strand
TTACAACGATAATATATCAGGAAAATTTGAAGAGTGAAAGCCACAAATGAGTTTCATAACCCCATTGGTGCCTTTCGCAGAAAGGTGGATTATAACCATGAATTTAGCAGAAGCAAAAGAGTATGCAAAGCAAAACATTCACAACAGACCGCAGACAACCGGCCGTCTGGCCGGAAAAATCGCAGTTGTCACAGGCGGCGCACAGGGATTCGGACTTGGAATTGCGACAGAGATGTATAAAGAAGGAGCCAGCGTAGTACTGGCGGATTTAAACGAGGCCCAGGCCGTAGAGGCAGCCAAAGCACTGGGAGAGCGGGCAGTCGGCCTAAAGGTAGACGTATCAAGCGCAGAATCCATGGAGGCCATGGTATGCAAAGCCGTAGAGCACTTTGGCGGACTGGACATCTTTGTATCCAACGCAGGCGTTCTCAAAGCCGGAAGCCTGGAGGACATGGAGCCCCAAGCCTTCGAGTTTGTGACAAAAGTGAATTACATCGGATACTTTAACGCTGCAAAATACGCTTCTGCAATTATGAAAGCACAGCACGAGGCAGACGACAGCCTTTGGTTTGATATCATTCAGATTAACTCCAAATCCGGTCTGGAAGGATCCAAGAACAACAGCGCCTACGCAGGCGGCAAGTTCGGCGGCATCGGCCTTACCCAGAGCTTTGCGCTGGAGCTGGTAGCATGGCAGATTAAGGTGAATTCCATCTGTCCCGGCAACTTTTACGACGGCCCTTTGTGGTCAGATCCGGAGAGAGGTCTTTTCGTACAGTACTTAAATGCCGGCAAGGTTCCGGGAGCCAAGACCGTACAGGACGTAAAAGACTACTACCTGTCCAAGTCCCCCATCCACAGAGGCTGTACTCCGGCAGACGTATCCAAGGCCCTGTTCTACTGCGTAGAGCAGAACTTTGAGACCGGACAGGCCGTGCCTGTAACCGGCGGACAGAATATGCTGAATTAGGAGGCATGAGAGCATGGATAAATTCGTAGAACGGCAGGAAGCCTTAAAGCTTCTGAACGCCCCGGCCCCGGAGGAACGCCTGGCAAATCTGGCTATCGTCCTTGGAAGCGAGAAGGAGAAGCCGGAGGTAAAGCCCCAGTTTGCCAACAATCACATACATACCATTTATTCCTTCTCCCCCTATTCCCCCACAGCCGCCATTTACTGTGCAAGGGATGAGGGCCTGGAGACAGCGGGAATCATGGATCACGACAGCATTGCCGGAGCGGTAGAGTTCCGCAAGGCTGGAAAGATCGCTGGAATCGGCACCACCTGCGGTATGGAATGCCGCGCTAGTCTGGACGGCACACGCATGGCAGGAAGGAAATTAAACAATCCCGACCAGGCAGGCATTGCCTACATGGCCATTCACAGTGTACCCGATTCGGGCTTTGCAAGGCTTCAGGAAGTATTTGGTCCCTTGAGAGAGAAGCGGAACGAGCGGAACCGCAAGATGACTGCCAATATCAATGCCCTTATGGAGCCTAAGGGAATCACCCTGGATTTTGACAAGGACGTACTGCCCATTTCCCAGTATGCCAACGGCGGTTCCGTCACCGAGCGTCATCTTCTGTGCGCCTTAAGCGAGAAGATCATCGCCAGGGCCGGAAAGGAAAAGTGCGCGGAATTTGTGGAGAATCAGCTGGGAATCAAGCTTTCCGAAAAGCAGAAGGGTCAGCTTTCCGATCCGCAGAATCCTCATTTTGTATACGATCTCTTAGGCGTAATGAAAGCGGAGCTGGTGGAGAAAATTTATGTTCCTGCTACGGAGGAATGCATTTCGTTCAAGGATCTGGTGAAGCTGGCTGACGAGGCAGGAGCCATTCTCTGTTATCCTTATCTGGGAGATATTACGGATTCCGTAACGGGAGACAAGAAAGCGGCCAAGTTTGAGGATGAATTCCTGGACGATCTTTTTGAGATGCTGAAGGAAGAGGGAGTCCACGGCGTAACCTACATGCCGGCCCGGAATACCAAGGAACAGATGACCAGGCTTCAGAACCTCTGCCGGGAGTACGGTATGACTGAGATCTCCGGAGAGGATGTGAACAGCTCCCGCCAGAGCATGATCTGCACACAGCTTGAGGATCCCCAGTTCAAACATCTGGTGGACGCTACCTGGAAGCTGATTGAACGGGAAAAGGTGAGTGAATAATATGCAGATAGACAAGGATGCAGTCCGGGAGATCCTCCTGGTTGCAAAGCGTCTGGACGAAAAGCAGCTTTTAAATGCAGTAGAGGGCAATATTTCCATAAAGCGTGGAGGGCTGATCTATGTGACGCCCAGCGCTAAGAACAAGGCCTTTCTCACAGAGGAAATGATAGCCGTTACGGATCTGGAGGGCAATCAGATAGGGGGAACCTTAAAGGCCACCTCGGAGCTTCGGCTTCATGTGCTTACCTATCAGATGAGGGAGGATATCGGAGGAATTGTCCATGCCCACCCCTCCTATCTTACGGCTCATGCAGTCTGCGGAAGGCCGGTGGAGACAAGGGCTTATCCGGAAATGATGTTTAAATACGGACGCATCGAGGTGGCGGGCTACGGGCGGCCGGGAACGGACGATATCTGCAGAGATCTGGGCCCCATCCTAAAGCACAGCAACGTGGCGCTTCTGGAAAATCACGGGGCCATTGCGGTGGGACCGGATGCCATAGAAGCCATGAACAATATGGAGGCGGCCGAGGCCATTGCCAAGGTGCTGACCATTTCAAAGCTTGTGGGGACACAAAAAGATCTTCCGGAGGAGGAATGCCGCCATCTGCTCTCCCAGCACGAGGAGCAGCAGGTTACCTTCCGGTAGGCAGGTGACGCGGCTGGAAGCGTTGCGAAAATTGACAGCAGTCATCATTGTTTTACTGCACCTATAAAAAATAAGGCTTATAAAGCCAAAAGGAGAGAAAATATGAAAACAAAAGCATTAAGATTGTACGGAAAAGAAGATCTGCGTCTGGAAGAGTTTGAGCTTCCGGAGCTTAAGGATGACGAGATTCTGGCTAAGGTTGTATCCGACAGTATCTGCATGTCCTCCTACAAGGCAGCTATTCAGGGCGCGGATCACAAGCGTGTGCCCAATGATGTGGCAGAGCATCCCACCATCATCGGCCATGAGTTCTGCGGCGAGCTGGTAAAGGTAGGCTCCAAGTGGGCCCATGAGTTCAAGGAGGGAGAGAAGTTCTCCATTCAGCCGGCCCTCAACTACAAGGGAAGCCTGGATGCACCGGGATATTCCTTCCAATTCATCGGCGGAGACGCTACCTATGTGGTAATCCCCAACGAGGTGATGGAGATGGGCTGTCTCCTTCACTTTGACAGCGAGAATTATTTCGGCGGTTCTCTGGCAGAGCCTCTGTCTTGTGTGGCAGGAACCTTCCATGCAATGTACCACGTGACCAGAGGAAAATACGAGCATGACATGGGCATCGTAGAGGGCGGCAAGATGGCGATTCTGGCAGGCGTAGGCCCCATGGGCCTGGCTGCTATCGACTATATCATTCACTGCGACCGCAATCCGTCCCTTCTGATTGTGACGGACATTGACGATGCGCGTCTGGCACGGGCAGAGCAGATTCTTTCTCCCGAGGAAGCAGCGAAAAAGGGAATCAAGCTTGTCTATGTAAATACAGGCAAGGTAGAGGATCAGAAGAAATGCATGATGGACTTCACAGACGGAGCTGGCTATGACGATGTACTCTGCTTTGCTCCTGTAGCTCCCGTAGTAGAGCTGGCTGACAGCATTCTGGCACAGGACGGCTGTCTGAACTTCTTTGCAGGCCCCTCCAACCCGGAATTCTCCGCAAAGTTCAACTTCTACAACGTGCATTATTCCGGAACCCATGTAGTGGGAACCTCTGGCGGAAATACCGATGATATGAAGGAGTGCCTGGCTATGATGGGACAGGGCAAGCTGGATCCGGCTATCCTGGTTACTCATATCGGCGGCCTTGACGTGGCAAGAGAGACTACCCTCAACCTTCCCAAGGTTCCGGGCGGAAAGAAGCTGATCTACACCCACATTTCCCTGCCTCTTACTGCCATTGCAGACTTCGAGGAGAAGGGAAAGAGCGATCCCATGTTTGCGGAGCTTCACAAGCTGGTTTCCAAGACCAACGGACTGTGGAATACAGAAGCAGAAAAGTATCTTTTGGAGCATGCGCCGTCTATCTAAAGCGAGCCTTATGAGAGAGAAACTCCTGTAGTAGGGGAGGGGCTGTTGCAAAATAAGCCATCAGTCATTTCCGTATCCTGTGTTCGGACGGTTCGTGCACATTCTGTCTGCTCTTGCCGGACTTTGGTCCGTCAATATCAGACAGTTTGTGCGCGAACAGCCGGACACTGGATATAGGAAAAGCCTGCTGTCTTATTTTGCAACAGCCCCCCTTTATATACCGGGAATGGGGAAATATTACAATTCCGGAACTACTGCGTCTTTTTTCTTTTTAAAGTCTCCCGGAGATAAATCCCGTTGGGAATCAGCCACATGCACCCAATGCAAAAAAAGGGCAGGAAGCCGATGTCAAAAAAGGGAATCAGCAGTACCAGCAGAATATACAGGGCAAAAAAGACAAGATTCAAGCTGGAAAACGCCTGATAGGAGGCCGCATAGGCGGCAATCCGTTCCTGTTCGTCAAAGCTTTCCAGCCATTTTTTCCGAAAATGAAGCTCCAGGGCATCTCCCCTCTTCTCCGGATTCAGGATGCGGATTTGTTCCACGGCTTTCCGCTGCGGAAAGGCCAGAAAAATCATAAAGAAGAGAGAACACAGAACAACCGCAAAAAACAGATATACAGATACATGCTTCCTCAAAGTGGCAATGGTCAGCAGCGCAAACGCCATAAAGTAAAGCATCATTGCCAGACTGGATGTTCCGATAGAAATGTTTAAGAGAACTTCTGTCTTTCGGTAAAACGTATCGTCCGTATCATCGTTCCAGCCATTCCAGTCTGCAATGCGCTTTTTTGCCTTTGCCAGAGGCACATAACACAGAACCACAGCAGACAGGCCGAGCAGGATACAAAGCCACGGGGAGCTTGCGAGCAGTCTGGTATAGAGATCGGAAAACAGATTCTCAAAGGGTATTTTTGCATGGAAACAAACAAGGCTCAAGCATGCGCCCAGAACTGCGCCGCCCAGGATATACAGGAAATACCGGATAGTTATTTTTTTCTTGTTATTCATGATCTTCCTCCTCATATTCAAATAATGTTTCTACAGATACCTTGCAGACCCTGGCAATTTTGAGGGCCAGGGTAACAGAAGGAGAGTAGTCCCCCCGTTCAATCAGACTGATGGTCTGCCTGGAAGCACCGACCAGAGATCCTAGCTGCTGCTGGTTTAAGCCAAGCCTGGCACGGTGCTCCTTGAGATGATTGTAAAGCGGCATAGGCATGTCCTCCTTGATGTGACATGAAAATTAGTCAAAATGACAAATATCTTTGTCATAAATACAGTATATTGATGACAAGGAAAATTGTCAAGAGAAAAATAAAAAATGACTGTGTGGAAATATGACATCAGCCATTTCTGATGTCATATTTTCCCACAGACCCTTTGAAAAAATTACAATTTGTATAACAGCCAAAAACTTATTCCATAGTATCCACAATCTCTTTCATGGTATCGATGGAGACCTGTCCCGTCAAGATATAGCGGATGCCGTCCGCTACAAAGACAGCCGTTTTTTTTGATACATAATCTTCCGGAGGAGTTTCCGCGATGGTATCCTCCATGAGATTTACCTGATACCCCTGTGCAGATCTATAATGTTCCACAAAGCGGTACATCCCAAGATAATCCGTATCCCATCCGTGGGCCAGTTGTTCTTCGCCCAGGATGAGCTCCGCCTTTAGGGAAACAGGTGAAAAATATACTGTTCCATGGTCGTAGGAATAGCGGTCTATATCTTTAAGAAGCTGATAGTTACTGGTATCCCCTAAGATAAAATTGTTCACCTGGATAATGGCATAGTTTTCCGGATCTGTCTGTATATGACACTGCATATAGGGATGCTCGGAAGACAGAACGCTGTCCAGCAGTTTTATCCCCAGCTCATTTTTCAGATCCAAATAGCTGCTGTAGTCCTTTTCAATGAATGCGTACTCATTGACCGCAGCTTCCGGTGCATTCATCTCTACAATTTTCATAGGATCCAATTCCGGCAGCGTTTCATCATTTACATGAACCTTATTCAGTGCATGATACCCGGCGGAAACAGTGGCTCCTCCCAGGACAAGCACCGCGGCAAAAGCCGCAGCGGTTTTCCACAGCCGGTTCGGCTTCCGGCAGACGGCCCGATTCCGAATCTTATTTTTCATATCCTCACTCAGCCTTACCTCCTTAAGCTCCTGGTCGATGAGCTGCTTCATGCCGGATGCTTCCATACAATCTCGGTTTGTTTCGTTTTTAATATTAAATTTCTCCATATCCAGCCTCCGTTAAAATTTTTTTTAATCTGCCCCTTGCCCGGTTTAAACGCTGTGTCACGGCATTTTCCGTTTTTCCGATTGCGGCTGCGATCTCCCGGACGGGCAGCTCCTGGTAGTAATAGAGCAGGAGAACCTGTCTGTCGTTTACACACAGCTTCATAAGGGCCGTTGAGATGGAGTCCTTTTCCAGAAAGGCCTCCGTCGGGTCCTCGCCAATCTGCTCCGGGGGCTGTTCCGGGTTGTCTCTGATGATTCCGAACCAGCGGTTCCGCATGATATTTTTGCAGCAGTTAAGGGCAATGCGTACAAGCCAGGTTTTTTCACTGGACTTGTGTTCAAAGGAACCATAGGCCTTCATAGCTTTTAAAAATGTCTCCTGGACAGCGTCCTGGGCAAGGTGATAGTCCTTCAGGTACAAATAGCACATACGCAGAAGCGTATCGCCGTATTCATTCATAAGTCTTTCTAACAATGGTTCTGCCGGCATTTCGGGACCTCCTTTCACTTATTAGACACCGCCTTCGGACAAAATATTACTTTTTAAATGAAAAAAATCGGAGGCTGTTATTGTTCGCTCCGTGACCAGTAGCCGGAGGTTCTTATGAAATTATGAATTTATACAGTTAGTATTGAACTCTTCCGCTAAAAGTGTTATATTAAATTAGTCAAAAAAATTTATTGTTTAGACACGAAGGAGGAATTGTTATGAGGACAGTACAGCAGAGAAACATTGCCGTTTGCATCATCCTGGCATTGGTTACCTGTGGCATCTACAGCATGTATTGGTTTGTATGCATGACAGATGACACCAATGCGCTGGCAAATGAGGAAGGAACATCCGGAGTGATGGCCCTTGTGCTCACCCTTGTTACCTGTGGGATTTACGGATTTTACTGGGCTTATAAGCGCGGTGAATTGCTGGATAAGGCAAAGATGGACAGAGGCCTTCCGGCTTCCAATGGAGGCGTGCTTTATCTGATTCTCTATATTTTTGGCGGAATTATTGCTTACGCATTGATTCAGAATGAGCTGAATAAGCTGGCGAATTAAGATGATGGATCACAGGCGGCTGAAAAAAGCGGGAATGGCAGCATTGATTCTTGCCGCATATTATGGATTTGTCAGATATACCGGAACGGGCATTCCCTGCCTGTTCCGGTTTGTTTTTCATTTGAAATGCCCGGGCTGCGGCATTACCCACATGCTGCTGGCCTTGGGAAAAGGAGACCTTTCGGGAGCTTTTCACAGCCATCCGGTGATCTTCTGCTTTGGCCCTTTTCTGCTGTGGCTATTGATAAAATCCCTTGGAAACTATCTATTTTCCAGGAAAACGGTCTGGAAAAAATGGGAATCCGCCGGGATGCTGGTATTCCTGGCCGCTTTGCTGAGCTTTGGAATCCTCCGCAACATTGTGTAAGAGTCGCCTTTCATAGGCTGACTGCTCAATAAAATCCCATCTGGGTGCGGAGGAATTCCATATAATCTCCGATTTTCATCTGAGCGCCAAATCCCTGGAAATTCATATCCAATCCGTCCTTGATGGCCTGGAGGCCTATCTGGGCGTCGGCGGAATCGAGATCGATGTTTGCCATTTCCTCGTCGGAAAATCCGTAGAGCTCCTGCACAAGAGAAAGGCAGCACTGGGTTTTCTCATCCTCAGATGCCGCATTCCACTCCTCGGCAGACCAGTTGAGATAGGGATTGTCATAAACGGTTCCGCTTGGCTCGTAGAGATCCAGAAGATCTTCCATAACGCCCTCCATAGAATAAAAATCCCCCAGAATCTTTTGGATATCCTCCTGATTGATTTCGTAATCCTTGGTATCCTTATTGTAGCTCACCCGTACCTGTCGGCTGATTGGATCTCCGTAGGTCTGGTATGCAATGGCGGTCTGAAGGGCTTCGATTAAAACCGTCCCCATGTCATTCATATCGCCCATGGTGAGCGCCTCTGTCATAATATTGGAAAAGAAGAGATCCAGTACGTCGGAGGGAAATACATCCACATCCACCACATAATCGCCGTCTTCCTTCTGGTGGCCGATTACCTGGTATTTACCTGAGGCCATAAGGTTCTTTAATTCTTCAATGAAGTCGTCCCCAAAACTGACTCCAAGGTATTCCAGCTCCTGGAACATTCCCTTTAACCCCAGCAGGGCAGCGTCGTACTGCGCCTTAAGTATCTCTTTATTTTTGCCGGTCATCTCTGCATAAAGCTCAAATTCTCCCTTTGTCTCCACAGCCAGATAGGCGTCTACTGCCTTGGAAGCGTTAAAGTCGGCTTTTTTACATCCGGCCAGCGCAGGCAGCAGGAGAGCTGTGAGCAGGAACAGTGCAGTGATACATTTCATAGATTTTCTCATTTCTTATCCCCCCTGATTTTTTATCGCAAGTTTGGAATTCATACCTTTTTAGAAAAAATTCCTCTGCAGTTACAGTCTATCATACTTACCGGACAAAGTCCACCGGCTCCTCTTCTTGGTTACACATATCCGTTTTTGACAATTCCCAATCTTTTTAGTTTCCTGTATTTTGCCTTAATGGCCAGGATACGTCCTTACTTGTACCGAACAATATATTGTTAGTATTTCCCTCTGTTTTCTCACAAAATAGTTGTTGATTTTTTTAGCGTCAGTCCTTAATTTCCCGAAATAAAGTAGTCAATGGAGTACCCACAAGTGATACTTATGAGCTTTTTTACGTCTGGATAGAAATAAAAAATGTTATTGAGAATTATTATCAAAAACTATTGACAAACCCTGGAAGCGTGATATAATAACAAAGAAAATGATAGTCGTTATCAATTGAAAAAAAGATATGTAGTGGTAGGATCAGAAATATAGGAACCGGAATCCATGCATACACAAAAACAAATGTGAACGAAGGGAGCAGTGAAAATGGCATTGGCAATGATGGAGATTGGTGAGATAAGAGAAATCCGGTCATTTCATGGAAAGGAGGAAGTAAAACGCCGCCTGCAGGAGCTGGGATTTGTCAAGGGCGAACACGTACAGGTTATAGGAGAGAACTCCAGCGGTCTTATTTTGCTGGTAAAGGGTGTGCGCATAGCGCTGAACCGGGGCCTGGCCTCTCAGATTATGGTTGCTTAGTTTGGAAAAATCCCTATAGCAGACGGGCGGAATTCGAATTCACTCAAAATCAGAAAGCGAGGAAAACATATGACACTAAAAGAAATGAAGCCGGGCCAGTCCGGCCAGGTAGTATCCATCGGCGAGAAAGGCCCCTTAAAACGCAGAATTATGGACATGGGCATCACTCCCGGAACAGCCGTGAAAGTTATTAAAACAGCTCCCCTGGGCGATCCCGTGGAAATCAACGTGCGCGGCTATGAGCTGAGCCTGCGGAAAGAGGAGGCGGCCCGGATAGAGGTTCAGGTGTAAAGCCTGGATTACAATATGTTCCATAGTAAAAAACAAAAGAATCATCAAATTCCAGCAAAGGAGTGAAAAAATGTCTTATACAATTGCGCTTGCAGGCAATCCAAACTGCGGCAAAACAACTTTATTCAACGAATTAACCGGTTCCCGGCAGCGGGTAGGAAACTGGCCGGGGGTAACCGTAGACAAAAAAGAGGGCATCTGCAAAAAGGATAAGGAGCTTCACATCATGGATCTTCCCGGCACTTATTCTCTGTCCCCGTATTCTGCAGAGGAAATCATAGCAAGAGACTATCTTGTAAAAGAAAAACCCGATGCAGTGATTGATATTGTAGACGGAACCAGCATTGAACGAAATCTGTATCTGACCCTGCAGATTCTGGAAACCGGCGTTCCCACCGTCATCGCCCTTAACATGATGGACGAGGTAGAGGCAAGAGGCGACCAAATCAAAACGGAGAAGCTCTCTCAGATACTCGGCGTCCCGGTTGTTCCAATTACGGCGCGCAGCGGCAAAGGCATCGGCGAGCTGCTCAGTCAGGCCGCAGAGAGAGCAAGAGCAAAAAAGCCTCCCAAAGAACTTCCTATTTTTGATGAAAAGCTTCAAAGAGCCATAGATGAGGTAAAAAAGCTCCTGGAAGCTGCCGGAGAATCCGACAGTGCCTGGAAGGCAGTTAAGCTTTTGGAAAATGATGAAAACATAACGGCAGGACTTTCGGAAAAATTGAAAAGCCAGACTCAAAAAGTCATAGAAGAGGCCTGCGGCACGGATGCAGATCCGGAAGCAGTTATAGCGGATCAGCGTTACCAATACATAGCGAAAGTAGTAAAAGATACCGTTAAAAAATCCGCTTCCGGTCATGTAGAAACAAAATCCGACAAGCTGGATAAAATTCTCACCAACCGGATTCTGGCCCTGCCTGTTTTTGCGGTGATAATGTATCTTTTGTTTGCTTGTACCAACAGTGAAAATTTTCTTTTCCTGGGAATCCCAAGTCCCGGTATCTGGCTTGCAGGTCTGGTGGAATCTCTGTGGGGCGGTTTAACCGAAGCGATCGAAGGCCTCCTTGGCAGCGCGTCTCCCTGGGTGTACTCTCTGGTGATTGACGGTATTATGGCAGGACTTGGGGCGATACTTGGCTTTATTCCGCTGGTATTGGTGCTGTATCTCCTGATTTCTTTTTTGGAGGACTGCGGCTACATGGCGCGGATTGCCTTTGTGCTGGATCGCATTTTCCGCCGCTTCGGGCTGTCCGGCCGTTCCTTTATTCCGCTGCTCCAGGGCTTTGGCTGCAGCGTTCCGGCGGTGATGGCGACGCGTACCCTGGAATCGGAGAAGGATCGGAAGATTACCGCGATTCTGGCCGGCTTTATGCCCTGCGGCGCTAAGCTTCCTATATTTGCACTGTTTGTTTCTACACTGTTTGCAGACAGTAACCAGACCTTGGTGACTTATTCCGTTTACATTTTCAGCATTGTGATGGCAATTCTGGTGTCCCTGCTGCTCAATAAGTTTGTCTATAAAGACGGAGCTTCCAATTTTATTATGGAGCTTCCGCAGTACCGTGTTCCGACCTTGAAGAGTGTGCTGATTCATGGCTGGGAAAAGGTGAAGGGCTTTGCGGTGAAGGCCGGAACGGTGATTTTTGTCTCCACGGTTCTTATCTGGTTTTTGGCCGGATTCAATCTGGATTCCTTTAATGGAAGGAATGCGGCCGAGAATGAGGATGGAAGCATTATGTGTGAGATGAATGACAGCTTTATGGCCTCCATTGGAAATGTGATTGCCCCTGTTTTTAAGCCCCTGGGCTTCGGGGAGTGGCGTCCGGCCGTAGGTGTGGTTACCGGATGGATTGCCAAGGAAAATGTGGTTGTTACCTTTGCCCAGCTTTATGAGGAGGATGTGACAGAGGAGTATCTGGAGGAGTATTTTTCTCAGTATGCTCCGGAAGAGCTGGAAGAGCTTGGCTTTGAGGGCGGCGTGTACGATGCTGAGGCGGCCGCAGATATTTACTCGGAGGGCGTGCTCTTCGAAGGCGGCGATGAGAATGCGCTTCCTCATATGAAGGATGATATTAAGACAAAGGCTGCGGCTTATGCTTATATGGTGTTTAATCTTCTTTGTATGCCTTGCTTTGCGGCGGTCGGGGCTATGAAGAGGGAGCTTAAGACCTGGAAAGAGACGGGGAAAGCTGTGGGGATTCAGATGGCGACGGCTTATATTGCGGCTCTGCTGGTAAATGTTGTAGGTGGATTGTTTTTATAGGGATTATGGTATAAAATAGGCTGGAAACAGGAAAGGAGAGAGGTTTAAATGGCGGATGTGATTGTGGTTTTGATTATTGTAATTTGCCTTTTGGGGAGTGTGGGATATATGATTCGCAATAAGAGGAGAGGGGGCTCTTCTTGCGGGTGCGGATGTGCGGGGTGCAGTGGGAAAGGGGGGTGTGGGAAAAGGGAGTGAAGTGGTTTTGGGGTTGTGCTGGTGATGTCACAAAATAAGCCGGCAGCCTTTTCCATATCCCCAGTAATAAGGAATCCTCCCGCCTTGCGGGTCCCTCCTTATCACAACGGTTCGGACGGTTCGCGTACATCCTGTCTGCCCTTGGCGGACTAACGTTTTTGGGGGTTGACAGGCTGCGCCTGTTGATGGCTCTGGACGTTTGTCCGCCAAGTTCAGACAGGCTGTTCGCGCACAGCCGGACACTGGATATTGGAAAAGGCTGCCGGCTTATTTTGTGACATCACCTTTGGAGGTTTTGGGTGGGGGATAAAGGGGGAGGTTGTGAAAGTTCTGGTTTAGAGATTGTTTCCAGATTTGTTGGGTATAATTGGGGCTTGATGGATGATGGCTGCTGGATTTCCATTGTATTCTTGGCGGATACGGGATTTGCGGCGGAAAAGGTACATGACGAAAATGGAGGAACAATATGAAGAACAATATGAGAAATGGGATCTGGAAACGGGCTTTTTTGTTTGGTGTCGTTTGTGTTTTGGCTTTTGTGGTAATGGGGTGTAGCGAGAAAGGGGCTTGGGCTGTTTTGGATTCGGAGACGGCGGAGGCGATTGATGCGGATTTTAGGGGGAAGGTGCGTAAGCTGGAGGATGGGGAGCTTTTTGTGGCTGCGTGTAAGGTGGAGATTCAGGAGGATGGTTCGATTAGCAGCAGCAGTCCTTCCTCTAAGGCTCCGCTTAAGGATTCGGATCTGATACCGGTTATTTATACGGAGGATACGAAGTTTTATGTGAGGGATGTGCCGGATGATGGAGGGGAAGGGCAGGATCGGGAAGGGAGCTTTTCGGATCTGGAGCTTCATATGATTGTGGATATGAAAGGGGAGTTTGGAAATGACGGCTTTCATCCGTCGGAGATTCGGATGCTGAAGCTTTGAAGGAGTTAACATCCAGCAATGGATGTTAAGGAACTTGTGTTATAAATCCGGTTCCCTAAGAATACAATAAAAGGAAACAAAGTACAGGTTGGTTCACACGTGAAGAAATTATATTCCATTCTGCTGCTCTTTGGATTGATTCTCTGCCTTTCCGTAAATGCCTACGGACAGGAATCAGAAAACCCGGAAGGACAAACAGAGCTCCCTTCCGAGCTAAGACAACTATACGCCCAATCGGCCGTATTGATGGATGCCGATTCCGGGCGTGTTTTATTTGAAAAAAACGGCTATGAACAAAGGCCCATGGCAAGCACCACCAAGATTATGACGCTTATCGTTACCCTGGAAAATGCCAATCTGGACGAGATTGTCACCGTATCCCAGTACGCTGCCGGGATGCCGGATGTACAGCTTGGAATCCGCAAAGGAGAGCAGTACCGCCTGGGGGATCTCCTCTACTCTCTGATGCTGGAATCCCACAATGATTCTGCCGCTGCCATCGCAGAGCACGTAGGAGGCTCTGTAGAGGGCTTTGCCGAAATGATGAATGCCAAGGCCCGTGACATCGGCTGCTACAACACCTATTACATAACGCCAAACGGCCTGGATGCCGCAGATGAAGGCGGCGTCCATTCTACCACGGCAGCCGACCTGGCCAAAACTATGCGTTACTGCATCACCCAGTCTCCGAAACGGGAAGAATTTCTTACGATTACGCGAACCTCCTCTTACAGCTTTGGCGACACCGAGGGCTTAAGAAGCTTTACCGTAGGCAACAAGAATGCTTTTCTTACGATGATGGAAGGGGCGCTTTCCGGAAAAACCGGCTTTACCAACAATGCGGGGTACTGCTATGTAGGAGCTTTAAAGCGCGAAGATCGGACCTTTATTGTGGCTCTTTTAGCCTGCGGCTGGCCCAATAACCGCAGCTATAAGTGGAGCGATACCCGAAAGCTTATGAGCTACGGCCTGGAACACTACGAATACCGGGACGTCTGGGAGGAGCCGTCTTTTGGAACCATCCCGGTAAAAGGGGGAATCCCCGAAAGCGGCAGCCTGGAGGAACAATCCTATACGCACATTGCTTTAGCCCCCGGGGCTGAAACTACGCACCGGAAGCTCCTTCTGTCCGAGCAGGAACAAATCACTATAGAAACCAACCTGCCCGAAGAATTATCCGCCCCCATAGAACCCGGCACTATCATAGGAAGCGTCCGTTACTACCTGAACGGCGACATTGTACAAATCTACCCAATCACGGCAACTGACAAGGTAGACCCCATAAGCCTCCCCTGGTGCCTGAAAAAAATCCTGACCACCTATCAGCTGTAAACCACGCTGCCCTTTGGAGGCAGTGTGAATAAGCTTCACAGGGGCATGTGAGCCGGTTTTTCCCAAAAACCCATTGACTTCTAAAGCATTATGCACTATAATCAAACCAGTTTTAATTGTAAAAAAGGAGAGCGCCATGAGAGAGAGCAGCATTCATGCTATGCATACCATGGAGATGTACATGTGCCCCATGTGCATGCTTTGCCATGCTGATTTCCAACACGCTTTCTATCCGTAAAGGAGCGGTCCCATTCAGCGAGGCCGCACTCAAGAATGATTGAGAAGGGAAGCTTTGTTGGAGGCTTCCCTTTTTCATATGATTAAAATAAATCAAAAAGGAGAACACATTATGAAAAAGCTTGTAAAGACACTGGTAACCACAGCCGTAGTGCTGACCCTTGCAGTTTCCTTGACAGCATGCAAAAAAAGCGGCGGCTTAACCATCGCCGTACCCAACGATACAACCAACGAGGCCCGGGCTCTCTTGCTTTTGCAGGAACAGGGCTACATCACCTTAAAGGACGGCGCAGGCATCACCGCCACCATTAAGGACATCCAGGACAACCCCTACAATATTACCTTCAAGGAGGTAGAGGCGGCCCAGCTTCCAAACGTACTGCAGGACGTAGACTATGCGGTTATCAACTCCAACTACGCCATTGAGGCAGAGTTAAACCCCATGTCAGACGCCCTTGCCATCGAGGGATCCTCCTCTGCATACAGCAACATTCTGGCAGTAAAGGAGGGAAATGAGTCCTCCGATGGGATCAAAGCCCTGGTCGCTGCCCTGGAGAGCCAGAAGGTGGCCGACTACATCACCGAAAAATATGAGGGCGCAGTAGTAAGCACCGTGGACGCCCCCACCGACGGCTTTGACGCCTCTCTTGACTATGCGGCCTTGGCAGGAACTACCATTACCGTGGCGGCTTCCCCCACGCCTCATGCAGAGATCTTAAAGGCAGCCCAGGAAATCCTGGCGGAAAAAGACATTACCCTGGATATCATTGAGTACACCGATTACGTACAGCCCAACAATGTGGTAGAAAGCGGAGAGGTAGACGCCAACTACTTCCAGCACACGCCGTATCTGGATGATTTCAATGCAGAAAACGGAACCCATCTGGTATCTGCCTCTGCCGTGCATGTAGAGCCCATCGGACTGTACGGCGGCAGGCAGACCAGCCTGGATGCTATCAAATAGAGCTATTGCAGTAAATACATAAGAAGAGGAAAATGCCGGGCTGCTGTTCACGCGCGACTGTTCCGCCAGTTGTTTCCGCACATTGTGTGCGGAATTCCCGGCTTTTTCCCTTGTCCGGAGGTTTTATGATTGAGATAAAGAATCTTTTCAAAGAATTTGAGACAGCAGACGGAAAAGTGGAGGCCTTAAAGAACGTAAATCTTACCATCAGCGACGGGGACATCTATGGAATCATCGGTATGAGCGGCGCGGGAAAAAGCACCCTGGTCCGCTGCATGAATATGCTGGAGCGCCCTACAGAGGGCACCGTACTCATTGACGGCTGCGATATGGGCAGCCTTTCCATGGCTGAGCTTCGGAAGGTGCGCCGGGAGATAACCATGATTTTCCAGGGCTTTAACCTTTTGATGCAGAGAACCTGTCTGAAAAACATCTGCTTTCCGCTGGAGCTGGCGGGAGTGGACAAGGCGGAGGCAAAAAAAAGAGCCCTTAAGCTCCTGGAGATCGTAGGCTTACCGGACAAGGCCAATGCTTACCCGGCCCAGCTTTCCGGCGGACAGCAGCAGCGGATTGCCATTGCACGAGCCCTGGCCACAGAGCCCAAGGTGCTGCTCTGCGACGAGGCTACCAGCGCCTTAGACCCTAAGACCACGCATTCCATCCTGGAGCTGATTCGGGATATCAATGCAAGACTTGGCATTACCGTGATTATCATTACCCACCAGATGAGCGTCGTGGAGGAGATTTGCAGCCATGTAGCCATTCTGGATGACGGACATGTGGTGGAGGAAGGTCTTGTGAGCACCGTATTCTCCAGTCCGAAGTCCGAAGCGGCCAAGCGTCTGGTATTCCCCGACGGAGCGGACGAGATTATGACGGAGACGCCGGGAGAGCGGAGGATCCGTGTGGTGTTCAGCGGAGCTCTTGCAGCGAAGACGCCTCTGATAGCCCAGATGGCTATGGAGGAACAGGTTGTGGCAAGCATTCTGGGAGCTTCTACCCGGAGCATCGGGGACAAGGCCTACGGCAATATGCTTCTTGGTATTACCGGAGGCGACGAGATGGTGCAAAGAGCCATGACATATTTAAGTAACATTGAGGATGTACTGGTGGAGGAGGTGACAGACCATGTTTGATAAACTGTTTTCCCCGGAGGTGATGGAGGAAACCCTCTGGATTTTACAAAATGAAATACCCCTCGCAGTCTGGGAGACGATCTATGTGACGGTACTGGCTACGGCCTTTGCCATCGTACTGGGCCTGCCTCTGGGCGTCCTTCTGGTGGTGGGAGAGAAAGACGGCGTGCTTCCCCTTCCCAAGGGCGTGATGCATGTACTGAATATCTTTATCAACCTTCTGCGGTCTGTGCCGTTTCTGATTCTGATGATTATGGTATTTCCTCTTACCAGGCTGATTGTAGGAACAGCAGTGGGAACCACGGCTTCTATCGTGCCGCTGGTGATTGCGGCCTTTCCTTTTGTGGCACGGCTGGTGGAGACAAGCCTTCGGGAGGTGAATCCGAATATCATTGAGATGGCCCAGAGTATGGGAGCCTCGCCCTTCCAGACCATTGTAAAGGTGCTGATTCCGGAGAGCATTCCCTCTCTGATGTCCAACTTTACGGTGGCTATCACGACGATTCTCGGCTACTCGGCTATGAGCGGCATCGTCGGAGGAGGAGGCCTTGGAAAAATTGCGATTAATTACGGATATTACCGCTATAAATATCTGGTGATGCTGATTGCAGTGATTCTGCTGATTATCCTGGTGCAGATCTTCCAGAGTGTGGGGACGCGTATTTCTGTGAAGTCAGATAAGAGGCTGAAATAAAGAACGGGGAAACAGACAGCATATGATTTTACATAAGAAAGGGTATGGCCTTATTTTATGTGGGGCTGCTATTTTTATATTTGTGCTGCTTCCGCTCTTATTTCTGCAAAGAGGGCTTGCGGATTTGAAGTTTAAGGTTCTTCTGGAGGAAGGCAGGCTGGAGGAGTGCGTAACCTTCCGGTACGGCGGAAACCGTCAGGTGCGGTGCTTTACCTCTGAGGCGGCCCTTGCGAACGGGGATGACAGGGGATATGTATTCCTGCCGTCCTTTGCGGATTTGGATGCTTTGCAGGTAGAGACATCAGCTTTTCGTGTGGAATTTGTCCGGGAAGGAGAGGTGATTTCTATATCCCGGAAAGAGGAGACATTGTGCAGCTTTGAAGAGCAGGTTCCCTATTCCGTGCATTTTTATGACCGCAGGGGCCGGGAGGCCGGGGTGAAAACCATGATTTTCTTAAAATCTGCCTCGCTGCCTACCCTGTATGTGAATACAGAGACAGGAAGCATGGAGAAGCTGGACGCAGATAAGACCTATAAGGAAGGCGCAAGCGCAGAGCTGGTAGGGCCGGACGGGCGCGTGCTGTTCCAAAATGAGCTTAAGAATATTTCCGGCCGGGGCAATCATACCTTTATGTTTGAAAAAAAGTCTTATCAGATCAACCTGGAAAGTCCCGAGGATTTTCTGGGGATGGGAGCCTCGGATACCTGGATTCTTTTGTGCAATGTTTTTGACCGCTCCTATATCCGCAATAAGCTGACGTATGATATGGCTCTTGAGGCAGGAATGCCGGGAAGCCCCAGGTCGGAGTACATCGACGTGTATTTTAACGGCGTTTACCATGGCATGTATCTTTTGTGTGAAAAGGTGGAGATCGGGGAAAACCGTCTGGAGCTTGCCGATCTGGGGGAGCAGAACCGTCTTTTGAACGGCCCCCTGGATAAAGCGTACCGCTTTGCAAACGAGGATAACAGCCGCAAGGGCGTGGAGCTTCTTCGCAATCCGGAGGATATTACAGGCGGGTATCTGGTTGAGCATGATTACGGCCCCAAGTACCAGGAGGTAATCAGCGGATTTATAACAGAAAGCGGTGAGCACTTTGCCGTGAAAAGCCCCAAGTACGCTTCCAGGGAGCAGGTTGACTACATTGCAGAACGTATGCAGGCTATAGAAACCGCAATTATGGCGGAGGACGGGTGTGATCCGGATACGGGAGTGCATTTTAGCGAATATCTGGATTTGGAATCCTGGGCGGATAAATATCTTGTGGAAGAGATTACCCGCAACAATGGCGGCGGCCTGACCAGCTCATATTTTTATAAGCCTCGGGACAGCGTAAGCACACGGGTATTCGGCGGCCCGGTCTGGGATTACGATAAGGCTTATGGACGTGTAGGGGGAAACGATGCGGTACCGCGGCTTTTGTCATTTCTCATGCAGCATATAGGAGAAAATACCCATTGGTTTTCTTACCTGTATCAGCAGGAAGAATTTGTGGAGGCTGTAAAAAATGAATATGAGAAGAAATTCTCTGCTTATCTGACCGTGATGGCAGAAGAAAAGGCGGAAGAGTATCTGGATCGGATTTCGGCATCTGCAGTTTTGGATGAAGCCCGGTTTCTTTACGTGTATATGGATTACGGAGGAGAGATGGACTTCCGGGCGGAGGCAGAGAGGGTAACGGATTTTATCCGTGAGAGGAAACAGTTTTTGGACGAGGTCTGGCTGAATGACGCGCCTGTCTGCCAGGTGAGCTTTCTGGATAAAAGAGGAGAGGAGCTTTACCGGCTGGGCGTGATCCAGGGAGAGACGGTCTATGAGCTGCCTGAAGAGCATGAATCCTTTGTGGGATGGAAGATAGGAGAAGAGCTTCTGACCGGGCCGCTGACGGTGACGGAGGATCTGACGGTATCCGGAGTTTGGGAGTAGGGGAAAGTGTAAGAAGCGAAGGCAGCTTTTTATACCTGCGCCAATTACATCTACTCCATGTTGTCGAGATTTGTCGAAAGAAAAAAGTTGACATAAGATGGAAAAGCTGTTATAGTTTGCCGTAACAGCTTTTCCTGTTTTTTTAGATAATATTTCTACTTTGAAAATGAACGAAGCTTGCCGCTTTGACGGGTCAAAGGCAAGATCCGCACAATTCAGTGCACGAATTCCAAAGAACAAGACAAAAAGGATAAGGAGGGGAGACGTTGTCTGGCTTAACAGCCGTAAAAAATGGTATATTGTTGGTATTTTTCATCGGGGCAGCCTGGGCGGATATGAGAGAAATGCGCATTCCCAATCGGCTTCTTAGTCTGGCGTGGCTGCTTCGGATTCCGGTTTTTCTGGCGGAATGGGCAATAGCAGGAAGGGAAGGGGCGGTGCTGGCAGGACGGGAAGCTTTGGAGAGCATAGTATGGATGGCGGCGCTGACAGCTCTGGCGGCGGTTACGGCCCACGGAATCGGGTTCGGAGATGTGAAGCTGCTGGGGACGGCAGTATTGTATCAGGGGATAGAGAAAAGTCTTGCAGGTTTTCTCGTGGGCATTTTTCTGGCGGGGGGCGCGGCGGCAGTGCTGTTAATGCTTGGAAGGATAGGGCATCGGGACAAGATTCCGCTGGCGCCGTTCTTTATGCTGGGCTGCGGGGCCGCTTTACTGGGAAGAAGCTGTGGAATTGCTGCCTGAATCCAGAGGAGTTCAAGCATAGAAGGGGGGTGTCTATACTGCTGGAAACAGGAGCCGTCATTGACGGAAAGTACAAGATTCTCCATCAAATCGGCCAGGGCGGCATGAGTGTGGTTTACCTGGCCGTCAATGAAAAGGCAAATAAGACCTGGGCGGTAAAAGAAGTCCGCAGCAAAACGGAATTTGGCGCAGAGATCGTCCGTGAGCGGCTGATGGCAGAAACGGAGCTGCTAAAACGCCTGCGCCATCCCCGGCTGCCTGCCATTGTGGATGTCATAGACGAAGGAGGAAGCCTTCTGATTGTGATGGATTACATAGAAGGGAGATCCCTCAAAGAGGTTCTGGAGCTGGAAGGGGCCAGATCCCAGGAGCAGACGCTTTTGTGGGGAAAGCAGCTCTGCGAGGTATTGTCCTACCTTCATGAACAGGATCCGCCTGTCATTTACCGGGATATGAAGCCTTCCAATATTATGGTTCAGCCGGACGGGAGCTTAAAGCTGATAGATTTCGGCACGGCCAGGGAGATACGGGAGGTTAACGCCAGGGATGATACGGTCTGCCTGGGGACTCCCGGGTATGCGGCCCCGGAGCAGTGGGAAGGCTGCGGCCAGACAGATGCAAGGACAGACATTTATTGTCTGGGCGCCGTCCTTTTTGAGACGGTTACAGGACAGGAGCCGGGAATGCTTTCCTTTTGCAGGGAACCCTTTCCCCTGCAAAAATCCGGGCTGTCTGCCGGTCTTTGGGAGATTCTTAGGAAATGCGCCAGAAGAGATCCGAAAGAGCGGTTTCAAAGCTGCCGGGAGCTGGCTTACGCCCTTGAGCACTATAAGGAAATGGATCTGCACTGGCGGAGAATGCAGAAAAAGCGTCTTGGTATCTTTCTTATTACAGCTGCTGCCTTTCTTCTTTGTTTTTTCGGAGCGTTTTATGCGTGGCACATGGAACGGAAGCTGGAGAAGGATACTTATCAGACGTGGCTGGAACGGATTGCTTCAGCAGTTACGCTTGAGGAAAGGGCAGAGGCCTGTGAAGGGGCGATCCGCCTGAACCCCAGCCGGGCGGAGGGCTATCTGGAGCTGCTGAACCAGGTGATTCTTGCGGTGGAAGAGGATGGGGCGGTGTCCTTTACCAGAGAGGAGGATGAGCGGCTTCGGGCGATTTTAAATCAGCGGACGGCGGAGGGAAAGACTTATGAAATGCATCTGAAGGAGAACCGGGAGGGGTATGAACGCCTGGCTTATGAGCTTGGCCTTGCTTATTATTACGATTATGAGGGGGAAGGGAGCAAGAGCTATGGGGTGAAGTGGCTGAACATTGCAGCTGGGAGTGGCACTCTGCCGGAGGCCTGCCGGGAGAGGGCACTGCGTCTTGGTACCATCGGGGCCTATTACAGTCAGCTTGGGCAGGTGAACCGGGCGGGGGATGAGAAGCTTTCCTATGAGGATTACTGGGAGGATCTGACGGCTCTGGCTTCCGGCAATCTCGTTCGGCTTGACAATGCGGTGACAGCCCTTCGCATGTACCAGGAGCTGGCCGCCCAGATTCATGGGCACGCCCTGGAATTCCTGCAGGCAGGAATTTCAAAGGGGGAGATGGAGGAAGAGCTGGGGAAGATCCGGCAGCATCTAAAGACCGATTTTGCCGGTGTAAACTGGGAGGAGGGGCTTAGGGAGATGCAGAGCCGGCTTATGATGCTTCTTCAGGAGGCAGAACGGCAGCTGGATATGATAGATGGGGAAAGGCAGAAAGAATAAGAAAAGAAGGGAGAAAATGATGGAGTATGCAGAACAAATGCTGGAAGTATACCGTAATACATGGATTTTTTTGGGAATAGCGTCATTGATGCTGCTGGCAGCGCTGGCGGCGATGTTCATTGGCTTTGGAATCCCACAGATTCTGCGGAAATGGCGCTGGATTATGGTTCTGGCCTGGGTGCTGGCTTTTGCAGGCGGAACGGGCCTGTCAGGCATGGAGAGCCGGGCGGAGGCTTTGTCGGAGCAGACTAAGGTGAGGAAGGAGACAGAATTATCAGAGGAGTCGGAACTGCAAGAGCAGCCGGAACAGCCAGAGATACCAGCGGAACCGGAACAGCCGGAGATACCAGTGGAACCGGAGCAGCCAGAGATACCGGAAGAACCGGAGATTCCGGAGGAACCAGACAGCACTCCTCCGGAAGTTTCCGTTGTATGGAGAGACGCACAGGGGAGGGAACTGGAACCGGAAGCATTTTATCAGACAGGGATGGAACTATTCCTGGAGCTGACCATCCTGGAAGAAAATCTGGATATGGAAGCGGTAAGAATCTATCTGGAGGCAGAGAATGCCCTGGGAAAGCTTTCGGATATCCCGGAGCTTGAGGAGATACACGGAAAAACCTGGGCTTATTTGCGGGAAAAGGCAGGCCTGGAGGAACTGGATCCGGAGGAAGCACAGGAGGACAATGAAGAAGAGGCAGAGCAGAAACCGGAAGAGGGCGATAAAACAGATTCGGAAGACGGGGATCATAAGACGGATACGGAAGAACCGGAAAAAAAAGATCCCATAGAGGGCAGAGGGGAGTACTTTGAGATCAGAGAAGAGCCAGGCATGTTCCGTCTGACCATCCATCTGAAAACAGAAGCCATTTACCAGGTATCCGCCCAGATACAGGACGAGGCAGGAAATATTCCGGAGGGCAGCAGCGAGGGATACATAAGCCTGGGAAGCTTCTGCCTGGATCGGACAGAGCCGCTTATGTCACCGGAGGGAATTTCTCTGGAGGCTCAGAGCCAGACCTTCATTGAAAAGCTTATCAATCAAGTTACCTTCGGCTATTTCTGCAAGCCGGATCTGACCGTGAGGATCCAGGCGGAGGATTTGCTCAGCGGCATTGGGGAGATCACTTATATCTGTGAGGGAATGGGCGGAGAGAACAAGCTGGAGCCTGTGCGGATCAGCGGCGCGGCACATCCGGGAGACGGACTTGTTTATGAGGAGAACGGATCAAAAGCCTGCATGATACTTTCGCTTCCTCATTCCTTTACAGGAAGCATCCGGGCCCAGGCCGAAGACCGGGCCGGAATCCGCATGGAAAAATGGACAGAAACAAAAGGGATACTGATTGAGACGGCGAAGATGCATGAAGAGACATCATGTGCGAGAGCTTCTGTGGAGGGAACGCCGGGGGGAAGGAATCACTTTTACCGGGAGGATGTTTCCATAAAATTTGTAATGGAGGACACTTTTTCCGGAATCCGCTCCCTTCAAATCCAGGCCGGAAATCAGAAGGAGGAGCATCATTTTGAGAAGGAGGGAGAGGAAATCCGGAGGATGACAGAGCATATTCTGACCATCCCGGCCGGGGAGAATAACCGGAATGAAATCCCGATTTCCGGCAGTCTGACAGACTTTGCGGGCCATAGCACAGAGCTTGTGGAAATCCCGGCAGTCCATATTGATATCACTTCTCCGAAGATAGAAGTAAAATGGCTCAATCAGGATGTGAGAAATGAAAGGTATTACCAGGCAGATCAGACAGCCCGTATTACCATATGGGAGCGGAATTTTCTTCCGGGCCAGGTGCAGCTTGAGCTTACGGGGATGGACAGCCCTTCTTTATCCTGGGCCCACAGGCCGGGGGACGGATGCGGAGGTTCTGCCGCTTACGAAAGCTTGAACCACAGCGACGGCTGCGCCTGGACGGCAGACCTGGTATTTGATAAGGACGGAGAATATTCCTTCGGTATTTCCTGCCAGGATGCAGCCGGAAATAGGGGGACCTATGAGAAGACAGACACCTTTGTCATTGACAAAACACCGCCGGTGCTTTTGGTGCACTGGGATCATGCCGAACCTGTCAATGATCACTACTATGCCGACAGCCGCAGCGCAGTGATAGAGATAAAGGAGCGCAATCTTTTTCCGGGAGATCTAAAAGCATCCGCCCAGGCCGGAGACAGGGGTGAAAAAACAGCCCTTCCAAAGCTTGGGGAGCTGCGGCAGTGGGAGGAAGGAAGCTTCCGGGCCGGAATTACCTTTTCGGAGGACGGCAGATACCGTTTGGAGCTTCAGTGCATGGACTTGGCCGGGAATGAAGCGCAGGCTTACTGCTCAGAGGAATTTGTCATCGATCAGACGCCTCCGGAGCTTGTTTTTGAGGGCGTGGAGGACTGTTCGGCTAACCAGGGAGCCGCGGCTGTGAAAATGCGTGCCATGGATAGGAATTTTGATCCGGACAAGACACAGGTGAGCTTTACGGGAAGCAACGGGACGGGGCAGCTTCCGGCCTCTGTCAGCAGCAATGAGGAAGAGGGGCTTACCATACTCTGGGGCGATTTTGAGCAGGTGCCGGAAAACGACGATCTCTATCGCATCAAGGCAAAGGCAGAGGATTTGGCCGGAAATGCTGCGGAGGCGGAGCTTACCTTTTCCGTAAACCGCTTTGGCTCGGCTTATGAGCTGGAAGAGAATACGAAGCTCTTGGCAGGGCCGGGAGGAATCCGCTATGCATCCCAGGAGCCGGAGCTTGTGATTACGGAATACAATCCTGATTTCCTGGATTACTACCAGGTGACAAGCAGCAGGGAGGGCGAGACCCGGGAGCTGAAGGAGGGCCGGGACTATCAGGTGGAAAGGACAGGAACCAAGGATACCTGGAAAACCTACCGCTATCAGATTGGGAAGGAGAACTTTGAAAAAGAGGGCATTTATCTGGTGACGCTGTATTCGGAGGACCGTGCGAAGAATGCTTCCAACAACCGGATGAAAGAAAAAAGCCTGGAATTTATTGTGGACAAGACAGGGCCCAGTGTGGTTGTGACAGGAGCAAAGGACTGGGAACGCATCCGGGGAAGGAAGCTTGAGCTTCTGGCCGATGTCCGGGACGCCTATGCCCTTGCCGGAGCGCAGGTTTTCGTGAACGGACAGTGCAGGGCGTCTTACGACAGGGGCATGCTTCGTGAACTGGACGGGATGCTGAGCTGCCCTGTTTCCGGTGCAAAAGCCTGGCAGACTTTTTATGTAAAAGCCTGGGATGAGGCCGGGAATCTGACGGAGACAAAGCCTATCCGGTTTTTGTTGGCGGAAGAGATCCGGTTCCGGTTTCCAGGGGATGATGATCCGAAGGTGGTATGGGCGGTCTGGATTGCAGGAAGCTTGATGCTGGCTGGGGGATGCCTGCTGGCAGTCTATGGAATCCGCAGGAGATTCCGGGCAGAGAGAGATTAATGAAGGAATTATGATAAAGGGTATAGATTTAGGATGCTTCTTTGATTGCTAATGATAGATTGAAAAAATAGGAAAGGAATGTTACAATGTGCATAAATTATTTACCCATCTGTATGCTTGGAAGATGAGAGATGCTTGTAGCAGCATATTATAACAATTCCGGCAAGGAAGCGGGGATAGAAGAGGAGTTCTATGAAAAGGTATTTATTGATTCTTTTTACGGTTCTATTGTTTTCCAGCGGCTGCGGTAAGAGGGGACAAGCTGCCGGGGAAAGGGAAGAGATAAAAATCACATTTTTTGACGTGGGAAAAGGAGATGCTATCCTCATTGAGACAGAAAATACTTCCATGCTCATTGACGCAGGCTACGACGATACTGCTGAGGTGCTCCTTGACTATCTGCGGCAGAGGGACGGGGAACCTCTGGATTATCTGGTGATCACTCATTTTGACAAGGATCACGTAGGCGGCGCAGACCATGTTCTGAAGGACGTGGGCGCAGAGCAGATTTTCCAGCCGGATTATGAAGGGGACAGCGGCCAATACCAGGAATATCTGGAGGCTCTAGATGCAGCAGGACAGCAGCCGGAGCTTGTGACGGATACCCGGTCTCTTTCCTTTGATGGCGCCGAATGTCTGATTTATCCGCCCCAGAAGCAGGAATATGAGGAAGAGGACAATGATTTTTCCCTGGTGATCAGTATGACCTACAATGAGCAGCGCTTTCTTTTTGCCGGAGACTGCGAGAAGGAGCGGCTGAAGGAGCTTCTCAACCAGACGGAATTTGACCTGGAGCATGACTTGTTAAAGGTTCCCCATCACGGCAGAAAGGAAAAAAACTCCGAAGAATTTCTGGAAGCAGTCTCTCCCAAAGCAGCCGTTATCACCTGCTCCGAGGAAGAGCCCGGGGATGATAAAGTGCAAAAAATTCTCCGCCAGACAGGAGCACAGACATATTTTACCTCAGAGGGAACAATCACCTGTATAAGCGATGGGGAACATATGGAGATCTGGCAGGAGTAGATGCCTGGATGCCCTGATTGGACGAGAGCCGCCAGCCCCAAAGTGGGAGAACACGGAAAAAGCCTGATTCTAAAAAATCGGGCTTTTTCGATGCTGGCATGATAATAAAAAGTATAAAGAGTGTGCATTAAAGTAGGAATTATCTGTACAGAACGATTGTTTTTGAATTATCAATAATTTTTGCTGTATATTTTGTGCATTTTCTGCTATTTTTACTAATTGATCTTTTTAATAGCATTTGCTATATTGTAGATATTAAAATTAAATGGCTGTTACTGGTAATGCAGGCAAGACCACGTAAAGAATACGTCAGACGGCGTATTTTTCTCGTGGTTTTTTTGTGTCCAAAAACAGGCCGGTGAAAGGAGTTTCTTATGGATTACAAAAAATTAGGATATGATTTACTCCCGTTAGTAGGCGGAGTGGATAATATCAGCAAACTGACTCATTGCGCAACCAGGCTTCGTTTTGAGTTCTGTGACCGAAGCAAGGTTGACAAAGCTGCAATCGAAAATACCCTTGGCGTTATCAGCGTGGTAGAAAAGGGAGGGCAGTTCCAGGTAGTTGTGGGAAATGATGTGCCGGTTACCTATCGGGTACTCATCAATGAAATGGGTGGGACTGCAGCCAAGTCCTCTTCCGGATCCTCTTCCGATGATGAAAAAGCAAAAACTGGAATCATTACGAATATCATCAGTGCGATTTCAACTACATTCACACCTGTCATCCCGGCTCTTATTGGAGGCGGTATGATCAAGGCTGTATTGTCGATCCTTGTGCTTTGCGGCCTGGATGACAGCAGTTCTACCTATGCAGTTTTAAATCTGATTTCTGATGCAGCATTCTATTTCATGCCGGTACTTCTTGCATACGGTGCGGCAATTAAATTTGAATGCAACCCGGTTCTTGCAATGACACTGGCATGTGCCCTCCTTCATCCTACATGGTTGGGCATGGTTTCTGCCGGCGAAGGAGTTGACTTTTTTTACATTCCAGTACATCTGGTAGATTATTCCTATTCTGTAATTCCGATTATATTGAGTGTATGGCTGATGTCATATGTGGAAAAATTTGCGGAGAAGTATACGCCATCCATTATCAAGTTTTTCCTGAAACCGCTGATTATTTTATTTATCTCGGTTCCGATTGCACTTGTGATTGTAGGCCCGCTTGGAAGCTTCCTGAATTCGGTGATTGAAGCCGGCGCCAATATCATTAATGCAAAAGCAAGCTGGCTTCTTCCCATGCTGATGGGTGCATTACAGCCGTTCCTGGTACTGACGGGTACTGCCTGGGCCATGACCCCCATTGCTACCGTTCAGATCTCTTCTCTAGGTTATGAGATCGTCAATGGGCCAGGTATGCTGGCATCCAACATTGCACAGGGCGGCGCAACCCTTGCAGTCGCATTAAAAACAAAGAATAGTCAGTTAAAACAGCTGGCAAGCTCTTCAGGCTTTACTGCGGTTATGGGTATTACCGAGCCATGTCTCTATGGTGTTTTGCTTCGCTTAAAGAAGCCGCTCATTGCTTCCATGATTGGCGGCGGTATCGGCGGCATCTATGCAGGTATTTCCGGATTGGTGCGCTACGCATTCGTCTCTCCGGGCCTTGCAGCGCTTCCGGCTTTCATTGGCGCAAATCCAATGAATATTGTACACGCAGTCATTACCTGCATTATTTCTTTTGCGGCAGCCTTTGCGGCAGCATGGGTTCTGGGATTTGATGAGCCGGCAGATCCGGGTCAAGCAAAAAAAGAAACGAAGCCGTCCGAAAAACCAGGTTCCAAGGCTGTAGCCGTGTCTGCGCCTGTCAGTGGGATATGCATTCCGCTTTCAGAGGTAAACGATGCCGTATTTTCACAGAAAATTCTTGGGGATGGGGCTGCGATTATTCCGTCGGAAGGAAAAGTCTATGCACCGGTAAATGGTACGGTCTCAACTGTATTTGACACCAAACATGCCATTGGACTGCTCAGCGAAGACGGGGTAGAGTTGTTAATCCATATTGGAATTGACACGGTAAATCTGGAGGGAAAGTATTTTACCGCGCATGTGGAGTCAGGGCAGAAAATTAGAAAAGGAGATTTGCTGGTTTCCTTCGATCAGGAGATGATTCAGAAGGTGGGATATGACACAGTAACTCCAGTTCTGATTACAAATACAGCAGAGTTTCATTCGATTCATACAGATGCCAGCGGCAATGTGAAGGCTGGTGATGTCCTCTTAACCGTCCGGTAACTGCACGAAAGGAGTTTGAATATGCATTATTCTAAATTAAATGATTTTCCGGATCATTTTCTCTGGGGAGCATCCTCTTCTGCCTATCAGGCAGAGGGGGCCTGGAATGAGGATGGAAAGAGCACGTCTATCATAGATATGTATGAGCATCCAAAAGAATATGCAGATTTTAAGACAGCAAGTGATCATTATCACAGATATAAAGAAGATATCCGGCTATTTGCAGAAATGGGACTGAAGGCCTATCGGTTTTCCATTGCCTGGACACGGATTATTCCCGATGGGACAGGGGAGATAAATCCTGCCGGAATTGCTCATTACCGGGATGTAATCCAAGAATGCCGCAGATATCACATAGAGCCTATTGTCACGATGTATCATTTTGATTTGCCTTATTGCCTGGAGGAAAAAGGCGGTTGGAGCAGCCGGGAGACCATTGATGCTTTTGAAGCTTACGCAAAAGTGCTGTTTACCCATTTTGGAAATGATGTGACGTATTGGCTTACGATTAACGAACAAAATACAATGATTCTGCATCCGGGAGCTATCGGCCTGCCAAAAGGTGGGACACTTCCTTCCAAAAAAGAGTTATACCAGCAAAATCATCATCTGATGCTGGCACAGGCGAAGGCCATGAAGCTGTGCCACAAGCTTTGTCCAAGGGGGAAGATTGGCCCGGCGCTGAATCTAACGGCAATGTATCCGGAAACCTGCAATCCCAGCGATTCCATTGCAGCCCATAATTGGGAGGTTCTCCGCTGCTGGAATTTTGTAGATGTTCCGGTATTCGGCTGGTATCATCCACTGGCTTGGAGCTATCTGGTACATCGGGAGATGGAGCCGGAAATTGCACCAGGAGATCGTGAGATTCTTATGGGTGCAGATCCTGATTTTATTGCAATGAATTATTATTCCACGGCAACCATTGCCGCAAGCAGAGGAGACAGTACCGATGTGTCCGCAAGAGCCGGAGATCAACAGATCATGCTGGGTGAAGAAGGAGTTTACCGCGCTGCAGAAAATCCTTTTGTTTCCAAGACAAAATACGGATGGGTGATTGATCCGGAAGGCTTCCGGTATACTCTTCGAAAAGTATACGAGCGGTATCGTCTTCCTATCCTGATTACAGAAAACGGGATCGGAGCGCCTGATCGGCTGGAAAACGGGCAGATCCATGATGATTATCGAATTGAATTTATCCGCCGGCATCTCCATGCAATGCGTCTGGCAATTACGGATGGGGTCGAGATGCTTGGCTATTGCCCATGGGCGGCTCTTGACGTGGTCAGTACCCATCAAGGTTATCAAAAGAGATATGGCTTCATTTATGTGGATCGCGATGAGTTTGACCTAAAAGAGATGAAACGAATTAAGAAGGACAGCTTCTTTTGGTATCAAAAGATTATTGAAGAAAACGGAAATTCCTTGTAGAATAGGAATAAAATAAAAGAGGGTTGTGTCATGAGGGTACTGAAAATACTGAACAATAACTATTTGCTGGTAGAAGATGAGAATGGCCGGGAGCAGATTGTTATGGGAAAAGGTCTGCGTTTTTGCAATGAAGCCGGAAAAGAGTTGAAAGGCGGAAATATCCAAAAAGTTTTTCTCTTAAAGGATAAAAAAGCCGTCCGCGATTGGGAACAGATGCTGGAAAATGTACCAGAGTCCTATGCCGAGGCCATTCATCTGGCTATCAGCCTGGCTGACGAGGCGATGCCGGGAACAATTAGTGAGCAGGTTTTTATTACCCTGTTTGACCACCTGGTTTTTGCACTGGAACGCTTGGAAAAACATGTTGTACTGCAAAATCGGCTTTTGTGGGAGGTTCGTCAGTTTTACCAAAAGGAATTTTCACTGGGAATGAAGATGATTCATTATTTAAATCAAAAGCTTGGCGTCGAATTACCGGAGGAGGAGGCAGGCAATATTGCGTTCCATTTGGTCAATGCCCAGACGGAAAATCCTGATATGGAACGCACCATGCTGGCAGTACGGATGCTAAAAGATATCTCAAATATTGTGTGCTTTACTTTTCCCGGGAAAATCAAAACTGACTCCATCCACTATTCCCGTTTTGTCACACACATCCAGTTTTTTCTGCAGCGTGTCTTGGAACATAAAATGCTTTCCGGCAATGATCTGGCCATATTTGAGCAGATTGTTGTCCAGTCGCCGGAGAGTTATAGCTGTGCAAACAAGATCGGCAATTACATCAAAGGTTCTTTAGAGGTGGATATCTCACGGGAGGAATTGCTATACTTAACCATTCATATTTCCAGGATCATTATGTAGAGGGGGGAGAGTGTCCCCTTGTTCACTGAGGGTATGTCCAACATATGGCGAACTGGCAGGAGTAAATAATTGTGTGATTTGATAAAGAGAGGGCAGCCGGAACATGATTTTTCTGGCTGCCCTCTCTTTGCGTACTGTTTAATTCTCCCCAAATACCTGCTTTTTCAGCCGAAGCCCTGTAGGCGTTGCAGCCAGGCCGGCCTGGGAGGTTTCCTTCAAGGAACAGGGAAGCATATCCCCCACCTGGCGCATGGCAAGCACACATTCGTCCACCGGAATCTTGCTCTCTATGCCTGCAAGAGCCATCTCTGCGGAGGTAAAGGCGATAGCAATCCCGGATACGTTCCGCTTAATACAGGGAATCTCCACAAGCCCGGCTACCGGATCACATACCAGGCCAAGCTGATTTTTAATAGCCATAGCACAGGCATGGGCAGCCTGCCCGGGCGTTCCGCCGGAGAGCTCCACCAAAGCAGCGGCGGCCATTGCAGAGGCCGAGCCGCATTCCGCCTGGCATCCGCCCTGGGCGCCGGCAATGGAAGCATTGTGAGCAATCACCATTCCGATAGCTCCGGCTGTAAAAAGCGCCATCACAGCAGCGTGCTCATCGCAGCGTCCTTCCTCCAGCATGGAAACTACGGTGCCGGGCAGGATACCGCAGGAACCGGCGGTGGGAGAGGCCACAATCTTTCCCATAGCCGCATTATATTCTGACACAGCAATGGCCCGGGCTATTGCGTGATTCAAAAAGTTCCCCGTAATTCCTCCTGTACCGGCGTAAGCTTCCATCTTTGCCCCGTCGCCTCCGGTAAGGCCGGAGGTGGAGCGAAGCTTTGGATTCTTCCCCTCCTTTACGGCCTCCTGCATGACATGAAGGCTTTCCTTCATACGTTCATAGAGATCTTCCTCAGGGATCTCCATCTGCTCCGCCTGGTCGGAGAGCGCCAGAGCGGAAATGGTTATTTGCTTCTGTTCTGCGGCCTCGCAGATAGCCGCAATGGAATCATAGTTCAACATATATTTACTCCTTAGCTTATAAACAAATAAGCTCCATGGTATCGTTAAATTGCCCGAATCAAAATGACGTTGATAATATTGGGAAGAATACGCAGGCTTTGAATCAAGGTTTCCTCCACATCCCCGTCTACTTCAATGGTCATAACTGCCTCGCCGCCTTTTTTCGGCCTGGTCAGACGGAAGTTGCCGATATTGGTTCCCGAATAAGCCATAAAATTTGTCACAGCCGCAATGGTTCCCGGCCTGTCATAGTGAAGCACCATCAGCGTGTTATACTGGCCGGTAAAGGAAACCTCCATTCCGTTGATTTCCGTAACCAGAATATTGCCGCCGCCGATGCTGGCTCCCTGTACCACACACTCGGCTCCATGCCCGCCTTTCAGATGAATCCGGGCTGTGTTGGGATGGGCGCCGGGAATATCCTCCGCCCTAAAGGAATAAGAAAGCCCTTCCTCATCTGCAAGGGTTAAAGAACGGCGGATGCGCTCGTCATAAGAATGCATTCCCATAATCCCGGCAATCAGCGCCTTGTCCGTGCCGTGTCCCCGATAGGTCTGTGCAAAGGAGCCGGACAGACGGATATCGGCCCAGACGGCCTTTTCCTCCAGTATCTTCCAGGCCACACGCCCCAGGCGCACGGCTCCGGCCGTATGGGAGCTGGAAGGGCCAATCATAACAGGGCCTATAATGTCAAATACGTTCATATTATTTTTCCTCTTTTTTATTTCTTAATCCATTTTTCATAAATGGTATTTACAATGATACCGATGGCGTTGTCCCCGGATACATTACAAGCAGTTCCAAAGGAGTCCTGGGTGATATAGAGGGCCACCATAATGGCGCAGATAGGCCCGTCCGGGTTGCCTGCCTCCGCACCGAAAATCATATAGAGAAATGGCAGGGCCGTCATAATCGATCCGCCCGGAGCGCCGGGAGAAGCCACCATAGCGATTCCCAGTGTCATAATAAAGGGAATCACCGTCCCAAGGCTGATGGGAAGCTGATTCATCAGGCAGACGGCCGTGGCGCAGGCTGTTATGGTAATCATAGAGCCTGCCATATGGATATTGGCGCACAAAGGAACCACGAAATTGCGGATCTGCTCGGACACGCCGTCATTTTTGGCGCATTCCAGGTTGACGGGAATCGTAGCCGCAGAGGACTGGGTGCCCAGTGCGGTGGTATAGCCGGGAATCTGGTTTTTGATGAGGACAACCGGATTTTTCTTGCTGACGGTTCCGGCAATGATGAACTGAATGGTGATGCAGATAAGGTGCATAAGGATCACCACCAGGAACACCTTCCATAAAATACTTAAGATTGCAAAGGTTTTTCCTGACTTGGTCATATCGGTAAAGGTTCCGCAGATATAAAGGGGCAGCAGGGGAATAATAACCGTGTGGAGCACCTTGTCAATGACACTGGAAAAATCCTTCATGCCGTTGTAAAGGCTGTTTCCCATCTCCTTACCCCTCATGGAGGACAGGCACAGGCCGAGGACAAAGGCGAGGGCGACTGCGGACAGGGTGTCCAGCAGGGGCTGAAGCTGAATGCTGAAATAGGAGCTTAAGGAATTGTCAGCCGTTGCCGCAATCTGCTCCATGGCCTCCGGGCTCATAAAGCTTGGGAACAATCCGCTTGCAACCAGATAAGAGCAGGTTCCGGCGATAAGGGTGGAGCCGTAGGCAAGGCCGACGGTAATGATAAGCAGCTTTCCGGCCCCCTGGCTCAGATCCGCAATTCCCATGGTCACATAGGCGACAATCATCAGCGGAATAATAAATTTCAAAAAGGTACTGAACAGACCGGAGGCAGTCACAACTACCCGGCAGATGCTTTCCGGCAGGAACTGCCCAAACAAAATACCAAGAATAATGGCGATGATGAGCTTTGGCACAAGGCCCAGTTTTTTCTTTTCCATGATACATCCCTCCATAAGAAAAATTTTTTGCGCCCCCTTTTCCAGTACAAAATAAGCGGTGGAAAGCAAGCATATCTTGTCCGTCCCGAAAGGAGAAGTGTCTTTTGTACGAATACAAAATACGATAAATGTATCTGTATGAAATACAATTATAGAATACCTTTTTATTGGGGAAAAAGCAAGGGGGTGCGGTAAATTTACCTGGGTAAATGCCTATTTATATTAAAAGCGAAATACGAGAACCTTAAAACGAAAAAAGTGTAAAGCCCTTGAACTTTCAATGGACTTTACACCTTGATTTGTGTGGTATTTATAAAATTCTGCTTATTAAAGTGTCAGATCCTCAACATTTACGCCCATGCTGGATAACTTAGCGGTAACAATCCTAATTTGATAATCAAGTTCAGAATTTTCAGTGTTACCATTTGCTTTTTTTATACGCTGCAAATCTGTATACTTGTCAATGGTTACTGTAATAAGTTCTTTTTCAGTCACTTCTTGCAGCATCCTTTCACCGCCTTTGAATTGCTGATTTTTATTGCTACAACCTTATTATAGCGGATTAAGTGAAAAGTGTAAAGCCTATTCAATTTTTAAGACACCATAACACATGAATGTGTTTAACCAGAAGTCCTATTTGGATGGAATATAGCATAGATTTAAGCAGTATTCAAAATGTATTCCTTCATGTGTTTGCAGCGGCTGCGGCAAATTTGCTCGAAAACCTTGAAATCTTTAAAAAAAGTGATTAGAATAGAAAGAGTTCTTAAAAAGACGGAACTGGAAACAGTAATATCCCTCAAAGTGCATAAATCAATTTACAGACGCATGTTTTCTGCGGCTGGAAATTGATTTCATATCTTGTGTACTTTGAGGGATATTACGGAACTTTAAATTAGGAGAAAAAAATTATGAGCAAAATCGACGAAATCCGTGCAGAAATGATGAAAGCCATGAAAAATAAGGAAAAGGACCGAAAGGAGACGCTTTCCATGCTTCTGGCAGCCCTGAAAAACAAAGCCATCGACAAGCGGGCAGACCTCACCCCGGAAGAAGAGTATGAGGTTATCAAAAAAGAAATCAAGCAGACCAAAGAAACCATGGATTTAGCGCCTGCAGACAGAACCGACATTATTGACCAGTGCAAGGCGCGCCTAGCCGTTCTCTCCGAATTCGCTCCGGAGGAAATGAGTGAGGAGGCCATCCGTGCGGTTATAAAGGAAGTTATGGAAGCCTTGGGAATCATGGAGCCTTCTGTAAAAGACAAGGGAAAAATTATGAAGGAGCTCATGCCCCGAGTAAAGGGAAAGGCTGACGGTTCCCTGGTAAATAAATTAGTAGGAGAGATCCTTGCGTAGGCGGGCGCTCCTGCCATGCTTTGTCTTAGCAGCTGTATTGTACGGCTGCCATGGAGGGGCAGGAGACGATACAGGAGAAGTGTCCATCCCGGAAGTACGGCAGGCGGAAGAAAGCGGAAATGAAAACAGTCCGGCAGAAGAACAGCAGGCCTCTGTGATAACAGGAACCGAACCCGGTGCAGTATTGGGAGAGGAAGAGGTTATTCTTATGCAGGAGGGAGAAACAGTCCCTGTTGCCTACAGCAGAATCCAGGGGATGGAAGGATTTACCATAGCCTACGACCCGGAAAGCTTTACCATGGAAGCTTCGGAACAAGAGCTGTGCTTTTATGCAGATTCCTACGGACCAGATTCAGAGACGCCGGTATTTGTTAAAATTTCGGAGTCAGAGGGCGCATCAGCGGAAAGCCTTGCAGAGCAATACACAGTCGACAGCAATGAAGAATGCCTGGTAGAAGAGGTCACCATAGGCGAAGGCGAATATCCGGCTATCTGGGTCAGCTATGCCGAGGGCACAGACAGTAACAGCCGAACCTGCGACCTCTATATTTTCCGATATAATGAAAAACTGTATACGGTGCAGATGGACTGCTTTGTGGAAGCCTATGAAGAAATGGGGGCAGTGCAGGAGAGCATTTTGTCCACCCTGCGGTTTGACGAAGGGTAGGAGCGCCGCAGCTTTACCCTTTAGTGCTGTCGCGCAGCGACTTTTAATAGGAGGTAAAGCTGCAAAGGCGCACGAGAGGAACTTTTATGAGTGTTTTTTCGAATAAAAGTTTCTCTCACTACCAGTGTGACGAAGCAGCTTTACCCTTTAGTGCTGTCGCGCAGCGACTTTTAATAAAAGAACAAATGCATTTAGAAGGAATCAATTGACATGAATTCACGACAGATAAGACAATCCTTGATATTATTATTAACCGCTGTTATCTGGGGAGTGGCTTTTGTGGCCCAGAGCGTAGGTATGGACTATGTAGGGCCTTTTACCTTTATCTGCGCCCGCTCCCTGATCGGCGGCCTGGTGCTCCTTCCGTGCATTACTCTGCTGGATCGCTTAAATGGACAGCAGAAAAAAAGCACAGACAGGAAAAAGCTGCTCCTGGGGGGCATTTGCTGCGGCCTTGCCCTCTGTACCGCAAGCTGCTTTCAGCAGTTCGGCATTCTGTATACAAGCGTGGGAAAGGCCGGGTTCCTTACGGCCTTTTATATCATCATTGTCCCCATTTTAGGGCTCTTTTTCGGTAAAAAATGCGGCCCCTTTGTGTGGATAGGGGTGCTCCTTGCACTGGCAGGCCTGTATTTTCTCTGCATGACAGAAAGCCTGCGCCTTGGAAATGGAGACATTCTGGTGTTTATCTGCGCTTGTCTTTTTTCCGTACATATCCTGGTGATTGATTACTTTACCCAGTACGTAGACGGCGTAAAGATGTCCTGCATCCAGTTTTTTGTCTGCGCAGCAGTATCAGGCGCTGCCATGCTTATTTTCGAAAGGCCGGAGCCGGCGCAGCTTCTTGCTGCCTGGAAGCCTGTTCTTTATGCGGGCGTGCTCTCAAGCGGAGCTGGTTATACCCTGCAGATTGTAGGCCAGAAGGACATGAATCCCACCGTAGCCTCCCTTATCCTAAGTCTGGAATCCGTGGTATCGGTACTGGCCGGCATGCTGTTTTTAAATCAGCATCTGTCGAGCCGGGAGCTTTTTGGCTGCGTCCTTATGTTCGCCGCAATTATTCTGGCCCAGCTTCCGCAGAAAGAAAAAAAGGAATAAAAATGGCCTTATCCTTTCTTCCGTGTCAAGAAAATTCCAATGGCTGCACCAATCAGGATAAACGGTGAAATCCTGACAAACAGCCATTCAAATGAGTGGACAGCCACTCCGAGAACAGCAGTTTCAGGATCACCATAATCCCAACCCAGGTAAGGACTTTCCAACGCCAGAAAGATTGCAAAAACTGCCGTTGTAACCACAAACAATGAGATAAGAAGCCAATGCAGAATTCTCTTCCTTGTGATTTTTCTCTGTGCAAGCTGCAGGTTTATCACCTCCAGTTTTGCGGAAATCGCCTTTAAGTCATCTGCTTCCGGCACAATGACATTTTCGCCCAGCAGCGTGCTCACAGGCGTTTCCAGGGCCTCCGAGATGGAGAGCAGCATATCGGAATCAGGGACTGACAAACCTTGTTCCCATTTTGAGATCGTCTGCCGCACCACATTCAGCTTGACAGCAAGCTCCTGCTGCGAAAGACCTTTCGACTTCCTGACTGCTTTCAGATTTTCATTAAGCATTCGTAATAGCCTCCTTTCTTACAGCCGTTACAGCTGTTACCGCTATTGTAGGCAGAACCGCCCGTTGCCGCAAGCAACGCGTTTTAACATTCAAGAAAAACAACCTTCCCTGAACAAGAAAAACCGCGTGTTCTTTTGTTCATGGAGTATCCCCTTTTCATGAAACTGCGATACAAAAATCATTATAATAAAATTACCCTGACAGGTAAACAAAAAACAAAAGTCAAGAAGTACAAGAATGGCTGGACAGACAAATCGAGCGTTATAAAAAATGGGGTTTCGGTCTATGGGCAGTCATTCAAAAAGAAACCGGCGGGCTCATCGGCCAATGCGGCCTCACCTGGCAGCCCTGGAAAGAACAAAAAGTCCTCGAGATAGGCTACCTATTCCAGCGCGCCCACTGGCACAAAGGCTACGCCGTCGAAGCAGCAAAAGCCTGCAAAAAATACGCCTTCGAAGTTCTAAAAGCCCCCGAAGTCTGCTCCATCATCCGAAACACAAACATCCCATCCCAAAAAGCCGCCCTCCGGATCGGAATGCACCCAGCCGACAGCTGGATCAAACACTACAAAGGCATAGCCATGCCCCACGACCGCTACATAGTCCTCCGCAAATAACATCCCAAAAAATCCCCCCACATATTGAATTTCCCCCCTCAATCCACTATAATAAAACAAGACCAACCAAAAAGGACAACCACAACAATGAAACTACTATTTATATCCCTCGGCTGCGACAAAAACCTCGTAGATTCCGAGCAAATGCTGGGCCTCTTAGAAAAAGAAGGCCACACCTTCACCGACGACGAGACCGAAGCCGAAGTCATAATCATTAACACCTGCTGCTTCATAAACGATGCCAAGGAAGAAAGCATCAACACCATACTCGAGATGGCCGAATACCGGAAAACCGGCCCATGCAGAGCCCTCATTGTCACAGGATGCCTGGCGCAGCGCTACAGCCGGGAAATCACAGAAGAGATCCCCGAAGTAGATGCCGTCATAGGCACCACCGCCTACGATGCGCTCCCAGAGATCCTGGAAAAAGCCTTAAAAGGCCAGAAAGAACAAAAGCTCGAAAGTTTAAACCGCCTGGTAAGGCCAAAGGCAGGCCGCCAGCTTACCACCGGCGGCCACTACGCACATCTGAAGATAGCCGAAGGCTGCGACAAACACTGCACCTACTGCATCATCCCCAGGATACGCGGCCCTTATCGAAGCGTTCCCATGGAAGAGCTTCTTAAGGAAGCGGCGGATCTGGCGGGGCAAGGCGTAAAAGAACTCATCCTGGTAGCCCAGGAAACCACGCTCTACGGTTTAGACCTCTACGGAGAAAAACGTCTCCCGGCTTTATTAAGAGAGCTGTGCAGGATCAAGGGCCTGCGCTGGATACGTCTCCAATACTGCTATCCGGAGGAAATCACAAAAGAGCTTATCCAGGTATTACAAGAAGAGCCAAAGCTCTGCCGCTATCTGGATCTGCCCATCCAACACGCCTCCGATCCCATCCTGAAGCGCATGGGAAGAAGAACAACAAGAGCCGATTTGGAGCAGATCATCGCCGATCTCAGAGAAGCCCTCCCCGACATCTGCCTTAGAACCACGCTCATCACCGGATTTCCCGGAGAGACAGAGGAAGATCACAGAGAACTCATGTCCTTCATAGACACCTGCGAATTTGACCGCCTCGGCGTATTCACTTACTCCCAGGAAGAGGACACTCCGGCCGCACAGATGCCGGGGCAGATTGACGAGGAAGTAAAAGAGAACCGTCAGGCCGAGCTGATGGAGCTTCAGCAGGAGATAGCCTTTGAGAAAGCGGAAGCCATGAAAGGCCGGGAGCTTGAGGTTCTGATCGAAGGCCGGGTATCCGGGGAAAATGCCTATGTAGGCCGCACCTACCGGGACGCTCCCGATGTAGACGGCTATATTTTCATCAACACGGAGGAAACACTGATGAGCGGAGACTTCGCAAAAGTCCGCGTCACAGGAGCCTGCGAATACGATTTGATAGGAGAGCTTATATGAATCTGCCAAACAAACTAACCGTCCTGCGCATACTGTTAATCCCCTTTTTCGTCCTCTTTCTGCTGACGGATCTGGGCGGCAGTTATGGAAAGTATTACGCCCTGGCTATTTTTATCATTGCAAGCCTTACAGACCTCCTGGACGGAAAAATCGCCCGAAAGTACAACCTGGTCACCAACTTCGGAAAATTCATGGATCCCTTGGCAGACAAGCTGCTGGTCTGCTCCGCCATGATCTGTCTGGTAGAGCTGAAGCGGCTGGCCGCCTGGATTGTCATTGTAATTATTGCCCGTGAATTCATTATCAGCGGATTTCGCCTGGTAGCTTCGGATAATGGAGTGGTAATTGCGGCAAGCTATTGGGGAAAGTTTAAAACAACCTTTCAGATGCTGATGATTATACTGCTGATTCTGGATCTGGGAGAGACATTTGCAATCGTAGAAACCATTGTAGTCTGGACGGCCCTCATATTGACGGTGATTTCCCTTGTGGATTACCTGGTAAAAAATAAGGGCGTATTATTGGAAGGAGACATCTGACATGATAGTAGAACTGATTTCCGTAGGAACCGAGATACTGTTGGGAAATATCGTGAACACCAACGCCGCTTATCTCTCAGAGAAATGTGCGCAGCTTGGCCTTTCCCTCTATTACCAGACTGTAGTGGGGGACAATCCCGACCGCCTGGAGGAAACACTGAAGCTGGCCCTGGAACGTTCCGACATTGTCATCTTAGGAGGCGGCTTAGGCCCCACCAAGGATGACTTGACAAAAGAAGCGGCAGCCAGGGTTCTTGGAAAAAAGCTGGTGGAGGATCCCCGCAGCCGGGAGATGATTCAAAAGTTCTTTGACACCAGAGGCATCAAAGAGATCACAGACAACAACTGGAAGCAGGCCCTTGTCCCCGAGGGAGCCATTGTAGTAGACAACGACAACGGAACCGCCCCTGGGCTCATTCTGGAGGAGGGAGAAAAAACGCTTATCCTTCTGCCGGGACCTCCAGGAGAGATGAAGCCCATGTTCGAAAAGGACATTTTCCCCTATCTCAATCAGAAACAGCCGGAGATTATCGTGTCCGAGATGATCAAGATCTGCGGCATGGGAGAGAGCCGGGTGGAGACGATGATAGCGGATCTCATAGAAAAGCAGACCAATCCCACCATAGCCACCTATGCCAAGATTGGAGAAGTCCATCTGCGGCTCACCGCCAAAGCGGCAGACGAGGCGGCAGCCAGGAAGCTGATGAAGCCCGTCATCCGGGAGCTGAAGGTGCGCTTCGGCGGCAGCATCTACACTACAAACGAGAAGATGACCCTGGAGGAATCCGTAGTCCAGCTTTTAAAGGAGCAGGATCTGACGCTGACGACCGTAGAATCCTGTACCGGAGGCCTCTTTACCGGACGTCTGGTGAATGTCCAGGGAGCTTCCGAGGTATTAAAGCAGGGCTTTATCACCTACTCCAACAAGGCAAAGCGCAAGCTTATCGGAGTTAAAAAGCTGACCCTGAAGGAATTCGGCGCAGTCAGTGATAAGACAGCGAAGGAAATGGCAAAGGGCGCCATTCTGACCACAGGTTCCGACGTGGCCGTATCCATCACCGGAATCGCAGGGCCCGACGGAGGTACAAAGGAAAAGCCCGTGGGTCTTGTCTACATCGCCGTGTCCGTCAAGGGAAATATGCGGGTAGAGGAATATCATTTTACAGGAAACCGCATGAAGATTCGGGAGAGCGCTGTTGTTGCGGCTCTGACCCTTCTGCGCACCAGCATATTAGAGACCATCAAATTTTAAGGAGCAAAAATTCATGCCGGAACAGAAGAAAACCATACGGATAAAATATTTTACAGATAAAATTGAACGGCTTCAATACATCGGAGGAAAATCCGACTGGATCGATCTGAGAGCCGCCGAGGAAGTGTCCATGAAGGCCGGAGAGTTCCGGCTGATTCCTCTTGGCATTGCCATGGAGCTGCCCAAAGGCTGGGAGGCCCATGTGGTGCCGAGAAGCAGCACCTTTAAGAGCTTTGGAATTATTCAGACTAACAGTATGGGAGTCATAGACGAAACCTACTGCGGCGACAACGATCAATGGTTTATGCCGGCCTATGCCCTTCGGGACACCCAGATCCATGTAAACGATCGGATCTGCCAGTTCCGCATAGTGGAGCATCAGCCGGAACTATCCTTTGAAGAAACCGACGTCCTGTTAAACAAAGACCGGGGCGGATTCGGCAGTACCGGAAAGGCGTGAGAATATGCAGATAATAACCTTTGCAGCAATTGATATTGGTTCCTATGAGGTGGGAATGAAGATTTTGGAGCTGGTTCCCAAGAGCGGCATCCGGGAGATAGACTACATCCGCCACGGCATTGAACTGGGCCGGGATGCCTACAACAAGGGGAAGATCAGCAATGAAATGTTAGAGGAGCTATGCCGGGTGCTTGAGGACTTTACCCGGATTATGAAGGAGTACCAGGTAGACGACTACCGGGCCTGCGCCACCAGCGCCATCCGGGAGACCAGCAACTGTCTCTTGATTCTGGACAAAATACGTGTGCGCACCGGCCTTGACGTCGAGGTCTTAAGCAACTCCGAGCAGCGCTTCTTAGGCTACAAGTCCATCGCTTCCAATGAGGAATCCTTTCAGAAAATCATTCAGAAGGGAACGGCCATCGTGGATGTGGGAGGGGGAAGTATCCAGATCTCCCTCTTTGACAAGGATGCCCTGGTTTCCACCCAGAATATGCGTCTGGGCACCATGCGCATCCGGGAGCGCCTGGCGGAGGTGGAGAGCCGCACTAATCATTTCGGCGATATCATAGAGGAAATGATTAACAATGAGCTGAAAAGCTACAAGCGGCTGTACTTAAAAGATCGAGAGATTAAAAATATGATTTTGGTGGGAGACTATATTACCCAGTTTATGCAGCGCAATGCCATGGAGCACAGCCTGATGCTAAGCCGGGAGGAATACGTTCAGCTCTACCAGGAGATTATGACCCGGACACCCCAGGCCATGGTACAGCGTCTGGGGCTTGTTTCGGAAAATGTGTCCCTTATCATGCCGGCGCTGATTATCTACAAACGTCTGATTGAAGAGACGGGAGCGGAAACCATCTGGATTCCGGGCCTGAATCTAAGCGACGGCCTGGCCTACGACTATGCGGAGCGCAAAAAGATCTTCAAGTCCTCCCACAATTTTGAAAATGACATCGTGGAGGCAGCCAAGAACATTGCCAAGCGTTACCAGAGCAACAAAACCCACCTGGCGGGCACGGAATACCTGGCCCTTACCATTTTCGATAAGATGAAGCGGATTCACGGCATGGGAAAACGGGAGCGTCTGCTTCTTCAGATTGCGGTGCTTCTTCACGACTGCGGAAAGTACATCAGCATGAACCGCACGGCGGAGTGCTCCTATGAGATTGTTATGTCCACGGAGATCATCGGACTGTCCCACCGGGAGCGGGAGATTATCGCCAGCGCCATCCGTTTTAATACGGAGGAATTTGCCTCCTTTGAGGAATTTTCCATCGGATCCAGTCTGGATCGGCAGGATTATCTTCTGACCGCCAAGCTGAGCGCAATCTTACGGGTGGCGAATTCTATGGACAGAAGCCACAACCAGAAGTTTAAGAATGTAAAAGTTACTTTAAAAGAGCGGGAGCTTATCGTCGTGGTGGACACGGTGGAGGATATTACTTTAGAGCAGGGGCTTTTTTCCCACAAAGCGGAATTTTTCGAGACAATTTTCAGTATCCGGCCCGTAATCCGGCAGAAAAGGCAGGTGTAGGAAATGGAAAAGAAGGATTTTACCAAAAGCGAATACTATCGGAACCGGGAGCTTTCCTGGCTGGCATTTAATGAGCGTGTGTTAAGCGAGGCCAGGGATAAGAGTATCCCCCTCTTTGAGCGGTTAAAGTTTTTGAGCATTACGGCCTCCAACCTGGACGAATTTTTTATGATCCGTGTGGCTTCCTTAAAGGATATGGTTCACGCAAAGTATACCAAGAAGGACATAGCCGGCCTCACTCCCCAGGAGCAGCTTGACGAGATTATCAAGGCCACCCGGGAAATGGTGGGGATCCAGTATTCCACCTACTCCCGATCCCTTCTCCCCCTGCTGCGGCAGCACGGGCTGACAGTAGTGCAGGAGCATGAGGACTTGAACGAGGAGCAGGCGCGGTATGCGGATCGGTATTTCCGGGAGAATGTCTACCCGGTGCTGACCCCCATGGCTGTGGATTCTTCTCGTCCCTTTCCGCTGATCCGCAATAAATCTCTGAATATCGGGGCGCTCTTATCAAAGAAAAATGAAAAGACTGAGGAGCTTGAGTTTGCCACTGTGCAGGTGCCCTCCGTCCTTCCCCGGATTGTGCGTCTTCCTGACGATAAGGACGGTTCCAAGGTGGTGATTCTGCTGGAGGAAATCATCGAGAGGAATATGCAGCAGCTATTCTTAAGCTACAACATTGTCTGCGCCCATCCCTACCGGCTGATGCGGAATGCCGATTTGACCATTGACGAGGATGACGCTTCCGATCTCTTAAAGGAGATTCAGAAGCAGTTAAAGAAGCGCCAGTGGGGCGAGGCTATCCGTCTGGAGGTAGAGGACAAGATGGATAAGCGCCTCCTAAAGCTCCTGCGCAAGGAGCTGAATATTAAGGAGGATTCCATTTTCAAGATTGTCGGCCCTCTGGACCTGACATTCCTGATGAAAATGTACGGCATGGATGGTTTTGACGCACTGAAATATGCAAGGCATGTGCCTGCGGCCGTGAAGGAGCTTCCGGCGGACTGCGATATTTTTGAGGAAATCCGCAAAGGCGACGTGCTGCTTCACCATCCTTACCAGACCTTTGACCCGGTGGTAAAGCTTGTTCGGGACGCTTCCATGGATCCGAAGGTTCTGGCTATCAAGCAGACCCTTTACCGTGTCAGCGGCAATTCGCCCATCATCGCAGCCCTGGCTCAGGCTGCGGAGAACGGGAAGCAGGTGTCGGTGCTTGTAGAGCTGAAAGCCCGGTTTGACGAGGAGAATAACATTCTCTGGGCCAAGATGCTTGAGAAGGCCGGCTGCCACGTGATTTACGGACTGGTGGGCCTTAAGACCCACAGCAAGATCACCCTGGTGGTACGCCGGGAGGATGACGGCATCCGACGGTATGTGCATCTTGGCACCGGCAATTACAATGATTCCACAGCGAAGCTATACACGGATCTGGGGCTTATGACCTGCTCTGCGCCCATAGGCGAGGATGCCACAGCCGTGTTCAATATGCTGTCCGGATATTCGGAGCCGGTAGGGTGGAACAAGCTTTCTCTTGCGCCTATCTGGCTGAAGGAACGTTTCCTCTCCCTTATCCACCGGGAGCAGGAGCATTCGGAAAACGGCGGCGAAGGGCATATTATGGCGAAGATGAATTCGCTCTGCGATCCCGATGTGATTGCAGCTCTCTATGAGGCCTCCTCTGCCGGGGTGAAGATTGATCTGCTGATTCGGGGAATCTGCTGTCTGAAGGTGGGGATTCCTGAGGTGAGTGAGCATATCTCCGTCCGATCCATTGTGGGGAATTTCCTGGAGCACAGCCGGATCTTCTACTTCCACAACGGCGGTCAGGAGGAGGTCTACTGTGCAAGTGCGGACTGGATGCCCCGTAACCTGGAGAAGCGTGTGGAGATTCTCTTCCCCATTGAACAGGAGAATCTTAAAAAAGAAGTAATTCATATTTTGGATGTGGAGTTCCAGGACAATGTGAAGGCTCATTTGCTGCAGCCGGACGACACCTATGTGAAGGCGGATCGGAGAGGAAAGGCTTCCGTAAGTTCACAGGATTATTTTGTGAGGGAGGCAAAGGAGAAAGTAAAGGCAGAGTCCTCGGCCTATACCGGACGGGTGTTCATCCCCGAGGAGCCGGTAGAGTAGATATTTAAAAAAAGCCCGTAAAAAGTCGTAAAAGTTAAGAAAAATTTAATAAAGAGACGAAAAAACCGGCTAGACACGGACGAAAAATAGGAGTATAATTTCTTATTGGTACACGACATAAAAAGCGGTGCCAAATTATTACCTGTAGAGGGGAGAAAAGGAAAAATGAAAAAGATTGTAAGTGTAGTAATGGTTCTCTGCATGACTCTTGCACTGGCAGCATGCGGAGGCAAGGAGCAGACAGTGAGCTATAAGATGGAGCAGGAGCAGAGCGGCCTGATGATGTCTGATACCATGACTCTGGATGCAAAGGGCGACAAGGTTGTGAAGATCACCGAGGTTATCGATGTAGACATGTCCGGCTTTGACGAGGCTACACAGGGACAGATGACCACAACCTATGACGCAATGGTTGAGCAGTATGCGGCTGTTGAGGGCGTAGAGTGCACCGGCACTGCAGGAACAGGAACTTACTCCATTACCATTACCATCGATGCAACCGGTGACGCAGTAGAGAAGCTGGCTGAGCAGGGACTGCTTGCTATCGAAGGCAACGGAAGCCGTCTTTCTCTGAAGGCAACCGGCGAAGCTCTGGAAGGCAGCGGATATACCAAGGTTGAGTAATCCAATCCTTACATAAGAGCGAGGCAGAAAGAATGCCGGGATGACCGGTATTTATAAAACAGCATGAAAAGCGTTTACAGAAACGGCACAGCCTTTAGGCTGGGCCGTTTCTTGATCCTGGAAGTTTGGATACATGCACTCTTTTTTGAGATTCCGTTCGTAAAAATGGCATTTAGGGAAGTTCGCATCTTTTTTTACATGATGGGAGAATCCTTTTTTTGTATCATATGGGTGTAACAGGAAAGCAAATACGGAACTGGAAACAGTAATATCCTTCACAATGCACAAATCGATTTACAGACACATGCTTTTGTGGCTGGAAATTGATTTCAGTCCCGTGTATGGTGAAGGATATTACGGAACTGGAATAAGAGGTGTTGTATATGTTTGAGTTAGAAAATGAGCTTGGGAAATATCCTTTAAAGGTATGGCTTAAGAGTGAAAAAGATTTGGAAGCATCCTGCCTGGAGCAGGCCCGGCATCTGATGCAGCTTCCGTTCCTTCATAAGTGGGTCTGTCTGATGCCGGACACCCATGCAGGCATGGGAATGCCCATCGGCGGCGTGATCGCCGCAAAGGATGTAATTATACCGAATGCAGTAGGCGTGGATATCGGCTGCGGAATGGCCTATGTGGGAACCAACATCCCGGTAAAGGTACTTAAGGAAACCATGACAGGAAACGGCAATCTCATCCAGGGAATGGTAGGGGACATTCTGCGGAATATTCCGGTAGGCTTCAGCCATCACAAAACGCCCATGCCCTGCTATACGATGGATCAGGCCCTTGAGGAGATGTCCCGATATGAGAAAGAGGGAGAGCTTCTCGGGCAGCTGGAGGCAGGCTATTTCCAGATTGGAACTTTGGGAGGCGGAAATCATTTCATTGAGCTCCAGGAGGACGACAACGGCTATCTGTCTGTGATGATTCACTCCGGAAGCCGCCACTTCGGAAAGTCCGTCTGCGATTATTTTCATCAAAAAGCCAGGGAGCTGAATAACCGCTGGTACAGCCAGGTGCCAGACGAGTACCGTCTGGCCTTTCTGCCTGTAGATACAGAGGAAGGGCGCGCATATCTTGACTGGATGAACTTATCTATGGCATTTGCCAGAGAAAACAGGGAAAAAATGATCCTCGCCGTGAAGGCGGTTCTGGAGAAATGGATTGGCAGGCATACAGATCTGACCTTGGAATATCAGGATGAAATCAACTGCCACCACAATTACGCAGCATTGGAGAACCACTATGGGGAAAATGTCTGGGTACACCGCAAGGGCGCTGTCCGGGCAGGAAACGGAGAGCTTACGGTGATTCCGGGGGCCATGGGCTCCTACAGCTATGTCGTGATGGGCCTTGGCAATCCTTTGAGCTTTTGTTCCTCCTCCCATGGGGCTGGAAGGGCTTACTCCCGTAAAGGCGCTATGGCGGCCTTCACCTGTGAGGAGGTGATGGTGGATCTGAAGGATCAGGGAGTGATTCTTGGAAAGAAGAACAAACGGGATGTGGCAGAGGAGAGCCGGTTTGCTTACAAGGATATTGATGAGGTGATGGCAAATCAGGGTGATTTGGTGATACCTGTGAAGCGTCTGCGCACAGTTGGCGTAGTGAAAGGATAGGAGAAAGCCGGCTCTCCAATTGGTTTTAACCCTTGCGATGGCGATAGGTGGCTGTCAACCGGCTTCCGGATGCGGCCTGTACGGTTCCAGACGGTGCGGCTCCCAAAGGATTTGCTCCGGGATTTCCGGAAATAAAGATCGGCACAATGCAGATAGGACAGGAACCGTCTTCTTTGATTTGGGAACCGCACATAGAGCAGTATTTATCCTCAAGCTCCGTCTCGGATAAGGAACCGGCTTCATCTAAGGATCCGATCCGAGGCTGAGCGTTCGCCTGGGAAGAAGCGTTTGCAGACAAGTCACTTTTTCTGACGGAATCACGAAGGATAGATGTAAAAGAACCGGGGATTACTTAACTTAAAGATAGTATATACATACAGCCTGCTGACACATTGCTTGCAGATGCCCCGCAGAAACCAAACCATACAGAAAAGGAGTTTTTGCATATGAAGTCAATATTTGAACAGTTAGGCGGCACATATCACGAAGAAAATGGGTATCTTATTCCAGATTTAATATTACCCAACGAAGAAGAACAGCCGATAGGCACATGGGGACAGCGGCATCAGGATTATCTGAAACAGTACCACAAGGTTACATACACCAATCTTCTCACAAGTGGCAGACTGAACTCCTATCTAGCCGTCATTGACAGGCAGGCGCAGGAACGCTTTGAAAGGCTTATAGAGAGCATGAAACAGGCACAGGACATAACGGAACGGCTAAAGGAAGAAAATGCCATAGAGTGGACAGGCAAAATAAATAATATAAGGGCTTGTGCGAGGGAAATTGTGAACGGAGAAATTATTTTTATATAATCAGAATTGGCGGCAGGGAATATAATTCTTTGCCGCCTTTCAAATGGAGTAACTATATTATGAAATTAGCTTGTGAAATATATTGCTGATTCTTATCCAGCAAATGTTTTAGGGTTTTCAGTCCTGTTTCCAATTGTTGTAAGGAATCAGGGGAACAGGTTGCAATTCTTATAGCTGTGGATTCAGCTTTGCCAACGGTAAAACGGTCAGAACAGAAGATATGAATGCCATTGTCTGTTGCCTGCATTTCCAACTGATAACCGTTATAATGGGCAGGCAGGGGCAGCCATTGGAAGAAGCTGTATTCATTCGGGCAGATGCTGTCTGGAAAGTATTTTTTATATATCCTGTTCCGTTCTTTTGCCTGTCTTTTTTTCTGCCCTATGATTCTGCCTGCATTGCCGCTTGCAATTAATTCGCTTATAATTTCTGCGTTAAGCAGCGGTATTTTCAAATTTACATTATTAGCCGTTTCAAGAAAGGTTTGTCTTAAGCAATCAGGGATAACCATATATGCGCATCTTAAGCCTGCTGAAAGTGATTTTGACAGGCTGTGCAGGTAAATGGTATTATCTGGTATCAATGTCTGAATCGGTTCTCCTGTATCATTTGCAATAAATCCATAAGCGTCATCTTCCATTAAAATCAGATGGTATTGCTGTATGAGGCTGGCAATTTTCCTTTTTCGTTCCATTGACATGACAGTTCCTGTCGGATTATTGCAGGACGGCATTAGGAAGATTCCTTTTATATCCATTATCCTGCACTGCTTTTCCACTAGGTCGGGTATCATTCCATCCTCATCTGCGGCTACTGATATCAACTGGACATTTAACTGTCTGGCTAAGCCGATAAAATTGGAATAAGTGTAAGAATCAGTTAGGATTTTATCTCCAGAGTGGAAAAGAGCCAAAAATACAATCGTCAGGGCATTTTGAGTTCCTGCCGTCAGCATGATGTTTTCAGGCTCTGTTTCTATATGGAAAGATTTCAGCCATTTTATGGCGGTCTGTTTGTGCTTGTAAGATTCCGATATGCTGTCAAATTCAAAAAGATACTGGGAAGTATTGCGTTGTATGGTTTTTTGCGCAATATCAGCGACAATCTTATTATACTGGTAAAAAGGTCTGATTATGCCCAGTTCTACGCACCCGTTATTTGCCTTATGTAAAAAAGGGATGGCGGCATTTGGGGATACAAATGTGCCTTGCCCTATATTGGCATAGATTAGCCCCTTATTTTCACAAATCTTGAATGCACGGGTTATTGTGCTTAGGTTCAAATCAAGAAAGTCTGCTAATTCCCTTTGGGGCGGCAGTTTTGTATTTCCAGCCAGTTTGCCGCTTTGGATATCCTGTTCCAAAAGTTCCGCAATAGATATATAAATTGGTGATTTTAATTTTTCTTTATCGGGTATCCATGGCATTGGGTAATTTTCAAAAGAATTAACTGGCAAGCTTTTTCCCTCCCTGCTCAAAATTGTCTTACATACAATATTAGCATTGAAAACATACAAAGTCAAGAATACAATCTATATTGTATGTATTATGTGCAAACAATACCATGCAACAAAAAGGAATAAATTTTATTTTAGTAGGAAAGAGGTTACGAAATGAAGGATTTAACGAGAGAACATGAGTTAAAGACAATATTTTTATTTTCACTGCCAATTTTGGTCGGCAATCTATTCCAGCAACTATATAATCTTGCGGATACGGTTATTGTAGGTAATTTTTTGGGGAAAGAATGTCTGGCGGCGGTAGGGTTCAGTTTTCAGATACACTATCTGCTGATTGCCCTTTCTATGGGCATTTCAATGGGGGCAAGCATATTGGTTTCACGTTATTTTGGCAGTAAGGACATGGAATCTGCGAAAAAAGTTATGGATACGGGATTTGCTTTCTGCTTTTGCCTCAGTTTGATAATTGCTGCTTTGGGCATATGTTTTTCCTATCAGATTCTGCTTGTCTTCCGAGTGCCGTCCGCTTTGCTTGAAGCGGCTGACATATATCTTAAAATTATGTTTATCGGCGTTATCCCCACGTTTGCATATAACGCGCTTACAAATATTCTTCGCGGGATGGGGGATTCAAAAACACCTACATATATTCTGATAGTGGCAGCGCTTCTGAATATTGTGCTTGATATATTGTTCATTAAGGCATTCGGAATGGGTGTGGCAGGGGCGGCATTTGCGACTGTGTTATCGCAGCTTTTGTCATTTATCGTTTGTATGGTATATATGAAAATACATTATCGCAGCTTGTTTATTAATGTATTGCATTTACAGTTTGACAAGGCAGAATTAAAAAAGAGCTTGAAGATAGGTACGCCCGCCATGATACAGCAAGTATTTGTGAGTGTGGGATTTATGTCATTGCAGTTTCTGATTAATGGGTTTGGCACGGATTGCATGGCGGCATATACTGCCGCATCTAAGGTAGATGCTTTTGCAGAAATGCCCGCCTTGAACTTAGGGCAGGCTATGACTAATTTTACTGCCCAGAATTTAGGGGCAAAAAGGAAAGACAGGGTATTGAAAGGCGGGAAATACGCATTGGTTATGGGGATTGCAGTATCAGCGTGTATTTCTGTTGTCATTGTATTGTTTCCGTCTGTATTTATATCAATATTCAATAGGGATACGTCTGTTTTAGATATTGGCAACAGCTATCTGAAGATTGTGCCTGCTTTTTATATTATCTTTGCAGCCATGCAGGTATTAAACGGATTGCTTTTGGGGTATGGAAAATCATTTGTGCCGATGATTGCTTCCATATGTTCCCTGTGCTGTCTTCAAGTGCCTGTCGCTATTATTTTGTCTGGCACAAAGCTTGGTTATAATGGAATTTGGATAGCCGCTCCAATCGGCTGGTTTGGAGGGCTATTAATCCGCGCAATTTATTTTTATCATGTCAGCAAAAAAGAAAAACAATAAAAATATACATAAAGAATTTTACCAAACTTGAATCAATGGATAAAAAATTAATGTGGCAATTTAAGCAACAGCTATCTGCAAAAAAACAAATTTGTGTTGAGGATAAAAAGAAGATGGATAGCTATTGCTTATTGCCTGCATTTCATTCATAGCATGGATGTTCACCATATAAAAAAACGGCGTGTGGTGGGCGGTATTGCTATGCCCTAAAAAACTTAACAGACACTCTCCAGACCTGTTTTTGAAGTTTGGAGGGGTTTTTATGTTCTTTTTTCGGGCGGTAATCTATCTGCTCATGCAACACAGAATTTATCCGTACATAGCATATCGGGGAATAGCAGGAAGCCAGTTAAAAAAATCCCTGCCCATGCAACGCTACTTCTTGCCATGCAACCAGAAGTATAATCTCCACTTAACAGAATATGTATCTCCTATAACCGTAGAGGTCACCGAGCCTTTGCGGTTTTTCTTTTGTCGTTTTTTATCGGAATGTGCCGCAGGGCTGTTTCTGCTGTTGGCTGCCGTTCGCCTCCTATCCAATCTGGTTTTTAGCATTTTCAAAAATTTCAGATTGGAGGAAAAAAGAATGGCATACAACAACGGACGGGAGAACAGGAAATGGCTTATCTGGAAAGAAGCCGAGGAAAAAATATTACGGGAGCATGGAGTTGATGAAACCACCATTGAACAAATCCGCACAGACGACAGGGCAGACTTCAATTCCAACAGGCGGTTTTACCATTGGACAAGCGACTTTGGAGAATACCTTGAGGGAATGGCAGACAGGGAGCGGAATGCCGAGGTAAAGACCGTTGCTGATTTACTGGATGAGATTGAGGACGAAACTCTGTATCGGGCATTGCTTACGGTGGACAGGCGTACCCTGCAAATCATCCTGCTGAAAATGCAGGGCTATTCCACAAAGGAAATTGCACCGCTTGTTGGATTGACAACAGGGGCTATTTATGCACGATTAGACCATCTGCGGAAAAAGTTGCGGAAGATTTTATAACCAACTAATAAAGACAGCTTTTTGACGGGCTATTGGGTGGGGGATAAAATTCCCCCGCCAAATTATAAAATTGATGTATAAAATTCCTGTCCACAGGGAATACTAAAAAGTTTGCCCAAAATCTTGACATGGGTACAGCCGCTATGATATTCTGAAATACCCGTGAGGGAATTGGAAGATTGAAAATGAAATAGCACATAGATGGAAGAACGGAATGTCAGCCAATGGACAAGGCTGACCGCTGCCGAATTTATGCTGCCCTTTTCGGCTGGTGTATGGCAGCATGGTTTTGAATTTCAAAGCCGTTACATAGCATTGCGAATCCGAGCAGGAGAAAACACTCCTGTCATTCGTGGTGCGGTGTGGCGGCTTTTTCATTTATCCAAAAGTCAAGAGAAATCAAATCCAGAACGGAGGTACAGCCAAGGCACGTCGCAACGGTCACGGACTGCTTCCGGGGGAAGGTGAAATGCGCCGCCTGCGGGAATACATACCACCGGGTGAACAGCGCGGGGAAATGGGTGTACTGGTACTGCATCGGTAAGAAAAGGAAAAATGTGGAATGCCATAACCCGAACTGCACCGATTATAAGCTGAGGCAGGTTTCCGCACACATGATGGGGCTGGAGGAATTCAGTGAGACGGAATTTGAGGAGCGGATAGAGGAGATCACGGCATTCCCGGACGGGAGCCTGGAATTCCATTTCAAAGAAGGGAGGGCGGAGAAATGGCAAAGAGCGTGATCACGATACCGGCCACGGTGAACAGGCACACGGCTGCACCGATAGGCAGCTATAAAAAACGCAGGGTGGCCGCTTATGCCCGCGTCTCCACCGACCATGAGGAGCAGCAGAGCAGCTACGAGGCGCAGGTGGACTATTACACGAACTACATCAACGGGCGCGAGGACTGGGAGTTTGTGTCCGTGTACGCAGACGAAGGGATAACCGGCTGCAACACGAAAAAGCGCGACGGATTCAACAAAATGGTGGAGGACGCCCTTTCCGGCGCCATCGACCTCATCATCACCAAGAGCGTCTCCCGCTTCGCAAGGAACACGGTGGACAGCCTCACGACCATCCGGAAGCTGAAGGAGAACAGGGTGGAGTGCTACTTCGAGAAAGAGAACATCTGGACGTTTGACGGCAAGGGCGAGCTGCTGCTGACCATCATGTCCTCGCTGGCGCAGGAGGAGAGCCGGAGCATCTCGGAGAACTGCACCTGGGGGCAGAGAAAGCGTTTCGCAGACGGCAAGGTCACGGTGCCGTTCAAGCGGTTCCTGGGCTACGACAGGGGAGAGGACGGGAACCTCGTCGTCAATGAGGAACAGGCGGAGATTGTCCGCAGGATTTACGGCCTCTTCCTGCAGGGGCGCTCGCCCCACGCAATCGCAAAGCTGCTGATGGCGGAAGGCATCCCCTCGCCCGGCGGAAAGGAGGCATGGTCGTCCAGCACGGTCAAAAGCATTCTTACCAACGAAAAATATAAAGGCGACGCTCTCCTGCAGAAGGTGTACACGGTGGACTTCCTCACCAAGCAGAAGAAGGTAAACGAGGGCGAGGTGCCGCAGTATTATGTGGAGAACAACCACCAGGCCATCATCAGCCCCCCCCGTGTTCGAGGAGGCGCAGCACCAGATGGCGGCCAGGCATTCCGGGAAGAACCGGGCGGGCAGCATGGGCGTATTCTCCGGCCGGATAAAATGTGCGGACTGCGGGGGCTGGTATGGCTCCAAGGTGTGGCATTCCAACAGCAAGTACCGCAAGACCATCTGGCAGTGCAACCACAAGTTTGACGGCGGGGAGAAATGCGGCACGCCCCACCTTGACGAGGAAACCATCAAACAGCTTTTCCTGAAAGCGGCCAATGCCATCTTTGCAGAAAAGGACGGGGTGCGGGAGGATTACGATTCCATAAAAGACACGCTTTTCGGCACCGCGGAGCTGGAGACGGAGCGCCTGCGGCTGCAGGAGGAGATGAACGTGGTGGCGGAGCTGATTGAACAGTGCGTGGCGGAGAATGCCCGCGTCGCCCTTGACCAGACGGAGTACCAGAAAAAGTATGACGGGCTGGCGGGGCGGTTCAACAGGGCGAAGGGGCGGCTTTCGGAAGTCAGCCAGGCCATCACGGAGCGGCAGGCGAAGCGGGAGAAGATCGGGAGGTTTGTTTCCGCCTTGGAAAAGCGGGACGGCCCGCTCACGGAATTTAACGAGGACGACTGGTACAGCCTTGTGGAGTACGCCACGGTGTACAGCAGGGAGGACATCCGCTTCACTTTCAAGAACGGGATGGAGATAAAGGCATGAGAATATAGTCCCCCGGAGCAGGGAAGAAAACGGCTCCGGGGGATTCTGTGTGGTTAATGTTTATGCTGCTATTTGTGTGGGATCATGCTTTGATGGGAAAGCTGATTTCTGCATCATTCTTTGGCTTTATCTGGAATACCATCCGCCACTGCACTTCTGACACAGGCTCAAAATGCAGGGAGGAAGCTGCCATCCGTTTGTCAGGAGCGGCATTTTTCCCGGCCATAAAAACTGCTGTGGGGCCGTCTGGCCCGCCCGGCGGCCCTTGGGCATCACCCATTCTTGGGTGGTCGCCTTCTGCGTAGTCGCGGATGCAAAAAAGGCTGCGGTCTATTTCTGGTGCAATGCTGTAAGAGAGTATCTGGCAGTATTCTGGGTAAACCACACCTTTCGCTCCAATTTCTGCGAAGCTGTTCCTGATCTGTTCGCAACTATGCAGTGTCAGGGTGTATTCCTGACCGGTTATGGGATGGGCTGTCTTTACCGTTTTGCCATCACAGGAAACGTCAGAGGAAAAATGCCCCGCAGTGATGGAGATTAAGTTTGCCCGGAAAGCAAGTGATATTTTCTGAGGGGACAGTATCGGTTCTCCGTCCCAATTATAGGAAAGCCGCTCAAAATACCAGCAGCATCCCTTGTCGCAGCCATAAGTCCCCATCCATTCCTCGGCAGATTTATTATTTTCAAATCCGTCCTCGCTGGCTGGATTGGCATTCCCCATCTGAATTATATTTTCCGGATACCATCTCAGGCTGCTGCTCATGCGGCGCACCAGTGGCGTACCATCAAGGCATATTTCTACGGCAAATTCCCTGCTTCCGGGGTTGTCCGCATCTATCTGCTCAAATTCTTCTGGGGTTTTTAGGGACATCCGCCGCTCATAATCCCATTTTTTCAGAAATGCCGCCATATCTTCTATCGGGATTTTTGCGCATACATCGAGGGCGGCGCCTGCTTTGCCTACATAGACTGCTGGGATAAGTATTTCCTGTTCTCCCCAAAGAAAAGAGTGATTGACAGGGAGGGCTGTCAGCTTGGTTTCAGGCGAGCCTTTCCCCCATATATTGTTATCATGGTATACGTCCATTCCGTGTGCCTCCTTAAGTGTTCAATGAAGCAATTATACCACGGATGCCAGGATATTTCCAAAGCTTTTGATTTTTTATGGGAAAAATCACGGAGTATAGGAAAAATCGTGGAGTATGGGGAAAAATCACGGGGTATAGGAAAAATCATGGAGTATGATAAAAAATCGCGGGGTATCGGTAAAAAATAATGGGGTTTAATGAAAAATCAAATTGTATCAAAGACAGCGTTTACATAGACGATGGATTTTCGGGTACAAATTTTGTTGAGGTAAGATAACGATACCTTTTTTGCAGAGGGTGTTATCTTACCTCTTTTTGATGTATGTTAGATAGCATAACTCTTTACGTCGGCTCCTATCTGTCTGAAATAGGAGATACTTTCGGTAGGCTTGTCGCCTGTATCAACTCTGCCGACAAAGCTATAAAAGATTTCGATTTTGCGGGTGTTCGTTTCCTTATCCAGTTCGTGGATAAGAATACGGTCAATAAATTCATGGACGTTTTCGTAGGTCAGTTCGGTAATGGCAGTGTACTTGCGTACCAGTGCGACAAACCTTTTCACGTCCGCGCTGCGCTCGGTGGCGTTGTCGATTTCCTGTGACAGCTCTGCAATCCTCCGGGTCAGCGTCTTTTTTTCTTCGTCGTAGCCGGAAGTCAGAAAAGCAAATTGTTCATCTGAAAGTTTCCCTAAAGCGTTGTCCTCGTAGAGCTTGCGGAATAAGATATTCAGCTCGCTAACCCGGCTCTGCGCCTTATCAAGCTCTTTCCGTTGCTGTGTCAGCGTCTTTTGTACTGCCTTTGCGCTGCACTCGTTGGCGGTCTGAATAAATTCCTGTTCATGCTCTTTCACATAAGACGTTATGCGCTGCAAGTCTGCAAGGACAAGTTCTTTTAATACGCTTTTGCGGATATAATGCGTAGTGCAGAGCATATCATTTCTTGCCCGGTTGCGGTAGTTGCCGCAAGTGTAGGCGTGCTTTCGCTCAAGCGTCCCGGCTCCGCGTACCGCATACATTTTGTAGCCGCAGTCCCCGCAAAAGAGCAGCCCGGAAAACAGGTCAATTTCATCAACCTTTGTCGGGCGGTGCCGGGTGGCAATCCGCTTCTGTGCAAGTTCAAAGGTTTCTTCATCAATCAAAGGCTCGTGAGTGTTGGGGAAGAAATACCGTTTTTCCTCCGGGTTCTTTTTCGTCTTTTTCGACTTATAAGATACCTTGTAGGTTTTCCCGGTTATGGTATGCCCTAAATACTCTTTCCTTGTCAGAATGTCGTACAGCGTCTTGTCCGGCCAGTTGTACCATGCGTTGAGCTGTGGGCGGGGGTGGCGTTTGCTCCCTGTCCTGCGGTAGCGCAGTTCCCCGACGGTCAATATCTCATTGTCCCGCAGCCAGTTCTGGATTTCACACATACGGTCGCCCCGTACATACATTGCAAAAATCTGTTTTACAACGTGCGCCGTTTCCGGGTCGGGTATCAGATGATTGCGGTTATCCGGGTCGATAAGGTAGCCGTAAGGGGCTTCGCCGTTGACGCGCTCGCCTTTCTGCGCCTTTGCCTGTTTGACTGCCCGGATTTTCTTTGAAGTGTCGCGGGCGTAAAACTCGTTGAACCAGTTCCGCAGAGGGGTAAACTCGTTATCTTCCCTTGCGGTGTCTACACCGTCGTTAATGGCAATGTAGCGCACTTCATATTCGGGAAAGACAATCTCTATCAGCTCCCCGGTTTTCAGATAATTACGTCCCAGACGGGAAAGGTCTTTTGTTATGACGGTCGCTACGTTCCCGGCTTCAACCTCATGCAGCATGGCTTGAAGCCCCTCACGCTCAAAGCTCACGCCGGAAAATCCGTCGTCTACGAAAAAGCGCGTGTTGAAAAAGTGGTGTTCGTCAGCGTACTTCTGTAAAATCAGCTTTTGGTTCTGTATGCTCTCGCTTTCCCCGGCTTGCATATCTTCCTGGCTCAATCTGCAATATAAAGCGGTAATCTTGTCTGTCTGTAACATTTTGTCCTCCTTTCCGACGACAGACAAGCATGGTATTTGTACTGTTTATATTATACCACATACCGCTGCCTGTGTCATGTATAAAATGTGAAGAAACGCCCTATTTCCGGGCGTTTGCGGGGTTCAGCTCCATGTCTTTGCGTATGAGCTTCTTTATCTTTTTATCCAGTGTGTCCGTCGCGTGTTCACTTGCGGACGAACATACAAGGTAAGTAACTTTCCCTATTTTATGCTCCGTTGTGGTAACGGGCGTTTGGTTTTGCGTCAAAGAAAATCCCCCTTTCTTTCGCAAATATAATACAGTCTATGAATAGCAGCAAGTCCACTATTCAATAAAACAAAGGCTTTAATCGGACGGTTATTAGCATAACCTCATGGGAATTTCACCCCGGCATGGTTCTCATGCCGCCCTACCCATTGCCTGCGACGCTCTTAACGCTCGGACTGTGGCTGTAAGGAAGTATCATTGTATATTCTGCGCTGTCGTCGCCCGCAAGCCGCTACACTTGCTTTCCGGCGCGGTGTTGGTCGCTCGGCTGTCCGGGCGGGGTAATCCCTCCCGGATAGCGTCATGGCGCACCCGCTGTATGGCTCGGCGCAAAAGGAACATATCCGATTTGCCCTATGCTGCGCCGCCGTTATCTTGCGCCGCTTTCTTTTTCAAGGTTCAAAATGGCTGTGCTGCCCGCGTCAGCAGCGGAACGGAAAAGGGGGTGAGAATGAAAGCGTCCCGCCGCTGCGGTTTATTCCTCTGTCCTAAAGGTGAGGACAGCCATCATCAGTTTTGCTTGCAGCCGTTCCCGAATGTCGTGGTCTACGCCGAAATAGACGTTCCCGCGCTCGTCGTACAGCTTCCGCATGGAGAGGCGGGCTATGTAGCCGCTGAAATGCTGCAAGACAATCTTCATAGCGTCCGGGTCGCCCTTTGTCGCTGCCACAATGACAGGATAGGGAACAAGGGCATTTTCCGGGTAGCCGGGTTCGTTACCATTCGTCCCATTCATCAGCATTTTCCTCCAGATATTTTCTTAGCAGCTCAAAAGAGCTTGTCCGCCTGTACTGTATCGTGCTTCTCGACGTATTGAACAGCTCCGCAATCTCGGTGTCGTTCATTCCCTCGAAATAGTACAGGAGTACGGCTTTGCGCTTTTCTTCCGGCAAAGTACGGATTGCTTCAAGAAGCAGCTTCGGCGTGATTTTCTTCCCGGCTTTCTCAAAGACGGTTTCGGCGGTTTCCCGTTTGAAATATTCATCAAAGGTATGAAGCTGCCGCGCTTCGTCTAAGGGCAAATCGGAAAAGGTGACTTCCCTTGCCTTATGCCTGTGTAGCTCCCTGTGAGCGTCACACGCTTCATTGTGCAGCACCGTATTACAAAACTTCTGAAAAGCACACTGTTTGTAAAACTCCCTGCTATTAGGTTCCACATTCTCACCTCCTTTCTCGTTGGAAAGTTGGTGGTGCTTCCCCCTTTTCGCGGGGCAATACGGCGTTTTTGAAAAACGCCGAAGATTTTTTGAAATTTCTTCAAAAAATTTTTTGAGCAGCAAAATACGCCTGTCCGAAAAAATCGGATAGGCGTATAGGTATTGTAAACAGTATTCAGGTGATTAGACAGTTCATATTCAAGGGTAGAGAGATTCCCGGCGGTGGACGGGCTTTTTTTGATAAGTTACCGTTAAACGGCGAATAGAAAATAGTAAAGGGCATGGCGATACCTCCTTGATACCGCCAGCTCCTGTTCAAAAAAGAAAAGGCGGTTCTGATTTCTCAAAACCGCCGTTTCTTAAAAAAGGCGTGACAAAATATCTGCGTTACGACGGTTTTTTTCTTTTGCCGTCGTGCGGCAGTTTGATTTTATTATTAAAAAAAGAGCCGATAACCGTAGCTCAATGTCTACATGTTATCGGCTCTGCGTCTAAGCGTCTGGCTCTTTGATAACGTATATATTGCTCAATTTTACGTTAATTAAAATTTCCTGTTTGCATTTAGGACAGTAAAGAGGAAACTTTTTAAGTTCTGTATCTTCGCGTATTTTGATACGGGTTTTATTGTGACATATGGGGCATAGCAACCATTCCATATGTTTCATGGCTGCACCCCCTTATCTATACAAGGTATTAGTTTTTTCTTTTCCCATGCTTTATTTTTGAAATACAGTAAACCAACTATTGCAGGTAATATCGGAGAAATTGCTTGCCCGATATATACGCCAGAAAATCCCATATCAACCACAAAAGTTAACAACCAACCTACAGGAAGTCGGACAAATACTGCGTCCAAAAGAGCGTTTATCATAGCGATATTTGCTGAACCAATACCAATAGCGAAAGAATCGAATGTATACATAATTGCATAAATCAGACTGTTAATTCCACAACATATCCTTAGATACAATATTCCATCTTTAATGACTTCTGAACTTTCTGGCTCAAATAATGTGATGATTTGCTTCGCAAATAATTGTACGGTTACAATTACGATAAAAGTAATAACCACATTCAAAAGCAGTCCGATTTTTGTTGTCTTTTTTACGCGCTCTATATCATTTGAACCCATATTTTGTCCTGCCATAGCAGTTACAGCCTGTCCGATTGCCCAACAAGGCATACCGGCAAATGTATTGATTTTAAGTCCAACACCAGATGCAGCGGCAACTGATACACCAAAATTGTTGAGCATACCTGTAATCACAAGATAAGAAATATTGACGACTACCATTTGAATAGCGGTAGGCAAACCAACTTTTAGAATAACTAACAATTTATCCGATTTTATAATAAAGTGCTTTGGCTTAAAATCAAAGATAAAGTGTGTCCTTTTTAAGTGAATAATTGAAACCATAAGAGAAATTGCCTGTGCAAATATCGTAGCATAAGCTGCACCCGCAGTTCCCATGCCAAGCAGCCCTACTAAAATCAAGTCCAGAACAATATTTACAATCGTTGCAATCGTTATGAAGTAAAGTGGACTTTTAGAATCTCCAAAACCTTTCATAATAGAGCATATAGCGTTAAACCCAAATACAAATATAGTGCCGTAGCAAATGATTTTCATATATTCGCAGGCTTCTTGCATGGAAGCCATAGGAACATTCAGAACATGAAAAAGGGGATTATACACACACAATCCTATTATTGTAACTATAAGTGAAGCAACAAAGGATATTACACATAATGTCCCTGCAGTTTCGACTTGTGCCTGTTTGTCATCAGCTCCTTTATATTGTGCAATTAAAACAGTACCGCCCATAGTAACGCCGATACAAATAGAATTGATAATAAAACTTATCATTGACGCATTGCTAATCGCGGCAAGTCCTGTTTCGCCGACAACATTTCCAACAACAAGCATATCAACAACACTGTAAAAGGACTGCAGCAAGTTTGCTAACAGTAAAGGAAGCGCAAACATAATGAGCTTTTTGGGTACACTTCCTATTGCCAAGTTTTGTTCTTTTTTCATTTTGTCAAAATCCTTTCTTTAACGCAAAAAAGCAGAGGGAAACACGATAAAGTGCGCCCTCTGCTCAAAAAAACAATCGTCATAAACAAAAGGCAGCAGACAAAACATTGCCAACTGCCTAAACATCAAAATTAACTATGAACACACGAACAAAACTCCAAACTATCAATAGCCAGAGCAAGCCTAAACGTAAATGTTCCTGTGTTCTTTAGGCTCCGTACAATGCTTTGAAATTTCAAATTGTGCGGAGCTATATTCAATACAAAACTTCCCGAATAACACTGTACTCACCCTTTCTTAGAAATTTGTCCTTATTATAAACGCTCTAAGGGTGTTTGTCAATGATGTAGTTAGGTGGGTAGTTGGAATTATGCTCTATTTTGGCTAATAATAGGTACTGTGTAGACATATTCAGATAAAAAGAGGAATTGTAAAATGTAACAGGGTGAATAATTATGGCAAAAAGACCAGTACCAAAATACGACTTCAAGGCTTTTGGGGCAGCGATAAAGGCGGCGCGGACAGGGCGCAAGGAGAGCCGTAAGAAAGTGAGCGACGAAATGTTTATCTCGCCGCGCTACCTTGCGAACATTGAGAACAAGGGGCAGCACCCAAGTTTGCAGATATTCTTTGAGCTTATGCTCCGCTACAATATCTCCGTAGACCAGTTCCTTTTGGAAACGCCGCCAGAGAAGAACACGCAGCGGCGGCAGCTTGACGCGCTCCTTGACGGTATGAGCGATACAGGCATACGGATTGTGACCGCAACGGCAAAAGAGATTTCCGAAGTCGAAAAAGAGGGCGGATAGGAATGTCCGGCTTAAAACTGAACAGGATTTAGAAAGCGTTGTAATCTTTTTTGAGATTGCGGCGTTTTTCTTTTGCGGAAGTTTGGCAAAATAGCTTTTTCTCCGTAGTAGGGGATAAGAGCCTAAAAGATAAAAACATTCGTAGCAAGCATAGGAAGCGGGTACCCACTTCCGTATTTTCCCCCTCCCGCGCTGCGGTGCGTCGGTTGAAAATGGCTTGTTGGGAAGTGTCCCAAACCCTCAGAATGGAAAGGAAAGGAGCGAAGCAATGGACGGACGGAAAAGGACGGTACAAATCAAATTCAGAGTGACGGAAGCGGAACGGGATTTAATACTGGAAAAAATGAAGCTCGTACCCACCCGGAACATGGCGGCATATCTGCGGAAGATTGCCATTGACGGGTACATCATTCAGATAGACCACAGCGACATTAAGGCAATGACCGCAGAGATACAGAAAATCGGGGTCAACGTCAACCAGATAGCACGCCGCGTAAACGCGACGGGGAACGCATACCAAGAGGACATAGAGGAAATAAAGGGGGTGCTTGCGGAAATATGGCGGTTACAAAGATTAAGCCTGTTAAAAGCACTCTAAGCAAAGCCCTTGACTATATCGAAAACCCGGACAAGACGGACGGAAAAATGCTTGTGTCCTCTTTCGGCTGCTCCTATGAAACGGCAGATATTGAGTTTGAATATACATTGTCCCAAGCACTCCAAAAGGGGAACAATTTAGCCTTTCATCTGATACAGTCCTTTGAGCCGGGGGAAGTCGATTATCAGAAAGCCCATGAAATCGGAAAGCAGCTTGCCGACGCGGTAACAAAGGGGCAGCATGAATATGTACTCACGACGCACATTGACAAAGGACACGTCCATAACCATATCATTTTTTGCGCGGTGAATTTTGTAGACCACCATAAATACAATTCCAACAAAAGGAGCTATTACGGCATACGGAACATGAGCGACAAGCTGTGCCGGGAGAATGGCTTGTCCGTCGTCGTCCCCGGCAAGGGCAGCAAGGGAAAGAGCTATGCGGAGTACCAGGCAGAAAAGACGGGTACAAGTTGGAAAGGCAAGCTGAAAACCGCCCTTGACGCGCTTATCCCCCAAGTTTCCAGTTTTGAGGAATTGCTAACGCGGTTACAGGCGGCGGGCTATGAGATAAAGCCGGGGAAATATGTGTCATGCCGCGCCCCCGGACAGGAACGCTTCACACGCCTTAAAACCCTCGGCGCAGACTATACAGAGGAAGCTATAAGGGAACGGATAGCGGGCAGACGGGCAAAAGCGGCGAAAGCTCCCAGAGAACAGCGCGGCGTGTCGCTGCTTATCGACATTGAGAACAGTATCAAGGCGGCGCAGAGTAAGGGCTATGAACAGTGGGCGAAAATCCACAATCTGAAACAGGCAGCTAAAACCATGAATTTCTTGACGGAACACAAGATTGAACAGTACGCGGATTTAGTCAGCCGGATTGAGGAAATGTCAGCGGAAAGCGGACAGGCGGCAGACGCATTGAAGAACGCGGAAAAGCGGCTTGCGGACATGGCGGTGCTTATCAAGAATGTTTCCACCTACCAAAAGACAAAGCCCGTCTATGACGCATACCGCAAGGCAAGGAACAGGGAGAAGTACCGCGCCGGACAGGAACAGGCGATTATCCTACATGAAGCCGCCGCAAGGTCGCTGAAAGCGGCGGGCATTGCAAAGCTCCCGAACCTCGCCGCGCTGCAATCGGAATATGAAGCCCTCCAAGCGCAGAAAGAAGCCCTTTACGCCGACTATGGGAAGCTGAAAAAGAAAGTCCGGGAATATGATATTATCAAGCAGAACATTGACAGCATTTTACAGACAGAGAAACAGCCAGCACGGGAACAGCAGACAGAGCGCGGATAATGCTTAAACTATAAATGAGAAAATCCGAAAGTTGTACAAATAGGAAAACAAGTTCGATTGATTTTTGTGCATATTATGATTTTGCTCATTTATAGTCCTAAAGATATTGAATTTAGAACTTAGAAATCATATAATAAGAACTGTAAATTCATAATTAGGCAAATCGGAATTTGGAGGAGGAAAAGAATGGAATTTAAGCTGATTTCCATAGCAAGCATGATTGCTTTTTATGGATGTTATTTTTTAAAAATGTTTCATCAAAAAAAGCAAGGAATACAAACAGACCAAATTGGAAAGGACAAAATCGGTTTTGTAAAATTTGTGGAAATCACAATGAAGATTGCGGCTATTCTTGTCTTTATAGCGGGACTTGTCAGTATTTTCCTTGAAACGGGGCATAGTCTTACTGCTATTCGAGTTATGGGCGCAATAATAAGTGTTGGAGGAACGGTTATATTTATTGTTGCAGTATGGACTATGCGGGACAGTTGGCGGGCGGGAGTATCCAAAACCGATAAAACAGAACTTATAACAAACGGTATTTACCATATCAGCCGTAATCCCGCCTTTCTGGGATTTGACCTTTTGTATATTGGTACACTATTAATGTTTTTTAACTGGATTTTGTGCTTCTTAACTGTATTTGCGGTCACTATGTACCATTTGCAGATTGTCAACGTCGAGGAAGATTTTTTACTTGCTACATTTGGAAATGAATATTTGAAATATAAGAAAAAAGTTTGCCGTTATATTGGCAGAAGAAGATAAAGTCAAATTTGGAGGAATTATCTATGGCTGACGATAAAAGAAAATTAACAGAAAAAGAATTGAAACGTAAAAATGACTTTGAAAAAATAAGCTCTGAAATGCAACAAAAAGGATATAAAATGAAAAATGTGGTTATCAATACGCAAAAGGCAAAGTATTTAGCTCTTTTAGTCATGTTTCCGTTTATGGCTTTAACATTTTGGCTCTACAATAAGGTGAATGGTTTTAATTTAGATGGTATTTCCTGGGGATATGCTGTGGCGTTGCCTCTGCTTATTTTATGCCTGATTATCGTGCATGAGCTGATACATGGAATTACCTGGGGGATTTTTGCAAAAAATCATTTTCATGCGATTGATTTCGGAATCGTTTGGAGTACATTATCTCCATATTGCACTTGCTTCGAACCATTGAAAAAATGGCAATATCTGTTAGGAACGGCTATGCCTACATTGGTTTTAGGAGGCGGGGGTGCAGCGGCTGCGGTGATGACAAATCAGTTACTGCTGTTTTTTGCGGCAGAATACATGATTTTATCAGGTGGCGGAGATTTTCAACTTATACTGAGAAGTATATTAACTGATAAGCGAGAAAGTTTGTATTGCGCCCATCCTTACGAATGTGGTTTTGTTGTTTTTGAGAAATAGGAACGAATACTACAAATTCACACTTGTAGGACAAAAGAAAATCGGGACGCGGCAGCTATCAGATAGCCACCGCGCCCCGGTTTTTTATGGGTGCAGAGATTGGATTGTTACGCAATAGGACGGCATTTTCGGGGATAAAGGTATAAAGTATCGCCTGTCTAATTTTCCCGCCCGGAAAGCCCTGTAAATCAAGGGATTTTCCGCGCCTACTGCGTAACAGGGGCGCGTCTTTTCCTCATGCGCTCGGCGGCCTGCCTGCGAGTGATACGTTTCCGGCAGTCGGGGCAGTATTTGACGCTGTTAGAGCTTGACGCAAAGAACGCGCCGCACTCGGTACACTTCTTCCTGTCCCCGGTCTGGTAAAGCTCCGCATAGAGCAGCTTGTCGGCGGGAAGCACCGCAACCCGGAACCACTTGCAGAGAAGCGAATAGGAAATGAGCTGCGGACATACGCACTCGTCCCCGTCGTCCAGTAAGATACAGTTCCCGTTATCGCAGTTGCAGCACGTCCGGCGCACAAGCGCATTTACTTTCCGGCTCTGGGGCGGTGTCAGCCGCTTAATCCCACTCATGCTTCATCAGCGGCGTAAATGGGAAGCACCGCAAACTCCGCTTCGCCCATGCGCTCCACTTTGGCAAGGGTACGGGCTGCAAAGTCCCGCATTTCCCCGTCCATAAAGGGCAGCGCGGCGTTCATGGCGACGATAAGCCCCTGTCGGCTCCCGGTCTTGTAAATGCTCAAAAGGTTTGTTTCCTCTACGGTCAGTTTTGTCATGTTCACACCTCCAAATCGTGATTTTTTGTTTTCGCCGCCGCCTTTTTCGGGGCGGTCTTTGCTTTGTCCGTTTTAATCTGCGCCCGGATAGAGGGGCGGGGCTTCCTTATCTCCCTGTCCCGGTTCTCCCCCTTGTCAATCAGCGCATACATCCCATGTCTGCCCTCGATTTTGGAAAAGGAAAGTGTCTTGTAGGGCAGCATGGAGAAAAGGCGGTCAGTGTCCTTTGTGGCTGCAAGCCGCATGAACGCCGGGGAAAGCTCTGCCATGAAATGGGTCTTGTTCGGGCTGTTCGGCTCGTAATGCCGCTTCATTTCCCGCACAATGCGCCGCGCTTCCGTTTCAATCAGCCCGTCCCGCAAGGCTGTGATATGCGCCTTGAAGTCCCCCGGTGAAAGCTGCTCCCGGCTGCGCCGTTCTTCCTGTAAGAGCGATTGCAGCGCGTCCGGGTCGTTGGGTAGGGCTTCAAAGCGTTCAAACTTCCCAAGCTGCGGGTCTGGGTTGCCGTTGAAGAACCGTCCGGCGGGTATCTCCCTTTCCCCTCGCTCATAAATCAGCTTCACCGTATCGGCGGGCAGCTCCTTTTCCTTGACGCGCTCATAATGTTTAGAGTAGTCCAGTTCGTACAGATTGCCCTTGATTTTCCCGCGCTCCTTTCCCGTCAGCTCGATTGCATAGGCAAGAACGCGGTCGCTTGTCTGCTCCATGTAGAAACGCCATGTGTTGTGGGGCGCGGTGTCTTTGAGGAAAACGTCGCGCTCCCGGAAACAGTGCGTCCCGGACGGGCGGCAGAACCACAAAAGGGTCTTGTCCTCCCTGTGGGGGCTTGCCGCCGCCTTTGCGATAATCTCTTTGTCAATGTCTAAGTCGCTCTGGTAAAAGCCTGTGTTCTGCTTCATAATCGCTTCAAGGGAAGCGAACAAATCCACGTTTTCAAATTTGCTCTGTTCCGGCATGGGTCAGCTCCTTTCCAAGTCCTGTGACTTCTGCTTTGCGTTTTTCTTCTGTGCCTTTTCCTTGTCGGCTCTAAGCTGCGCCCGGATAGAGGGCTTCTTTTCCGGCTTCGCTCCCTTGCCGCGCTCCTTGTCGGCTTTGACAGCGTTAGCCAGGTCAACAAGGGAAATCTGCTCGCCCGCCTTTACCTTTGCTTCCAGTTCGTCAACGGTGGGGGTGTTGTTGATGATACCGTCAATCATGTTCCCGTTCTGCTCTGTGGTCTGCTCGGCGGTTTTCAAGGGATTGTCCCGCTGCGCCTGTTCTGCGGCAACGGCAAACGCCCGCGTCCCATTCCCCATAATCAGATACTTTCCGTCGTCCGACTGGTGGTGAAAGCCATATCCGGCGGCTTCTATCTGCTCCCGGCTCATGGCGGTTACATGGAAAGTCCCTCTCGGTGTTTTGACAGTTTCGCCCGTTTCCAAGTCGTCCGGGGTAAGCTGCTTTTGCTCCTGTAAAAACTCCGGCACTTCCCGGAAACCTACACTGTCAACGAAATGCGCCGCGTCCTGTCCGTCCTGATGAAGCACTACCACGTCCGAAACGGAAAGGCTGTGTCCCTTAAAATCTTTGGGGTGGTCGATATTGAAACGGGTGTAAATATCTTCAAGGGAAGTTTCCGGCGCAAGGGGCGCGGAATAGACAAGCTCATAGTTCGCCCTGTCAACCACATTCCCCGCCGCCTGCAGGCGGTCGTAAGGCTCAAAGCGGAAATCCCTTGTTTCGTCCCCGCCTTTTATCTGGTAAATGGAAAAGGTGTCTTTGTCCTGTCCGGCGGTCTGCGCCGTTTCCTGTGCCTTTGCGTAAAGCTGCTTTACGTCGCCCTCGGTCAGCTCGCCGCTTTTGAGCTGCCCCATAAGCTCGCGGCATTTCTCCGGCGTTCCCGTATAAAGCACGTCGCCCATTTTCGCCCGCCCGTTCTCCTGTGTCACATAGGCTTGCAAGAGGTAGCTGTTTTCCCGGCTGTCGCTGTAAGGGTTCCGGCGCACCTTGTAAATCGTTTCCGGGGTAAAGGCTTCTTTCGGGGCGGCACCCGCCTTTTCCTGTGCGCCGGATTTTCCCGGTGCGGCTGCTTCCGGCTTCTCTTTCCCGGCTGTATCTGCCTTTGCCGGGGCTTCCGGCTGCGGCTGCTCCGGCGGGGCTGCCTGTTCCTCTCTGGTGGGCTGCTCCTGTCCGGCGGTCTGCTCCTTGTCCTGTGCCTTTTGCAGCTCCGCAAGATTTTCGTCTATTGAATTGATAATCTCGGCGGCTGCGCTGCGTATCGTTTCAAGGGAGCTTTTCAGCTCGGACAATTCCCGCCCGCTACTCCACCCGGCGACATAGCCGAAAGAGTAGTCCGACGTGTCAAGCCCGTAATGTTGGCAGACGGTATAGGCGACGCTTTCCGCTTCGACTTCGCGGGTGCGGCGGTCAATGTGGGGCTGCTGCTCGTCCTTTGGCGCGTTGAGGTCAATGTCGTGCAGCTTCGCATGGGCGATTTCGTGAATGGCGGTCTTTAAGGTCTGCAATTCGCTCATGCCCTCGTTGATAGCAATGCGCTTGTCCTCCAAGTGGTAGTAGCCATGAGAGCCGCCCTCGATATTCTCAAAGGCGATAGGAACGGGGGAAGTCTTTTCAAGGGCTGCGAAAAAATCCTTGTAGCGGTCAACGTCGCCCGGCAGCTCGTCAATGGCAATGTCCGGCAGCTCCTTTCCCTCGGTCTGGGAAACGTCAAAGACGGATACCACCTTGTAGGCGGGTATGGTGACTTCCTTTTCCTCGGTGACGGGCTTCCCGTCCTTGCCGATTATGGGCTTCTGCGTGTGCGGGTCGATTTTCTGCATTTCCTGTTTGATTTTATAGGGCGACGGGGCAATGATTTTAATTCCCTTTTGCCCTTTCATCACGTTTCGCTCAAAGTTGTTCTTCCAAGCGGAAAAGCCCGCCACAAGGGAAGCGTCCGGCTTCTGCATGGCGATAAGGACGGTGTTTCGGAAGCTGTAATTATGGAATTTTGACATGACTTTCAGATATTCCTTGTAACGCTCGCTGTCAAAGAGTTCCGCAATACCCTGTTCCAGACGGTCGGTAATCTCTTTTAATTTCTCGGCGGGCTTCTCGCTCGTCAGCACGATAGGGATAACCGGGCGCGGCTCCTGTGGCTGCTCTGCGGTCTGTGCGGTTCTCTGTCCCGGTGTGGCTGCGTCAAAATCTGCTTTTTGCGGGTCGGGGCGTGACCGCTGCGGGGGCTGCGGCGTTACCCGGTATTCCTGTGGCACGTCGCGCCCGTCGTACCATTCTGTAAAGGTGTTGCGGTTGTTGTAGATATAGCCCTTTTCGGTAAACATACCGTCGTCGTTAATGGAAGCGTCCCGCCCGTATTCCTCATACATGAAATACTTTTTCGCTTCTTCGGGAAGCTCCGGTTCTTCCAGTTCGTCAACCAGATAACGCCCGTATTCTTCTTCATTGTGGACGGACGGATAAATCCAGTAGCAGTCAAGGTTCTGTGCAAGGTTGATGATGTCCTGTAAGCTGTCGGCATGGTCGCCGTATTCAATGGCTGCAATGAATTTCTCCCGGTCGTCGTCAAACTGCATTTCCAAGAGCTTCCCTAAATAGTTCAGCTCGTCGGGGTGGGAATACTCGCTTAAATGTTCCGTCAAGCCGGGGATAGGGGATTGAAATTCTGTGAAATGCCATTCCTCATAGTGCTTGAAGTCAATCCCGATACGGTCAAAGACTTCTTTCAGATGTTCGGCAGTCGTGGGGAACGTCACCCATTCGCCCGCGGGTCTGCCCTCGGTGTACTTCCCAAGATTGGAAAGATAGCCGCTTAAAATCGGTTCTGCCATTTGTCTGCTCCTTTCTTCGTTCATCATGCGGTGCATAAGCTCGTAATCTTCGTAGCTCTGTCTACCGTCAAATACATAGGGGTCAAAATCCTCTCCGTCCCGGTAGGGCTTTTCGGAAAAGGGAAGCCCCGCTTCATGGGCGGCTGCCCTCGCTTCCTCGATAACCTCCGGGGGAAGCCTGTCGTCATGCGCCCCGATAAAACCGTCAATGTCGTTCATGCTGTTTTCGTAGTGGTAGCGCACTCCGGCGGTCAGCTCGTCAAGGCTCATGTCCTCGCCTAAATGCCCGCAATAGTAGCCGTTTAGGATAACGGCGGCGGGGTCGGTGCTTTTGATTTCCTCTAACCGGCTCCTGTCCTCCGGGTAGAGCGTATCGTCCATATCAAGATGAAAATATTCCGCGTTCCATGAACGCCCCTGTTTCCAGAACGCCACCCATGCGATACCGTCCCTAAGCTCGTCTTGATAGTCCTTTACGGTGTCCCGTAAACTTGCCATAGTGAAAAACCTCCTTTCTCTGCGGCAGCGTCATAAGCTGCATTTTTTGGCTGCATGGTCTACTACGGGTACGCCCGCATTTCTGCCAAATATTTTTGAAAATTTTTAGAGGGTGAAGCCCTCCGCAAAAGAGGGTTTGGGAAACTTCCCAACAAGCAAAATCCCCGTCCGGCGCGTCAGCGTCGCAACGGGGATTTACGGAAGTGGGTACCCGCTTCCTATGCTTGCTATTCAAGTTTTTAGTTCTTCTGCACTTCGATACGGTAGTTGACGTATTTCCCGCCAGTGTCAGCCAGAACGATAGTTCCGTCGTAGGTCTTGCCTGTTTTCGGGGAGTAGAGCTTCTTCACATTCGCCTTGCCGGATTTAAGGAGCGCGGCGGCAATCTTCGCGGAAAAAGCGGTCTTGCGTTCCTCGAAAAAGCGGTCGTTCTTCCACATGACAAAGGCACATTCTTTGTTGCTGCAATAATAGTTTTTCTTCCCCTCATGGACGGGGGAACCGCAACGGGGGCATTTGCCGACAGAGGGCTTTTCCTCCCGGAACAAATCCTTTTTCCCGTCCAGTGCTGCGGCGTGTGTCTGCACAAGCTCCCGCGTCATAGCTTCAATGCCGGACAGAAATTCGCCGGGGTCTGCGGCTCCCTTTGCTATCTGCGTCAGATTGTTTTCCCATTCTGCGGTAAGCTGCGGGGAAGTGAGCATATCCGGCAGCACTGATATAAGGGCGGCTCCGTTCTGCGTGGGGATAAGCTGCTTCCCCTTGCGCTCTGCAAAGCCGCCCTTTACCAGTTTTTCAATGACGGCGGCGCGGGTGGCGGGAGTGCCAAGCCCCCGGCGTTCCGCGTCCGGGTCGGTGTCCCCGTTCCCGGCTCGCTCCATAGCAGAGAGAAGCGACGCTTCGCTGTGGGGCTTCGGCGGCGTTGTGGTATGCTCCGTTACCTTTACGGCGGGGTTAGGAAAGCCCTGTCCCTCGGAAAGCTCCGGCAGCGTCACGCCCTCATTTTCCCCGTCCTCTGGGTCGGGTTTATCTTTCAGCGTCGCCCGGTATCTGTGTTCAATCTCTTTCCACCCGTCAGAAAGCACCGTCTTTCCCCGCGCCGTAAACTCCGTATCAGCGCATGAGAAAACCGCCGTAACCGCTTCATAAATATGCGGCTCGGCGGTGGCAAAAAGCAGACGCGCCCCCGCAAGGGTAAGGATATTTTTCTCGCTTTCCGGCAGCGCGTCCGGGTCAGCCTTTGCAAGCTCCATAGTGGGAATGATTGCGTGGTGGTCTGATACTTTTTTACTGTCTAATACCTTTGCAACCTCCGGCGTGAAGTCCGCGCCCGCCATAAAGGGGAGCTTTTCGCAGAGCAGCGTGATAATGTCCGCTGCGGTGCCGCCCATGTCGTCAGTAAGAAAGCTGCTGTCCGTCCTCGGATAGGTAAGCAGTCTTTTTTCATAAAGGGATTGTGCAAGGTCAAGGGTCTGCTTCGCGGTGTAGCCGAAAATGCGGTTCGCTTCCCGCTGCAAAGAGGTAAGGTCAAAGAGCTTCGGCGGGGCTGCGGTTTTCTTCTCTCTGGTGAGGGAAACGCATACCGCCGTTTGTGTTTCGCAAGCCCCTTTCAGCGCGGCGGCTTCTGCCTTGTCTGAAATCCTTTCGCTTGCCGCTTCCGCGCCGGATAAATCAAGGCGCACATGATAATATTTTTCTTTCTGGAAATGGGAGATAGCCGCGTCCCGGTCGGTAAGCATTTTTAAGGTCGGGGTCTGGACGCGCCCCACGTTCAAAGTCTTTCCATACAGGCAGGAGAAAAGCCGGGTGGCGTTAATGCCGATAAGCCAGTCAGCCTTTGCGCGGCAGAGGGCAGACGCAAAGAGCGCGTCATAGTCCCGCCCGTCTTTGAGGGAAGCAAAGCCCGCCTTGATTGCCCCGTCCTCCATTGAGGAAATCCACAAGCGGCGCATGGGCTTCTTGCAGCCCGCCGCTTCGTAGACAAAGCGGAAAATCAATTCACCCTCGCGCCCCGCGTCACACGCATTTACCACTTCGGAAACGTCGGCGCGGTGCATAAGCTCTTTTAGGGTTTTGAATTGCTTCCCCTTGTCCGGGTCAACGGCGTACTGCCATTCCTCCGGCAGAATGGGTAAGCTGTCAAGCTGCCATTTCCTGTATTGTTCCCCGTAGGCGGCAGCTTCCGCAAGCTGTACCAAATGCCCGACGCACCATGAAATGAGGTAGCCGCCGCCCTTGATATATCCGTCTTTCTTTTCCTTAACGCCAAGCGCGGCGGCGATAGTCTGCGCCACGCTCGGCTTTTCTGCAATCACAAGTCTAAGTGCCATGAAAAAATCCTCCTTTCAGCGTTCCGGCTCACTTGCCTTTTTCTCCTGTACCTGTTTCAGACAGTAGCCCACACAAGGGAGCTGCCCTTTGTACGGACAGGAAGCGCAAGCCGGGGAATGGGGAACGGGCGGCGCATTGTCACGCCGCCCGCCCGGTCTTTGTATCATCATCTTTTCAAAGGGATTGTCGGTAAACAGGGTCATGCTTCCTCGTCCTCCTGTTCTTCATCAGAAAGCCCGTCCCCCTCGTCCGGCTCGTCCTCGTCGTAGTCGTCAAAATCGAAATCTTCAAGGTCGGTGCCGCCCTTGACGTTTTGCTTCGGCTTCATAAACTTAAAATAATAGAACGCGCCCCCGCCGCCAAGAAGTGCCACGACAAGGAAAAGCACAAGCCCGCCCGCATTGCCTTTTTCTTTGGGCTGCTCCGGCGGTTCTTCGGTTTCCGGCTCCGCTTCCTTGCCGCTGCAAGCGGTCATGTTCTCCTTGCAGACGGGGCAGCTCACATTTACTTTCCCGGCTTCGCATTTCTCGGTGCAACTGCAAACGGCGGGCGGGGCTGCTTCGGTGCTTCCGTCCTCCATAAGTGCTAAGAGGTCGGCTTCGTCTACTTGATTAAGGAAATGTACAGTATTCTCGCCCTCGTCGTCCCGGTCAATGAGGATATAAAAGTAATTGCCGTTTTTGGTCGTTACGGTGATAAGCTGCTTGTTGCCGCCGAAATCGTCTACAAGGGTCGCGTTCCCGTCCGGGGTAAGGGGTTCTTCCCTTTCGGGTTCCTCGTAGACAACGCCGCTGTCGTCGGTGTCGTCCTGTCCCTCCGGGGTCTGTGCAAAGGCGGTGACGGAAAAGCCGCCCATACAGATAAATGTGGTAAGCAGCACAAAAAAGCTGCGGATAAATTTGCTCTTATTCATTCTCGGTGTCCTCCATTTCTTCGTTGTCATGGTCTGCGGGTTCTGCGGGGTAGCCCGGCGCGGCTTCCATGCCCGGAATACCGCCCCCGGAAAGCATAGCGGAAAGCTCATGCGGGGAAAGGCGCATGGAGCGCACAAGCTGTACGATTTGCAGGTTTTCCGCTTCGGTTTTCTGCGCTTCAAGCCCCCTTAATTTATTCTGGTACTCGGTGATTTTCTCGCGGGTCTTTGCAATCTCCTTGTCGATACGTTCAATTTTGTTCATAGCCATCAATAAATTTCTCCTTTCAGATTTTCATTTTTTTGTTGTCAGTTCCAATTCATTAAGCCGTAGCCCTTGATACAGCCATAATTGACGGGGTAGCTCTTTATCTTGCAGGCGTCGCCGGAATTGCCCTCGACGGTATAGACGCGCTCCCCGTCCGTCCCGATAACAAGCCCTACATGGTCTGCGCTCCCGTCCCCGTCCCAGTCGAAAAAGATAGCGTCGCCGGGGGCGATATTCTCATAGCCCCTCGCGCCCCATTGCCCGCGTGACTGGAACCAGGGTACGCCCTGTGACTGGCACCCGGCAAAGCGCGGCTCGCTTTTCCCGGCTTGATTGTAGCACCATGAAACAAAACAGGCGCACCATTCCACGCGGCTGTTAAATCCGTACCAGCTCCAAAAGGGTCGCCCTCCCACGTTGCCGACTTGCCGCTTCGCAAGGTCTACAACGGCGGTGTTGCCGGGGCGTGTGCCGTTTACAAGCTGTACGCCGCTTAAATCCTCGGACGCGCCCATATCGGGGGAGCCGCCGCCGAAAATCAGCGGTTTGTTGCCGCTTGTTTCCAGATAGACGCGGTACATTTCAAGCTGCTGTGGCGTTAGAAGTTCCTCCGCAATCTCGGAAATGGGCTTGTTCGTCAGCTTCACGTTGAGGATATGGTATTCGTAGGGTACTTCCTCGGTGGTCGTTTCCCCTGTTTCCGGGTCGGTGCTTGTTTCTGTGCGGTAGCGGATTTCCGTTTCTTCCGTCAGCGTCAAGGTGTACTGCATGGCAAAGACGCGGTTTAGTTCTGCCTGTGCGCTCTGCGGGGTGTAGGTCTGTAAAAGGGCGGTGAGGTAGGACGCTAATTCGTGAGGGTTATGCCCGATACTGTCAAGGTCATAGCGGTATTCGTCATAGCCGGGGTGGGTGCTTTCGATATTGTCAATCTGCTGCTGAAGCTCGTTTTCCTTTGCGGCGTAATTGTTCTCCGTCGCCACAAGGTCGCTGTCCTCCGACGTGTAGGAAGTCCCAAGTATGCCGTTCATCAAGCCGGAGAACATGGAACCGCAAGAGGAAAGCCCCGCCGATACCATGATGAATAAGAGCAGCGCGGCAACGGCGATACATACGCCCGCCGGGTGCCGCCCTACAAAAGCGATTGCCTTTTTTGTTTCCTCGGCGGTCTTTTTTGCCGCCTTGCGGGTGTTCTCTGCGGCTTTCTGCGCCGTTTTTGCGCCGCCTTTCCTTGCCGCCTTTGCATACTGCCGCTTGATTTGCTGCTTCTGCATGAAGCGGGAAAGGGGATTGCCCGCAATCTGCGGGTTATCGTGCAGGGCTTTGTGGTACTGGAAATCCACATTCGCCTTGAACGCCGCTTTCTCTGCCTTTGCCGCCGCCCGGTAGGGTTTGAGCTTGTGGCTGCGGTAGCCCTCCCGGATTTTCCGCGCCCCGTACTTTGCGCCGCGCTCTGCCAGTTCTTCGGATTTGTGCGCCCCCTCAACGCCGGAATTGTCCTTTTCAACGGAATGTATCTTGTTGTGGACGAAAATACCCGCTTCCTGTGCGGGGCGGGATAGCGGGTTGCTGTGGGGTTTTTCTTTTCCTATGGGCTTTTCCCGTTCCTCAAAATGTAGGCGGGTCTTGCCTTTCCCGGTGGCTTCGTCAAAGGTGCGCTCCCGTACAAGTTTCTTTTCTTTTGGGATAGCTGCCTTTGCCGCGTCCAGACGGTCGGCGGCTTTGTCCGATTTTCGGATATACCTTTCAAGCTCCGGCGTTGCCCGTTCCTCGTCGGTAAACTGCAAGCGGGAAGATTTTTCTTTTGCTGTGGCTTCTGCCTGTGCTTTCCTCGCCGCCTTTTTGCTCGCCTTTCTGGTACGCGTCCCGTCGATACGCTCCAAGACGCGCTCGGCTGCTGCGGTGTCCTGTTCCCGTTCTGCCCCCGGCGCATGGGGAAGCGGCGGCGCGTCGGCTGTGGGCGCGGGAGCTGCGCCGCCCGGTAGGGTCTGCGCTGCCTGTTCCGGCTGCGGCGGGGCTTCGGTCTTTGCAAAGTCCGCGTCCCTTATCCGCTTGCTGATACGTTTCTTTTTCCCGGTGGCGGCGTTTACCTCGACAGCCCCCTCGCGGGTCATTTTCAGCATGGTCTTGTCACTGGATTTATACTGTTTCATGGTCTGCCACCTCCTTTTCCCAGACGCACCATTCCGAACATTTCCCGGTTTCCATGTCCGCGATATATTTTAAGATTGGGTAAACCTGTGCCGGCACTACGGCGTTCCCAAGCGTTTTTAGGCGTTTTGACCTGTCCTTTGTGTTCGGGGACAGCCGGGGAATATCCGTAGGCTCTATGCACCAGAGGATATTTCCGTCCACCCCTGTGGGAAGCCCATCAGCCATTCCACCCATTCCGGGTTGAAGCGCAGGGACGGGTCTGTTACCGGCGTCAGAAAATAGATTGTTTCCGAAAGCCCCGCCGACCAGTACCTCCCGTCCCGTTTCTTCCGGCGGAACGCCCCGTTTGGGGATATGCTTATCCGTTCCGTCCTTGTCCTTGAGCCTGTGTCGGCGGCAAGGGGAGTAGGAAACATCAATCCCCACGATAAAAGTTCGCTTGCGTTCATGCCATGCGCCGACGGCACAAGCAGGAAGTACGAATGTCCAAACAGCATATCCCGCTTTTGCCAGGTCAATGAGCGTTTTGTGGAACCCCATATTGATGAAGTTAGCAACATTTTCGCCAAGCACATAATGGGGCCGGAGTTCGTTAATGACGCGGCACATTTCCGGCCAGAGGTAACGGGTGTCCTCAAACCCCTTTTTTGGCCCGATACTGGAAAAGGGCTGGCATGGGAAGCCGCCGGAGAGCAGCGTGAGTTCTTTTTTTCCTGTCCGTTCATAGAAAGCCTCCTTTGTCAGAGTGTGTATATCTCTGAAACGTGGAACGTCCGGCCAGTGCTTTTCCAATACTGCGGTTGGGTAATCCGCCCATTCGCACTGGCAGACGGTTGTGAAGCCTGCGGCTTCGGCGGCTATGTCTATGCCGCCTATCCCGGTAAACAGGCTTAAATGTGTCAGTGGTTTTATATTTTTTTCGTTTTTTATCATGCTTCGCCCACTTCCTCCGGCTTCGTCGTCATTACCCGGTAAAGCTCGGTGTCTTTCGGGAAGCGGTCTACAAAGGGCAGCACCACGTTTCCGTAGAAGATAAGCCCCTCGCCCGCTTCGGTGTGGGTGACATATTTCATCTGCTGCGGGGAGATGTTGAGCTGCTTTGCAAGGATAGCCCGGTCGCCCGCCGCCTGATTGAGCATGAGGACAAAATCAGAGTTTTCAAAGATATTCTCCACTTCGCGGGAAGCAAGCAAATCTTTGACGTTCTGCGTAATGGCTGTGGGTATGCCGCCCCATTTTCTGAAACGCTTCCAGATTTCAACGGAATAGGCGGCGGTCTGTTCCTCTTTCAAGAGAAGATGAAATTCGTCCATAAAATACCGGGTGGATTTCCTTTCTGCCCGGTTGACGGTGACGCGGTTCCATACCTGGTCCTGCACAATGAGCATACCTAACTTTTTGAGCTGCTTCCCAAGCTGCTTGATGTCAAAGCAGACAAGGCGGTTGTTCAGCTCCACGTTGGTACGGTGGTTGAATACGTTAAGGCTCCCGGAAACATACAGCTCCAACGCCGCCGCAATACGCGCCGCTTCCGGCTCCGGCTGCTTCAAAAGCTCGTTGTAGAGGTCGCCCAAGATAGGCATTTTCTCCGGGTCGGGGTCTGCAAGGAAAGGGCGGTACACGTTCCTAACGGCGCGGTCAATGACGGTCTTATCGACGGGCTGCAAGCCCTCCTTGCCGCCTATGACAAGCTCGCAGAGGGAGAGGATAAAGTCGGATTTCAGCGCAAGGGGGCTGTCGTCCTCGCTGTAATTGAGGTTAATATCCATAGGGTTCACATACTGGGGCTTCCCGTCAATGCCCTTGCCCGTAGGCGATAACCGTATCACTTGCCCGTCAAGCCGCTGCACAAGGGAAAAATACTCTGCTTCCGGGTCGCAGATAATTATGTCGTCGTCTGTAATGAGGAAAGCGTTTGTCATTTCCCGTTTGGCGGCAAAGGATTTCCCGCTTCCCGGCGTACCCAAGATTAAGCCGTTGGGGTTCTTTAGCTGCTTGCGGTCGCAGAGTATCATGTTGTTAGACAGGGCGTTTAAGCCGTAGTACAAAGCCGCGCCCGTCTGGAAAAGCTCCTGTGTGATAAAGGGGATAAAGATAGCGGTGCTTGACGTGGTAAGCCCTCTTTGAATGGGGATAAGGTTCTCCCCAAGCGGTACAGAGGACATAAGCCCCGCTTCCTGTTGGTAGTCAAGGCGGGTTAAGGCGCAGTTGTTCTTCTGTGCAATGCCCGCCGCCGCAAATACGTCATTTTCCAGTTTCCGCTTCGTGTCCGCCATGTTCACCACAAGGAACGTCAAGAGGAACATTCTTTCATTCCGGCTCTGCAAGTCCTGTAAGAGGTTCTTCGCTTCGCTGCCGAACGTGGCAAGGTCGGACGGGATTATATCCATGTCGTAGCCGCTGCGTACCGCTTTTTTCTGTTCCTCGATTTTCATTTTGTCAAGGTCGGTGATTTTCCGCTTGATTGTCTTTATGGCTTCGGTCTGGTCGATACTGTGGATATGCAGATTGACGATAACGCCCGTTTCCAAGTCCAGAATGTCCGACAAGATACGGTCGTTTAATTCCGGCGCAAGGATTTCAAGGAATGAAACCGCGCCGATTTTGCGCCCCATGCGGAAATACCGCCCCTCGCCAAAACGGAAAGAGGACGGGGCGATAAAGTCCTTTGTGGAAAGCCCGGACGGGGCAAGCCATGAAAAATCAAAGGCAAACTGCCCGCCCTCCGGGTGGAAAATGCCATGCAGCATTTTAAGGCGTTCATAGCCTGTCATGGGGCGGGCAGACACGCCCAAGAGCTTAAAGTTGTTGAGTACGTCCGTTTCGATACGGGCAAGGCGGGATTTCGCCGCGCCCAGACTGTCGGCTTCAATGGCAAAGGTGATATATTTTGCTTTGACAAGCCCGTTGTTGCCCTTTGCAAGCTGGTTTTTCAGCATATCCCGGTATTCTGTGCGGATAGAATTGAAAGCGTCCTCCTGTGCCGGGATATTGACCGCTTTTTCCGCTTCGCCCCGCTGCGTCCCCTGATTGATGAAAGAGAGCTGCACCGAAACGGAAGCGTCAAAGTAGTTGAGGAAGTCGCACCAGTTTTCAAAAATGGCGGTCTTGTCGTCTGCCTGTGCAAGCTGATAGTTAATATCTTCAAAGGCGACGGTCTTTGAGTATTTGCGTCCCGTAACCTTGCAGATACCGTCCGGGTACATCTGGATATAGGGGATTGTCTGCTGCGCGGTATGCGCTTTCCCGTCGCCCTTTGCCTGTCTGATGATTTCCGCAATCTGCTTTTTCTCGGCGCGGGTGAGCTTGCGGGGCGGGTTAGGCTTTGCGCTTCCCGCCGCGCTGTTTCTTCGTGTTTCCTTTTGCAATCGCTGATACCTCCTTTTCAAGTTTTCTCTGCCGTTCTAAGACGGAATAAAAGTTGTCTGTCCTGTATGGTCGTTCTTTGGGGGCTATGAATTTCGTCTGAATAATGTTCTTCACCACCACTTCAAGGGGCTGTCCATGCTTCTCATACATGGCGAACAGGAAACAGGGCAGCATGACGGCAATCATAGCCATAGACGCAAGGCTTGTGCCTGTGCTGTCTTTGAGCAGAAAGAAAAGCGGCAAGCCGATAATGAGAGCTGCCGCAAAACATACAATCTGCCGTTTGGTAAGGTTGAAAGCTACTTTTGTCTTGACTTTGGATAAGTCTTTGGGTACGGGTACATACGCCAAGTGAAAACCTCCTTTCTCTGGGTTTGGTGTTGCTGTAATTTTCCATAAGGGTAATCAAGGCAAAGGTCAATCTATGCCCTTTGCCCGCCCGTATTATATGGGGGTTATCCGCGTCAAGGTCGGGTCGTATTTTCGCCGCTTCGCTCTGAAAATCTCCACCCTGCCCTTGACACGCCGCTAATGCGCGGAGAAAATCGACTTCGCCAGTGCGCCGGATTTGAACAGGGAGAAACAGAGGATAACGGTATAGGCTGCAAGGGAAAAAATCGCGCTGTGCAGGTTGTCCGCTATTATCATGTTGTTTACCAAAACCGCGTAAATGCCGACGCATATCATTATGAGGAAGCCTTGAAAACCGATAGCGAACAGGGATTTTAGGTAGTTGTTTCCTATCTGCCCCCATTCCCGGTTAGTCATAGTTGCAAACGGGATAGGCGATACCGAACAGTAAAGGTAAATTTCTATCATGCGCCCGTAGAGGATAACGGTTATCAGTACGGACATGATTTTCATGCACAAGCTCACAAGGCTTGTTTCCATGACAAGTAAGAGCAGTTCGGGGATTTCCATAGCGTCAAGCCCGCTTTGCATGGAAGCAAGGGCGGCGGCAACATCAATCTCTGTGCTGCCGCCGATTACCCCCGCCGCGCCGGAAACAACGTGCTGCGCCATATCGAACACCGCCATAGTGATGTCAAAGGTGTGCGTCACAAGGTAGACTGCCACAAACGCCTTGAACACCCACTTGAAGAACATGGAAGTGTCAACGTCGTGCATATTGTTCTTTTCCGTTACCATGCTGATAAGCTCATAGCATAGGACGTAGGTAATGACAAGCCCCGCAATGGGTACGATTACATTCTCACTAAGCGTCTGTATCATGGAGAATATATTTGCGTTCCACCCTTGCGGGGTCTGCCCTACCTCTGCGGCGATAGTGCCGACTTTCTCGTTTACGTCCCCGAACATAGTTGACAGATTACCGTTTATGGCTCCTATGAGGATTTCCTTTATCCATTCGTTAATCGCGTCAAGTATGCTCTGCATAAGCCTTTACCCACGCTTCTTAACCGAACAGCCCGGAAAGCAGCGGTACAAGGGTCATGCCGATAAGGGCAACGCCGCCGCCCGCCATGAGCTGCTTCATGCCCTGGCTTTTTGCTCATGTGAGATAAAGAAGTAAAAGAAGTGTAAAAAATTTTGCCGTTCCCTGTCCGGCTGACTGCCGGACGGGTCGGGCTTTAGTCGGGCAATTCTACCTTGCCGACAAAAGAGTAATAGATTTCGATTTCCTGTCTGCGGAGCTTCCCCCGGCGTTTCCCGTCCAGTGCTTCCGATTCGTGGATTACGATTTTCTCCACAAACTCCCGTAACAGGGTAGGGGTGAGTTCCTCAAAGCTGGTGTACTTGCGTACCACTTTCATAAACTTTTCAGCGTTTGCCGTGGCTTCCAGCGTCCTTGAAAGCTCGCCCTGCAGAACGGCGGCTTTCTCTTTCAGTTCCCTTTGCTCGGCTTCGTAGTCTGCCGAAAGCTCCGTGAAACGCTCGTCCGATATGCGCCCCGCCACGCTGTCCTCATACAGCCGCTTGAAGATAGCGGAGAGTTCCGCAATCCGTTTTTCTGCCGCTTCCAGTTCTTTCTTCTTGGCGGCATTCCGGCGTTTGCTCCCGTCCTCGGTCTGCTCGGTCAAGAGCTTCATAAACCGGGCTTCGTGCTTGGCGGCATAGCTGGTGACTTTCCGTAGGTTCTCCGTCACTCCCTCGGTCAAAAGGTCGGTGCGGATAAAGTGCGCCGTACAGTCGGCGGTACGTTTCTTGTAGCTGCCGCATATGTAGCAGTCCTGTTTCCGCTTGTCCGTCTGATACCTCTGCTGGTACATGACGCTCCCGCAATCGGCACAAAAGAGTATGCCGGAGAACAAGCCCACTTCATCATAGCGGTTGGGGCGTTTGCGCTGCTTGCGTAGCTCCTGCACACGCTCCCATGTGTCACGGTCTATGATTGGTTCGTGGTGGTTCTCAAAAATTGCCTGCTTTTCTTCGGGGTTCGCCTTGCTCTGCTTTACCTTGTAGGACACTTTCTCGGTCTTGAAGTTCACAAGGCAGCCCGTGTATTCCCGGTTTTCAAGGATATGCGCTACGGTGTTTGTCGCCCACTTGCACTCATAGCCGGGGTGGTAGCGGCGGGTGCTTCCCGTCCGGCGGTATTCCAGCGTTCCCGGCGTGGGTGTCTGCTGCTCCGTGAGCATACGGGCTATCTTGGTCGGGCCGTTCCCGGCAAGGCAAAGGTTGTAAATCTGCTTCACCACGGGGGCGGCTTCCTCGTCAATGATGAAATTTTCGTCCTCGTCCATGAGGTAGCCGTACACGGGCTTGCTTGTGATAGGCTTCCCACTCATGCCTTTTGAGCGTTTTACCGCTCGGATTTTCTTGCTCGTATCTCTCACCAGCCATTCGTTAAAGATGTTACGCAAGGGGGCAAAATCGTTGTCGCCCTGTGCGCTGTCAACGCCGTCATTGATTGCAATAAAACGGACGTTTTTCTGTGGGAAAATCATTTCTGTGTACATTCCCACTTGTAAGTAGTTTCGCCCTAACCTTGACATATCCTTGACGATAACCGTCCCCACAAGCCCCGCTTCAATGTCGGCAAGCATGGACTGGAAGCCGGGTCTTTGGAAGTTCGCCCCGGAATAACCGTCGTCCGTGTACCATTTCAGATTCCCGAAGCCGTTCTGTTTTGCGTAGTTTTCAAGGATTCGCTTCTGGTTGGAAATGGAATTGCTCTCGCCTTGCAGCTCGTCCTCATGGGATAATCTCGGATAAAGGGCGGTAATGAGTGTTGTGGTGGTCTGTCTTGACATAATATCCTCCGTTTCCGACAGCCAGCCCACTATTCCGTACTTTGATTATATCACATAGGCGGCTGTCTGTATAGCGTATTTGCTTCTTTATGTTCTGTCAAATTGACTATTTTTTATTCCGGATTGTCACCATATTCGTGATAGAAAAGTTCATAGCTGTGTGATATACTCTATACAAATCTAAAAACTAAGGAGAATATACCGCACATGATAAAAACTGATACTCATAAACCAGCTCATATACTGATTGAAATTTTTGCTCTGTTATTGCTGCTTCAAGGAGTTCTTGCACTGCTAAAGCATATTATCGTACCGTTTTTCCCAAATACAATTTTTAATGAGAAAATGGTTACTATGGTTATCATGGTGGCACTCACATTGTTTTTGATATGTTATTCAAAAACAAAACAGCAAAAACTATCTGTTTTCCCCGGAAAATTTGGAAAGGGCTATGTCATTTGTACTTGTATAGTAGCTGTATTGTATATAGCTACACCCGCAAATTTTCTTGAAGGTTTCCCTGCTGTTATGAGCCTTTTATATGGCTGTATCGTAACTCCTGTTTATGAAGAATTGCTTTTTCGGGGATACATCTGGGAAAAATCAAAACGGGCAATAAAAAATGAAAAAATCATATACGCCTTAAACATTGTATTATTTGCGGTATGGCATATCGGTTATATGATTCCACAAATTGCAGTAGGTAATTGGATTGCTGTTTCATGGAAAATCATAGCAGGAGCGGGATATGGATTAGTGATTGGCTTTGTTCGTTTGAGAACGAAAAATTGTTATTCTACAATCCTTTTACATGGTATCCTAAACCTGTTTATGGTATAAAGAACGCCAATTCCGGCGGTCACACCCTGCGGCATGACCGCTTTTTCATGCCCGGTTTATGCGGTAAAAGTTGGCTTGTGTCCGGCTACACTCTCGGCTTCCAGCACTTTCATCATCTTGTCGGTGGCGGTGGCGGTAGTGTCCTGTTTGAAATAGCCGGAAACCACAAGGACGGTGTTCCCCCGGCGTATCTCGGTCACGCAATCCGGGCGGCGGGCGGTAGTGCTTCTGTTGGGGGTGTCGGTCATAGGCTCTCCTTTCTGTTCAGCAGCATTTTAAGCTGTTCCATTTTCTCCCTTGCTTTGGCTTTCCTGAAATTCTCCCCGGTAATGCAGACGGGGGTACACATTTCAATAAGGCGGTCATATATGCGGGCGTGGGCGGTGTCCTCCGGGTTCTGTAATTCTTCCAGCGTCAAATTTGTAGTGACAATCAGCGGCTTTTGGCTGCGGTATCGGCTGTCTATCACGTTGTAAACCTGTTCAAGCCCGTATTCCGTGCCACGCTCCATGCCGAAATCGTCAAGGATAAGCAGCGGGAAGCTACAAAGCCGGGAGATATATTCGTTCCTGTCCTTGTAGCTGGCGGCAAGGTCGTTGAGTATCAAAGCAAAGTTTGTCATGCACACGGAAACCTCTTTCTCCATGAGGGCATTGGCAATACACCCGGCAAGATAGCTCTTGCCCGTGCCGACTTCTCCCCACAAAATTATTCCGTGGTTCCCGTCCTTTATCTGCTCCCATTGTTCCACATAGGCATGGGCTTTCACCATTTGGGGGCATTTGCCGTTGTCGTTGCCGAAAGTCCATTCCCTCATAGCCGGGTCGGTGAAGCCCTTTCTTTTCAGCCGTTCCACTTCCTCCCGGTGTTTCTGCTCCCGGTCTGCGGCTTCCAGTGTTTCCCGGCGTTTCCGCTGGCAGTCACATTCTTTTGGGTGTCGGTCACGTCCGAAAAAGGTCTTGCCCTCCGGGAAGTAGGCTTCTTTGGGCTGGCGGCAGCTCCCGCAATATAGAAGCCCGTCCTCCCCGGTATAGTCCTCCGGCTCTGCTTCCTGTGCCGTGGCAAGCCGGAAAATAGCGTTATCATAATCACTCATAAAATCGTTCCTCCTTGTTCATGGTCTTTTCCACGCCCTGTTTACGGGGCGTTGTGTCTATGCGGTCAAAGGCTCTCGCCCTCCTTGTAGGTATAATCGGGGATTCCCTTTTTCGGTTTCTCCTTTGCTTTGTCATCAGCCGCCCAACGCCGGATAGTGGCGGCATGGTTCTTGTATTTCTTCCCGGTGGAAGCGATATAGCCGGATAAGCGGTCAATGTAATATTCCCATTTGCCGGGAAGCTCCTTTTTAAGCTCCGCAAGCTCTTTTTCTGACAGGAATACATTTCCGTATCTCCCGAAAGGGGCGGGGGCGGTCTGTCCTGTCTTTATCTCTCCCTCTCTCTTTATCTCTAACTCTATATCTATCTCTTTCTCTATCTCTATTTCTGGTGGACAAATGTCCGCCCCGTATGGTGGACGTTTGTCCGCCACGGCTTCCGGCAGGGCTTTCTGTTCCTGCAAAGCCCGCCTTGCACGGCGTTTCCGCTCCCCCTCGGTAGAGGACTGACCGATTAAAAGCTCAATGTTGCTCATGTATAAAGCCCCGTTCTGCAACGGCTCTACAAGCCCCAGCTTCATAAAAATCTGCAAAGCCCTCTCCACTGTGCCGACTTGCTGGCGGGTGATGGTGGCTATCATTGGTGCGGTGTAGGGGATATTCTCGTCAAGCTGGAGCTTTCCCCCGTTTTTCAGTGATTTTAGGTACAGCTTCAAGAGAATGTTTGAGTAGAGCATACCGTCCTGCATACTTTCCAGCAGCACGATAGCGTCCTCGTCAAAATAGCTCTCTTTCAGCTTTAGGTAGTAATATTTGCGGTTGTCTGCCATTCGTTCCTCCTTTGGTCTGTCCTGTGGCTTCTGTTACGCAATTAAAGCGGCTTTTCCGGGGGTAAAGGATAAATGTATCGGCTACCCTTTGAGGACGGTCAAAAAAGCCTTGATTTATGGGCTTCTTTCATAGCCTAAATGCGTAGAAAGGTGGTATCTTTTCCGCTGACGCTCGGCTTCTTTCCGGCGGCGCACTCTTGCAGCGCAATCCGGGCAGTATTTCCCCCGGTTTGACTTGGGGAGAAAATACCCGCCGCACTCGGTACAGCGTTTCCTGTCTGCCCGGTGGAGTAGGGCGGCTTCCAGCTTCCCGTCCAGCGGCAGCACGGCGGCAGTGAACCAGCGGCACATAAGGGAATAGCTGATACTCTGAACACATACGCAAGGCTCGCCGTTATCCAGCAAGATACAGTTGCCGTTATCGTAGTTGCAGCACTCATGCACAAGCCGGCACGCCGCCCGGTACTGGCGGTAGTCCATTCTTGGGATTTCTGCGCCCATGCCCTCAACGCTCCCTTTCCGGCTTCCTGTCCGGGTACAGCTTCCCGGCAGCTACGGCGGCATGGCTCCTTATCTTGATTTCGCCCCGCCCCTCGCTGGCTCTTGCGTTCCTGTAGCCCTCATCAGAGAGGAAATAGCGGTGGCGTTCCCCCGGAAATCCCACGGGGCTGTCGCTGGTCTTTACGTCAAGGACAATCATGTGACGGGTTTCCGGGTGGAAACGCTCCATGCCTGTCAAGTCGTGTCCTTGCATGACTGGCTGCTGTGCCTTTGCTTCAGCAAGCCGCCGCCGGATAGAGTTCTCATGCCCCGCAAGGAAACGGGCTTTGTTGTCGGCGATAAACTGGCTGCACTCCGGCTCTGGTATCTTTTGCAGTTTTTCTATAGCGTTCTCCATGATTACCCTTGTCAACAGGTCTTTTATCACGGGTACAGTTTCTTTCATGCCGTCTATGGTTTCCGCTTTGGTGGATGCGGTGTACTGGTAAATCATTTCAAGCTCGCTGTTCGTAAATCTCATTGTGCTACCTCCTGTGGCTGTTTTGTTATCGTTCCTGTTCGTGCTTTTTCTGCTGGCTCGGTGCGCCCCTCAAAATCTGCTCGATATTGCCCTTGACGGTCTGCAATTCCCGGACGTTCTCTTTCTTCTCCCGGTACTCGTTGTAAAGGGCATTTTTCTCTTTGGTAAGCTGCTCAATCTCGGTCTGTAATGCTTTGGACGCTGGCAGCTTTGAAATGCCCTGTGCCTTGAAATACCGGGCGGCAGATTCGGAAATGATAAACTCGCTTTCGTGCTGCTCCCGGTAGGCTCTCCGGGCTTTCTCTGTTTTCTGCGCCCGCAATCCGTCACGGGCTGGCTTGGTCTTGATGTAGGCTAATAGCTGCTTCTGCAAGTCCTTTTTCTCCCGCAAGGTGCTTTCCACGGCTTTCAGTTTCCCGGTGGTTTCATGCAATCCGGCACTGGCGGCGGCAAGGGCGGCTTCCAGTTCTTCCGGGGAAGAAAAGCCGGATTCCTCGTAAATACTCATGGTCGCCGCCATTTGCTTTAGGTTGTGTACAGCAGCCCAGCGGTCATATCCTATGCCCTTGCCCTCGGCTCGCTTGGCTTCCCGGTCTACCATGCGCTGTACGCTGTCCTGTTTCGGTGCATTTATAGCCGCTTTGTTGCGCTGTAAACGGTCTTTTATGCTGCGGGGGTATTCCTGTTTGGGTGCAGGCTGTTCGGCGGCTCTTGCGGCGTTCTGTGCGTTTAGGGTGAATGCTTCCAGTACGGCGGCACGGTCAAAATCATCACCTAATTTCCGGGCGGTGATGGGCTTCGTCCTGTCCGGCGTGAGATACGATAACCTCCTCCGGCTCTCCTTAACGGTCACACCTTGCTGTAACAGCTTCCCGGAAAAGTCCTCAAAAGAAACGGCAGAGGACAGGGCGGTGCGGATCACGCTGCGTAACCGCTCCTTGTCGGTTTCAAATTTTGTAGCTTTGGGCGGCTCACCTGCGGCGGCATGGGAAGCGTTCGCCTTATCCAGTGCGGCTTGTCCTTTCCGTTTCGCCCAATACTCCCGCTCGGTGACACGGTTCTTGCTGCCATTGAGCAAATCAATCTGATAGAGGTTTTCCCGGTGGCACATCTCCATGACTTCCGCTTTGAAATATTCCATAGCTGCGTCCGTGCAGCGGTGCTTGCAGCCCTCCCTTGTGTCCGCTGGTCTTTCCATGTAGGGCAAGAGCGGCACTTCCGCAATTCGTAAAGAATTGATTACGATATGCACATGGATATTGCCGCTGTGGTTATGCCCGTCCGGGTGGGTGCATACAAGGGCTTGGTGTCCGGGGAAATGTTCTTTACAAAACTGCTCGCCCAACTGCTGCGCCCGGTCTACGGTCAAGCCGTTGTCCTGTGCGTCACGGGGGTCAAAGCTGATGATATAGTGGTGGCTCTTTACGTCCTCCCGTTTCTGGTTCTTGCCGTATTTGAGATTGGAGCGCATACACGCTATGGCGAAATCCTCCCCGCCGCAATTCAGAGAGGAAATGCGGTAATCGTCACGGGGGATAAGCCGCCCGTTTTCGTCCAGCGTGGGCTTCATGGTAAACTCGTCATGCTCAAAGGTTAGGTACTGTTCGGCGGCTCCATAGTCGGCATTTTTAGAGCTGATATGTTTGAATGTTGCCAACGGCTTCACCTACTTTCTGCAAGACTTCAAACTTCAAGGCGGCAAGCTCCGCTGTGGCGGCTCGTACCTCATGGGAGAGGGCGTTATAAGGTGCGCCGTACTCGTTCAGACAGCGGGCTATCTGATTCAGATTCCCGCCGATTTTTCCATACTCGGCTGTAAGTTTCCCCACGGCAGAAAGCAGTTCATCATTGACCGGGGAAACGGTAATGACCGGGCGTATTCGTGACTTGGTAAGGGCTTGCCGGATATACTCGGACTGGCTCATTTTGCAGAGTGAAACCCGCTCGGAAAACTCGGCGTATTCTTCCTCTGTCAAGCGTGTTTTGATTACCCGGCTTCGGTGGGGAGTGTTGTATTTTTTCATGGCTGTGAACCTCCTTTCGTGGGTGGATTTTTTCAAGCGGCGCAAGCCGCAAAAAGGCGGGCTTGGGGTGGCAACCCCAACAAGATTCCCATAGGACAAAATGAGCGATTAGCGAATTTTGGTACTATGGTAGAATCTTGCTCTTAAAAAGTGGCGGCTTCCTCTGTGTGGGCTTCCCTCAATACCTTTAGTGCCGCAAGCGGGGATTTTGCCAAAACAGCGGCGGTATTTCTCCCTCTGATACCTACAAACCAGCAAAAAGCAAAATGGACGTTGATTTGTGGAAATTTCCCCTCATTCCTTACAACACCACGCAAGCCGGAATAGGCGGGAATTTGTGAAAATTTCTTCTCGCCCGCCCTCCACGGACAGCCTGCATATTTGCCAAACGGGAGAGGGAATTTCTTTCTATCCCCCTTTGCATGGCATAATACTGACGATTTTTGAAAATGCCAAAAATGGGCGCAAAAAAACAGGAAACCTTTTCTTGATTTCCCGTTTTGGTGTGCCGTTCTATGTAACGGCGGTTATTTAGTTTTGGTATATGGCTGTTCATCAAAGCGGAACTTGAACAGGGCAGCGACAAGCTGCTGTTTTATGCTGTCCTCGGTATCCCTGTCGATATGCCCGTTTTCAATGGCGGCAATTCGGATACGTTTGCTGTAATGCCGTAAAACCTCGTCCACGGCTTCCGGCTCTCCGCTGGTCGCCCGGACAATCGTTTCATAGGGCAAAAGATTCGGATTCCCCATGCGAAAGTACCTCCATTTTCCTTTGCAGGAGTCTTAACGTCCTGCGGATTTGATACCCGGTCGTACTCCGGCAGCGTCCGTACATTTCCCCGATTTCCTGTTGTGTATAATCTCCGAAAAAGTAAAGGAAAATGATTTCCCGATTTCTCTCCGGCAGAGATAACAGGGCGGCGGCAAGCTCCCCATTGGTGAGGATAACTGTCTGACCGCATATCGTTATGGGGTATTCTTCATAAGGTGCTTCAAAATATTCGTCCGTTGTTCCTAAAGGGTAAAATTTTTCTTCTGTGAGGTATTCAAGGGATATTTCTTTTTGTCGCCGTCTGCTCCTGTCACGCCATGCGTTGAGTGCTGCAAAGCGTATGACGGTCTTGCAAAAGCCGTTGAACGTATACATGATGTGTTCTTTGTATGCTTCGGTGCAAACTGAAAGCCCTTGTTTTTTATTTGTTGTATTTATCCGCTCTTTATTCAAAATAGGTTCTCCTTTTTTATCAGATTTTTTCTCCATATAATGCACAAAAAGTTACATTGTCTTTTGAAACATATACCGAATCTTATCTAACCGACTGTTAGGGCGGCGTGGCTGCGATACAAGCTCACCAGAAGTTTCTTTATACCCTTTTAATTCTGTAAGACAAACACTTCTTCCGTTTGTATAAAAATTCAAATCATTTTTATACTCATTGATACAGCGAGCGGGGATTTCTCCCTTAAAAATAACTTCATCATTTTCAAGTACAACTGATTCAATCACTGCACAATACTTTGGCGCATCATTGTAAGCCCGTGAAAGATATTCCTGTGGGGCAAAAAGGGTAAAGGAAAGGTATGGCTCCAAAACCTGTGTTCCTGCCTTTTTCAATGCCTGTTCCAATACAACAGGCGCAAGAAAGCGAAAATCTGCGGGGGTACTGACCGGGCTGTAATAAACTCCATAGTCAAAACAAATGCTGCAATCTGTCACTTCCCAACCATATAAGCCTTGCTCCATTCCATAACGCACACCCTCCATAACGGCATTTTGAAAACTTTGGCTCAAATAGCCAAGAGATACCTTGCTTTTATACTGGGTTCCACTTCCGACAGGGAGTGGAGTTACAGTTAAACCAATAGACGCCCAAAATGGATTCGGCGGCACTTCAATATGAATCGTGTAAGCTGCCTTTTTTAACGGTCTTTCCAAATAAATAACCGTAGGCTCTTTCATAGCCACTCTTACATGATACTTTTCTTCCAGCAATGAACAAATAACCTCTAATTGCACCTTTCCCAAAAAAGACAGAATAATCTCACGGGTGGCGGTATCAATTTCAAAGTGCAAAAGCGGGTCTGTATCGGCAATTTCTATGAGAGCATTCAACAAGGCTTCTCTTTGTTCTGGCTCTTGTGGCTCAACGGTTGTCCGAAGTAAAGGTGTAGGATTGTCAATCCATGCTTTGCGAGGTAAAAGCTCTTCATTTCCCAAAATGTCATATATTTTTAATGTATCATCGGATAAGATAACAATTTCCCCCTGACAGGCATGGTCTGCCGAAACAATTTCGCCATTTGTTGGAATGTACATTTCTGTAATCTTTATCTTTTTCTTTTTTGACAGCAAGATTGTATCTCGTAAATGGAGCGTTCCATGATACAGGCGTAAGTAGGAAAGCCGTTTTTTCCCTTCTGTGTACTCAACCTTAAAAACATACCCACATAATTCAGATTGATTATTCTCTGTTCCCGTAACAAAAGTTTCAGTAATTACCTCAATCAATTTTTCCGTTCCTAAATTGTCTTTTGCGCTTCCATGATATACAGGAAACAAAGAACAACATCTGGTTCTCTGGCACTTTTCAAGCTGTAATTCCCGTATGTCCAATGAATCCTCTGAAATATATCTTTCTAATAGTTCATCATTCCCGGAAATAACGGAATCCCATTTATCCAAATCAACAATGTCAGTAATATCTACCTTGGGAGATAAGATAACCTCTTGCATGACGATTATATCACTGGTAAGTTTTTCCCTGATGTTTTGATAAATACGCTGTAAATCAATCCCGTTTTGGTCTATCTTATTCACATAGATAATTGTCGGAATGTTCATTTTCTGAAGTGCATGGAATAATATTCGGGTCTGTGCCTGTACACCGTCTTTTGCTGAAACAACTAAAACAGCTCCGTCAAGGACAGATAAAGAACGATATACTTCGGCTAAAAAATCCATATGACCGGGAGTGTCCACGATATTGATTTTATAACCATTCCAGCAAAAAGAAGTAACTGCCGTCTGAATGGTAATTCCCCGCCGCTGCTCTAAAACCATAGTGTCTGTTCTTGTGGTTCCTTTATCTACACTTCCTTGTTCTGCAATCGCTCCACTGGTGTACAACAGGCTTTCTGTTAAAGTTGTTTTTCCCGCGTCTACATGGGCAAGAATGCCAATATTGATTATTTTCATGTGATTGTCCTCCCTTTACAAGCCCAAAAGGGCATAAAAATCCCCAGCAGTAAAATACTTTTACCACTGGGGATTACAGTTTGCGGACATACACATATACAGCATACACCTACTAGTGATTGCTGTTCTTTTTCAGATATGTCAAAATTGATAAGGCAAAAGTATTCTTAAATTGGGTACAAAAAACCAAGCCCCCTTATTTAGGGACATTCAAAATTCTTTGAACCCACTATTTGATTGAAGTTTTATTTAAGAATACCTTGCCGCATATTTTTTACTCCTTTTTTGGAATGAAGCTATTATAGCACATCAATTTTAGAAAAGAAAGTAGAAAAAGGAAAAATACTTTGTACACCATAAGAAAGATGTAATGAGTGAGAGGTTTCGTAGTCATCGACATTGTGGGAATGTGTATAACTGGCTGCCTTATGGAGTTGTGGGTAACTCTGTTTACAGGACGTGGGAAAGCTGCATTTTAGCTTTTCCATGTGCTGTGAATAGAGTTATCCATGACGGAATAGCCTGTTATGCACATTTCCACAATGCTTGTTTTTTGGTCTTTGGTTTCTTTGCTTCGGAATAGTGTGGTGCTGGCGGTCTATCTCTTGTTTTCGGTTGCTTGCTTCTTTACTGTACATGAGCATTCGCGCCCGGATTGTCGTTGCCGTAGCCTTCCATGAGGTTAATCACGCCCCAGATACCAAGCCCGGCTCCAAGTGCTACAACAAGGGTCTGCAAAACGTCTACTGCGCTATTGAAAAATGCCATAAATATATCCTTTCTGCCGCGTCTGCGGCTGTCCGGCAAGCGGACAAAAGGCGGTCAGCATATGCCGCCGCACAAAAAAACCGCCCTCTGGTAAAGGCGGCTGTCCCCGCGCTGCGTAAGT
>CAJTFE010000016.1 GCA_910575725.1 Clostridia bacterium | reverse complement strand
CCCTGTTCCGGGGGATTCTTTAAAAACTCCATATATATTTCTTGACGTGCCGCCGCCCGCCAGAAAGCTGTATTGTTCCTACTAATTGGGGATAACACAGCTTATGGCAGGCGGCGGCGTTGCACTGATCGGCACGACCTTAATCCCGCTGCTTTCCGGGCTGTTCGGATAATCCGGGAGGTAGCCGCTTATGGAGAGCATATTTGAAGCCATTAACGAATGGCTAAAGGAGCTTTTAATCGGGGCGATTAACGGAAACCTGTCAAATATGTTCGGGGAAGTGAATTGTTAGTAAAGTGGGTTTTGCCAAAAAAAACAAGTGGAAGAAAAGCTGGTGTGCAGGTGGTTCTTATAAAATGAATATGGTAAAATTTTATAAGAAACGAGGTAAGGCTATATGGAAAAGAAAATTTATATCACAGAGGAAGAACGGACAAAGTGTCAAAAGGTGGCAGATGCGTTTGCAGAGCTGTATGAGATGGAGAATATCGTAGTGCTTGATGTAGGCAGGTATGGCTTTGTAATGCTAAAATATTATAATCTGCCACATGGTTTTGAAGATGCCATAACTTTTACAGACAGTGTGGAACTATTTGAAGATTTGTGGGAAGAATGGCTGAATACAAAACTGTATTTACTGGCAAAAGGCACACCGTTGCTGGAGAAGGGCTATAAAGGTGTGTTTGAGGGTTTGCCGGAAGAAAAACAGTCGGAACTTATCATGAGGAAAGCTACTTTTGCAAAAGCGGCAGAGATATATCTATAATGTTGTTTTTGTGAGGAAAATGGAACGGTAGTTGGCGAATAATCAAAGGTTAGAAAGGCTCTGTGAGATGCAGAGCTTTTCTTATTTGTGTTTTATGAAAAAATGGAATGAATGAGTGGGATTTCGCCGTAATCGGCATTGTGGAAATGTCGTATAACTGGCTATCTTATGGAGTTGTGGGTAACTCTGTTTGCAGGATGTGGGAAAGCTGCACTTTGCTTTTCCATGTCCTGTGAATAGAGTTATCCATGACGGAATAGTCAGTTATGCACATTTCCATGATGCAGTTTTTATGGCAAGTCTGTTCATTTTACAAAAATTTGACATAAGTTATGTTTTTGATTTTACAAGCAGTATTTATGATAAAAAGCGTAGAAGAAAATATCACAAAGAAAAAAGGAGAAAATTATTATGAAAAAAATTGTTACTTTTGTTGCCACTTTATCACTTGCACTCGTAGCTATGACCGGATGCGGGAAGGCGGACAGCAAAACAGTATCTACGGATGGCTCAACCTCTATGGAAAAAGTAATCGGTGCTTTGGGCGAAGCTTTTGAGGAAAACAATTCCGGTGTAACCTTTACATATAACCCTACCGGTTCCGGCTCCGGAATTACGGCTGTGGCAGAAGGACGCTGCGATATTGGTCTTTCCAGCCGTAACTTAAAGGAAGAAGAAAAAGCGCAGGGATTGACTGAAACGGTGCTTGCGCTTGACGGGATTGCTGTCATTGTAAATCCGGATAATCCGGTAAATGACCTTGACCTTGAAACGATTAGCAGGATTTATAGAGGGGAAATAACAAACTGGCAGGATATAGGCGGCAATGATCTGGAAATTGTCCTGATTGGACGTGAAGCCGGGAGCGGTACAAGAGATGGCTTTGAATCCATTACGGACACGGAGGATGCCTGCAAATACCGTCAGGAGCTTACATCTACCGGGGATGTGATTACAACGGTGGCAGGCAATCCGGCGGCAATCGGATATGCTTCCCTTGCATCTGTAAAGGATACGGTAAAAACCCTTTCTGTCGGCGGTATTGTACCTGCGGAGGAAACGGTAAAAGATGGTAGCTATGTGGTGCAGCGTCCGTTTGTGTTAGTGACAAAGAGCGGCGCAGAGCTTTCGGCAACTGCACAGAAATTCTTTGATTATATTACTTCATCTGAAGCAGGTGAGATTATCTCATCTGCGGGTGCAGTACCAGTAAATAAATAATCCGGCGGATTATGAAAGGTTTTGGAAGGTGAAGTCAAATGAACAAAAAACAGTTCATGGAGAATGCCATACATGGCATATTCCTGATACTTGGTCTGATTACAGTTGGCTGTGTACTCCTGATTACTGTTTACCTTGTCATATCAGGGATTCCGGCTATCCGAAAAATAGGAGTTTTGAATTTCCTTTTCGGGAAGAAATGGGCTTCTACAGCAGCACAGCCGCAATATGGGATTTTTCCGTTTATCCTTACCAGTATTTATGGTACGGCTGGCGCAATCGTACTTGGAGTGCCAATTGGCTTTATGACAGCAGTTTATCTTGCTAAGATTGCGCCGTTAAAAATAAAAACCGTTATTGAAACAGCGGTAAGTTTATTGGCTGGCATTCCGTCGGTAGTTTATGGGCTTGTGGGAATGATGGTGCTTGTGCCAGGGATACGGATTGTTTTCCATATCCCCGATGGAGCCAGCCTGTTTGCTGCTATCATTGTACTTGCAATTATGATATTACCCTCAATCATTAAAGTGTCGCTTACGGCATTAGAAGCTGTTCCAAAGGAATATGAGGATGCTTCCCTTGCGCTTGGTTCGACACCGATTGAAACATACTTCCGTGTATCCGTTCCGGCGGCAAAAAGCGGCATTGCGGCGGCTGTTGTGTTAGGCGTTGGCAGGGCTATCGGCGAGGCTATGGCTATTATGATGGTGGCGGGGAACGCCCCAAATATGCCGAAAATTTTTCAGAGCGTCCGTTTCCTTACAACCGCTGTGGCAAGTGAAATGTCTTATGCGGCTGACGGAAGTTTACAGAAACAGGCATTATTTTCGATTGCGTTGGTTTTATTCCTCTTTATCATGCTGATAAATGCCGTATTAAATTTCTTTTTGAAACAAAGCAAGGAGTAAATATAGATGGAAAAACAATCAATTTCCCTTAGAAGGAAAACATATATTACAGCCATGCGTGTGTTGATGGGGATTTCCGTATGCATTACTTGTGCATTGGTATTATTTTTGATTGGTTATGTATTGTGGAAAGGGCTGCCGAATGTATCCTGGGAGCTGCTTACTACGAAACCGAGTTATCTGTCTGACCGGATCGGGATACTGCCGGATATTCTTAACACAGTCTATATTGTAGCGGCAACTTTGGTATTTGTTCTCCCGCTTGGAGTTGGTGCGGCGATTTATCTTACAGAATATGCCAAAAATAAGAAACTGGTAGAAATGATTGAGTATGCAGCCGAAACCTTATCAGGGATTCCGTCTATTATTTATGGACTTGTAGGTATGCTGTTTTTCTGTCAGTTTTTTGGTATGAAAACTTCCCTCTTAGCGGGGGCATTTACTTTGGTAATCATGAATCTGCCTACGATTATGCGCACAACGCAGGAAAGCCTGAAAACAGTACCGCAAAGTTACCGTGAAGGTGCTTTTGGGCTGGGAGCTGGAAAGTGGCGTGTGATTTATACCGTTGTGCTTCCAGGTTGTATTGATGGAGTCATAACAGGCTGTATATTGTCAGTGGGGCGAATTTTGGGAGAATCAGCGGCACTTCTTTTTACGGCTGGTTTTGCCCATGCCCTGAACGGGATTCTTGAAGGGCTTGGCAGTGCAGGGGCAACATTGACGGTCGCATTATATGTCTATGCAAAAGAAAACGGGGAATTTGGTATAGCCTTTGCAATTGCCGCTATCCTGATGATTTTGACCATGTTCATCAATCTGTCGGCTACACTGGCGAGCAGATATTTCCAAAAAAGGAGAAATGTATGAATAATATAATGAATCATGACAAAAATCCTGCCATGGTGGTAAAAGACCTGTGCCTGTGGTATAGCAGTACACAGGCTTTGAAAGATGTAAATATTGAGATTGAAGGACAGAGCATTACGGCACTGATTGGCCCCTCCGGGTGTGGGAAGTCTACTTTCCTTAAATCGTTAAACCGAATGAATGACCTTATCGCTGGTGTACGGATTACAGGAGAAGTGTATTATAGGGGCGATAATATTTTTGATGCAGATGTCGATGTCAATGAGCTTCGCCGCAGTATTGGCATGGTTTTTCAAAAGCCGAATCCTTTTCCTATGAGCATCTACGACAATATTGCTTACGGGCCGAGGACACACGGAGTGAAAAATAAGGCAAAATTGGACGATATAATAGAACGCTCTCTGCGTGGGGCGGCAATCTGGGATGAAGTAAAGGACAGGCTGAAAAAATCGGCATTAGGACTGTCAGGCGGTCAGCAGCAGCGGCTCTGCATTGCCCGTGCATTAGCGGTAGAGCCGGATGTGCTTCTGATGGATGAGCCTACAAGCGCACTTGACCCTATTTCCACATCTAAAATAGAGGAACTTGCAATGGAACTTAAAGAAAAGTATACTATTATCATCGTAACGCACAATATGCAACAGGCTGTGCGGATTTCCGATAATACGGCTTTCTTTCTCCTTGGCAATTTAATTGAGTATGGAAATACGGAAAAGATGTTTGAGCAACCAAAGGACAAGCGGACGGAGGATTATATTACGGGGAGGTTTGGATAATGAGAAGTCGTTTTGATGAACAGCTTGTTATGCTGAATAAAGAGCTTACCCAAATGGGGGCAATGTGTGAGGAAGCGATTGCCGCTGCTTCAAAAGCATTAACTATGGGCGACATAAAGCTGGCAGACAAGGTTTTATCCCTTGATGGAGAGATTAACCGGATGGAGCGCACAATCGAAACACTGTGTTTGAAACTGCTGTTACAGCAACAGCCGGTAGCAAGGGATTTACGGCAAATATCTGCAGCCCTTAAAATGATTACTGATATGGAGCGTATTGGAACACAGGCGGCGGATATTGCGGAAATTATCACGTTTCTTGACGGAAGGACTGGAGGGGAATGTGAACAGATCCGGTTTATGGCAGATGCGGCGAGCCAGATGGTTACAGAAAGCATTGACGCTTTTGTAAAACAGGATGTAGTATTGGCTGGTGCGGCGATTGACCGTGATGATGCGGTTGACGATTTGTTTTTACAGGTCAAGTCATCTCTGATTAAGCTGATAGCAGAAAAACCGACAGACGGAGGATATGCGCTGGATTTACTGATGATTGCCAAATATTTTGAGCGTATCGGGGATCATGCGGTAAATATTGCAGAGTGGGTGGCTTTTTCCGTGACAGGAGAACATAAAGGAGCATGATTATGAAAGTATGGTGTGTGGAAGATGATGACAGTATCCGGGATATTGAGGTATATACGCTTAATTCCACTGATTTTGAAGCAAAAGGATTTTTGGATGCAATAGCCTTTCGTGACGCTTTATCTATGGAAAAGCCGGATTTGATAATTCTTGATATTATGCTGCCCGGAGAGGATGGCGTGGAACTGCTGAAATTTTTAAAAGACAGCCCTGACACTTGCAGGATTCCCGTCATCATGGCAACTGCAAAAGGCATGGAGTATGATAAAATCCAGAGCCTTGATTTAGGTGCGGATGATTATCTTGTAAAGCCTTTTGGGATGATGGAGATGGTTTCCCGTGTGAAAGCGGTACTCCGCCGGTGCAATCCTACAGAGGTAGAACATCTTTTGAAAGCCGGGGGGCTTGTTGTCAATCTGGACGAACATACAGTTTCCATTGATAATGAAAGAATACAGCTTACCTTAAAAGAATTTGAACTTCTCCGGCTGTTCCTTTCCCGTCCGGGCATCGCATTTTCCCGTGACCAGCTTTTTAATGACATATGGGGAGCTGATTATGTCAGTGAAACGAGAACGGTTGATATGCATATCCGTACTCTGCGTGTAAAACTGGGGGATTATGGGAAAATGATTGAAACAGTGCGTGGTGTTGGTTATAGGTTAGAGGTGCAGGCATGACAAAGAAAATTTTTAAATCAATTATGGTTGTAGCGGGGGCTGTCCTGATTGCAAGCCTTGTTATCATCATGGGATGTCTTTACAGTTATTTCAGTAATGTTCAGGGAAAACAGTTGGAGGATGAACTGTCTTTAGCTGCCATAGCCGTTGAAAAGGATGGACGGAACTATCTGGAGGAATTACAGTCAAGGGAGTACCGTCTGACATGGGTTGCTGAAAATGGAGATGTTATATATGATACACAGTCTGACGGGGAAAGTATGGAAAACCATGCGGACAGGGAAGAAATTCAAGAAGCCCTGCGGAATAAAGAGGGAAAAAGCTCACGTTATTCCACGACTCTTTTAGAAAAAACACTTTACTGTGCAAGGCGGCTTAATGATGGTTCAGTATTAAGGATTTCTGTCAGCAGCGTTACGATATGGGTGCTTGTTTTGGGGATGATACAGCCGATTTTAATTGTAGTTGTTGTAACACTCATTTTATCAGGAGTATTAGCAAGCCGTATTTCTAAACATATCATGGAGCCGTTAAACAGACTTGATTTAGAAAAACCGCTGGAAAACGATACTTATGAGGAGCTGGCTCCCCTATTAAACCGTATCAATAAACAGCATAAGCAGATTGATATGCAGTTGTCGGAACTCCAAAGGAAAAATGATGAATTTGCACAGATTACATATGGCATGACGGAAGGGCTTGTCCTTTTGAATGAGAAAAATATAATTCTGAACATTAATCCTGCCGCGCTGAAGCTGTTTCATACGAAACGTTCCAGCATAGGTAAAGATTTTCTGACAGTAGAGAGAAGCCATAATGTGAGCCACGCCATACAGGACGCATTTTCAAGTGGACACAGCGAAATCCGCATAGAACGTGAGGGAAAAGAGTATCAGATCCATGTCAACCGCATTGAATCTAACGGTATTGTAATTGGGGCGGTTGTTCTTGCCTTTGATATAACAGAAGCAGCTTTCGCAGAAAGGAACAGACGGGAGTTTACTGCCAACGTATCACATGAATTGAAAACTCCGCTGCAATCCATAATGGGGAGTGCGGAGTTAATGGAGAACGGTCTTGTAAAATCGGAGGATATGACACGTTTTGTAGGGCATATCCGCACAGAGGCAGGGCGGCTTGTAACATTAATTGATGATATTATCCGTTTATCCCAATTAGACGAGGGATGCGATATGCCGTTTGAAAATGTTGATTTATGTGAGATCGCATCTGAGGTGATGGCAGGACTGGCAGATATAGCAGCGGCAAAAGATATTGAAGTGGCTTTAACAGGAAAAAAGGTTTATATTAAAAGTGTCCGGCGGCTCTTAACAGAAATTATTTTTAACCTCTGTGATAATGCTATCAAGTATAATAAGAACGGCGGTACGGTAGAAGTAGCTATAAGCAGTCAGGAAAATAGTGCCTCGATTACGGTGAAGGATTCGGGAATCGGCATACCGCCGGAACATCAGGCAAGAATCTTTGAACGATTTTACCGTGTAGACAAGAGCCGCTCTAAGGAATCAGGTGGAACGGGATTAGGACTATCTATTGTAAAACATGCTGTACAATACTTGAATGGCAAGATTGAACTGCAAAGCAGCCTGGGGCAAGGAACGGTTATACAGATTATTTTTCAGCAAGATAAAAGTGATGTGGTGCAGTTTTCCTAAAAAACCTGTATTTTACATAATGAGGATTATGCCTATTTGCTAAATATGGAAACAATAAAAGTTTGTGGTCAAGACACATATTTGTGCATTCCTTTTGTAGCAACTATTTTAAGGTTGGCTGATATAATAGATTTTGACCCTAAAAGAACACCATTTGTTTTATTTTCCCATTTGGCTGTGAAAGCATTTTGTAATCAAATTGATGAAGAATTAAGAAATGGAACAGTCATTCTTTCCAATCTATCGGATGATGGAATGGATATAGATATGGAAATTTATAAGATACCATTACCACCACAAGTTGATAGAAGAAAAATTCAGGCTAAGAAAAATATTATTACAGGAAAACCTATATATCGTTACCATGACACAAAATTTTCTTTAAGTAAGAAACAAATCATTGATTTATTAATGGGAACAAAATTATATGGAAAGCCAGAAGTGGCTTTGCGTGAGCTATTGCAAAATTGAAATAACTATAAGTGAAAATGTACTTAAATCAATAAGCCTCTACAAAGAAGAAGATCTTGAGCGAGTAGAATCACAGAAAAGCAGGTTGACTAAATAAATACATGACAGATAAATTCTACATTTTAAGTTTGAATTTCATCAAATACAAGGAATATACCTTGTATTAGTAAAGAACGGAATATTGGTAAACTACTTAAAAAAGATACTCGCCTTTTTAGTGAAATTGGCAAGTATCTTTTTTGTAGAGCCTTAAATTTATGACATTGCATATGCACCTTTGTTTTGTCCCGCTGACGGAGGACGGCAGGCTCAGTGCCAAAGATATTATAGGCAATAAAAAGAAGCTGACATGGTGGCAGGATGAGTTTTGGAAACACATGGTCAAGAAATTCCCGGATTTGGAGCGCGGCGAAAGCGCCAGCCTGACCGGGCGCGACCACATTCCGCCCCGCGTGTTTAAGGAGATGACCCGGCTGACCAAACAGAAGGAGAAACTGGGGCAGCTGCTCACTGGAATTACTCCATTTAATGCAAAAAGCCGGGCGGAGGAAATCTGCAAAATTTTGGACACATATCTTCCCGGCGTGGAAAAGATGGACACGCTGCTGCGGAAATATGGTGTGGCTTTTACGAAAACAGCATCTGAAAACAAAAAGCTGAAAACGAAAAATGCCGAACTGGAAGAATCTCTTGCATCGGCGCAGAAGGTCAGCGCCCTAAAGCAGATCGTAGACCTCAAGCTGCGGCGCGACTATGACAGTGCCGTGGCGATATTGGAGCAGATACCGCCAGAAGTATTGGAACTTTATAAACACCCGCATAAAAAAGAAAGGGAAACTGCCTATGATCGATGAATGGAGCGGTTTTGCAGACCTGCTGGCCAACCTGATTGAGAAGTACGCTTCGGAGTTGGATGTTGAGAACCTGCCTGCTCCGGCGGTTCCGCTTGAGGATCAGGACAGCGCGGCAACGGGCAAAAAAGAATCTGTTTTCAAGCCGGAAGCAGTTGCAGGCAAAATCGCTGCATGATACAATAGACGTGATATAAGAGTCCAAACAAGAGAGCGACGGCCATTTTCTTCGCTCTCTTGAAACATAGAAAATGTAATCGGATAGGAGCGTGAACAAATGGCGGAAGATAAGAACAGACCGGATCAGAGCCAGGGCGAGATTGTAATTTATCAGGCCGAAGATGGGCTCACAAAGGTAGAGTGCCGGTTTGTAGACGAGACTGTTTGGCTGACGCAGCAGCAGATGGCGGAATTGTTCCACACGTCCAGAAGCAACATTGTGGAGCATATCGGCCACATCTATGAAGAAGGCGAATTGGATGAGGTTTCAACCTGTCGGAAATTCCGACAGGTTCGAATGGAGGGCAACCGGCAAGTAACCAGAGAGCTGCCTTTCTATAATCTGGATATGATCATTTCTTTGGGGTACAGGGTAAAATCCTTGATTGCCACCCAGTTTCGCCGGTGGGCCACGGAACGCCTGAAAGAATATATGATCAAGGGCTTCACGATGGACGATGAGCGCCTGAAAAATTTGGGCGGTGGCAACTACTGGCATGAACTGCTGGAACGGATTCGGGACATTCGTTCTTCGGAAAAAGTGATGTATCGTCAGGTGCTGGACTTGTACGCCACCAGTGTGGACTATAACCCCAGGAGCGCGGAATCTGTTGCGTTTTTCAAAATGGTGCAGAACAAGCTCCATTATGCAGCGCACGGACATACGGCTGCGGAAGTGATCTATGAGCGGGCCGATGCGGATAAGCCGTTTATGGGGCTTACTACTTTTTCGGGGGATTTCCCCACGGCAAAAGATATTGGAATCGCTAAGAATTATCTGACAGAGGAAGAACTGCGGGTTCTGAATCAGATGGTATCCGGTTATTTTGACTTTGCCGAGGTGCAGGCTATCCGTCACCGGCCCATGTATATGAGCGATTATGTGGAGCAGCTGGACAATATTCTTCGGGCAACCGGCGAAGAAGTGTTGACCCATGCAGGAAAAATCAGTCATGCACAGGCGATGGAAAAAGCAAAAGCGGAATATAAACACTATCAGGCACAAACTCTTTCCCCTGTGGAGGAAGAATATCTGAAGACCATTAAGCAGCTGGGAAAAACGGCCAAGACAGAGGCGGAAAAGCAGGATGATTCTTCTGACCCAAGTTAAGAACGACCAATCCATTTTTTGATTGGCACCACATGAGGAAGATTACGATGCAGAAAGAAAAGACAAAAGTTTACACCTACACCAGGGTCTCCACCGCTATGCAGGTGGACGGCTACTCGCTGGATGCGCAGAAGGCCAAAATGAAGGCATATGCCGACTACAATGATTATGAGATTGTCGGTGAATATGAGGACGCGGGAAAGTCCGGCAAGTCTATCGAAGGCCGGGCGCAATTCAGCCAGATGATGGAGGACATCAAATCCGGCAAGGATGGCATGTCCTATGTTCTGGTGTTCAAATTGTCCCGCTTCGGCAGAAACGCGGCGGACGTGCTCTCTTCCCTTCAGGTTATGCAGGATTTTGGCGTCAATCTGGTTTGTGTGGAAGATGGCATTGATTCTTCCAAGGACGCGGGTAAATTGATGATCTCCGTCCTGTCTGCCGTGGCGGAGATTGAACGCGAAAATATCCGTGTCCAAACCATGGAGGGCCGCATCCAAAAGGCAAGAGAGGGTCGCTGGAATGGCGGCTTTGCCCCCTATGGGTATCGGCTGGTGGATGGAAAACTGATGATCAACGAGGAAGAAGCAGAGGCGATCCGTGTCATCTATGACCAGTATGTTCACACGGACATTGGCGCAAACGGTATCGCAAAGTATCTGGAAAACCATGGTATCCGCAAGATTCCTCGGCAGAATGGGAAAAATCCCCTGTTTGACGCACACCTGATCCGACTGATTCTGAAAAATCCGGTGTACTGCGGCAAGATTGCCTATGGACGCCGTAAAACGGAAAAAGTGCGCGGTACAAGGAACGAGTATAAGCTGGTGGAACAGGACAATTACTTGTTGGCAGAAGGATTGCATGAGCCCATTGTTTCGGAAGAAGTCTGGCAGGCGGCGCAGGTGAAGCTGCTGGCACAGGCCAAGAAATATGAACACGTCAACCGCGGGAAAGATGAACACGTACATCTGCTCTCCGGCATTGTAAAGTGTCCTGTCTGCGGAGCCGGAATGTATGGGAATAAAAGCATCAAGCACAAAGCGGACGGCACTAAGTACAAGGACTTTTATTATTACGGCTGTAAGCATCGCTCCATGATTCGTGGGCATAAGTGCGATTACAAAAAGCAGATCCGGGAAGAATTGCTGGACGATGCCGTGGCGGAAGTCATTGTAAAGCTGGTGAGCAATCCGAAGTTTGCTGCCATGATGCAGGAAAAGATCAACATGAAAGTGGATACCGCCGCCATTGACCAGGAGATTGCCAATTACGAGAAGCAGCTGCGCCAGCATTATTCCGTCAAGGCGAAGCTGGCGGAGGAGATTGATTCTCTCGACCCGGACGACCGGCACTATGTCCGGCGCAAGGCAGACCTTGGTGATCGGCTCTACAAGATGTATGATAAGATTGAAGATACGGAATCTCTGCTGATCGTAGCCAGAGCCAAAAAGCAGGCCATTGAAGCGGAAAAGCTGACCGGCGACAATATCTATAAAGTGCTGATTTATTTTGAAAAACTGTACGGCGTGATGAATGAGGCGGAGCGGCGGCAGTTGATCGAGGCGTTGATCTCTGAAATTCAGGTTTACCCGGAACGCCAAGCCAATGGACAGTGGTTAAAATCCATCAAATTCAAGCTGCCGATCATCGAGGAAGACTTGAGTATCAGTTTGGACAACGAAGAACAAGTCGAGACTGTGTGCCTCCTAAGCAGCCGAAAACCAGATGCGAGAGTTAAAGATCGATGTGGATCTGGAAGATTTCTACCGTATCAAGGACGAACAGAAGAAAAATAAAGCCTCAGAATAAGATAAAACACCGAACTTAAAGCGAAGAGCTGCTGATGCAAACAAGCATTAGCGGCTCTTTTCGCATCAAGGGAGGTGGTGCCTATGATCTGACTCACGTGATGACGGAAGGCAAGAGACAATCAACGACAATCGCAAAATGGAGGAAATCATAATGGCAAAGAAAAGAAGTATCAAGGTATATGGTCAGAGCGGCTACAAGTATCAGGAAACGCCCACAATCATGCTGAAGGGTATGTGGCTGAAACTTGCGGCGGCTGTGGCGCTTCTCCGTCATGGAAAAGTCCATAAGACAGCAAGTTATGCACATTACGCACAGTGCTGACTGTTACGGAATCCCTCTCACACCTATATCTTTTTTGAATATCACAAACAAGATAGATTTAGAGATAGCAGAATGATATAATCTGAATATACATATTTCCTTATATTTCGTCAAATTCCGTTCAGAATTATACTATCAATAGAGTTAAAAAGCCCCATTTTCTCCCACTCTACCGTTGGTAGGTGTTCATTTTTATGCCGGATTTATATAATTTACCGTAAGCAGGAGGGCTGAATGATGAATCAAATTAAGATTGGAGCTTTTATTTCCGAACGCCGGAAAGCAAAAGGCTGGACGCAAAGCCAGTTAGCAGAAAAACTGGAAATAACCGATAAGGCTGTTTCAAAATGGGAAACAGGACGGTCTATGCCGGATTTGTCTTTGTTTATGCCTTTATGCACTCTTTTAGACGTTACTTTGAATGAACTATTTGCGGGTGAGTGCATTGCAGAAGAAAAATTGAAAGAAAAAGCAGATGAGGTACTTATGGACGTGATTACAAATTGGTTAGGACATGATAAATGGGAATCAAAAGAAAGTGATACAACCCCCGAAAATGTTTTGGAAGTTGAAAATGTTTCCAAACTCTATGAAACAGAAAATAATTCTGTATTAGCTGTAAATGACGTGAGTTTTCAGATACCGCACGGAAGTTTTGTTGGAATTATGGGGGTTTCCGGTTCTGGAAAAACAACATTGCTTAATTTAATAGCCACAATAGACAAGCCCACAAATGGGACGATACGAATAAGCGGACAGAATATAGTGGATATACCAGACGAAGCCACCGCAGAATTTCGCCGCAGACATTTAGGCTTTGTTTTCCAAGAATACAATTTACTTGAAACTTTGACTATCTATGAAAATATTGCACTTGCATTGACAATTAAAGAGGTTTCCAAAGAAAGCATTCGTCCAACAATTCAAAGTTTGTCTGAAAAGCTGGATATATCAGCAATATTAGATAAATTTCCATATGAGGTATCGGGAGGACAACGGCAACGCTGCGCCTGCGCCCGTGCTATTGTGGTAAATCCAGATATTATACTTGCGGACGAGCCTACCGGGGCATTAGATTCCCATGCTGCCAGACAGCTTTTAGACACTCTTGCTATGCTTTGTAGAGAGTACGGCGCAACCATATTGATGGTGACACATGATGTCATGGCAGCCAGCTATTGTGACAGGATTTTGTTTATGAAAGACGGCGAAATAAAAGCTGCCTTAAACCGGGAACAGGAAAATAAACAGACCTTTTTCGCAGATATTTTGAAGAAAATAGAATTGATAGAGGGAGAAAGCTATGATGTACTTGAAGTTGTCAATCCGTAATGCCAAGCGGTCTTTTATAAATTATCTTTTATATGTTGTTACCATGACTGTCCTTTTGGCGATTATAGAAGTATCTAATTGTATAACCATTATAGGAGAATCAGCTGGTTTTCAAGTGATTTCTCTGCCATTGTTGATAGCAGCCATTCAGATAGTTTTAGTTGGATATATAGACTTTTTTCTGCTAAAGCAGCGGGCAAAAGAGTTTGCAAGTTATTTATTATTGGGTATGGGAAAAAAGAGATTAACCCGGCTGTTCCTATGCGAAGTCCTGTTGATTGGCTTTTGCTGCTATATAGCAGGAACAACAATAGGTTTTTCCGTATATGGATTTTGGTATTTCCGTGAGCCATTGCACGAAATGAAACATTGCGGATTCCTTTATGGAAAAAGTATGTTATATACGTTTCTGTTTTTTTGCTTTATTGAAACCGTGTGTTCTTTTCGATTGAAGCAACGCTTAGACAAGCTGCAAATAAGGGAGCTGATGTATGAAAGAAACCGCAATCAAGGCGTAAAAAATATAGGGAACTATAAAAAATGGGGCATTATTTTCTTTTTGTGTTTTGTGTGCTTCATTGGTTGCGTTTGTAGCATTGTTTTTTTGCCGGAAGTTTATATTGTTTATCCCGTATCTGTTACAGCAATCCCTTTGCTAATATCTGTTTTTGCTTTTTACAAATGGGTGTTTGGCTATTTATATGCGTATAGGCGAATGAAATCCGTTAAGATATATCAAAAAGACAGGCTATATATTACGGCAAATGTTACATCAAATCTCAAAACGGCTGCTATGGTTAATGCTGTTTTTTGCATATGCTTTTTGTTTTCCGGGGCTTCTTTTGTAACTGGAATACTGATACTGCAGCCGGAATTTCAGCTTTTTGATACGGCTATGCGCCAGTGGATGGGAACTTCACAAATAAGTATCTGTATTGTTTTTTTGGTTATTTATTTTTCGATACTATCTTTGCAGCAGATTATAGAAATTAGGCAAAATTCAAAAAGCAATCAGATAATGCGCTGTATGGGGAAAAGTGATAAGCAGATAGTAAGACTTGTGAATCAGCAGATAGCAATTAAATTATCCTCTCCAATGATAATGGCTTTATTGATTATTTTATTCTGCATACTGTTACTGAATGGAAAAATGAACTTAATATTGCCGGCTTCTTTGAATAATATTCTGCTCAAATTAACTGGTGAGTTTGGGGCGTGTATTTCAGTTTTTTATATTTGCTATTTTGGAATTGTAAGTGCTATGAGCAAACGGTATATATATTCCTCTAATTGAAAGCCGTCAAAACAATCGAAGCAACTAACAACAGTAGGTAATCAAAGGGCGATAGCCTAAAGTGTTGTTGCCCTTTGAATTATAAATGCAACCGTAAACCATGCACCGCTCCATGTGGTAAATTTATTGAAGATGAAAATTTAATTGAATATGCGTTTTCGGCAGATCTTGGAACATTTCTGGATGTGGACTATAAAAGAAGAATTTTATCAGAATCGTTGTCTGTAAATGAAAGCAAGATATTTGTGCGTGGCAATGAATTGGAATTCGGTTCCTTTCAATCGATAGAAGCCTTTATGGTGAATGCTTTTGAACAAAACGAAGATGGAGCCAAAGCTCTTGCAAAGAGTAACCTGAATGATGAGGAATTGTTCTTAATGAATGGATTCAAAAATATGTCAGCAGCCATTATTCTCTTTCTGATTTTGGTACTGCCGGAAAAAGTGGTGTCCGTAAAAATGAGGATTATATGAAAAATTATTTTGTAGACCGTTATGGCGCAATTAAAGATATCAACTTTACGCCGATTTTCGAGGAATTAATATTCCGTGGAAAAGAGGTGTAATGTATGCGTAAGGAGAATAGAACTTACTATGCCGCAAGGTAATTCTCATAGCGTTCCACCGCTTCGGTTTCGGCTTGCCCGTACTGCTTGTTTTATTTTTAATTCTTTACGCCATACTTTTATGCGAGTTCCCATTTCTTTATACTTAAATTCCATGCGAATCACCCACCTGCTATTATTGCTGTGCATAACCATGTCATTCTTGTTTTAGCATTATTGACAATGAGAACAGGGTGTTGGATCAGGAAGAATATAGTCGTTATAAAAGGATAACGGCTGTGCTGGTAATAATGTTTTTGTGTATAGACGCTTTGTCCTTTGTGTGTCAGTTATATACATATTCAATATGTATTTCAGTCGGCATTGTGTTGTCCGCAGGGTAACAGTTTCCTTGCATTTACAAAAAAATAATGAAAAAATTACCAGAATGATCAAATGAATGAAAAAAATGTCGTTTGGTGCAAATGGGGTTGAAATTATGATCGGAATAAAGATAATAAGAAGTGTCATTGATTTCACAGAACAGCTACACAAAAGTTCACTACTTAATACAGAATGGAGGAATTTAATGAAGATATGGATGTGGTGGTTTAAAAGGCTATGAGGTGTAGGTAATCCATCTGTTGAGTGAAGTACAGGTTAATGTTTACGGAAAACTTTAGCATTTGGCAATGTTTCTGTTTTTTGAAAAGGAGAAAATCGGATGAAAAGGCAGCTATGTTTGATATTGATTGTTATTTTTTCTATGTCTATATTTGGGTGTGGAAATTCGGGACAGGATTCTGGAAGTAAAATATCGGATGTTCAAAATGAAGTGGGTTCTGAAACAGAAGAACCTTATGTAGAAAACGATATACCTGATGAGAAAATTACTTTTCCAGCGAGTTACGAGAATACCATAGAAAATGTTGATTTTAAGATGGATGTTATTGTTGGTGCTGATTTGGGAGAGAAATTTCCAATTACTGCGAAAGCAAGAATGTTGAAAGTAAATGAGGAGCGGGCATTTCAATCATTATTCAGCGGTAATGATGATTACGAAGTATACAGTTATGAAGAAAAAAACGAATATGGGGAAAAGGTAGATACGGCAACTTATGTCACTCCAGAGGAAATAACGTTATCTTATGGTCCGCTTTCCAGTCAGATGTCATATATGCAAAGAGATTTAATGTCATATATACGCAGCTCTTTTATACTTGATCCGGCAGATGAGCGATATAATGCAGGTTTGTATTCTACAGAAGAACAATTGTCGTTTATGACGCGTGAGGAGGCTTTTCAGATAATTGATAACGCATTAACGGAAGTGAATATTAAATTTGAGCATGTTTATACGGGATATGCGTTAGATTACAATTGTATGCAGTCACAGGAATATCACGAAGATATGGACGGAAATCTTGACCAGGCAAACTATAAAAACGGGTGGTCTGTCTCAGATGAAGGCTATTATTTTTGTGTCAATCAGATATACAGAGAATTGCCGCTTTATCATGTGTATTGTGAGATATTTTCAGATGTAGCAGATGTAAATGCTCCGGTACAGGCATTTATATCAAAAGATGGAATAGAGTATTTGAACATTGAAAAAGTATTTGAAATTACCGATGAAGGAATGGCAGTCGCTTTAGCTCCTATGGATGTGATTGCTGAAACGGTTGCTCATAAGTATAACCAAATACTCGGAAGCTCAACATATGAAATGACAGAAGCAGAATTATGCTATTATGTTGATTTATCTTCAGGAACAGGCGTATATGATGTAAAGCCTGTCTGGATCGTGAAGGGGATCGAAAAAAGTGAACAGCATGAGGAGGATATTCAGGTCATTATAGATGCGCAGACAGCGAAGGAGATTATACCTTGAGAAAGTTTTGCAATTATTTAAAAACAGACTTAAAGAGGTCTGTATGCTCAATGAAGTTTCTAATATCAATTGCATTAATGATATGCGTACTGCTGTTTTCAACACTGGAAGGCATTGCTTTGGACACAAATGTATTATATGTTTTTTCTATTGTTATGTACGGGATGCCGGCAATGATGATATTGGTATGCGGAGCCATTGCATTTGCAGATAGTTTTTGTGAGGATATAGAACACAAATACGTTATTCAGCAGGTGATTCGAGGGGATATTGAACGGTATGTTTCTGCTCGGATACTCAGCATTTTTTTCGTGACGATGCTTTCTGTTACATTTGGTATGTTTTTATTTGCAAGTATACTGCATTTTAAATTAGCATGGGTGGATGTATCCGGTTTGCAGTATGATCATATCATTCATGCCGGGGGATTAAGATTTTTTTTAATACATAAATGGTATTCCCTGTATTATTTTTGTTATGGAATTCAGCATAGTATATTGGCGGGAATTTTAGCTTTATGGGCAGCCTATTTCTCCATGTTCATCTCAAATCGTATGCTTGTGTTATCGGCACCAATGATTCAATATTATTTTATGGATTATATTCTGTCAGCGCTTTCCTCTGGAAAGCTGAGTTTGGCTGCGATTTTTTCACCTTCGAATAATATTTTTTTAAATGATTTTTTGTCTGTATTACTGGTAGTTATGATAGCAGTTATGAATTTGATTTTGCTTAGAAAACTTTTAATTAGGAAATTGAGGAGAAAAATCTGTGAATAAAATAAAATATGTATGGGAGGATTTTATAAATAATTTTTTGAGCAGGAGGCTGCTTGCTTTCTGCGTTTTTCAATTTTATATTTTGCACTATTATATCCATTCAGTGAAACAATTTTCTGTTGTGGCAGATTACCCTGCTTCACCTTGGATACTGCCTTTTGCCGGACAAAATGTATATTTTTTATTTGTATATGGTATTTCTGTCATTTACTTTTACTCTAACATACCGTTTATGCAGCGGAACGAAATGTATGTGCTGATAAGGCAGGGAAGAAAGAGATGGATACATATTAAAATATTAAGAATTTGGTTATCTGCTGTTTTGCTTTCAGTTATTGAATTGATTTTAAGTATATTGCCATTGTTTCCATGTCTGGAATGGTCTGCAGAATGGGGCAAATTATACAATTCGCTCGCCATGACAAATGCAGGCTTGGAATATAATGTTAAATTATCTTTTTCCTATGAATTAATCAGCGAGCATAATCCTCTCATAACAATGTTAATATTTGGGACAATCCTTTGTATATCTACTGGATTGATTGGAATGATTATGCTTGCTGTGAGTATTTGCATGAATAGAACAGGCGCTGTGCTTATAGGAACTTTTTTTTCGATTTTGCCGGTTGTATTTGCTAATCTGCATTTATACCAGCAATGGATTAGTTTTATTTCCCCATTTTCATGGTTAAATCTACTCTTATTATACGGAAAAGTATGTAAAAATGCACCATCTTTTTTCATGGTAATTATTATGACAGTAATTTTATCATTTGTTTTAAGCTATATTTCTTTAAAAAGAATATATCTAAAAGATTTAAATTGGATAGATGAGGAGTGATTTTATGCAGGATAAAAATATAAAAGTAAAAGATGTATGCAAATGTTTTGGTAAAACACAGGTGTTAAATCATGTTAATATGGAATGCAATCAAGGAGAGATTACAGGGATTATAGGAAGAAATGGTGCAGGGAAAACAGTTTTATTTAAAATAATATGTGGTTTGCTGTCTTTGGATTCAGGTGAGATTGTAATAAACGGCACAAAACGGGAAAAACAGGCAGATGTTCTTCCTTCTGTTGGAATTATTATTGAAGAACCAGCTTTTTTAAAAAATTATTCTGGAATAAAGAATTTGGAATATTTATATATGATAAATAATAAAAATAGCAGGCCTTATTTAGAAGGTATTATGGATAAAGTAGGACTTGATCCGAAATCAAAAAAACATGTGGGAAAATATTCTATGGGGATGCGCCAAAGGTTGGCTATAGCACAATCAATTATGGAAGAACCTGATTTTTTAGTTTTGGATGAACCGTTTAATGGACTTGATAATCATGGCGTAGATGAAATGAGAGAATTATTTCTTGAACTGAAAAAAAGTGGGAAAATAATTTTAATTGCCAGTCATAATTCAGAAGATATAAATATCCTTTGTGATCATGTTTATAGAATGGAGTCAGGGAATTTAGAAGCTGTACGCTGAGATTTATGCTCTTTTCAAAGAGTGCTTTTGAAAGTGTGTTTGAAAAAACAGTCATCAGAGGTTATAATGATGAGGGAGTGGAGGAGCCTTTGAAGATAACTTTTGTGTATAAAACTGGTATCCGCTCTAATATTAATGGAAAGGATTTTAAGCCAAAGCGTAAAAACGCTGCGGCTGTACATAATGACGCAGAATTGTGTTCCTATACGAGTGACGAGACTGAAAAATTGTGTTTACATAGTAGCTCCGACACATGTCGAGTGCGTAGTCTTGATGTCAAAAGTACAGAAGTAAATACCGAAAAAGGCTTGAAAACAAGGTGTTTCCGAGAGTTGGGAGTGCGTTTCTCATCTACTCTTACGGCGATACGTTGTACAGAAACTTGCGGATTTCTTTGCTGAGAATTATCATGATCTGAAAGAATTTAACTGCCGTGGTCTTTATCGAATGAAATAATTTTACGAACTTTATAAGTATAACGAAAAAGTGTCACCGGTGGTGACACAATCTAAATAATCGGAGGTGGCTTAGTTGGCAAAGAAGAAAAATGAAATAAGCATTCGTTCAAGTGCAGCAGAGTATCTTACCTATGTTGCTTCTGTTGGAGAACAGGAAGATAGCATTGAAATGCGCTATGAAGATGAAAATATATGGCTGACACAGAAAATGATGGCTACGCTTTATGATGTGGATGTGCGTACAATTAGTGACCACATCAAAAAGGTGTATTCAGATAGCGAGTTGGAAGAATCGGCAACTATCCGAAAATTTCGGATAGTTCAAACCGAGGGTTCTCGCCAGGTTCAACGAGAAGTGAACCATTATAACTTGCAGATGATTATTTCGGTGGGTTTCAAGGTAAATAATGAACGTGCCGTGCAGTTTCGCAAGTGGGCAAACGGTATCGTAAAGGATTACACCATCAAAGGCTGGGTTATGGATGACGAGCGTCTGAAGCGAGGTACTTATCTAACCGACAAGTATTTTGATGAACAGTTAGAACGCATTAGGGAAATCCGTGCAAGCGAGAGAAAATTCTATCAGAAAATCACAGATATTTATGCTACTGCCATAGATTATGACAAAACCTCTGCCACAACGAAAAGGTTCTATGCAACAGTCCAGAACAAAATGCACTTTGCAGTACACGGTCACACGGCTGCTGAATTGATTGTAGAGCGAGCTGACCACCAAAAGGAGCATATGGGGCTTACCACCTGGGCAGATGCTCCGGACGGCAAGATTAAGAAAAGTGATGTAACGATTGCGAAGAATTATCTCAGCGAAAATGAGTTACATCAGCTTAACCGTATGGTAACGGCATATTTGGATTTTGCTGAAAACATGACGTTAAGGCATATTCCCCTTACGATGGAGGATTGGGAAAAGAGACTCAACAGCTTTATTGAAATGTTTGATTATGGTATTTTGCAGGATGCCGGAAAGGTTTCTGCTGAAATAGCCAAGCTTCATGCCGAAACGGAGTTTGAGAAATATCGTATCATTCAAGATAGATTGTTCATGTCAGATTTTGATAAGTATCTGCTTGAGTTGGAAGAAAAAGCGAAGAAGCAAGTGGAAAATTAGAATTTTAGGAGATAAAGATAACTATGATACTTGAAACTGAACGGTTATATCTGCGTGAGATGGAGCAAACTGATTTTGAAGCTCTGTGTAGAATTTTGCAAGACGAAGACACAATGTACGCATATGAGGGTGCATTTAATAACGATGAAGTCCATGAATGGCTTGATAGACAAATTGCACGCTATCAAAAATGGGGCTTTGGATTATGGGCTGTTGTCTTGAAAGAAACCGATGAAATGATTGGACAATGTGGGCTTACTATGCAGCCCTGGAAAGAAAATGAGGTTCTTGAAATAGGATATCTTTTTGAGCGGTCATACTGGTATAATGGATATGCCATTGAGTCGGCAAAAGCCTGTAAAAAATACGCATTTGAAACATTAGACGCAACGGAAGTCTGTTCAATTATTAGAGATACGAATGTAGCCTCTCAAAATGTAGCCATAAGAAATGGAATGGTAATAAAAGATACATGGATGAAACATTACAGAGGGATAGATATGCCGCATTATCGTTATGTGGTTTATAGATAAACCTGAGATTTAACGAGGTATATTTCAGTTTTACAGACATATTCCCGCAAATGGTAAAACGGTGAAATAGGCAGATGACATATTACCGTAATCGGGAAAATGTCAAAGAAATTCAGCATATCTAGACGAGCCATACAGAATGTGTGGTGGCAATGCAGAGGAAACATATCTAGAAATCCTTTATTTTAGGCAATTTTATAAGCATTTTGTGTTCGTGGAAGATGAAGAGGGGAATCGGAAAAAGAGGATTAAGAAATATTTTGAGGTTTCGGTAGTGGTTGATGTGGGGGGACAAAAGATTTATTATAATGATTTTAACGTATAGAGATTAGTGATAGTTTCCACGATTTTGCTGAGGTTAGCAAAATTGTGGAGGCAGGTGTGCATTTATCAGTAGTATCAGTTTCTGATGAGCGTGGGATTTTGTTCATATAAATAGGGAACATTTTCAAGTGGTATATTTTGAAATATTCCCTATTGAACTTTTGTATTCAGTTTGTCTTATAAAATCTTGGAAATAAAAAGGAGTGTGAAGTGGCTTTCCGACAAGGAAGCCTTTTTGCTGTGTGGAAGTAGTGACAGATAGTTTAGAAAAGGTTATAATTGAAAAAACTTTTGAGAAGAATCTTGGGTTAAGAAATGAAAGTTGGGGATAAAGTTGGGAATAAAAAAGGATTAAATTCAAGAAGGCAAAGAATTATTACTGAAATGAGAGATAATCCTAATATTGCTACCAGCGAATTACATCAAATACTGGGGATTAGTGAAACGGCAGTAGAAAATAATCTTACATTCCTGAAAGAGAATGGATATGTAGAAAAAATTGGTTCTAAAAAGACCGGTTATTGGAAAGTGCTTGATGAAGCGTACAAGCATGGAACAATTGATACAGCACAGAAAATTTGTATAAGAAGAGAAAAGAAAGTGAGAAAAATACCTGTAGAACCTAGATGAGAAAATAAGTATTTATCAGGAGATTTCCTGAATAAATGGAAAGCCTATGAAGATTATCTGATGACGCTGGAATTAAAGGAATAAGAAGACTATGAAACTCCTCTGGAAACTTTGCTTTTTCCGGCGGTGTAAATGTGTTATACTGGTTGGCAATTCAGATCATAGATTGTTCAGAGACAGGAGTGGAAAATGGAAGTACTGAGGCCGGGGGATAAAATAGGGAGAGCAGCTTTTCCGATTTTTTTATATTGGATTCTTTCCATGGCGTTTCCAATGCTGCTTACGGCTGTTTCGGGCGTGGGTTTTTTGGAGCCGGGAAGGAAGATGTGGTTTCTGACAGCGGAGAATTTTTTAATGCTGCCGGTATTCTGGCTGTTATACCGGAGGGATCGGAATGCGTATAAGCGGGGAGACGAGGGAAAAGGGAATGACTTAGGAGGCAGGAGCTTGCGGGGCTGGAAAGATCTTGTCCTGGCGGCTGTTGGGGCGGTCTGCATTTCCAGGGGAGTGAATTATTTTCTGGCTCTGACGTTTCTGCCGCAGGTTTTTCCGGGCTACCGGGAGGTATCGGAGGGGATTTCCCAGTGTGGCTTTTTATCTAGGATGGCGGCTGTGGTTGTGAGTGCGCCTCTTCTGGAGGAGGTGCTGATGCGGGGCCTTGTCTATGGCAGGCTGAAGGAAGCACTGGGAGAGCCCCGGAAGGCGATGGTGATCAGCGGGCTGATTTTCGGGATGTTTCACGGAAATGTGGTGCAGGGTATCTATGCCTTTGCTGTGGGGCTGTTTTTTGCCCAGGTTTATGAGGCTGGCAAAACACTTTTCCTGCCAGTGCTGGCCCATATGGCGGTAAATGCTGTTTCTTTGCTGGAAGCGCAGACTGGCTGGCTGGAGGGACTGGGGAGGCTTCCGGGGGCTTACTATCTGGTGACGGCTGCATTTTTGGCGGCTGGAATGCTCTGTTGGAGATATTTTGCGCGGAAATAGGGCTGTGGGGAAAACGGATTTATTTCAGAAAGCTCCGAATCAGCTTCCCGTACAATCCCCGGTAGGGCTGATACCGCATGGGAAGATCCAGCCAGGTTTTTTTGTCTACAATGCTCTTATAGTGGGAGAAGGTGTCAAAGCCGTCCCTGCCGTGGTAGGATCCCATGCCGCTTTCGCCGAAGCCTCCAAAGCCCATCTCGCTGGTGGCAAGATGGATGATGGTGTCGTTGATGCAGCCGCCGCCGAAGCCGCAGCGTGAGGTGACTTTTCTGGCCGCGCTTTTGTCAGAGGTAAAGAGGTACAGGGCCAGGGGGCTGGCTTTGGAATTAACGGTCTGTATGGCTTCCTCCAAAGAATTGCAGGTAAGAATGGGCAGAACCGGGCCGAAGATCTCCTCCTGCATACAGGCGTCCTCCCAGGTAATATCATTTAAAATGGTGGGCTCGATTCGGAGAGTTTTCGGATCAAAGCTTCCGCCGTGAATTACTTTTGAGTGGGCAATCAGTCTGCATACACGCTGAAAATGCTTTTCATTGATGATTTTTCCGTAGTGTATGTTTGCAAGGGGTTCATGGCCGTACTGCTTTTGAATCTGTTTTTTCAGCTCTGCGATAAGGGGTTCGCGGACAGCAGCATCGCATAAAATGTAGTCGGGGGCCACACAGGTCTGTCCGCAGTTTAAAAATTTTCCGAAAACAATGCGTTTTGCCGCCAGCTTGAGGTTGGCGGTTTTTTCTACGATACAGGGGCTTTTGCCTCCCAGCTCTAAGGTGACAGGGGTGAGATGCTCGGAAGCCTTTCTCATTACCTGGCGGCCGACGGCCTGGCTTCCTGTGAAGAAAATGTAGTCGAAATGCTCATTTAGCAGGCAGGTGTTTTCTGCCCGGCCTCCGGTAACTGTCGCCGCAAGGGAGGGATCGAAGCATTCCTCTATAAGGGAGCGGATGACCTCGCTGGTGTGAGGAGAGTAGGCGCTGGGCTTTAAAATTACAGTATTTCCGGCAGCCAGGGCGTCTGCCAAGGGCTCCATGGACAGCAGAAAGGGATAGTTCCAAGGGCTCATAATAAGGACTACGCCGTAGGGGGAGGGCTTTTTAAAACTTCGGGAGTGGAATTGGGCCAAGGGGGTGTGGACCCGTTTTTCCCGGGCGAAGGAGCGGAGGTGACGCTCCATGTAGGTGATTTCGCTTAAGGTCAGGCCGGTTTCGCACATGTAGCTTTCGAAGCTGCTTTTCCCAAGATCTGCCTGGATAGCCTGGTGAATCTGATCCTCCCGGCGTTTGACGGCGCTTTTCAGCTTTTTCAGAGCTTCCAGACGGGCGGTCAAAGGAAGAGTGGCGCCGGATAAAAAGTATTCGCGCTGACGGGTTACAAGCTGTCTGATTTCTGTTTCGTTCATAGAGGGATCCTCCTTTATGCGGTTTTTCCAATAGGCTTTCAAATCTTGGTATGCTTCCAGGTTCAGGAATCCCTGTAGGCAGGCTCCATAAGGCTTCGGTAGAATACCTCCAGCTCCTCGGCGTTCATCAGAACAGGCACCGGATAGAGAGGATTGGCTTCCTTGTCTGCATAGTGGGAGAGCTTGGGAATGTCCTCCTCCCGGATCTCCGGAATGGTGTTTCCGATGCCAAACCGCTGCTTCATATCCCGGATGGCCTGGATAAAGGCTTCTGCCGCCTCTTTGTGAGGTGTATTTTCGTCTGCAAGCTGTGCTTCTATGGCAAGCTTATGAAGCTTCTTGTAAACAGCCGGGCCGTAATGCGTGAGAACTGTGGGAAGGAGTACTGCATTGGCAAGGCCGTGGGGGACATTATATTCGCCGCCTAAAGAGTGGGCTGCGGCATGGACATAGCCTACATAGGATTTGGTAAAAGCACAGCCGGCATAAAAGGAGGCCTTCAGCATATTTTTCCGAGCCTCGATATTCTGGCCGTCCCGATAGGCGGTATCCAGATTTTCAAAAATCAACCGGACGGCTTTTTTGGCGTCCCGCCGGGTATCCGACAGGGTGGAGCGGCCGATGTAAGCTTCCACTGCGTGAGTAAGGGCATCCAGGCCAGTAGTGGCCGTGATAAAGGGCGGCAGGCTTAAAGTTACCTTCGGGTCCAGCACAGCATACCGGGGGATCAGCGGAAAATCATTGATGGCGTATTTATGCCGGGTCTGGGCGTCCGTAATCACGGCGGCCAGGGTGGTTTCGCTTCCGGTTCCGGCTGTGGTGGGAACGGCGATGAGTAAGGGAAGACGCTTATGTACCTTTAAAATGCCTTTCATTTTTGCCAGGGACTGCCTGGGCTTCACGGCACGGGCGCCTACGGCTTTGGCGCAGTCCATGCTGGAGCCGCCCCCGAAGCCGATGATAGCATCGCAGGCATTTTCCTGGTAAAGCTTAAGGGCTTCGTACACGTTATCTGTGGTGGGATTGGCACAGGTTTTGGCGTAGATACAGTAGAACATGCCGGCTGTTTTCAGGGCGTGCTCCAGCCGGGCGGTGAGCTTGAGCTTCTGGATGCCTGGGTCGGTGATGATGAGGACGCGGCTGCATTTATGTTTCTCTATGATTTCGGGAAGGGCCTTGACGCTGCCTGCCAGCTTGGGCTTCCGGTAGGGAAGAACGGGCAGAGCGATTTTAAAAACAGTCTGGAAGGCCCGACAGTAGATTTTTCTGGCTTGATTCATAGTTCCATCCTTTCTGAGGTTAAATAGGGAGATGCCGGATTTCTTGGCCGGCATCGGCATTGTGGTAATTTTGTTCAATTACTACAAAGTCAGCCTTTCGGAGCATGTTTCCTCCACGGTCCTTGGCCCTGTGATTGCATTGTGTGTCCTGGTTTTTGGGGCAGGAGGTGTGATTTATGGCATGACGAATATTGCCAAGGAAAAGAGTTTGAGATCCTGGAGCTTTCGAAGAGCGCAATGCAGACAGCAGCCTCATTATTGCGACAGCCCCTCAAAATTTAAATACATTTAAAAAGCTGCTGCACTGAAAAAATGCAGCAGCTTTTATTTATAATTGAAGCGTTCCCAGGATCTGCTGCCCTTTCTGGGCCGTGCTCTTCTTCTGCAGCATCATAGTAATACTCTGTAAGGTCTGCTGGTGCTTTAGCTCCATCAGTGTCTTTGCAATATCAGTATCTCCCATACGGCTCATAGATGCTGTCATATTCTCAGAGGCATATCCGTTATAATCAATTGCATATTCCAGCTTATTATATTGCGCCCCTAAAGTACTGCGGTCTCCGGTAACCTGTTCCAGTGCCTTATCAATCGCACCGATATCAAAACCTTTTGTAACATCAAAATCCGCAAGGCCAAGTGCCTGTATCGTAGAATTGATGGAATCATTGATACTGATCTCGCTCCCGTAAGCATCGCCGACCAGATTGATGCCGTTTGTCTGGCTGCCGTCCAATAACTGGATACCATTGAAGTTTGTCTGGCTGGCCACACGGTCTATCTCTTGTTTGATCTGTTCGATTTCCTGTTGAATCGACGCGCGGTTAGAGGGATTCAGAATACTGTTGGCAGCACGAAGAGCCAGTTCACGCATTCTCTGCAGAGAATCTGTTATACTTCCCATCGCAGAATCCGAGGTCTTCAGAAGACTGACTCCGTCGTCAAGATTTTTTGTACCTGTGTTAATACCTGTAATCTGGGCCTTTTCGTTTTCGGTAATCGCCAGTTCGGCGGCGCCGTTAGCTGCAGATGTTAATCTGTTTCCGCTTGCAATCTGGCCATATAAGTAAGGGGATGTAGTGCTGATTCCAGAAATACCGTTCATATTTGATACCTCCCTTGATGAGCTGGCAGTCCGCAGCGGAAATATGCATAAGAATTTCCTGTATGGACTACTAGAATCAAAAATTCTTTATATAATATTATATCGTAAAATTTTAAAAAAAGATTACTGACATTTTGATAAATACACAGTTTTTTAGTGATTTTTTATTTTTATGACACTGCCGGAAGGTTTGCGGGCAATGTCTCGACGAATTTCTTCTCTTGTGGTATACTTGAAAGACATGCCGAAGCGACTTTGCCCTTCATGCATCTGCGGCTGGAAATTGATTTAAGCTGAGGTGTACTGAGAGGGATATTACGGAACTCTAATACAAGGAGACATTTTCATGGGCGGACAGGAAGTGGGAAAAGTGAAAAAATATATGAACGTGGGCCTTCTGGCCCACGTAGATGCAGGCAAAACGACTCTTGCGGAAGCCATACTCTACCAAAGCGGCAGCATCCGGCGTCTGGGCCGTGTAGATCATGGGACGGCTGCCCTGGATACTCATGAGCTGGAACGGTCAAGGGGGATCACCATTTTTTCCAAACAGGCCCGGATGACCTTGAAAGATTTGGAGGTTACACTTCTTGATACACCGGGACATGTGGATTTTTCTGCAGAGATGGAGCGGACATTGCAGGTGATTGACTGTGCCGTATTGGTTATCAGCGGAGCGGACGGGGTACAGGGCCATGTGCGGACTTTATGGCGGCTTCTTAAGCGTTACCGGGTGCCGGTATTTCTTTTTGTAAATAAGATGGATCAGCCGGTAACGGACCATGGGAAACTTTTGCGGGAGTTAAAGGAAAAGCTGGATGAGGGATGTGTGGATTTTTCACCGGACAGACGCAAGGAGGAGCTGTGGGAGGATCTGGCCGTATGCCGGGAAAGTCTTCTGGACGCTTATCTGGAACAGGGAAGTCTTAAGGATGCTCAGATCCGGGAGCAGATTGGAGAAAGAAGCGTATTTCCCTGCTATTTCGGCTCGGCTCTTCGCCTGGAGGGTGTGGACGAGCTGCTTGCAGGTCTGGCATGTTTTGGCCCGGTGCCGGCATATCCGCCGGAATTTGGGGCCAGAGTGTATAAGATCAGCCGTGATGCACAGGGAAACCGGCTGACACATTTGAAGCTTACCGGTGGAAGCCTGAAGGTTAAGACTCTTTTGAAGGGAACACGGGAGGGAGAGAGCTGGGAGGAAAAGGCAGATCAGATCCGGCTGTACTCCGGAGAGAGCTTCCAGGCAGTTTCGGAAGCTTCGGCTGGAATGATCTGTGCGCTGACAGGTCTCACACAGACAAGGGCCGGGGACGGCCTGGGCTTTGAGAGCCGGGCGTCTGATCCTCTCTTAGAGCCGGTTCTGACCTATCAGCTTCTCCTTTCTCCCGACTGTGACGTTCACGGGATGCTTGCAAAGCTCCGAAGGCTGGAGGAGGAGCTTCCAGAGCTTCATGTGGTATGGAAGGATGCCCTGGGAGAGATTCATGTACAGGTGATGGGGGCAGTTCAGCTTGAGATTTTAAAGAGTCTGATTTGGGAGCGCTTTGGGGAGGCTGTGGAATTCGGCCCAGGCAGCATTATATATAAGGAGACTATTGCTTCTTCGGTGGAGGGCGTGGGCCACTTTGAACCCTTACGCCACTATGCGGAGGTACACCTTCTTATGGAACCGGGTGAGCCGGGAAGCGGCGTGGTTCTGGATACGAATTGCAGTGAGGATGTGCTGGATCGGAACTGGCAGCGTCTGATTCTGACGCACCTGGCGGAGCGGAAGCATCCGGGGGTTCTGACAGGATCAGAGCTTACGGATGTGAAAATCACACTGGCGTCAGGAAAGGCCCATCTAAAGCACACAGAGGGCGGCGACTTCCGCCAGGCAACCTACCGGGCAGTCCGCCAGGGGCTATGCCAGGCAGAGAGTGTGCTTCTGGAGCCTTTCTATGAATTCCGTCTGGAGCTTCCCCCAGATAAGGTGGGAAGGGCTATGGCGGATATCCAGAAAATGTCGGGAACCTTTTCGGAGCCGGAGCAGGAGGGCAGAACAAAAGACGGACAGATGGCAGAGACGGCTGTTCTCACAGGCAGGGCTCCCGTATCGGCTATGGGGGACTACCAAGGGGAGGTTTACGCCTATACCAGAGGGCTGGGACGCCTGTTCTGCGCTCCGGGAGGCTACGGCCCTTGTCACAATGCTTCGGAAGTGATTGCTGCTTCGGGCTACGATCCGGAGCAGGATGTGGAAAATCCTACCGGTTCGGTTTTCTGCACCCACGGAGCGGGCTTTTATGTTCCCTGGAACCAGGTGCCGGACTATATGCATCTGGAGAGCGTGCGAAAGGCGGCGGAGCGTCCCAGGGGCGGACAGGCATTTGCCAGACAGAGTGCGGCTTCCCGGGATTTTGCGGATCCGAAGGAGCTGGAGGAAATCTTTGTGCGCACCTACGGGCCGATCCGCAGAGACCGCCAGGGGGTAGGCCGGGTGGAGAGAAGCTTTTGCAAAGAGGCAGAGCCCCGGCCGGTGGGAAAATCTGTGCCGAAGAAGCCGGAAAAGGAATATCTTCTGGTGGATGGATACAATATTATTTTTTCCTGGGAGGATCTGAAGGAGCTGGCGGCGGTGAATCTGGAGGCGGCCAGGGGGAAGCTGATGGACATTCTCTGCAACCTCCAGGGTTACCGGAAAAATACGGTGATTCTGGTCTTTGACGCTTACCGGGTGGAGGGAAGCAAGGGCTCCATTTCCCGGTATCACAATATCCATGTGGTTTATACCAAGGAAGCGGAGACGGCGGATCAGTATATTGAAAAGACAGTCCATGAGCTTGGGCGGCAGTATGAGGTGACGGTGGCTACCTCGGATGCTCTGGAGCAGGTGATTATCATGGGCCAGGGGGCGAAGCGGATGTCAGCCCAGGGGCTTCTTTTGGAGGTGCAGAATGTAAATGCTGAGATCCGGGACAGCTTTCTTTCCCAGTATTCCGGGAATAAGCAGTATTTGCTGGAAAATCTGCCAAAAGAGCTTGCAAAGTTTATGGAGGAGATACGGCTTGGGAAGAAAAATTTTGAGGACGGGCCGCCGGGGTAGTATGGAGCGCGGATAGATGCCCTTCAGTCTATAGTGAGCGCTTTGAACTGCCCACAGGAATGGGCGGATATGAAGAAAGGATTAAAACAAGGAGAGTTTACATAATATGAACAAGAAAGAAATATCAGAGATCAAAAAGCAGTTTACCCCAGAGCACTGTGCCCTTACGCGGATGTGCGGCTGCTATGTGGACGGGGAGAAGAATAAGAAAACGGAAATGCAGGAGGCTTTTTTGTCACTGCCGGAGGAAGAAGCTTTTAAGTATTTTGAGATTTTCAGGAAGGCCCTGTCGGGAACGGTTGGGAAAAATCTTCTCAATCTGGAATTTCCGCTGGATACGGAGATGTCCGGAGGAACACAGGAATTTTTGATGAAGCTGAAAAACAGCCGTCTGACGGAGGAGGCTCTTGTGGAGGCGTTCTATGACCGGATTATCGAGACTTTTCCTTATGGGGAGAATTATCTGATTTTACTGGCTCACGGGGCTTACGATATTCCGGGGCGTTCTTCGGACAATGCGGAGATGTTTGATGCCTCCGATGAGGTTTATGAATACCTGCTTTGTACCATTTGCCCGGTAAAGCTGTCCAAGGCAGGCTTAAGCTATGACGCAGACGGCAACCGCTTCGGGGCCAGGACCAGGGACTGGCTGGTGGAGCTTCCCATGGCCGGATTTCTTTTCCCTGCGTTCCAGGATCGGAGTACGGATCTCCACAGCATGCTTTACTATTCCAAGAATCCGGAGGAGCTGAATGAGATCTTTGCAGAGAGTATGTTCGGCTGCCCGGTACCTATGTCCGCCGGAGGGCAGAAGGAGACCTTTAATGCGATCATTGAGGAAACTTTAGGCGAGGCTTGTGACTACGAGGTGGTGCGCAATATTCACGAAAAGCTCCACGAGCTGGTGGAAGAGCGCAAGGACGAGCCGGAGCCGGTGACGCTGGATAAGAGGGAAGTGAAGCAGATTCTGGCGGCCAGCGGCGTGGAGGCTGAGAAGCTGGAGGAGCTGGAGGAGCGCTATGAGGTGACGGCCGGGGAGCGGACGGAGTTTCTGGCCTCCAATGTGATGAATGCCCGGAAGTTTGAGATTAAGACGCCGGATATTGTGATTCAGGTGAACCCGGAACGGGCGGATCTGGTGGAGACCCGGATGATTGACGGGCGGCAGTGCCTGGTGATCGGGGTGGATGAGCATGTGGAAGTAAATGGGATCGTAGTAAGAACAAGCACGGAAAAGAGAGGATATTATGCAGGAGCAGCTGACGAAGAGTGATGTGGCAAAGATCGAGGCGGAAATTGAGCACCGCAAGCTGGTGGTACGAAAGGAGGCCATTGAAGCCGTAAAGGAGGCGCGTGCTCACGGCGACTTGAGTGAGAATTTTGAGTATTACGCAGCCAAGCGTGACAAGAACCGGAATGAGAGCCGGATCCGCTATCTGGAGCGGATGCTGCGGACGGCTAAGATTGTGTCGGATGAATCGGGGGCCGACGAGGTAGGGCTTAACAATCTGGTGGAGCTGTATTTTGAGGAGGATGACGAGACAGAGCAGGTGAAGCTGGTAACGTCTATCCGGGGCAATTCTCTGGACGGGCGTATCAGTATCGAGTCCCCTCTGGGAAAGGCCATCCAAGGGCGCAGGGTCGGTGACCGGGTTCATGTGCAGGTGAATGAAGGGTACGGGTACGAGGTAGTGATTAAGTCCATCGACAAGTCCGGGGATGATGCGGACGGGATTCGAGGGTTTTAGAAAAGGTTGTAGTGAAGGATATTATGGAACTGGAATAGGAGGATGAAAAAATGAAGGTTTTATTGATTAATGGAAGTCCCCATGCAAAAGGCAATACTTATCTTGCCCTTCAGGAGATGGAGCAGGTATTTGCAGCGGAAGGAGTGGAGACAGAGCTGATTCATGTGGGAAACAAGGATATCCGGGGGTGCATTGCCTGCAAATCCTGCCGGGAAAAGGGAGTATGTGTTTTCAAGGATCTGGTGAATGAGACTGCACCTAAGTTCGAGGCCTGCGACGGCCTGGTGGTGGGAACCCCGGTGTACTATGCTTCTGCAAATGCAACGCTTATCGCATTCCTGGATCGACTGTTCTATAGCACGGGCTTTGACAAGACCATGAAGGTTGGAGCCAGCGTTGTTGTGGCAAGACGGGGCGGCTTATCGGCAACCTTTGATGAGCTCAACAAGTATTTTACTATTTCCGGGATGCCGGTTGCTTCCAGCCAGTATTGGAACAGCGTTCATGGAAGAACCCAGGGAGAGGCCTCCCAGGATGGGGAGGGCCTGCAGACGATGCGCACTTTGGCAAGGAATATGAGTTTTCTGATGAAGAGCATTGCACTTGGGAAGGAAGCGTACGGGCTGCCGGAGAAAGAGGCGTCAGAGATGACGAGCTTTATCCGGTGATGAGGTGAAATGGCAGGACAGATATAACATAAATTGATTAGAGGCAGTCGAGAAATAAGGCAAAAGACTTTTAAAATATCCAGTGTACGTGAATTGTCCGAACACAGGATATGGAAAAAGTCTTTTGCCTTATTTCCCGATTGCCCTTTAGATTTGTGGATATGTCGAGATAACAATTAATTAAACAGGTTCCCAATCGCCAATCCATTTATTTTGAGTGGCGTTGTAGAGGCGGCGATACCATTGTCCGTTTATCATTTTAAATTTCCATTCAAGTTTATCGGCTTTGGGAGAGAGCTGGCTAGTAGGTTCTGTGATGTGAAGGTTTGGGGTTTTAGCAACACAGGGAAATGTGGATCCAGCTAAAACATAGGAAAAAACACCTGCTAAAATCATTTTCTTCAAGAGTTTCATAAATCTAAATCTTCCTTAAGTTGTATTTGCTCATCGAATATGTGATCTGTTGTGAAACAATATTCGTTCGTATGGATGTTGATAAGATCATAGGTACCATCTTCATTTGGACGGTAGTAAAAATCGGAAGAATCCATTATGCTGGGATCATCAAGGGTATAGATTGGCTCTAAAATAATAGAGTAGGATAAAACAAACAGTAAAACCATTCCAGCCAAAAGTATATGATTGAGATGGATGTTTTTTGATGATTGTCTGGTGTCTATGGTTCTCTTGATTCGTGCACTCAAATCAGAAGAAGCAAAGGAGATACCGACAGAATTAGCTTTTGACGGTTCTGACTGTTGGTGCAGTATTTTCAGGAGGCAGTTTGAGTAGTTAATTTTTTGTAGGCTGTTTAATGAAGAGCACACCATTTCATCCGCATTGAATTCGTATAGCTTTGGCAGCTGCTTGTTCAGAAGCGGTACCAATGGATTCCAAAAATACAGTGAGGCCAATATTTCCATCAGAAACTGAAACAGCAGATGACCCTTATAGTAGTGGTAGAGTTCATGCATGAAAACATATTCCCATTCCTTTTCATCCAGATGCATATCTGGTATAACAATCACAGGAGACAGGATACCGGCTATAAATGGACTGGAAATATGAGATGCCGTAAGAAGCTGGCATGGTTTGGAATGGCGGAAACGGGCATTACAGTTTTCTAATGCGTGAACGGCATAGGAATCTGTTGTTTTTGGAAGCAGATGAAGTGCATCCATGCTCTTTTTTCGCTTGCAGAGACTATAGAATAGTTTACATAAAAATCCGCTCATCCATAATAGCAGCAAAACACATTTATACGATACATCAAAATGAAGAAAATGAAGATAGTTATTGTTTAGATTGGAATGTAAGCCATGCCATAGGTTTTCAATATATATGGAATGGGTAAAGGAAAATTCAAGAGGCATAAACAAACGTATCACAGTCATAACACATAAAAAGGATATAGTGTACAGTTTCATACGTTTATCAGAGATACCGATGCGGATCAAAAGAACAGCAGCACATATGAAAATACTGCTGGCAATTGTGGTATTGATTAACGTAGATAAAGAAAAATTCACAGATTATCCGCCCCCTTTTTTATAAGTTCCTGTTTCTTTTTCTTCAAAAGCGATTCCAACTCATCAATTTCCTGCAGCGCTTTCTCTCTATCATGCTCCTGTCCAAGAAAAGCTGCCATAAAGTGAGAGCAGGTAAAATTGTCGTTATGGAGCTGCTTCATGCTGTCCATATATTTCTGAGTCTCAAACTCTTCTTGCGACATAGACGGCAGATATGCCCTAGATAAGACGGTTCCGCTGTAAACAATCTGATCGACCCGGATAAATTCCCGTTTCAGCAACTTTTTGAGTGTGGCCTGTACTGTGTTTATGGACAGTGCGTCTCCGCGTTCTACAATATTGGAAGCAGTTAAAGGAGTTTCGGAAGCCCATAAAACCTTCAAGATTTCGTATTCCTTGTTTGTCAATGCATATTTTTTTCCTGTTTTTTGCACAACTGTCAAATCACCTCGTTTCTAAAATTAAAGATAGTATATTTTTTGAACAGTGTCAATAAAAATGTTGTGTTCTAAGAAATAATATGTTAAAGTGATACTGTAAAAAAAATATAGAAACAATAAAAATTATAAATAATAAAATGGATAACTAAAAAATTTTACAAGTTAAGGTATGTTTGTGTGAGCAGAGAAAAGTATGATATGAAAAGAAGCGGTAAAAGGATAATTATATGGCTAAAAACTACATGAAGTTATTGCATATTTTGGGGTCAATCCTATTTCCATTTTTTGTTATAGGTATGTTTTTTTCCTGTCTGGTTATAGTTGATGCAAAAACAACATCTTCAGAACAGACCGCTGAGGAAGCTCTGGAACAAGAGAGGCAGGCTGTTTACAATAAACGAATTGATTCTAATTCTACTGAAGACTGGCCGCAAGGGCCGAAGATTTATGCTGAATCAGCAGTTGTTATGGAGGCATCTACTGGAACTATTCTTTATAATAAAGATATGGATATGGTAAATTATCCAGCCAGTATTACCAAGATTATGACAGCGCTTATTGCATTGGAACATTGTTCTTTGGATGAGACAATAACTTATTCCTATTATGCTACACATTCTATTGAGGCTGGAAGCAGTACCATAGGGACTACGGAGGGAGAAGAACTTACAGTAGAAGAGTCCCTTTATGCCCTTCTTTTGGAATCTGCTAACGAATGCGGCAATGGATTGGCCGAACATACGGCCGGTTCCATAGACGCTTTTGTCATAATGATGAATGAAAAAGCTTTAGAGCTTGGCTGCGTAAATACGCATTTTGTTAATCCTCATGGACTTCCGGACGAGGAGCATTATACTTCAGCTTATGATATGGCATTAATTACACAGGCGGCTCTTCAATATGAGGATTTTATTCGGATTTCCGGAACGGAGCGATATCAGATAGCAGCAACCAACAAGGATAATGAAATTACTTATATGAAAAATCATCACAAAATGATCGCTTCATACAATGGAGATGAACGCTTTTTGGATGATACGGTAATTGCCGGAAAAACAGGTTATACTTCTGCTGCGAAGAATACCTTAGTTACCGTTGCAAGACGGGGAGGCATGACTTTTATTGTTGTTACTATGCATACAATTCCAACAGCAGAAACCGGAATTCCCATATATACGGATACAGCGCTGCTTCTGGATTATGCATCTGAAAATTTTAAAAAAGTGAATGTGGCAGCAAATGAGAGAAATTTTTTATTATCAAAAGGGGATGGCTTTCCTGGGGGGGATTTTATATTTGAACAAAGTATGCCATCGTTCCATATAAATGCAGATGATAGTATTATTCTTCCTAATGAAGCGGATTTCAAGGATGCTTCTCTTGAACTTGTTTTTGCAGATGATAGTCAGGGGTCTGATACGGCTGCATTCATATTTTATACTTATAAGGATCATCCGGTTGGTTCTGCTGCTATTGAACAAGAAGAAAGAGTAAAAAAAGATTCTGCTTTTGATGATAAGGATATTTTAATAGAAGAGAGTGATATAACTGCATCGGACCAAACTATTACCCCCAAAAAATTTATTATCGTTAATATACGATTCATTTATTTTAGTATAATTATCATAGTGGTTATTTTTATATTTTATAAATTCATTCGTTGTGCAATAGATAAATATAAATGCTCCATTAAATATTTATATAGGCGGCAGAGACATAAACGGTGGCGTAAACGAAAGCATTTTATTAGTGGTCGAAAACATTATTATAAAAAATGTGAAAGACAGAGTTTTGATGATATAGACCTTTAAAATAACTGTCCCATATAAGCCGTATTTTGGATAAAGTAAAATGATTCTAAGATTTTCCAAATCTTTATATTTTAAATTAAAAAAGGAAGGAGAGGATTGAGAAAAAGGATTATGATTTCCTGCGGAACATTTACAGTGGAAATAAGGAATTGATAGAGGATAAGGAAATGCTTTTGCGGATGCTGCAGGCCTCGGTCGTACTTGAGTACAACGGCAAGCGGTGGCATAATGTTCATCCTCTGGTAATACGGTTCTTAAAGGAACAGGCTATGCCAGAGAGCTCGACATTTCTGATTATGAATTTTCAGTTTGCTCTGCAGGAGGAGGAAGATTTCAAGCGTTTGAACTTCAGCAGAGATATGCTGGCAGGTCTGGGGAAGAACCTTGTGTTTGTTACAACTCCTTATGTGGATGATCAGCTTGCAGTGAGTGCTTATGATTTCTATTCCTTTGTAAAGCTTCGTGTTATATTCTATGAGTATGAATTTGAAAGAAAAGTTCAGGATGTAGATCAAATGCAACACAAGAAACAATTATGGTTTGTACAGAAATTGAAGCGGAAGGAGTAAGTGACTACCATGGAAGCAAAGAAAATTGGTATATCCCGTGATTTGATAATTCATCCAGGAGAAACAGTGGCTGACGTATTAGAGAACCGTGGGATCACTCAGGCAGAATTGGCATCGAGAACTGGTGTTTCCCAAGCTTATGTATGTAATGTGATTGCGGGAAAAAAAGGGATATCTGCGAATTTTGCAATGGGATTAGAATATGCCCTAGGGGTGCCAAAGTCATTTTGGTTAAACCTTCAGGCAAACTATGAAGCAGAACTTTTGGAGGCGAATGAGGAACAAACAATAACTGAGGAAGAGAGAATAGCAAGAGAGGAACTGAAAGATGTTGTAAAATATTTAAGACAAAAAGGAATGATGCCTATTCGAGAAAAGAAAGACGATTCCATTCTTTCTTTACGAAAAGCTTTACAAATCAGTAATATAGCAAATTTAAAGGAAATGATTCCTTGTGGAGTTTTTCGAATGGCTGCAAATAGAGCAGTAAATCCCTATGTGCTTGGGGCGTGGATTCGTTTGTGCCAAATTGCTGAAAATAATAAAATTATATCAACAAAATTTGATAAGAACTATACTACTGAACTAATAAATGAGATGAAATGCATTATGTGTCAGAAAGATGCAAAAATTCAGAAAGATATAAAAAGTATTATGGGGAAATATGGAATAGATTTTTCAGTTGCAAGGAATTTTAGAGGGGCGCCTGTGCAAGGATATATTTCCCAAAAAAGCGATGGGATATATCAGATGGTTTTAACTATAAGAGGTTCCTTTGCAGATATTTTTTGGTTTTCTCTGTTTCACGAAATAGGACATATTGTTAATGGAGATATAGGAAAAACTTTGAAATTTATAGATGATGGTAGTGATAATGTTAAAGAAATGGCAGCAGATCTCTTTGCTAGTAATATGCTTTTATCTCCTGCGAGTTATGATAAGTTTATTGAGAAGGGAGATTTTTCGATTGAAACAATTTGCAAATATGCTAGAACACAGAATGTGATGCCATATATTGTAATTGGCAGGTTGCAAAAAGAAAAGTATTTGGACTATAGTGCATATTCTAATTATAAATTGCGATATAAATGGGCAGATTAGAAAAACACAATATATTGTAATAATAAGAGATAGAACACGATATAGAGTTAAGAGAGTGATGTTTTAAGGAGAAACTCCCTCTTCGCACAATACTCAAGCACCGCCTCCAATTGGGGCGAAACCCACTTATCCCGATGATAAAGAAGCTGTTTCCAGATCTCCACTTCAAAATCCCTCACATTCAGCCGGACAATTGCGCCGGCCTGCACATCCTGCTCTGTCACATAATCCGGCAGAAAAGAAATACCGGCCCCCTCGCCGATAAGAGAACAGATAAGCCTTGCGCTCCCCATCTCCAGAACAGGCGTTACCTCCAGAGAACGTTCCGCCAGGCCCTCATCCAGAAGCCTCCGATAGCTCATTCCCTTTTCCGTCAGAAGAAAAGGCCAGGAAAGCAGTTCCGCCACAGAGAGAGAAGGACGCTTGGCCAAAGGTGAAAAGGCAGAGGCAATAAAATGCATTTTCACCGTTTCCTCCCGGAAAATCACATACTCCCTGTCATAAATATGACTATCCAGAGTTAAAATAGCATCCGCTTCATTGTGATTCATCAGCCGGAACATTTCCCCTGTTCCGGCTGCAATGATCTTCAGAGTAAGCCCCGGGTGCTGCCTGCAAAAATCAGGAAAACTGCTGTCAAAGAGGGAATCACAGAGAGAATCCGCCATAGCCAGCCGAATATGTCCTTTCAGATCCTGCTGACCTTCCATAGTCTCTGTAAGCTCCATAGTCATTCTGCGGATCCGATGGGCATAATTCAAAACCTCCCGTCCCTTTTCCGTAAGAGCAACCGTATGATGAATCCGCTCAAAAAGCTGGGCATTCAGCTCTGTTTCCAGCTGCCGTATCTGAAAAGAAACCGTAGACTGCGAATACCCAAGGGCCAGCGCCGCCTTCGAAAAACTATTCAATTCCGCCACATGAATAAATGTAGTCAGATTTTTCAAATCCATAGTCAAACCTTCATTCGCAGAGAGTACATCAATTCCACAAACCAGGAAAGCATGTCAAAAGAACAAAAGAGCCTCGCCGGTGCACAAAACCTGGCCGTCTCTGTCCCTCATTGCCCAAAATTAAAATCGAATATATAGATGCTAAATATCGTATTTATCAATTTTACAGATGTTCCCTTATACTATATACTAAATATAAAAGAATTACAAGTTTCTATCAAACTATTTTTAAGCACATTTTACAAAAGGAAGAACATCATGTCTATTTTTCAAACCATTTTTCAAGCCGTTTACCATTGTCTCTGGGGCGACCTGTTTACCATCCCTCTGCCCGGCGGAAGCTCTCTGGGAATTTCCCTGTTGGTACTCATCCTCATCCCATCCGGCATCTATTTCACCATCCGAACCCGGTTCCTTCCCTTCCGCCTGTTTCCGGAAATGCTGCGGATCACGGCGGAAAAGCGCAGCAAATCCAAAGAAGGAGCCATCTCCGGCGTCCAGGCCCTGATTGTATCCACAGCCACCCGTGTCGGTATGGGGAATCTGGTAGGTGTTGTGGCGGCTATCTCCTTAGGCGGAGCGGGCGCCGTATTCTGGATGTGGGTGACAGCCCTTCTGGGAGCCTCCACAGCCTTTATCGAGGCTGCACTGGCACAGCTTTATAAGGAAAAAGATCCTCTCTACGGCGGTTACCGGGGCGGCCCGGCTTATTATATCCATCACCTCTTTGTAAAGCCGGGAAGTGCCCGCCGCAAATCCGTCACAGCCGTTTTGTTTGCCCTTTCCGGCCTAATCTGCTGGTGCGGAATCAGCCAGGTTATCGGCAACTCCGTGTCCTCGGCCTTTTACAATGCATTTCAGATACCGCCCCTCTACACAACCATTGTGCTGGTGGCAGTGTCGGCAGTAATCGTGCTGCGCAAATATGCGACCGTCAAGGTACTGGATGTGGTCGTGCCGATAATGGCAGCCCTGTACTTTCTGTTCACCCTGTTTATTATGATAAAAAATGCATCCATGCTTCCTACGGTTTTCGGTCAGATCTTTGAAGAAGCCTTTGGACTGCGCCAGGCAGTGGCGGGAGGCTTCGGGGCCGTGCTGATGAACGGCGCCAAGAGAGGGCTTTTCTCCAACGAGGCAGGCTCCGGTTCTGCGCCCTGCGCGGCAGCGGCGGCGGATATCAGCCATCCGGCTAAGGAAGGACTTTTGCAGGCTCTGGGCGTATTTATCGATACCCTTGTAATCTGTACCTGCTCCGCTATGATTATGCTGCTGACTCCCACGGGCCTGACAGAGGGGCTTGGAGGCATGGATTTGCTGCAGAAGGCCATGGGCTATCACCTGGGAGAATTCGGCGTGATTTTTATAGCTGTGATTTTGTGGCTGTTCAGCTTTTCCACCTTTATCGGAATTCTATTTTATGCAAGGCCCAACGTGTCGTACTTATTTGGCGATAACTGGCTGTCCCAGACCTTGTACAAGGTTCTCGCTTTGATTATGCTTTTCATCGGAGGACTGGCAGCCTACACCTTTGTGTGGGATCTGGGCGATGTGGGCGTGGGGCTGATGACCGTGTTTAACATGATAGCCCTGTTCCCTATGGCGCGCCATGCACTGGATTCTTTGAAGGATTACGAGGAAAGACGGAAATCGAATCAGAAGGTATGAGAATCTGGAAAATTAGAAATATAGGATCATCCAAGCAGCAGATTTGGAATGAAGTGGTAAGTTCTCCGTATCTTATCAACCGTGATATGGAACTGGCTTGTGACAGATTACGGCAATTGTGCTGATTTTGAGTATTACCATTGCCCCTTTGACGCCCGGCACACTGGTTCTGTTTTTATTCAGGGCCTTGATGCCGGTTGGCATGGGCTTTTTTACGTTAGGGGAAGACCTTGCTAAATGATTCATTTTTGCTTATACTATTGTTGAGCCCAATTACAGACACAGGACTTAGCAGCTTTACCCTTTAGTGCTGTCGCACAGCGACTGGAATAGGAGAATTATAAAAATGAGTGATACAAACACAGCGCCCTTTGTAAAATGGGCCGGTGGAAAACGGCAGCTTTTGGAGCATCTAAGCGTTCGGATGCCAAAGGAATACACAGATTATTATGAGCCTTTTGTGGGAGGCGGAGCGCTGCTGTTCCACCAGAAGCCTTCCTGGGCCTTTATCAATGATATCAACCGGGAACTGATTCATACATACACGGAGATTCGGGATCATGTGGGCCCTTTGTCCGTGCTCTTAAGCTCTATGGATCAGGTGACCTGCACCAAGGAATTCTATTATGAAATGCGCGAGCGCTACAACGATAAACTGAAAACAAAGGATTACGACACGGAAATGGCGGCCTTATTTATTTATCTGAATAAGCACTGCTTTAACGGACTCTACCGGGTGAACCGGAAGGGTCAGTTCAATGTGCCCTGGAATCAGAAGGAACAGGTACGTTCCGTGGATGTGGAGAATATTAAGAACATTTCCTATTATCTGAAATCTGTGACTATCACCTGTCAAGACTTTGAAGCGTCTCTGGAGACAGCCAAGAAAGGGGATTTTATCTATTTTGACAGTCCCTATGCGCCCTTGAATCCAGCTTCCTTTGATTCCTATACAAAGGAAGGCTTTACAGAGGAGGAGCACAGACGCCTGGCAAAGGTCTTTCGGGAGCTGTCCGAGAGGGGCTGTTACTGTATGCTGACCAACCACAATACGGAGTTGATTCAGGAGCTGTACCAGGATTATCTTCAGGAAGAGGTGGACGTGCGCCGGGCGATCAATTCCGATCCCAAGAAACGGGTGGGGAAGGAAGTGATTATCCGGAATTACGGAGAAATTATTTCCGGGGAAGAATAGAAAGGTATACCCTGTGGGTATCCCATCAATACATAAAAACCATAGAAACAATCACTGTAATAATTCCGCAGATTCCAATCGCCAGGCCGCTCATAGCGCCTTGAGTCTCTCCAAGCTGGACAGCCCTTGAGGTGCCCACCGCATGGCTGCAGGCCCCGATGGACAGCCCTGCCGCCACCGGATCTTTTACCTGGAATATCCGTATCAAAAGAGGCGCAAAGATGCTGCCCAGAATTCCGGTAAAGATAACGGCAATCACTGTCACGGGAACAATTCCTCCATGAGCGGCGCTTACCTCTACCGCAATGGGCGTGGTGATGGACTTGGGAATTAAAGAGGCAGTCATGGCCTTGTCCAGGCGGAACAGACGGCAGAGCAGGTAGACGCTTCCCATGGAAGTGACAGATCCCACCGTACAGCCAACCACAATCGGCAGCCAGTTTTCCTTCAAAATCTGAATCTTGCTGTAAATAGAAACTGCCAGGCAGGCCGTTGCCGGAGCAAGGAACATATTGATAATGGCGCCGCCTGCATTGTAGCTTTCATAAGGAATTTTAAAGACAGACAAAAGCCCTGCAATCAGCACAATAGCAATCAAAAGGGGATTGCAGAGGACGGACTTCAGCCGTTCCTGCAGCTTAACGCCAATCCAGAAGGCCAGGATGCTCACAGCGATTCCGAAGAAAGGAGAAGCCCACAATTCATTCATGCTTACGCCCTCCTTCCTTCTTATGGAGCAATTGTACCGTGAGCCGGATACTGAGCGCAGTAGCGGCAAAGGTGATTACCATAGTCACCAGGCAGATAACCAGGAGAGGCAGCCAGCTTGCTCTTAGAATATCCAGGTAGTTGATGACATTTACTCCTGCCGGAATAAAGAAAAAGGCCATATTTGCCAGCAGGAAATCAGACTTTTCCTGAATATGCTCTGCTTTCAGTACGCCGCTGAGCAGGCAGAGGAGCAGCAGAAGCATAGCGATAACACTGGCAGGAAAGGCAAAGGGAAGCAGGCGCTCCGTCACGGTTCCAAGCCAGCAGATTGTAAATATAATTCCAAATTGTTTTATGATTTTCATAATGTTTTCATTCCTGTTCCGTAATATTCATATAGGGCACCCGATCTAAAACAGTTTCCTAATATTCCTAATTCAAATCCATCCGCCGTCCAGCCGTATAATCTGTCCGGTGAGGTAAGGTGTCTGGCAGGCAAGCGCATATGCCAGTTCCGCCGCCTCCTTAGGTCTTCCGAAGCGTCCGGCCGGAATTTCCTCTGCAATGCAGGTGCGCTCCTCCTCTGAAAAGCAGGCGTTCATATCTGTGTCGATAGCGCCGCAGGCGATGGCGTTCACAGCAATGCGGCTTGGAGCCAGCTCCTTGGCAAGGGCCATAGTCAGCCCATTGACAGCGCCCTTAGAAGCGGAATAGGCAGCCTCGCAGGAAGCGCCCACGCAGCCCCACACGGAAGAAATATTGATAACCGAGCCGGATTTCTGTTTCAGCATATAGGGCAGGGCCTGCCGGGTGCATAGAAAAGCAGAGGTGGAGTTGGTACGCATGACGTGCTCCCATTCTTCCAGGGAAAGCTCGGTAAAAAGCCCGGTCTTGGAAATGCCGGCATTATTCACCAGAACATCGACGCCGCCGAAGCGTTCTTCGATCTCTTTAAAGCAGTTCTTGACAGCTGTTTCATCTCCCATATCTCCTAAAAAGGTGAGGCAGGTAACCCCGTAGGAGGTATGAAGCTTTTGGGCCAGCGTTTCTAAGCGTTCCCGGGAGCGGATGCAGGTGAGCGCCAGATTCCATCCTTCGGATGCAAATTTTTCAGCGATGGCGGCCCCGATGCCCCGAGCGGCTCCGGTGATAAGTGCGGTACGGCATTTCATTGGAATCTCCTTTCGGTTGAAATAAGAAAAAGATTCTGTCCTTATGGACGGTTAAAATACAACCTCTCCATTTTTAAATTTCCAGATCATTTCGCTGGTAAGGCTGATATTCAAAGGCTGTGCAGGAGCCTCCTTACGGGTAAACCATCCGGCAGCGGCAAGCTCCTGCGTATCCAGGGTGATCGTCTCATCCTCCCCCTCAAGCTCTGCAAAAAATCCAAACAGCAGAGAGTCCGAGAAAGACCAGGGCTGGCTTTTGTAATAGCGCAGGTTCTTTACACGAAGCCCTACCTCCTCATAGACCTCCCGGCGGACGGTCTCTTCAATCGTCTCCCCAATCTCGGCAAAGCCTGCAATCAAGGCATAATGCGTGGCGCCGCGGCCGGCATACTTTGACATAAGAATCCGGTCATTGTGAACGATTCCCACAATCACAGCCGGAGAAATCTTCGGATATTCCATAATGCCGCAGTCCGGACAGTGGAGCATCCGTTCCTGTTCCGAGTGAAGGAGGGGTCTGCCGCAGTGACCACAGAAACGGTGGGCCTCATACCAGTGATAGAGCTGATGGGCGGTAATACCTGCAAAGGACATCCATCCGGGACAGGCGTCCCGGAAGATACGGACGCTTTTCATTTCGAACTGCCCAGGCGGAAAGTCCGGCCGCAGCCTGGACAGATAAAAGGTGCATTTATCAATGGAAAACAGGTAAAGAAGATTGGGAGAAAGCTCCCGGTTCCCTTCCTTAAGCTCCCAAAACCTTGGAAAGCTTAAAGCTTCCTCCCCGCATCCGGTCAGAACCTGATCCCCTTCAAAATAAAGGAGCAGGCTGTCCTCTGAGGGAGGCACAGGCTGGTATTCGTTGTGGTAAACGTGGGGTGCAATATCCTGTATCATTCGTAGATTCCTTCTTTCTGCGTTACATTCATCCAAGCACAGTATACACGAATTTTCTTTTTTGGTAAAGATGGGAAAGTCAAATATAGTAGAATGGAGGACTTTGTGATATACTGATCCTATCTGAAAAAAAGGAGAAACATACTATGCGTGTAGGAATGGGCTATGATGTACACAAACTGACAGAGGGGCGCGCGCTCATACTGGGAGGCGTGGAGATACCCTATGAGAAGGGGCTTTTGGGGCATTCAGATGCAGATGTTCTGCTTCATGCCATTATGGATGCACTTCTGGGGGCGGCGGCTCTTGGGGATATCGGACAGCATTTTCCGGACACTGATCCGGCGTACAAGGGCATCTCCAGCATCCGTCTTTTGGAGCAGGTAGGTGCGCTTCTGGAGAAGGCCGACTATGTTATCGGCAATATTGATGCCACCATTATTGCACAGCGTCCGAAGATGGCGCCCCACATTCCGGCCATGCGGAAGAATGCGGCGGAGGCATTGAAGATTTCCGTGGATCAGATCAACATTAAGGCAACCACAGAGGAGGGCCTGGGCTTTACGGGAACCGGCGAAGGCATTTCCGCCCAGGCTGTCTGCGCACTGATTCCCATAGCCAACTATGCATATGAAGATGTAATGCAGAGCAGCTGCGAAGGCTGCCAGGGATGCAATAGATAGAGGTGGGTAAAGGTGCACTTTATGGATATTGCGGTACTGGAATAGAAAGGACAAACATGGAAATACGTTATCTTTCCCAGGAGGAAAAGGAAAACTCCCGGGTTCTTTATGAGGAAGTATTTGTAGAGGACGAAAAGGCATTTGTGGACGCCTATTACAAGATTAAGGCTGCGGACAACGAGATTCTTGCGGTCATGGATGAGGAAAGCATTGTTGCCATGCTGCACCGGAATCCCTATACCTTCCGTTTCCGGGATAAGAGCCTCCGGGCCGATTATCTGGTAGCAGTGGCGACAAGACGCTCCTACCGCCATCAAGGGCTGATGCGCCGCCTGCTCACCAGGGCGCTCCAGGATATGGAGAGAGAAAAGCAGCCGTTTGCATTTTTGATGCCCGCGGACGAAGCCATTTACCTGCCCTTTGATTTCCGCCTTATGGGAAACGAGTATGAGGAGGGACTGGCTTCCCTGGAAGAAAAGCTGCTGTCGGAAACATACGATCTTTATATAGAAAAAAATGCAGACTACAATAAAAGACATATCAGCTGGCCGGAATGGGAAGCCACCCCCATGATGATGCGCCTGGTGCATCTGCCTTCCTTTGTATCACAGATTGGAGCAGAAAACGAACAGGATCTGCTGCTTGCCGTTACAGATCCCATCCTGGCGGAGAATCAAGGAACCTTCCGCTGGCAATTCACCACAGAGGGCAGCCGTCTGCTTCCAGTCACAGAAGAGCCGGAGCTTACGGTTTCCATTGCGGATCTGGGAAGCTTTCTCTGCGGCATGACAGGCCCGGAGGAGCTTTTAGAGGCCTGCCCGGAAGAAAAAAGGGCTGAGGTACAGAAGAAACTGTCTGCCATTCGTGTACTGGAGGGAATTTATATCAACGAAACAGTATAAAATCAGTTCAGACAGGCTGCGCCGAGACAGTATAGGTATAAAGTATCTCATAGTATCAAAAACTACTTGAAAAACATGTGAGGGTGTGCTACCATCATATGTAGTATTAAAAACCACATTTAATAGTGGAAAGAGCAAGTAGGAGGCAAGCTATGAGTTACAAAATCATTGTTGACAGCTGCGGTGAACTGCCGGAGAGCTATAAGAAGGATGAGCACTTTGAGCGCGTGCCGCTGGTGTTGGATATAGACGGGCATCATGTGGTGGACGACGAGACCTTTGACCAGAAGGATTTTCTGCGCCGGGTTTCAGAGAGTCCTAACTGTCCCAAGTCCTCCTGCCCTTCGCCGGAGCGTTACCTGGAGGCATATACCTGTGAGGCGGACAACGTATATGCGGTAACTCTTTCTGCGGAGCTGAGCGGCTCCTACAACAGTGCGGAGCTTGGGAAGAAGCTTTACCTGGAGGAAAAGGGACAGAAGAACATTCATGTGTTCAATTCCTGTTCTGCATCTATCGGGCAGACGCTCATTGCCATGAAGATCGAAGAATGCGAGAAGGCCGGAATGGCCTTTGAGCAGGTGATAGAGACCGTGGACAGCTATATTGCAGGCCAGAATACGTACTTTGTTCTGGAATCCCTGGAGGCTCTGCGCAAAAACGGGCGCCTCAGCAACCTGAAGGCCTTCGTGGCCAATGCGCTGAACATTAAGCCTGTCATGGGAGCCACCCCTATAGGCACCATCTGCCAGCTAGACCAGGCACGGGGAATCAACCGGGCTCTTAAAAAGATGGTGGAGTATATTACAAAGGATCTGAAGAATCCGGCGGAGAAGCTGCTGGCGATCTCCCACTGTAACTGCCCGGAGAGGGCGAAGCTGGTGAAAGAAGAGCTCTTGAAGCATGTGCCGGTGAAGGAGGTGCTGATTCTGGACACAGCCGGAGTGAGCAGCCTCTATGCCAGCGACGGGGGAATTATTGTAGTCGTCTAGCTTTTAAAAAATTTTCATGCTTTTTTCATAATTATGTGTTATACTCTAAGGCAGAGCGGCAGAGTGCGCCGCAGAGGAAAAGAGAGAAGTAAAGAGAGGATTTCACAAGATGAGTCAGGAAAAAGTAAACCGCTATAAAGAGGAGAAAGCGAATCGGAAGGAGCTGCTGGCAAAGGAGAAGAAGAAGCAGGCCGTTACGAAAGTCTGCGCCGGGGTGATTGCGCTGGCTCTGGTATGCTGGATTGGATATTCCGTCTATGATATGGCGACAAGGCCGGATACCTCCACAATTGAGATGGACGCTTCTGCGCTGGATTCGTATCTCTCTTCCATGGGAACAGAGACAGAGGCGGCAGAGTAGCCTTCGGCTGAAAAAATTTAAGATAAAGGCATAAGCGGCAGGGAGCTGTCGGAAAATAAGGCATCAGATTTTTCTGATACCTTGCTTTCCGGCAACTCCTTTTTCGATTGCTTCCATGGCGGAAGGAGAAGGTATCAAAATTGCAAAATAACCTTATGAAGCTGCAAAAGGTTAATCATAAAAGAAAGGATGTGTATGCTATGATCGAGAACAAGAAAGGGGGATATCCAAAATGGCAATAAGGTGGATAGTAACAGACATGGATGGAACCCTGTTAAATGAGCAGGATCGGATTTCGGAAGCTACAGTTCAATACTTGACTGCTTGCCAGAAAAAAGGAATCCGCCTGGTTTTGGCCAGCGGCCGGAGCTTTGTGCGCTTAATGCCCTATGTGAGAGAGCTTCAGATGGAGCAGTACCAGGGGATTTTGATAGAGGTCAACGGCCTGGCAGTGAACCGTCTCGGAACAGGGGAGCGGACTGTTTTCGCCCAGCTTGAGGAAAGGGATGTGAGGCGTCTTGCATCCTTCTTAAAGGAACAGGATACGGAAGTAGAAGGTTACCGGGATGATACCCTTTACTACTGGATTCCAGAGTGGCAGAGGGAGTATAAGATCCGGGAAAGAGAGGAACGGGGATATCCCCAAAACCATCCCCTTGTTGCAGACGCCTGGTCCTGGATTGCCAAAGATGATTTTTCCCACAATTATCCGAATTTGATTGAGGTGTCCTCGGTAGACGAGTTTCCAGGGCGGTTAAATAAGCTCAATTGCGCCGACACGCCGGAGCGGATTGAGGAGATTTACGCTAAACTTAAAGAGCATTTTCCAAAAGACTATGAGATTGTGCGTACCTGTCCCAGACAGATAGAGACTGCGCCGAGAGGAATCACCAAGGGCCGGACGCTTAAGAGGCTGATGGAGGAAGAAGGAATTGGACGGGACGAGGTTCTGGTGTTTGGGGACGGAGAGAATGACATCGATATGTTCCGCCAGGTGACACACAGCATCGCTATGGGAAATGCGGCCGCTTATGTAAAGGAACATGCGGCAGAGATAACGGAAGGAAATGGGGAAGAGGGTCTTTTAAAAGCTTTAAAAAGATACAGGCTGCTATAAAAAGAGAAAATGAGGTAAGGAGGCTGACCATGAAGGAAGTACTAAAGGCAAGGCAGGCTGAAATGCTGAAAGCTCTGATTACAGCCAGCGTCCCCTTAGATCTGGATTTCTTTAAAGACAAATTTGAAAAGCAGGATCGCACCATACGCTATGATCTGGGAGAACTCAAGGAAGTGTGCGTCCGCCACAAAATTGAGATCTGCTATCTGACAAAGCAGGGGTATTATATCCCGGCTGCACAGAAAACGAAAGCCTCCAAGCTTTTGGTGCAGTGCGGGATTACATCCCGGATGGGGCTGGGAGACAGCAGCGGGGAGGAGCGGTTCGAGAGACTGTATCTCTATCTATTTGTACAAAAGGATTATATCACTGCGGAAAAGCTGGCGGCGGCTTACTATATTTCCCGTTCTACACTTTCACGCATATTGGGGAAAATGGAGGAATGGTTTGGCCATACCGTTTCCTTAAAGGTTCGAAAAGCCTCCGGATACCGTCTGGAGGGAGACGAGATGGCGCTGCGCCGCCTGGCGGTACGGATTCTTGCGGACCGGTTTAAGGGAAGCTATACGGCGGAGGACTGGTTTATGCTCCTTCCGCCGGAGCTTAAGGGCAAGCTTATGCTTCGGGATATTGAGGAGCTGAGCCAGAGCATCCGCAGGCTCAACAGCAGATACAATGTGTGGATCTCCAATGCTTCTTATCTGAATCTTCTCTGTTACTGCATGGTCAGACGCCTGCGCCTTAGAATGGGCTGCGTAGTGGGAGAGACGGCGGCAGGAGAAAACGGGGGCAGTTATGCCGATATGCTTCTGGAAGAGCTGTCCGATCCGGGAAAAGGAACCTCCCAGGGAGAGCTGGAAGCCTTTACGCAGATCCTGCAGGAAAATGGAATCTATATCCAGAAAGGCTTTGTGGAGGAAGCGCGGCTGACAGGAACCATACATAAGGTTCTTTTCTATATTGAGGAAAAAAGAGGGAAGGACAGCTTTCATCTGGAAGCTTTGTACCAGGATTTGTTTGAGCATCTGCGGAACTTTCTGAATTTGAGCGCCCAAGGACGGGCGGAGGAGGAGAACCCCTATGTGCTGGAGGAGGTAAGGGAGCATTACTACTCTTATTATCAGCTGGCCCGGGATTGTGGGGAGATCATTCAAAGAGAAATGAACCTCCCGTATCAAGAGCTTGAGATCTGCTATCTGGCTGTGTATCTCTACAAGAACAGCCTTCAGACCGAGCGGACAGGGAAAAATGTGCTGGTTGTCTGTGCCACAGGAAAGGGCTTATCCCACCTTCTCACCCTGAGAATCAAGAATGTATTTCCCATGCTGAATGTGGTGGGACAGATCTCACCCTGGCAGCTTTCCAAGGTAAGCGATTTGAAAGATGTAGACTTTGTCATTTCTACCATACCCTTGGAGAACAAGCTGGTTCCCGTAATTAAGATATCCCGGATTCTGTCGGAGGAGGATATCAAGCGCATCCGGGATTTTCTCAAGTACGGCAACCTGGTGGATGAGATCCCCATGAGCCAGCGGAACGAGGCTTCCTTCGGGGCAAAAGAGGATCCCTTCCTTTTAAGGGAAAAGCCCGTTACAGAAGAGGGCGGCCTGGTGGAGGCGGCATCCATTTTAAGCAGGCTGATTTTAACCCTGCTGGAATACACCTCCAAGTTTCCGCCCAAATACCGCATGAGCAGAGACGCCATGCTGGGAATGGTGATTCACATGAGCATGGCCGTTCCCCGGTGGTTTGAAGAGAGCAGCCAGGAGGAGGCCAGCGAGGATTTTGAGAGGGAGTATCAGAGAATCCGAAAAAAAGATCCCGATATATTTGCGCTGATGGAGAAGTTTTTTGATTTGGTAGAAAAGACCCTGCGCGTTCGTATTTCCATATCAGAACGGGTTGCGTTCTTTTTATATATCACAGAGGAGGTATAGCGATGAAAGAACTTGTTATCAAAAACGGGCTGCTGGTGTCTCCGGCAAACGGCTACCGTCGTACCAGAAAGGATATTCTGGTGAGAAACGGCCGGATTGCAGCGGTGGAGGATGAAATTGCCTGGGAGGGCGAGGCTGTGGATGCGGCCGGATGCCTGGTGACGCCGGGATTCATCGACATCCACACACACTGCTACCCCAAGGCCTTTCTGGGGCTTTCGCCGGATGTGCTTGGGATTGAGAGAGGGGCCACTGCAATTCTCGATGCAGGAAGCTCAGGGGCGGATACCTACGAGGATTTTCGGGAGAATTATATCAAGAAAAGCCGGACAAAGGTATTTACCCTGCTGAATGTATCGAAGGAAGGGCTGCTTAGAGGGCATGAGCTTGATTCCATGGAGAAGCTTGACGAGGCGGCTTTAAAGGCCATGGTAAAGAAGTACCCGGATGAGATTGTGGGCTTGAAGGTCAGGGCCAGCGCAAGCGTGGTGGGAGAGATGGGGTTAAAGCCCATTGAAGAGGCGGCAAGGATCGCTAAGGAAATAGGAAAGCCGCTGATGGTTCATGTGGGCAACTATCCGCCGGCGCTGACAGAGGTGCTGAAGCTTCTTGACAAGAAAGACATTGTGACACATGCCTATCATGGGAAAAAGGGCGGAATTCTGACAGATACGGGAGAGATTATCCCGGAGGCCCTGGAGGCCAGAGAGCGGGGCGTGCTCTTTGATGTGGGCCATGGCGTGGCAAGCTTTAGCCTGAGGGTATTTGAAAAGGCGCTGGCGAAGGGCTTTGACACAGATTTGATTTCTACGGATCTTCATGTGGAGAATTATGAAGGGCCGGTGTACAATCTTGCAGCAGTGGTGAGCAAGGTGACGGCCTGCGGCGAGCCTTTGGAGGAGGCTGTCCACAAATGCACCTGCGCGCCGGCCCGGCACTATGGGCTTGCGGATTTGGGCGAAATTAAGCCAGGCTATGTGGCGGATTTGAATGTGTTGGAGCTGGCGCCCTGCAGGGAGCAGGTTCAGGATTCCATAGGCGATACCATTGAGCTTTCGGAAAAGCTGGTAATAAAGAAAACCATTTACAGCAGAGGTGAACAAAGTGAAATATTTGAACAAAATCCTTGAGACAAATGAGATTACCCCGGATATGAGGGAAAAGGCAGAGAAACTGTATCTGGAGGCAAAGAGCCGGGCAGAGAACCTTCCCCTTACCTTTGGAGAGGACGCGCAGCTGATGCTGAGCAATCACTTAATGGCTCTGATTAAACGGGTTTTAGAGGGAAAGCTTATAGATCCTATGGAAGAGGAAATGCTAAGCGAGATCTCCGAAAAGGCATGGGAATATGCGGATATCATTGCAGGCCCCTTATTTGTGGAGGTAGGCATAGAGAAGGATCGGACAGAATTATTTTTGGTAGGTACACATGCAGAGATGGCAATGGCCGCAGAGGCGGCCCGCTAATATAAAATTTAAGGAGGAAGAGAAGAAATGAAAGAGGTATTGGTTGTAATCGGACACCGTATGGGAAAGGGCCAGGCAGTCGCAAGAGGCGTGGAAAAGGCAGGAGGAAAGGCAATTGTGATTCCGGGAATGGCAGCAGACATGAAGCTTGGGGATGTCATGCATGAGAACCAGGCAGATCTGGGAATCAGCTTCTGCGGAAGCGGCGGGGCGGGCGCACTTACGGCTTCCAATAAATACGGCTACAAGGCAAAATCCTCTCTGCGTTCCGTGGACGCAGCTTGTACGGCAGTGGAAGAAGGCTGCACCGTTGTTGGACTGGGATTTCTGGATGTAGAGGAGCTTGGAGAGCGTTTGGTGCAGTCTTTCCGTAAGGTTCATGGAGAAGAGTAGGATGTTCGGGCAGAAGGTGGAAGAGGTCAATACCCTGAAAGACCGGCAGCTCCTTGAGGAAAAGGAACATGAGATGACACTGACCATGACCGGGGATTCTCTGGAGAGCGCAGTGGGGAATCTGTTTCAGATGATGCGGAAGCAGATTTTTGAGGAGATCGGCCATCCCATTATTCAGATGGAGACGAGGGCCGTATATTTTGAGAACGTAAAGCTTAAGAAGGAGACAGAGCGGTTCCTGTTTCTGTTTATGCCCCGGGAAAGAGTGTATTTTACGATTACGGCAAGGATCATTGTGAAGGTAAAGTACTTAAATATAACAAAGGAGGATTTTTGATATGTTGGAGATTATTATTTATTCCGCCATTATCGGTATCATCGGCGGCGGATGTATTGCAGCCGGCGCGGCACGTATGTTTCATGCGCCGGAGGTTCAGGCCATGGGAGCTTTCCGTACCCTGGGAGAGCTGAACGCCTGCAACGGAGACCCCATTGCTCACTTTTCTTTTGGACTGGGCTTCTTCTTTTCCTCGGCAGCCTCTGCAGTGGCGGCAGGAGCGCTGACCCAGGATGTTATGCACCGCATTATCCCCAACTGGGGTGCGGCTGCGCTTTTGGTTAAGAACAACAAGCCGGAGGAGACCCTGCACAATCCCAAAAAGATGATGTGCGCCGGTGCGGCTGTGGGCGGCGTGCTGATGATATTCCTGAATACCATGGCGCGCATTATTCCGGAAAAGCTTTCTCTGATTGCCTCTGAGGTGCTGACTCCCGCTACGGGCTGGCTGATCAATCCGGTCATGCCTGCGATTTTCTGGCTGGCAGCTCTGGATGCCGGGAAACAGACGGGTATGTGGGGAACCATTCTGGGCGGCGTTTCTGCGCTGGTTTCCGGAAATGCAGTGCCGGGCATTGTGCTTGGTATCCTGATTGGAAAATCAGCAGAGGAGAATGGCTACAAGAGCAGGATTGTGCAGATCCTGATTGCCATCGTAGTGATTATGTTCCTGGTAATTGCATATTTCAGAGGCTTCTTTAACCAGTTTGCGTTATAATTATGGAATTATAAATAGGAGGTTGAACTAATGGATGACAAAAGAACATTTGGACAGAAACTGGATACATTTTTAATGAAGGACAGCACCTTTATCCTTCTGATTATGGGGGCGGCAGCAGCGATTTTTGCCGGAACCTTTATGTATATCCGCTTTGGCACAGGTGCATTTAACGAGATTTCTATCGTGGCTATGCTCAGGGACGGAATGGACGGCGGAGACTATGCAGCGGCAGCAGGCTTTGCGGCGGGCTTCCTGATTGCCCGTATTCTGGAAGGCCCCCTGGTAGGACTTCTGGATATCGGCGGTTCTCTCCAGACCGGCGTGGGCATTGGATTACCGGCTTTATTCTTATCTATGGGATGGGAGCTTCCTTTCTCTAATTTCTTCACCGCCCTGCTTACGGGAGCCTTGATTGGACTCGTTATGGGAGCTGTGATTATGATTATCCGTAAGGTAATGCCGGAGGGCGTGGCAGTAGGCGGAACCTCCGTTATGATGGGCGCCGGAAATGCCACCGGCCGTTACCTGGCCCCGCTGATTATTGTTGCGGCCGCACAGTACAATGTGTATACAGGAATCGGTGCAGTGCTTGGGGCTGCGGTGTTCTATAAGTGGGGAAAGGAAATGACAGGAGGCGCAATCCTGGGAGCCATGATTTTAGGCGGCATTTTCCTTTAAAATTCAGGATAGGACAGGGGGACTTTATATGAGTATTTATCAGGATATCGGATTGAACCGGGTCGTCAATGCCAGCGGCCGCGTGACTGTGCTGGGGGTATCCACCATCAGCGACCGGGTGGCAAAGGCGGCTGTGGCGGGAGGACAGTCCTATGTGGTGATTGAGGATCTGATGGTTAAGGCCGGAGAGATTATTTCCCGGTATACGGGAGGGGAGGACAGCTGTCCGGCGGTGTGCGCTTCGGCGGCCATTGCCATCACTGTTGCAGGCCTTATCACAAAGGGGAAAAAGTCTCTGGTGGAGCGGATGCCGGATTCCTCCGGACTGGCCAATGAGATCATTCTCCAGAAGGGCCATGCCATCAATTTTAACGTGCCCATTGAGACGATCATCCGTCTGGGAGGCGGCGTGCCGGTGGAGGCAGGAACAGCCACGGAGGTAGCCCCGGAGGACATTGAGGAGGCCATCACAGACAGAACGGCGGCCCTTATGTATGTAAAGAGCCATCACTGCGTACAAAAGGGAATGGTGGATCTTCCCACTATGATCGAGATTGCCCACAGGAACGGGCTTCCCCTTCTGGTGGATGCGGCGGCGGAAGAGGATTTCCGCAAATACATTGCCATGGGGGCGGATCTTGTCTGCTACAGCGGAGCAAAGGCTTTGGAGGCCACAACCTCTGGATTTGTGACGGGAAAGAAGGAATATATCGCCTATGCCAGGAAGCAGTACAAGGGAATCGGCCGGGCGATGAAGATTGGCAAGGAAGGAATTATGGGGCTTTTGGAAGCCTTGGAGCAGTACGAGCATAAGGATCGGGCTGCGGAGGCCGAGAAGAATAAAGAGACAGCAGTCTGGCTTAGGGATTCCATCAATCAGATTCCAGGACTGCATTCCGAGATGATTCAGGACGAGGCGGGCCGGGCAATCTACCGGGCAAGGATTTTTGTGGAGCCTAAGGAGGCCGGGATGACAGCTATAGAGCTGGAGCAGAGGCTGAAGGAGGGAGATCCTACGGTCCGCTGCCGCACGGAATTTATGAGTCTTGGCAAGCTGGATCTGGATCCGAGACCTTTGGTGGAAGGCGATAAGGAGCTTATTGTAGAAAAATTGAGAAAGATTATGGAGGCATAGAAATGGGAATCAATTATTATAAGGGCAGAGTGTGCCTGAACGTGCTGGGCGGAAGCTTGAAAAATGCGGCGGAGATTTATGAGGCTGCAGAGAAGTATGTGGTTGTGGGCGTGCTTTCTGCCAATTATCCCGATGTACCCAGCGCGGTGGAGGATATGAAGCGGTATATGGAAGTTCTCGAGGGCAATCTTTCTGTCGGCTTAGGGGGCGGAAATCCGGCCCAGTGGAAGGCTGTGGGGGACATTGCCAAGGAGATTAAGGCGAATCATTTTAACCAGGTGTTTTCGGCTGTAGGATATACCAGGGCCAATGTAGGAAATGAGGAGGCCCATATCAATTCTCTTGTTTCTCCCTGTGGGAAGCCGGGATTTGTGAAGATTTCTACCGGCCCTCTTTCTAAGGACTGTGAGCCGGCTCTTGTTCCGGTGGATACGGCCATTGCCATGATTCGGGAAATGGGGGGCAATTCGGTGAAGTTTTTCCCGATGGGGGGCTTGAAGTGTAAGGAGGAGCTCAAGGCTGTGGCAGAGGCCTGTGCGCAAAATGAGTTCGTGATGGAGCCTACGGGGGGGATTGATCTTGATAATTTCCGGGAGATTATGGAGATTATTCTGGGCGCCGGGGTGCAGAAGGTGATTCCTCATGTGTATTCTTCGATTATTGATAAGGAGAGCGGGGATACTAGGACGGGGGATGTGAAGAGACTTTTGGGGATTGTGAGGGAAGTGGTTTAGACGGACGGAGGTGTCAGCCGTAAAATAAGCCGCCAGGCCTTTTCCGTATCCCCAGCGATAAGGAATCCTCCCACTTTGTGGGTCCCTCCTTATCACAACGGTTCGGACGGTTCGCGTACACGCCGTATGCTCTGAACGTACATTACTTTTGCAGGTTTTTTATGGCTGCAGGTGTTGGGGTAATGTTCGTTCCGATCATACGGCGTGTACGTGAACAGCCGGACACTGGATATCGGAAAAGCCTGGCGGCTTATTTTACGGCTGACACCTCCTGGCTTTGGGGGGCAGCCAGGGGGGTGCTGTTGGGGATGGGGTTTAGTTTTGGGTGGCTTTGGCTTCGGCTAGTTTTAGGGCGCGGACTTTTAGGGGGAGGCCGAAGAGGGTGATGAAGCCGCTGGCGTCGTGGTGGTCGTAGAGATCGCCGGTGGTGAAGGAGGCCAGGGATTCATTGTATAGGGAGTAGGGGGAGGTGGTTCCTGCTTTGATGATGTTGCCTTTGTAAAGCTTGAACTTGACTTCTCCGGTTACGTACTCCTGGGTGCTGGTGACGAAGGCTTGTACTGCTTCGCGCAGGGGGGTGAACCATTTTCCTTCGTATACGATCTGGGCGAATTTGCTGCCGAGGTCTTTTTTGACTTCCATGGTGGCGCGGTCCAGAACGAGCTCTTCCAGCTGCTGGTGGGCTTCCATGAGGATGGTGCCGCCGGGGGTCTCGTATACGCCCCTGGATTTCATGCCGACTACGCGGTTTTCTACGATGTCTACGATGCCGATGCCGTGCTTTCCGCCCAGGGCGTTCAGCTCGGTGATGATCTCGGATACTTTCATGGACTTGCCGTTCAGGGATACGGGGATGCCTTTTTCAAAGGTCATGGTCACGTATTCGCCTTCGTCGGGAGCTTTTTCAGGTGTGACGCCTAAGACCAGCATGTGCTCGTAGTTGGGCTCGCTGGCCGGATCCTCAAGCTCCAGTCCTTCGTGGCTGATGTGCCACAGGTTCCGGTCGCGGCTGTAGCTCTGGCTGTGGTCGAAGGGCAGGTTGATGCCGTGCTTGCGGCAGTATTCGATCTCGTCCTCACGGGACTGCATGGTCCATATGTCGGTCATGCGCCAGGGGGCGATGATGGTAAGATCCGGGGCAAGGGCTTTGATGCCGAGCTCGAAGCGGATCTGGTCGTTGCCTTTGCCGGTTGCGCCGTGGCAGATGGCGGCTGCGCCTTCTTTCCGGGCGATCTCTACGAGACGCTTGGCGATGGCCGGACGTGCCATGGAGGTGCCTAAGAGGTATTTGTTCTCGTATACGGCGCCTGCCTGTACACAGGGCATGATGTAGTCGTCACAGAATTCGTCGATGATGTTTTCAATGTATAATTTGGAAGCGCCGGAGAGCTTTGCCCGCTCTTCCAGGCCGTCAAGCTCGTTTCCCTGTCCGCAGTCGATGCAGCAGCAGATCACTTCGTAGTCAAAATGCTCTTTCAGCCAGGGAATGATAGCTGTGGTATCCAATCCGCCGGAATAGGCCAGTACAACTTTTTCTTTCATGTCTTTATATCCTCCTCGGTTTGCATTGATTTGGGGCTGCCGCATAATAGGACAGCCCCAGTCTTTGGCTTTTCTCACTGACAAATAATATACAACATCCTTTGGAAAGATGCAAGTGAAATTTTATACATATTTATGCGCATATTTTAGGAATAAATTGTATAAAGATAATATTTTATACATAATATTCAAAAAACATGCATAAATGGATGCTGTGGGAATCCGCTTAGAAGGGATTCCAGTAGCGCCCTTTGTTGAGAAACTGCAGGGCAATGGAAATGGCGATCAGCAGGAATCCCAGAACCATGGTAGTGTAATCAAGGCCTGTAAAGCGCTGTTCCCGATACCAGGTACGTTTTGGTTCTTTGCCGAAGCAGCGCAGCTCCATGGCGTTGGATACGACTTCGATCCGCTCCATGCTGGAGAGGATGAGGGGCATCAGAATGGCGGTGGCCCCTTTGAGACGTTTTACCAGGTTTTCCTTGCCGGACAGCTCCACGCCCCTTGCCTGCTGTGCCAGGGAAATTGCGTGAAATTCGTCCAGGATGTCCGGAATATAGCGCAAAGCCAGGGAGACAGAGTAGGACACCTTGTAGCTTACGCCGATCTTATTTAAAGAAGCGGCAAATTCGCTGGGCTGGGTGGTGGAGATAAAGAGGATCACCACGGGAATCGTCGCTGTGTATTTTAAAATCACATTTGCATGGTAGAGCAGCTGCTGTGCGGTGATGCTGTAACGCCCGATGATGTGGAAGAGCACCGTCCGGGTTCCATAGATGCTCACCCCATGCTCCGGGGAAAACAGGTAAATCAGAAGATTGTTCATGGCCAGGAACACCAGGGAGAAGATGAGGATTACCTTCACGTCGCTGACTTTGATTCTGGAAACCCGGAATAAGATCAAGGCAAATACGGTGAGCAGGACGAGATACCTGGTATCAAAGGTAATCATTGCCGCCAGAACCCAGCAAAGCATACAGGCCATCTTGGAGGCTCCCGTTAATTTATGAATAGGAGAAACACGCTCTATATAGTTAAATAACTGAATCATCCCCGTACCTCCTCCTCTTCATAGTCGATAAAATGCTGGACAAATACATTGGGATCGCTGATTTTGCACAAAAGGGCCAGGTCGTAAAGGGAGGTTTCCTTTAGGTTTGCCCGGCTGATGATATCCGGGTTGGTGAGAATGTTGGCGGAGGTATCGTCTGCAATCACCTGTCCCCCGGAAAATACAATGGCTCTCTGGGCGTATTCCAGCATCAGATGCATATCGTGGGTGATCATAACCACCGTGATTCCCCGGTTGTGAAGATCCTTCAAAAATTCCATGATTTCCGTGTAGTGCAGGTAATCCTGTCCGGCTGTGGGCTCGTCCAGAATGAGCATCTGGGGATCCAAGGCGAGGATGGAAGCGATGGTGACACGCTTTTTCTGCCCAAAGCTTAGGGCGGACACGGGCCATTTCCGGAAGGGGTAGAGGCCGCATACCTTCAATACCTCGTCTACCTTTTGGGCAATGGTATCCTCCGGCACATGGCGCTGCCTCAGGCCGAAGGCCACCTCGTCAAAGATCATAGTCTTGCAGATCATCTGATTGGGGTTCTGCATGACATAGCCGATGCGGTCGGCGCGTTCCTTGATGCTGTAATCCTTCATGTCCACTCCCTGGAAGGTGAGGCTGCCCTTCTGCTGCTTTTCAAAGCCGCAGATGACCTTTGAGAAGGTGGACTTTCCGGCTCCGTTTGTTCCCACAATGGCAAGGAGCTCTCCTTTAGCGGCGTAAGCATGGATGCCTTTTAGGGCGTGGAAGCCGTTTTCATAGGTAAAATCAATGTTCTCGGCCTGAAGAAGAATCTCCGGCTCTTCCTTTTTCTCACGGGCCTTCCGGCTGTGATACCAGTCGCGGACACAGGATTTTTCTTCCTCCGTAAGGGTAAGGCTGCGGATGCTGTGGGGCCGGCATTCAGGGGTTATGGTGAGCCCGGCGTATTTGAGCGCAGTTAAGTATAAGGGCTCCCGGATTCCGTTTTCCAGAAGAAGATTGGTGGAAAGAAGCTCGTCCGGAGCCTGGTCTGCCACAATCTCCCCATCCTTCATCAGGACAATCCGGTCTACGTCCCGCCACAGCACATCCTCCAGGCGGTGCTCCACAATGATCACAGTGGTGCCTGTTTTTTTTGTATCTGGTCAATGATCTCGATGGCGCGTTTTCCGGTGGCCGGATCCAGGTTGGCCAGAGGCTCGTCAAAGAGAAGGATTTCCACTTGGTTTACCATAACGCCGGCCATGGAGACCCGCTGCTTCTGGCCGCCGGACAGAGCGTCGGGAGAGTGCTCCAGGTGATCGGCGATTTCCACCTTCCGGGCTGTTTCCAGAACTTCCTTTTTCATGTCTGTCTGGTTTACGCAGGCATTTTCCAGGGCAAAGGCGATGTCCTCCGCAACGGTAAGGCCGATGAACTGGCCGTCCAAATCCTGGAGCACGGTGCCGATGGTCTTGGAGATCTCGAAGATGCTCTGAGTCTTTGTCTCCCTGCCCCGGATGGTTAAGGTTCCGGTGGATTCTCCGGAGTATGCAAAGGGAATCAGGCCGTTCATACAGTGGGTGAGGGTGGATTTGCCGCAGCCGGAGGGCCCGGCAATGAGGAGTTTTTCCCCCGGATAAATCTCAAGATTGATATGTTTCAGCGTGGGCTCCGCCTGGGCGTCGTACTGAAAGCTGAAATCCTCAAATTTAATAATCGGTTCTTTCACTTGTACCTCCTTTTGCTGCTGAGTTGTCTCTGGTTCTGCCGTCAGCAGCAGGAAAAAAGGCTGCCGCAGAATAAGACGACTGGTTTTTCCATCCATAAGCCTTATTTTGTGACAGCCCCTTCCGCTTCCTTATTTTTCTGCTTTTAAAGAGCCCTTTTTCGCTCTGGCAGCTGTGTAGGCGAAGCACAAAATAGTGCCTACAATGGCTGTTGAAAGGATATTTCCAACGCTTCCCACGGCACCCTGGAGGAAGATCTTCTCCGCAGGCTCGTCATAAATAAGAATATCCAGGCCGGGAGCAATCAGGCCCCAGGAAATCAGGTGTGTAATGATCTGTACCACATTGAAAATCACTGCGCCCTTTACGCCGAATTCACCCTTGGACAGCTTCAGCTTATAGCCTAAGAGGCCCATAACCAGGCCAAAGAAGGCGCTTCCTGCGATCCAGCTCCACCATACGCCCCAGCCGCTTGCCAGGTCGCTTAAGAAATGGCCGATAAGGCTCATTAGAAAGCCTGCCACAGGCCCGAAGAGCATGCTCATAACGGCTACAACAGGATAGTGTACGCTGATCTTCAGATTGGGCACTGGTGTAGGAATTGCCACATAGCTGCTGAGCACGAAAAACAGCGCCGCGCCGATACCGATTGCTACGATTGTTTTTACTGAGAAATTTTTCATTGGTAACTCTCCTTTTCCCTCTTGATTGGTTTGGCAGTACATGCGTGTACTTTTCTATATTAAAAGTTCATAATAAATGTCTTGTGGCAGCTCTTGAAATGTAGTATGATAGAGGAAACATATGTTTGTAAAAATGCAAGAAGGTACGGCAGAGTGCAGACGGGGGATGAATCTATGATGGAACAGTTGAGCTTATTTGACGATCGGCCGCAGAGTGCGCCTCTAGCCAGCAGGCTGCGGCCTGAGAGCCTGGATGAGTACGTGGGACAGAGCCACCTGATCGGGGAGGGGAAGATCCTCCGCAGATTAATCGAGACAGACCAGGTGTCCTCCATGATTTTCTGGGGGCCGCCCGGCGTGGGCAAGACTACGCTGGCAAGAATCATAGCCAGGCAGACACGGGCGGAGTTCGTGGAATTCAGCGCAGTGACCAGCGGGATCAAAGAGGTAAAGGAGGTTATGAACCAGGCGGAGCAGAATCGGAAGATGGGAATCCGGACGCTCTTGTTTACCGATGAGATCCACCGTTTTAACAAGGCCCAGCAGGACGCCTTTCTTCCCTTTGTGGAAAAGGGGAGCATTGTCCTGGTAGGCGCCACGACGGAGAATCCCTCCTTTGAGATCAATTCCGCTCTTTTGTCCCGGTGCAAGGTGTTTATTCTGAAGGCGCTGGAGGAAGAGGATCTGACGGCTCTGCTCCGTCATGGGCTGAAAAGCCCCAAGGGTTTTGGCAATCTCGACTTATTAATAGAAGAAACTCATCTGCGGGCCATTGCACGGTTTGCCAACGGAGACGCCCGGACGGCCCTCAATACCCTGGAAATGGCGGTTCTCAATGGAAAGATGAATGAGCGGGGCGTGATCTGCATCGACGAGGAGCTCCTGGCCCAGTGTATGAACAGACGCTCTCTGTTGTATGATAAAAACGGGGAGGAGCATTACAATCTTATTTCCGCCCTTCACAAGTCCATGCGCAACAGTGATCCCGATGCGGCTCTTTACTGGATGCACCGGATGCTGCATGGAGGAGAGGATCCCTTGTACATTGCAAGAAGGCTGATACGCTTTGCCAGCGAGGACGTAGGGATGGCAGATTCCCAGGCTCTGCCGCTGGCGGTGTCCGTTTATCAGGCCTGTCATTTCCTGGGGATGCCGGAATGTGATGTACACCTGACTCATGCGGCAGTGTATCTCTCCATGGCGCCCAAGTCCAATGCCCTCTACCGGGCCTGCGAGGCCTGCAAGGAGGATGTACGGGAGCTGCCGGCAGAGCCGGTGCCTTTACAGATCTGCAATGCGCCTACGAAGCTGATGAAGGATCTCCATTATGGGGAAGGGTATATTTATGCCCATGATACAGAGGAAAAGCTGAGTCGGATGGAGTGTCTGCCTAAGGCTTTGGCCGGCAGGCGGTATTATCATCCCACGGATGAAGGGCAGGAGAGGTATGTAAGGGAAAAGCTCGGGGAGATTTTGGAGTGGAAAAGGCCGGACTCTTGATTTTTGTGTAAAGTAAGAAGAAATGAATAAATATAAATAATACTTGCATATATATGCTCCCGGTGGTAATATATGCAATGAAAATATTGCAGCAGTTTTGTTTTGAATATGAGTCTCAAATCGTGCGTAAGCATGGTTCTTTGAGACTTGAGAATGAGGAGGCAGGTTATGATTAAAGCAGGAATTATCGGAGCAACCGGCTATGCCGGGGGAGAACTGGTGCGGCTCTTGACAGGCCATAAGGAAGCCGAAATCAAATGGTACGGCTCCAGAAGCTACATAGACAAAAAGTATGCCCAGGTTTATCAGAATATGTTTCAGATTGTAGAAGACAAGTGTCTGGATGACAATATGGAGGAGCTTTCGAAAGAGGTGGATGTTATATTCACGGCGACTCCCCAGGGGTTGTGCGCTTCCCTGGTGAACGATGAGATTCTCTCCCGGACAAAAATCGTGGATCTCAGTGCGGATTTTAGGATCAAGGACGTGAAGGTATACGAGCAGTGGTACGGGATCACCCATCCTGCGCCCCAATACATCCCGGAAGCCGTCTACGGCCTCTGCGAGATTAACCGGAAAGCCGTGAAAGGAGCCAGGCTCATTGCCAATCCCGGCTGTTATCCGACTTGTACCACGCTTTCCATTTACCCTTTATTAAAGGAAGGGCTGATTGATCCCAACACGATCATTGCAGATGCCAAGTCCGGAACCTCCGGGGCCGGCCGGGGATCCAAAGTGGACAATCTTTTCTGTGAAGTCAATGAAAATATCAAGGCTTACGGCGTTGCTTCCCACCGCCATACGCCGGAGATTGAGGAACAGCTGGGATATGCGGCCGGGGAACCGGTGCTAATCAATTTTACGCCTCATCTGGTTCCTATGAACCGGGGAATCCTAATCACGGCTTATGCTTCCTTGAAAAAAGAGGTATCCTATGAGGAGATAAAGGCGGTTTATGACAAGTATTACGCTTCAGAGCGGTTTGTGCGTGTGCTGGAGAAGGATGTATGCCCTCAGACAAAATGGGTGGAGGGCAGCAATTATGTGGATGTGAACTTTAAGATCGATTCCAGGACAGGCCGCGTGATTATGATGGGAGCCATGGACAATCTGGTAAAGGGCGCCGCCGGACAAGCCGTTCAGAATATGAATCTGATGTTTGGGCTGAAGGAAAGCGAAGGCCTTGATCTGGTACCCATGTTCCCATAGAGATGAAGGATTTTGGACGGATTAAGAAATGCTTTTCAGGTATTATAATATGATTTTATCAGAAGGGAATGGACGAAGATTATGACAATCCGAACCATGACAATCGAAGATTATGAAGGCGTGTACGAGCTCTGGATGACCATTAAGGGCTTCGCCATCCGGAGTATCGATGATTCCAGATTAGGCGTAGAGCGCTTTCTGCGCCGGAATCCGGATACCAGCGTGGTAGCTCTGGAGGACGGACGTGTGGTGGGAAGCATTCTCTGCGGCCACGACGGGCGCAGGGGCTGCTTCTACCATGTGTGCGTTCACAGGGACTGCCGGATGCGCGGCATTGGCAAGGCCATGGTAGTATATGCCATGAACGCTTTGAAGAAAGAGGAGATTAGTAAAGTATCTCTCATTGCATTTACGAAAAATGACATCGGCAATGCATTTTGGAACCGTATAGGCTGGACAAAACGGCAGGATTTGAATTATTATGATTTTGTGCTCAATGAAAAAAACATTGAAGCGTTTAATAAATAAGAGGAAATACGATGTGGGAAAAGAAAAAGATTCTAATGCTGACAACAGGGGGCACCATTGCTTCCGCAGCCACAGACCGGGGGCTTGCGCCGGCCCTTCATGCAGACGAGCTTTTAAAGGGCTTAGAAGATCTGCGTGAAAGCTGCCGGATCGATACCCTGGAGGTATGCAGCCTGGACAGCACCAATATGACCTGGGAGCATTGGCTTAGGCTTTTGGAGGCTGTGGAAACTCATTATGAGCAGTATGACGGATTTGTTATCTGCCATGGTACGGACACCATGGCTTATACGGCAGGAGCGCTCTCTTACCTGATTCAGAATCCGGGGAAGCCCATTGTAATTACCGGCTCACAAAAGCCTATCAACCAGGAAATTACCGATGCAAAGCGGAATCTAAGGGACAGCATTGCGGTTGCCATGGAAAAAGACTGTCCCGGCGTGCAGGTTGTATTTAACGGGCAGATTATTGCGGGCACACGGGCCAAGAAGGTGAAGAGCTTCAGCTTTGACGCATTTACCAGTATTAATTTTCCGGTTCTGGGTGTGGTACAGAACGGAAGGGTGATCCGCTATGTGAAGGAGGAGATTTCGAGGGAGCTTCCCGTTTTTTATCATAAGGTGCATCCCAAGGTTTTTCTTTTGAAGCTGGTTCCTGGAATGCAGCCCCAGATTTTAAAGCCTATTTTTCAGGAATTTGACTGCGTGATTGTGGAGAGCTTTGGAGTGGGGGGAATTCCCGACAGCATTGCGGAGGAATTCTTCTGCCAGTTAAGCAGATATCAGCCGGAGGAAAAGATCCTGATTATGACGACCCAGGTTACATACGAGGGGAGTGATGTGGATGTGTATGAGGTAGGCAAGCGGATACGGGAGCGGTTCCGGTTTCTGGAGGCCTATGATATGACGCTGGAGGCAGTATATACAAAGATTATGTGGATACTTGGCATCGGGGGGCTGAGCTTTGAGGAGGTTGAAGAGCTGTTCTATCGGAAGATCAATTATGATACGAGTGTGCCTTATGGGAAAAAGTCAGGCGGACCCGCCGGCACAAGGTGATTCTTTCAGGCGGAGAGCGGCATGATCCAGATCGGCCTGGATCGTTGGTTACAGGAATAAAAATACAGTCGAGAGGGTGTAAGAGGATGGAACAAAAAAGTATGGAAAAGATAAAAGAAATCCCTGGCGGCGTTACGGCGGCCAAGGGCTTTGAGGCGGCTGCGGCTGCGGCGGAGATTAAGTACAAGGGACGGACGGATATGGCGCTTATTTACAGCCAGACGCCATGCCAGGCAGCAGGAACCTTTACCACCAATGTGGTGAAGGCGGCTCCGGTGAAATGGGATCAGAAGATAACAGCGGAATCTCCCTTTGTGCAGGCGGTGGTGGTTAACTCTGGGATTGCCAATGCTTGTACGGGAGAGGAAGGGTACGGTTACTGTAAGGAAACGGCGGAGGAATGTGCGAAGGCGCTGGGAATCCCGGAAAACGCCGTACTCGTTGCGTCTACAGGTGTTATCGGCATGCAGCTTCCCATGGAACGGCTGAAAAAGGGAATTACCTTATTAAAAGAAGCAAAAGGCAGTACTGTGGATCATGGAACGGCGGCGGCCAAGGCTATTATGACTACGGATACCGTGCACAAGGAGATTGCAGTCCAGGTGGAGCTGGGGGGCAGAACCGTGACTGTCGGCGGTATGTGCAAGGGTTCCGGCATGATTCATCCCAATATGTGCACCATGCTTGCTTTTGTGACCACGGACGCCTGCATTTCCAAGGAGATGCTGCAAAAGGCCGTCAGCGAGGATGTGAAGGATACCTTCAATATGATTTCCGTGGACGGGGATACTTCTACCAACGATACCTTGCTGGTGCTTGCCAACCATGCGGCGAAAAATCCGGAGATTCGGGAAGAAAACGAGGACTACAGGCTGTTCGCAGCGGCTTTGAATACGGTGAACACTTACCTGGCAAAGAAGATGGCAGGGGACGGTGAGGGAGCGACGGCTCTCTTTGAGGTAAAGATTGTGGGTGCAAGGACGAAAGAGGACGCAGTGACCTTGAGTAAATCTGTTGTGACCTCAAGCCTGGTGAAGGCGGCTGTCTATGGACATGACGCCAACTGGGGGCGGATTCTCTGCGCCATGGGCTATTCAGGCGTGGAGTTTGATCCGGAGAAGGTGGATCTGTTCTTTGCGAGTGCGGCCGGGAAGCTTCAGATTATTGAAAATGGCGTGGCGGTGGATTACAGCGAGGAGGAAGCCACCCGGATTCTGTCAGAGCCGGAGGTGACGGCGCTGGCGGATGTGAAGATGGGGGATGAGGAAGCTACGGCTTGGGGGTGTGATCTGACTTATGATTATGTGAAGATCAATGCGGATTATCGGTCGTAAAGCAGAACGTGGATGATAAAAAATTACAAAAATAAGCATACTGTTGAAAAAAACAATCATTTATCTACATGTGCCAGCATGCCATACCGTTCAAAGAGCTCAAAAGGGACATAGGAGCATGTCTGCAAAACCCATGGAGGACAAGTATGGGAATTACAATCAAAGAGCTGTCAAAGATCAGCGGTTACTCCTGTGCAACCATATCACGCGTGATTACAAAGCAGAACAATGTAAAAGAGGAAACACGCAGGGCAATTGAGGAGCTGCTTATACAATATGATTACCGGACAAATATTATGGAGCTTAGGGCATCAGAATTGAGACAGAAAATGATTCTGATTATTGTTGGAGACCTGGACAGCTGGTACTATATGGAAATGATCCGCGCTATAAAAAGAGAAACGGCAAAAGGCAGATATGTTGTTGTCATAGGCTATAGTGATAATTCGGTACAGCAAGAGGAAGAATATGTAAAAATTGCCATACAGGAAAAATATGCAGGGATTATATTTGTAAATGTCCGGGGCGGCGATAACATCAGCAGGCTTCTGGAACAAAGCGGGATGCCTGTGGTATTTTTAAACCGGGGAATCCGGCTTTCGGATTTTGATACCATCCGCAGTGACAATTATTACGGAAGTTATATGATTACAAGTTATTTGATCGAAATGGGACATAGAAAAATAGGCCATCTGGCAGGAAATCAGTACTCTTCCACTGCCATGGAAAGGAGACGGGGATATGAGGATGCCATGTGCGCCGGAAAGCTTCCGGTGACAGGCAAGAGCATCCATGTAGGTGAACTGAATTGGGAAAGCGGATATCAGTACGGGGAGCGTATTGTGAAGGAGGGGCTGGATTATACGGCGGTATTCTGCGGAAATGATTTGATGGCAGGCGGTCTTTTGGAGGCTTTCGCACATTATGGCGTGAAAGTACCGGAAGATATCAGCGTGGTATGCTATGATGATACCCCGGTAACGGCCAGAGCCGGTCTGACAACGGTAGGTGTAGATCCAGTCAGAATGGGAAAAAAGGCCGTGGAGCTTCTTGTGACCACAATTGAGGGAAAGCATGAGGAGGGAAGTTCCATTGTGTATAGGCCTCAGATAATGACTCGAAACAGTGTAAAAAAATTGGTATAGCAGCAAATAGAAAGGGACTGCCGGAAAATATGATATCAGAGAAGCCTGATGTTATATTTCCGGCAGTCTCTTTCTGTTTTTTTATTCCTATTTTCTATTTCAGCAGGCAGCAGGCCAAGCGGATATGCCTGCAGGAATAAAAGACAATACAAGCAAGAAGCTTTTGTACACATTCTATAAAAAAGCAAGATAAAATGCTATAAAATTTCAGAATTCAAAAGATAACAAGTCCATTTCATTCCCAAGACAGTGAAATTAAATTGCAAAATAAAAACTCAATATGGTGAGTTTGGTAAAAAAATTAGTAAAATCTTGTTTATTTTACGAATGGAAAGAAAATTCTGAAAAAAGTAAAATGTGCTCATCAAGTTATTCAATACATGAAATGCAAGGAGGATTCAAGGAATATGGAACGTATTGTCATTGTGTCGGGAGCACGAACAGGAATTGGAAGCTTTGGCGGTTCATTAAAGCAGTACCAAGCAACGGATCTGGCAGGAATTGCAATCAAGGCAGCTGTGGAGCGAAGCGGAATCAGACCGGAGGATGTGGATGAGGTGGTAATGGGCTGCGTCGGGCAGGCGGCCGAAAACGCCTTTATGGCCAGAGTGTCATCAATCAAGGCAGGCATTCCCTACGAAGCGGGAGCCTTGACAGTGAACAGGCTCTGTTCTTCCGGACTGCAGGCGATCTACACGGCGGCTATGGAGATTGACAGTGGGTTTTGCGAGATAGCGGCAGCAGGCGGAGGAGAGAGCATGTCAAATTTTCCCTTCTATGTACGAAATGCAAGATTTGGATACCGCATGGGACATGGAGAACTGGAGGATGGTCTGATTACGGCATTATCCGACCCCATTACGAGGGATCATATGGGGATTACGGCTGAAAATATAGCGGCAAGGTATGGTATTACCAGGGAAGAGCAGGATGCATATGCGGCTCTCAGCCAGGAGCGCGCGTCGAAGGCAAAGGCAGGAGGAAAATTTGCAGAGGAGATAGTTCCGGTTGAAGTGCAGGTGAACAAAAAAGAGACGAAAATATTCCAAGAGGATGAATATATCCGTGAAAATACAACCATAGAAAAGCTGGCAAAGCTAAGGCCTGCATTTAAGAAGGATGGCACCGTAACGGCAGGAAATGCCTCCGGAATCAACGACTGCGGCGCAGCGGTGGTACTAATGAAAGAAGAAGAAGCGAAAAAAAGGGGAATTCGCCCTATTGTCAGAGTGTGTGATGCCGCCGTGGCAGGCGTTGATCCGGCATACATGGGGATTGGGCCGATTCCGGCGGTGAGAAAGCTGCTTGAAAAGACAGGATTAAAGAAAGAGGATATCGGTCTGTTTGAGTTGAATGAGGCCTTTGCATCCCAGGCTCTGGCATGTATACGGGAGCTTGGACTGGATATGGAGAAGGTTAACGTAAACGGAAGCGGTATCTCTATGGGGCATCCCATTGGAGCAACCGGGTGCGTGATTACCATAAAGCTGATGAATGAAATGGTAAGGAGAAACGAAAGGTACGGTATTGCGACCCTTTGTATCGGCGGCGGGCAAGGGCTGGCTGTGTTATTTGAATTATGTAATAAGCAGTAACCTGGGGATGTGGGTGTGAGCACAGATATGAAAGACGATTGTATAAAAGATTATCAGAAACCATATCGGAATTTGTATGAGACCTTAGCAGATTCGGCCGGGAAATATCCGGACAAAATAGCCGTGATAGACGATAAAGAAGAAGTTACTTACAAAGAGCTGCGAAAAAGAGCCGATAATCTGGCAAAGGTGTTTCAGATGAAATATCAATTGAAGGAACAGGATCAGATAGGATTTCTCATGGTAAACAGCGTCAAAACAGTGGCTGCTTTTTATGGGGCTGTGAAGCTGGGATGTATAGCTGTTATGATTAATACAAAGCTAAAAGAAAGTGAAATTGCGGATCTTTTGAAAACATTAGATATCAAATTGATCGTCAGCGATGAAAGATGGCTGGACAAAATTGAAAAGACGGCAGAGAAGCTTGGAATCCGTGGGATTTTAACGGAAATTCCTGATTCCTGTATGGAGGAAATACCCATTCCCTTTGCACAGAACCTGGAAAATACGGCGGTTATCATGCATACCTCAGGGACAACCGGTATACCAAAGGGTGTTATGATTACCCACCGCAATATTCTGGAGACAGCATACGGCTATCAAGAGGTACAGAAACTGGACGAATCGGATCTTACGGTATTGTCAGTTCCTTTATTTCACATATTAGGCTTAAGCTGCGTTATGACATTGTTTATCTATATGGGCGCTACAGTAGTGTTGTCGGAGTTTTATCATGTGGAAGATGTGATCCGGAAGATTAAGAAGTATAAAGCCACACATTTTCATTCTGTTCCGGCTGTTTATCTGCAGATTATGGAGAAACTTAATTCAGACAAAGACCTTGGTTCACTTCGAAGGGCTGTCTGCGGAGGAGCGCCTATAAGCAGGGAAAATGTAGAGCAGTTCTGCAGGCTTTTTCCAAAGCTTACCTTTTATCTGGCTTACGGAATGACGGAGACAGCAGGTTCGGGAACTCTGTCTGTTATTCATAAGGGACCTCTTAAGGCAGTTCCCAATGTTCACGTATGGATTGCAGATTCCCAGCACAGAGAGGCAGAGACAGGGGAAATGGGGGAAATTGTATTTTGCGGCCCCTGTATTGCTACAGGGCGCTGGAGGGCGGAAGGGCTTTCGGACCATGTAATGTACAGTGGAGACGTAGGTTATATGGATGAAGAGGGACATGTGTATGTCATAGACCGGCTGAAAGATATGATTAACCGTGGAGGAGAGAAGATATTTCCAAAAGGGATTGAGGAAGTGATACTGCAGTACCCGGGAATAGAAGAGGCCGCCGTTTATGCCGTAAGCGATAAAAAATACGGAGAAGTTCCGGCGGCGGCAGTTGTGCCCAAGCCGGGAACAGAGGTAGATCTGGAGGGGCTGAAGCTATATTTAAAGGAGCGCATTGCAACATTTGAACTTCCTGTTTTTCTGGAAACAGTAAAAGAGCTTCCGGTAACACAAAACGGAAAAGTACAGAAAGCCAAGCTTCGCAGACAGACGGAAGAGAGGAGAAAGCAAAATTGAAGAAACCTGTAGTTATAACTGCAAAGGAAGCCGTAGATTATATTAAGGACGGTTCTGCTTTGTGTACCATTGGCATGACATTAATTTCGGCCAGTGAGAGTATTCTGAAGGAAATTGAGAAACAATTCTTGGAGAAGGGACATCCAAAGGATCTGACTTATTTTCATACCTGCGGCCAGGCGGCAATGAAGCAGTCCGGCGGCCTGCAGCATCTGGCCCATGAGGGACTGCTCCGGCGTGTTTTCGGAGGTCATTGGGGACAATCTCCTCTTATGATGGAGCTGATAATGAATAATAAGATTGAGGCATTCAACCTGCCTCAGGGTCAGATGGCTAACATGTTCCACAGCATGGCCCTCAGAGAACCGGGCAAGCTGAGCAGAATCGGTCTGGGTACCTACATTGATCCCCGTGTAGAAGGGGGAAAAATGAATGAAAGAACAAAAAACTGTGGATTTGATGCAGTGGGGCTTGTGGAGGTTGACGGGGAGGAATACCTTCAGTATAAGCCAGTGAAGATTGATACGCTTCTTATCCGCGGCACATATGCGGACGAGAACGGCAATATAGATACCTCTCACGAGGGGATGGCCCTTGAAGTACTTCCGGCTGTGATGGCTGCAAAGCGGTGGAACGGGAAAGTGATCTGCCAGGTGGAGAAGATTGTGAAGGCAGGCTCCTTAAACCCTAAGCATGTGACCGTTCCAGGCGTATTGGTGGACGCCATTGTGGTATGCGAGAATCCCATGGAGGATCACAGACAGACTTATTCCTGGTATTACGATCCGGCATATTCCGGCCAGATGATGGCTCCTGAGGCAGCGGCAAAACCTGTCCCTTTGAATATACGAAAGGTAATTGGGCGCAGAGCTTTGACAGAACTGCTTCCGGATCAGATCATCAATATCGGGACAGGCATACCCAATGATGTGATTGGCCCAATCATTGCAGAAGAAGGAGTATCGGACCATGTAATGATTACAGTTGAATCTGGAATTTACGGCGGAGTTCCGGCGGAGACGATTGACTTCGGGATTTCCATGAATGCACAGGCATTGATCGGTCATGACAGACAGTTTGAATTGTATAACGGGGCAGGCGTGGACTTTACGTTCATGGGAGCGGGCGAAATGGATCAGTACGGAAACGTGAATGCCACCAAGATGGGGGCAAAGGCGCCGGGAGCAGGAGGATTTATTGATATTACCGCCACAGCAAAACATGTTATTTTCTGTTCCACATTTACCGGAGGAGGCTTGACAGCCAGTTTCACCGGGGAAGGCCTGAAAATCGAAAAGGAAGGAAAGATCAAAAAACTGGTAAAAGAAGTACAGCAGATCTCCTATAATGGCAGAATTGCCTGGGAACGCGGGCAGAAAATGCTCTATGTAACGGAACGGGCGGTATTTGAGCTTACCGGTAAGGGGCCTATGCTGATAGAGATTGCAAAAGGGGTGGATCTTAAGAAGGATATTTTGGAACAGATGGATTTTAAACCCTTGCTTGCAGAGGAACTGAAGGTTACGGATACTGCAGTTTACAGAGACGGTGTCTTTGGGCTTAGGGATATTTTGAAAACGAAAGAAAAGAAAGGAGGAGAGGAAATATGAAACCAATGCGCCTTCACCATGTAGGAATCATTATGACAACAATGGAAAAAGCAGAAGCTTTTCTTGAAAAGTTCGGGCTTGAAAAGGATTACATGGAATATGTAGCTGCATATCACGCATACTGCCTGTTTACAAAGTATACGGAAAAAGAAAGCCCGGTGGAACTGATTATTCCAACCGAGGGCGTGCTGACGGAATTTAATAAAGGCAGAGGCGGTCTTCACCACATTGCATTTGAGGTGAAGGATGTGGAAGCATCCAGAAGGGAATTCGAGGCGGCAGGAATGGAAATGCTGGAAACGGAGGCAGTAGAAGGCGCCGGAGGCATCCTTGTTAATTTCCTGCGGCCAAGATACGGGATGGGAGTTCTTGTTGAATTCGTACAGCAGATTAAATAGGAAGGAGAGGATTATGAGTATCGGAAAAGTAATGGTGGCAGGCGCCGGGATCATGGGCAGCGGAATTGCCCAGGTCTGCATCGAGCATGGCATAAGCACACTGCTTGTAGACATTTCCAAGGAGAGGGCTGATAAAGGCGCAGCCAATATTGAACACTTTTTACAGAGAAAGATTGAAAAAGGAAGGATAAAGCCGGAGGAGAAGGAAGCTGCCCTTAAGCTTCTTAAGACATCGGGAAACTATGCGGACGGCAAAGACGCAGATATTGTGGTGGAAGCTGCCACAGAGAATATGGAGATTAAGCAGAAGCTTTTCGCACAGCTTGATGAGACGGTAAATGAAAATGCAATTCTCTGCACGAATACTTCCAGTATGTCAATTACGCAGATTGCAGGTGCAGCGAGGCATCCAGAGAGGGTGGTAGGAACTCATTTCTTTATGCCGGTTCCGGCTATGCGGCTGCTGGAAATCATTCCCGGAATTCTGACATCGGAAAAAACAGTGGAAAAAGCTATGGAATTCGGGCAGATGATTGAAAAGGTTACAGTGAAAGCTCCGGATACGGCCGGTTTCCTAGTGAACCGCATTTTTGAGCCTATGCGTAATGAGGCAATCTACCTGGTTATGGAGGGCAACAGCCCAGAGGATGTAGATACGGCCATGAAGCTGGGATGCAACTGGCCTATGGGACCTTTGGAACTGGCGGATTATACGGGGCTTGACACGCTCCTTGCAAGCATGACACGAATTTGTGAGGAGACGGGAGATCCCAAATACAGGCCCTGTCCGCTTCTCAAGAAAATGGTAAATGCCGGTATGCTCGGCAGGAAATCTGGCAGAGGTTTTTATGAGTACGAATAGAAAAAGACGGGAGGAAACGAATATGAAATGTAGAAAAATAACGGCAATTTTACTGACAGCAGCTTTCCTGTGCACATCCATTTTGTCCGGATGCGGACAGACACCTGCAAAGGAAGCAGAAGAGCAGAAGAATCCCGGGCAGCAGGAAACGGGGGAAGAGGCCGGGGAACAAACAGAGTCTGGCAGCACCATTAAAATCGGATGTGTATTTCCGATTTCCGGAAACAATGCGGATCAAGGTGTATTTAATGTAGACGGATGTCAGTTTGCAATTGATTATATCAATGAAAAGGGCGGAATTGCTTCCATGGGCGGCGCAAAGCTGGAGCTTGTGGTTTACGATAATCAGTCGGATGCAGATGCTTCAAAAGCAGTGGCCGAGCGGCTGATCAATGAAAATCCGGATATTGCAGCGGTGACTGGCGCAGCTTCCAGCTCCTTTGTGCTCCCGATGCTGCCCGTATATGAGAAAAGTGGAATGCCCTTCCTGACCGCACAGGTATCCGAGGCGATTACAAGCCAGGGATATCAGTATTCCTTCCGGTTTGGTTCCACAGGCGGAAGCTTTTCCGAATACCAGGTAAAGTTTCTGGAGTGGCTGAACAGCGAATATAATCTGGGAATTACAAAGATAGGAATTGTATATGAGGATACGGAATGGGGGCTTTCCAATACCTCCGGTGCCGTAACGGCCATAGAGAATTCTGCGGCGGAAGGCTCGGGGCTTGAGATTGCATATAATGAATCCTTTACGGCAGGCTCCGCCGATCTTACGAATATTGTAGTAGGACTTAAAAATGCAGGATGCGAGGTGGTGTTCCCCACCTGCTATACACAGGATGCCAAGCTTTTGTTCAATACAATGAAGAGCATGAATTACAGCCCCTTGATCATCGGCGGAGGCGGAGGATTTTTGTATCCTTCCTTTGGAAAGGAGCTTGGTGAGCTTGTTGACGGCGTTATCTCTGTGACAGGACACAATTATGACATCCAGACCATTATGAATAATGAGGAAATTGCAGATATCGGAGCAGCCTTTGAAGAAAAGTACGGATACTTTATGCCGGAGCAGGGAGCATCCGCATTCAGCGCCATTTATCTGATTGCCCAGGCGCTGGAAAAGGCCGGAACCAGTGAGCACCAGGCGGTGGCCGAGGCTCTGCGCTCTCTGACCTGTGAGGCAGCCACGCCGGGAGGAGCCGTCTCCTTCGACGAGACAGGGGCAAACAACAATGCCCATGCAGTCATTGTCCAGTGGCAGAAGGGAGACGACGGCGTATATAGAACTCGCTGCGTATTCCCTGATACAGAGGCAGGAGCAGAATTTCAAATGACAGATGATCTGAAAGCAATGATGAATTAGAAAGGTTAATAGCAGAGCTGTCGCGCAGCGACTTAGAATAGTCCAGCTAAAAAATGTCAAGTATTTATTAGAAAAAATTTCTGCTGGACGGTAAAGCTGCAAAGGCGTACGAGAGGAAATTTTATGAGTGCTTTTTCGAATAAAAATTTTTCTCATTACTGGTGCGCCGAAGCAGCTTTACCATTTAGAGCCGTCGCGCAGCGGCTATAGATAGGAGGAATAAAATGACATGGGTGTTTTTTCAATCCCTGATCAGTGGCATTCTGGCAGGAGGCGTGTATGCGCTCTTTGGAGTCGGCATTACAATTATATTCGGCGTTATGAAAATGGTTGATTTTTCGGCGTGTACGCAGCTGGTATGGGGAATGTACTTTACCTGGATATTCTATTCGGTAACAGGACTCAACTGTTACCTGGCGATTCCTTTTGTTGTTGTCTGTATGGGAATGCTGGCATGGGTTGTATTTAAACTGATTGTGCGGCCGCTTCTGGGTTCAGATGATACATCTTTTATCCTGGTCACATTAGGGCTTTCTTATTTTTTACAGAATTTTGCGGAATTCGTTTTCAGTGCAGATCCAAAGTCCGTACCATCGTCGATCAAGACAGCTTCCTTTTTTATTGGCGAATACAGCATCGGCCTGCCCAGGCTTATTGCATTTTTTGTAATGGTATTGCTAGTATTTGCCGTATATATGCTTTTGAATAAGACGACTCTCGGACGGGCGATGCGTGCAACGGCGGAAAAACCGGAGGTAGCCCAGATGCTTGGCATTAATACGAGTAAAACGTTTACCATTGCATTTATGATAGGCGTTATCTTTGCAGGAGTGTCGGGACTTTTAATAACACCTCTGTATTATGTAACCCCTACGGCCGGAAGTATGTTCCGGACCACAGCCTATATTGCCGTGATTATCGGAGGGCTTGGAGATATTAAGGGCGCCCTGGTGGGAGGAATTACAGTGGGAGTTATAGAAGCGCTGGTGACAGGAATGATTTCCAATGATTTGGGTCCGGTAGGCGTCGGCCTGGCGCTTCTGCTTGTATTATACCTGCGGCCTCAAGGATTCTTTGGGAAAGGAGAACGGCGGGCATGAAAAAGATTTTAACAGGAAAATATGCAGCAGCAGGCTTACTGCTGGTTATAGCTTTGCTGCTGCCAGTGTTTATCAAGGGCAACTACATGATTTCCAATCTTGTTAACTGTATGTTTTTTGCCTGCATGGCAGGCTGCTGGAATATCATCGGAGGTTATGGAGGACAGGTATCCTGGTGTCATGCATCCTTTGTAGCGGTGGGAGCCTATGCCAATTTTATTATGAATGCAGAGCTTGGAGTTTCTCCCTTTGTTTCCATTCCCATAGGTATGGCGGTTTCTGTTTTCATTGCCACAGTTATCGGATATTCTACCTTTCGGCTCCACGGGCCTTACTTTTCCATAGCGACGATTGCCTGCGGAGAGGCCATCCGTGTTCTGATTCAGTATTTTGACCGGTTTACAAAGGGGGCAGCCGGAATGTATGTGACCTATCGCAAGCCGGATTTCCTGGCGCTGACCTTTGCGAATGATATTCCCTTTTACTATATTGCCCTGACGCTTATATGCCTTATCGTATTGACGGCGTACTTTTTTACAAGATCAAAAACAGGTTATTATCTCAGCGCCATTAAGGCAGATGAAACAGCTGCAGAATCCCTGGGAATTGAGACGTTTCAGGTGAAGCTGAAAGCATTTCAGCTAAGTGCTATGATGTCTGCTGTGACAGGCTGTTTTTATGCTTCCTATCTTACGTATATTGCGCCGGTCAGTACGGCGAGCTTTGATCTGTCCATGAAAATCGGTGTAGTTGCCATTGTGGGCGGTGTGGCGAGCCTGTGGGGCCCTGTGATCGGAGGATTCGTAGTGATTCTTCTGATTGAAGTAACGAGTGTTTTCTTCGGCTCAGCCGGAGGGAGCCAGATGGTATACGGTATCTTGCTGATGCTGGTGATTATTTTCAAACCAGAGGGAATCATTGGATTTTTCCGAAAGGACAGTATGTCCGGTAAAAAGCCGCTTTTTAGCATTAAGAGAAAGAAGGAGGGGGCATAATGGGAAAACTACTGGAGGTTACAGACCTTTCTATTTCGTTCGGAGGAATCAAAGCGGTACAGAACCTTACCTTTCATATTGAGGAGGGAGAGGTGCTTGCACTGATTGGCCCGAATGGCTCCGGAAAATCTACCACTGTGAACATGGTATCTGGCGTGTACATCCAGAATTCCGGAAGCATTGTATTTGAGGGAAAAAGGATTCCGGAAAAAATGAGCATCGCAGAACGGGCAAAGATCGGAATTGCGAGAACATTTCAGACTCCGAAGCCCTTCTCCCATTTAAGCGTATACGATAATATCTATACCATTGCGCTTCAGAAGAATTCAAAAGCGCAGGCGGCGGAATTGACAGATGAGATTCTGAATTTAACAAAGCTTTATGATCTTAAGGATGCAAGAAGCGGTAAACTTTCTATTGAAAAAAGAAAGTGGATGGATTTAGCCCGCTGCATGGCAGTTAAACCAAAGCTGATTATGATGGATGAAGTTATGGCAGGACTGAATCCGTCAGAAATGGAAGACAGCCTGGAGCTGGTGCGCACAATCAATAAAGAAGGAATTACGGTGCTGTTCATAGAGCATGTTATGAAGGCGGTTGTTTCGGTCTGTACCAGGGCAATTGTCCTGAACCAGGGCAGGCTGCTCTGTGAGGGAGAACCCATGGAGGTGCTGAACAATCCGGAAGTGGTTGCCGCATACTTAGGAGGTGAAGTCCATGCTGATGGAAATTAAGGATCTGTGCGCAGGCTATGGAGATCTGCAGGTATTATTTGACATTTCCATGGAGATTGGGGAAGGAGAGGTGGTGTCCCTTGTAGGTTCAAACGGTGCAGGAAAGACAACGCTGCTTCGTATTATATCGGGGCTGGAGCCGGTGAAGTCAGGGAGCATTACTTATGGGGGAAAGGATTTGACACAGCTGCGCGCTTATGAGAAAGCGGATTATGGAATTGCCCATATTCCCCAGGGAAGGGGAATTCTTGGAAGCCTAAGCGTAAAAGAAAATCTGATTATGGGGGCTTATCCCAAGAGCGCCCGTGCCCATATGGAAGAGAATATAGAGAAATCCTTTGAAATGTTTCCGATTCTGAAGGAGCGTGAGAATCAGATGGCAGGCTCCTTAAGCGGAGGAGAGCAGCAGATGCTGGCCATTGCAAGGGCCTTGATGATCCGCCCCAAGCTTCTGATGCTGGACGAGCCCTCGCTTGGTCTTGCGCCTATTGTCGTGAATGATATGTTCCGGATCATTTCTGAGGTTGCCGGACAGGGAATGAGCATTCTCATCGTAGAGCAGAATTTAAAACAGGCGCTTTCCGTAGCCGACAGAGGATATGTCCTTGAAACAGGAAGAATTGTAATGGAGGGGAAGGCCTCTGAGCTTCTTGAGGACAAAGCAGTCCAAGCGGCGTACCTTGGTATTTAGAGAAAGAGAGATTTCGAAAAAAAGACGGAGGTGTATTTATGAAAGAGCTTTCCCAGGCCGCCGTGATCGGAGGAGGCATGATAGGGCTGAGCTTGTGCGTTCTTCTGACAGGAAACGGAATACACACAACGCTGTATGCAAGAAGCCGGCTCAAGAAAAAGAGAGAGCAGTATGAGGAAATCTTTCGCAGACTTGCAGAGAAGAAACTGCTGACGGAGAAGGAGAGAAGCAATTGTGAATCTTATTTGCGGATTGTGGATTCCTATGAGGAGCTTAAGGATGCTGAAATTGTGTTTGAAAGCGTCACAGAGGATTTGGAGGCGAAAAGGGAGGTTTATGACAAGCTCTTCCAATTTTGTCCCAAGCTTAAGGCAGCCGCCTCTACCACCTCGGCTTTTTCTTCTCTGGAACTGGCCGGGTGCAGTAAAATGAAAGACAAGATTCTTGTGGCACATCCCTTCTATCCTCCTCATTTGATTCCATGTGTGGAGGTGGTGCCGAATGAGAACACTTCTAAGGAGGCTCTTGAGGCAGTGACGGCGCTTCTTAGGTACTTAAAACGGGAGGTAGTAATGATCCGCAGAGATAAGCCGGGATTTGTGGCAAACCGGATTCAGTATGCCATGCTCAGAGAGGCAGTGCATATTGTAGAAGAGGGAATTGCGGCTCCTGAAGATGTGGACAGGGTTTTAAGGTACAGCTTTATGCCAAGATACACGTCCATCGGAATTTTTGAGCATTTTGATCACTGTGGACTGGATCTGACCGGCAGTATCTGTGATTATCTGTATCCCCATTTATCTGATGCATGTTCTGTTCAGAAGCTTCTGAAGGAAAAATGCCATAAAGGGGAGTATGGGGTAAAGTGTGGGAGAGGAATTTATAATTGGGATGAAGAGCGTATCAAAGAGCTGGAAAAGCGTGTTGAAGCTCCCTATTTAGAACATATTTGCTGGAACCTGCCTAAAGATCCGGGGAGGTTTTAAAAGGAAGGGAATGAAAAAACCGTTGGAAATTGCACAGGGCTGCCGCAGTATAAACAGGCAGCCCTGTTTAGAAGAGGAGTTATATGAATTCGAAGTTACGAAAAGATGCGGAAATAATTATAAAAGAGGCCATCCGCAGAGTAATGCCGGATGAGGCTGTGAAGCAGGCGCTTAGAGACAAAGAATTTAACAATGGAAAGCTTTATCTGGCTGCGGCTGGGAAGGCGGCGTGGCAGATGACGAAAACGGCGGCGGAGCTTCTGGGGGAACAACTGGAGGCAGGCATATGCATTACAAAATACCAGCATGCCAGAGGTGAAATTCCCGGAATCGTATGCTATGAAGCCGGACATCCGGTTTCAGACGAAAATTCATTCAGAGGAACACAGGCGGTTCTGGATCTTGTGGCAAATCTGACAGAAAAAGACACGGTGCTGTTTCTTCTATCAGGAGGAGGCTCTGCATTGTTTGAGAAACCGCTGATTTCTGCGGAAGAATTACAGGATATTACGAATCAGCTCCTTGCCTGCGGCGCAGATATTGTTGAGATAAATACGATACGAAAGCGGCTTTCTGCAGTAAAAGGAGGAAAGTTTGCAAAAATATGTGAGCCAGGAAAGGTTTACAGTATTGTATTGAGCGATATCCTGGGGGATCCTTTGGATATGATTGCGTCGGGACCGGCTTATCCGGATTCCAGTACTTGTGAGCAGGCTCTGAGGATTATTGAGAAGTATGGTTTAAAATTAAGCACTTTTGCTTTGGAGATGATAGAAAAAGAACCGCCGAAGCTTCTTACCAATGTAGAAACGGTAATTACAGGCAGCGTCAAAAATCTCTGCGCCGCAGCATCCCGTACCTGCGAGGAGCTGGGGTATGAGACAATGATTCTGACGGATCAGCTTACTTGTGAAGCAAAAGAGGCAGGAGGCTTTCTGGCCGCCATTGCAAGAAGCCGGCAGAATACAAAAAAGAGCATTGCTTTTATTGCAGGGGGAGAAACAGTTGTCCATGTAAAGGGAACAGGAAAAGGGGGGCGGAATCAGGAGCTGGCTCTTGCTGCCGCTGCCGGAATTGCCGGTTTAAGGAATACCGCTATATTCAGCGTAGGCAGTGACGGAACGGACGGCCCTACGGACGCAGCGGGAGGATATTGTGACGAAAGGACAAAAGAGGTACTTGAAAAAGCCGGCGTAGACATCTATCAGTCACTCTGTGACAATAATGCCTACGATGCGTTAAAAAAGGCCGGAGGGTTGATTTTTACGGGAGCTACGGGGACAAATGTGAATGATGTGGCAGTGCTGCTGGTGAAAAGATGAGAATAAAAACTTTACACCTTTTTTGATTGTTGGTATAATGAAAATGCAACAGAGACATATGCAAAACTAAAAGCAGAGTATCTATCTTTAAAAGCACTGTTAAATACTTTGGGTGTGGATTTGGAAGATATTGACATAATGAAAGAGTAGTCAGTAAATGATAAGTGTAAAGCTGCTATTTAATATAAAGGCTTTACACTTTTTTGCTTTTATTTCCGCGGGCAATGAGCCAAGTGCCGTGCTTGCACGAGCATTTGGCGAATGCTGCGAGGTATTTGACTTAACTTTGTTTATTAGATGGAGAAAAGGTTAAGGGAAACAAAGATGGAAAACCAATTTTCAAGAACACAGCTGTTATTAGGCCGGGAGGCCATGGAGCGCCTTGCGGGGGCAAGGGTGGCCGTCTTTGGAATCGGCGGCGTTGGGGGATATGTGTGCGAAGCTCTTGTAAGAAGCGGCGTGGGAGCCTTTGATTTGATTGACAATGACAAGGTATCTTTAACGAATCTGAACCGCCAGATTATTGCCACCAGAAAAACACTGGGAAGATATAAGACAGAGGTTATGAAAGAGCGGATGCTGGATATCAATCCGGATGCAGACATCTATATACATTCCTGCTTTTTCCTGCCGGAAAATGCACAGGAATTCCATTTTGAAGCGTATGATTATGTGGTGGATGCCGTAGATACCGTCACGGCAAAGATTGAGATTATTCTTAAGGCGCAAAAAGCAGGCGTTCCGGTCATCAGTTCTATGGGTGCAGGGAATAAGCTGGAAGCAGGCGGCTTCCGGGCGGCCGATATCTATGAGACAAAGATGTGCCCTCTGGCAAAGGTGATGAGACGGGAGCTGAAAAAACGAGGGGTGAAGAAGCTTAAGGTCGTGTACTCAGAGGAGGAGCCGAGAAAGCCTGTTTATAAGGAAGCAGAGGATGGAGCTGCGGAGGACAGAAGCCTGCCGGAAGAGGGGGAGATTTGCGCAGGACGCAGGGATATTCCGGGCAGCGTGGCCTTTGTTCCCTCGGCGGCCGGGCTGGTTATAGCCGGGGAAGTGGTGAAAGAGCTGGCTGGGGGAATGTGATTCGAGAGCCCGGAAATGTCGATGTAGATTTCCGGGCTTTGTTTTAGAATAAAGCAAAAAACTTCGTAGAGTAACCTGCTCTACGAAGCGAAAATATTGTTTCTTGTGTTCAATGTTTATTATTATAACCAGATCTAAGATTATTTTCAATATAAATTATATTTTTTCGTGAGATTCTTTGTTCAGATATTCTTTAATTTCCATTATTTAACAAAGACGTTTGAAGAATAACAGGTTTTTTCTTTTGATTATTCCAAAGAGATACCAAAATATGTAAAAAAACAAAAAGAATCCCCTGGAAATTTCGTAGAGCAGGTTACTCTACGAAAAATGCAGGCGCTGAACGGTTCCTATATTTTGTAGAAGAAACCGGGAAGCACAGAAAGGGGTCTTTGCTATCTGGTATGTACTTTACTGTCCCAATCAAAAGGAAGAGGAACTGCTGGGCGTATGTAAGCAGCGTTTGACCAGGGAGGCTCTGGAGGATGCTTTTGTGTTCACCTACGATCGCATGCGCCGTTATGGTGGTATGTGGCATCTGGAACGCCAGCTATTGTTTCCCCACTATTTGTTTCTGGAAAGCAGGAATGAGGACAAGCTTCGGGAAGAACTGAGGCAGTATTCCCAGGTGCTTTCTGTGTTTGAAAATGACGGGAAACTGGTGAAGGTGGAGCCGGAGGAGGAGAAGCTTCTGCGGATGCTCTGCGGATCAGGCCATCATTCACGGATGTCCAGGGGATATATCCGGGACGGACAGACTGTTGTGACGGAAGGGCCTTTGAGAGGACGGGAGAATCTCATCCGGAAGATTGACCGCCACAAAAGGATTGCCCGGGTGGGGATGCCCTCTGTGGGGCGGTTGCGAGAGATGCAGGTGGGATTGGAGATTGTGGCGAAGAGCTAGAAAAAGCATCATACCTGTTCTACAGTTTCAGACTGCGGAGCAGGCAGAAGTGCGTTATAAAGGAAGAAGATTTTATTTGGGGTATGGGCCGCAAAATGGCGAAGCATACCCATTTTCATATCCTGCCAGTATACCGTGAAGTATCTTTTGGCAGCCGCAGAGTTTATCTGACAGGAGATACGCAGGGACTTTTGGAGCTTACGGGAAAGGGATAACGGGAGGAGCAGAAGTATGTGGTACGCTGTACAGACGATCACCGGAAATGAAGAAGAGGCCGCAAAGGAAATACGAAAGACGGTGGATGCAGACATTTATGAAGAATGTTTCCTGCTGAAACGGGAAGCGGTCTGGCGCATCCAGGGAAGCTGCCGGGTTCATGTGGAGCGGTTGTTTCCTGGATATGTATTTATAAGCACACAGCATCCAAAGGAACTGTACCAGCAGCTGAAACGGGTTTCTTCCTATACAAAGATACTGGGAAAAGAGGAAGAAGAATTTCATCCCGTTTCACCGGAGGAAGAGGAATTTTTAAAGGAGCTGCTTAATGGGGATAAGGAGCATACGGTGCGCCTTTCTCCAGTAGAAACAGACGGGCAGGGGAATATCACAGCCTGCGGAATGCCTCTGAAGAAATATCTGGATCAAGTGGTAAAAAAACGGATCCGCCTGCGGTATGTGGTTATCCGGGTGCATCTGTTTGGAAGGAGCCGGGAGATTCTGATGGGGATCCGGCTGAAAGGGGATTAGAGGAATATGGAAAACAGGCAGGAGCTGTCTGAAGCATTATTAGGATAGATTAAGGGGAAAGCAATGGAACTTAACAGGAACAGTGAAACAGCAGAGAAAAAAATAAATATTTCATTTTCGCCACCGGACATTTCAGAAGAAGAAATCAGGGAGGTTACAGACACGCTCCGCTCCGGCTGGATTACAACCGGGCCGAAGGTAAAAGCCTTGGAGGCACTGCTGACAGACTATACCGGGGCAGACGGCTGCGTCTGTCTGAACAGCCAGACCGCAGCCGGGGAAATGAGCCTGCGGCTTCTTGGAATCGGAAAGGATTCCTGCGGCATAGACGGGATATACGGCAGCGAAGAGGATGAGGTCATTACCTGTGCTTACACCTACACGGCATCCGCCTCGGTAATCTGCCATGTGGGCGCAAAGCCTGTGCTGGTGGACTGCCGGGAAGGGAGCGTGGAAATGGATTATGACGCCCTGGAGAGGGCTGTGAATGAGCATACCAAGGCGGTCATTCCCGTGGATCTGGGCGGAATCCCCTGCGACTATGACAGGATATTTGAAATCCTGGAGAGAAAGAAAGGGCTTTTCCATCCGTCCAACAAGCTTCAGAAAGCAATCGGGCGCGTGGCCGTAGTGGAGGATGCAGCCCATGCCCTGGGGGCCTCTTATAAAGGAAGAACCATTGGATCCATTGCAGATTTCACCAATTTCAGCTTCCATGCAGTCAAGAACTTTACAACGGCTGAGGGGGGAGCTCTGGCCTGGAAGCTGAAGGACAGGGATGCGGAAGAAATATATCACCGGCTGCAGCTGTTTTCCCTCCACGGACAGAGCAAGGACGCTCTTGCCAAGACAAAGCTCGGGTCATGGGAATACGACATTGTGGGGCCCTGGTATAAATGCAATATGACGGACATTATGGGCGCCATGGGGATAGCCCAGTTTGAAAGGTATCCGGATATGCTTAGGAGGCGCAGGGAGCTTATCAGCCGGTATGATTCCGTATTAAAGCCGCTTGGGGTGGAGGTATTACCGCATTTTACAGAAGAGCATACATCCTCCGGCCACCTCTACATGACCCGGATTCCGCACATAGGCCTTAGGGAGCGGCAGGAAATCATAGAAAAGCTGGCAGAAGAGGGGGTTGCGGCAAATGTCCATTACAAGCCGCTGCCTATGCATACGGCATATAAGAGGCTGGGCTTTCTGATCGAGGATTACCCCAACAGTTATAAGCTGTTTGAGAATGAGATAACACTGCCGCTGCATACGAAGCTGACGGATGAAGAGGCGGAGTATGTGCTGGAGAAGTACAGCAGTATCCTGGCTGGGTATCTGAAATCCCCCAAATAGGCTTAAGCCCAGGAAAAGGTTTCGGGAAAGGTGAAAATGGGAGAATGACTTTGAGAAAATGGGAAGAGCTGCCGCAGTATATGCAGGTGAAAGAGGTAAGGAAGTATTATGATATATTGTACAGAAAAAAGAACAGCCTTCTATTAAAGCGTATGTTTGATATTGCGGTATCAGCCATACTGCTTTTTTTACTTTCACCGTTATTTTTGATTCTTGCAATTGTCATAAAAGCAGATTCAAAGGGCCCGGTATTTTACCGGCAGGTCAGGGTGACCCAGTATGGGAGGAAATTCCGGATTCACAAGTTCCGCTCCATGATAGACAGGGCGGATGAGAAGGGAAGTCTGGTGACGGCAGGAGACGACAGCAGGATCACAAGAGCGGGCAGGTTAATCCGGGATAAGAGGCTGGATGAACTGCCACAGCTTATCGATGTGCTCCAGGGGAATATGACTTTTGTGGGGGTGAGGCCGGAGGTGCCTAAGTATGTGAAGGCGTATACGCCGGAGATGAGGGCGACGCTGCTTCTGCCGGCGGGGATTACAAGCCTTGCTTCTATATATTATAAGGATGAGGGGAAGCTGCTGGATAACGCAGAAGATCCGGAGAGGATTTATATAGAAGAGATTCTGCCTAAGAAGATGGAGTGGAATCTTAGGGGGATAGAGGGGGTTGGGTTTTTTAAAGAAATTGAGGTTATGTTTATGACAGTCTTTTCTTTGTGGAGAGAATAACTATCTGTATAGTGATATTGTTGTATTTATTACAAGCAGATATATCACAGGCACCTATGTATATATACAGTCAATTTTAAGACGGAAAATGAATAAGTGTGTTTAAGATGACAGAGGAATAAGAAGGATGAATATATTACTGATTAATCATTACGCTGGTTCTACAGAGATGGGGATGGAGTTCCGTCCCTATTATTTTGCCAGAGAGTGGATTAAGATGGGACACCGGGTAACGATTGTATCCGGAGACTATTCACATCTGCGTGTAAAGAATCCAGAAGTGAAGAAAGACTTCCAGAAAGAAGTTATTGACGGAATACAGTACTGCTGGGTAAAGACAGGGCGTTATGAAGGAAATGGTGTAAAACGTGCAGGAACTATGTTCCGGTTTGTGTACAAGCTTTGGGTGAATGCAGAGAGAATTGCAAACAGCATAAAACCGGATGTGGTCATTACATCATCTACCTATCCGCTGGATACCTTTGTGGGACAAAGAATTGCGAAATTAACCGGCGCAAGACTGATACATGAAGTGCATGATATGTGGCCGGCAACCTTAATCGAGCTGGGAGGAATGAAAAAATACAATCCATTTGTAATACTTATGCAGCTTGGAGAGAATTCCGCTTACAGGAAATCAGATTATATTGTTTCCATACTGCCCTGTGCAAAGGAATATATGGTGAAGCATGGGATGAAGGCAGAGAAGTTTGTGAATATTCAGAACGGAATTGTATTAAACGAATGGGAAAAACAGGAAAAGATTCCGGAGAAACATCAGAAGATCTTGAACAGGCTTAAAGAAGACGGGAATTTTATCGTAGGATATTTTGGAGGACATGCCCTCTCAAATGCATTGGATCTTTTACTGGATACAGCGAAAGGAATTTCAATTCCTGGTATAAAATTTGTCCTTGTAGGAAATGGTGTTGAAAAGCCTCAGCTTATAAGAAGAGTACAGGATGAAAGAATAGAAAATGTTATTTTTCTTGATCCGGTAGGAAAAGCAAGCATAGGAGATTTAATAAGACATTTTGACTGCAGTTATATAGGAGGACTTAAATCGCCTTTGTATCGTTTTGGAATCAGTCCGAATAAAATGTATGATGCAATGATGGCGGGAAGACCGGTTATATGCGCGATTGACGCCCCGAAATGTCCGGTAGAGACATTTGAATGTGGGACTGTGATAAGGAGCGGAAAGGCATCTGAAATACAGAAGGTTATCGAACAGCTATATAGTGTATCAAAAGATGAGCGGAACGAAATGGGACGAAGGGGAAAGGAAGCAGTTCTTAAATACTATAATTATACAACTTTGGCAGAGCAGTTTGAAAAATTGTTTGCAGGATAAGGACAGGGAAACCATGGTGAAAGAAAAGTTATTGAAAAAAATAAAGAATAAAGAAATTAAGGTAGGGGTCGTCGGACTTGGTTATGTAGGACTGCCGTTAGCAGTGGAAAAAGCAAAAGCAGGTTTTAAAACTATCGGTTTTGATGTACAGGAAGAAAAAGTAAAGATGGTTAACGACGGACACAATTACATCGGCGATGTAGTGGACAAGGATTTAAAAAAATTGGTTGGAGCAGGAATGTTGACTGCGACAACCGATTTTTCTTTTGTAAAGGATGTTGATTTTATAGCGATATGCGTGCCGACGCCTTTAGATAAACATCAGCAGCCGGATATCAGTTATGTGAGAGCTTCCACAGAAGCTATTTCGAAATATTTTACAAAAGAAACCATTATAGTGCTGGAATCTACCACATATCCAGGAACTACAGAAGAACTGGTGAAACCAATTCTGGAGCAGGGGTCAGGACTGAAATGTGGGGAGGATTTTTATCTTGGATTTTCTCCAGAACGGGTAGATCCGGGAAATCTAATTTATAAAACAAAGAATACGCCAAAAGTAGTCGGAGGAGTCGGAAAGGATGCGACAGAAGTTATAGCCGCCATGTATCGTGCAGTGCTGGACGGAGATGTGGCAGAGGTATCATCACCGGCTGTAGCAGAGATGGAAAAGATTCTCGAAAATACTTACCGGAATATTAATATTGGCCTTGTGAATGAGTTAGCCATGCTGTGTGAGCGTATGGGGATAAGCATTTGGGAAGTGATTGATGCGGCTAAAACAAAACCCTATGGATTCCAGGCGTTCTATCCGGGGCCAGGTCTGGGAGGACATTGTATTCCGTTGGATCCATATTATCTTTCCTGGAAGGCCCGGGAATATGGTTTCCACACATCTATGATTGAAAGTTCTATGATGATCAATGACAGAATGCCGGAATATTGCGTGGACCGTGCGGCGAAGCTTCTGAACCGTTTTGAAAAATCCCTTAAGGGTGCAAAGATATTGGTTGTTGGCGTAGCTTACAAACAGGATATTGACGATTACCGAGAGAGTCCGGCCCTGGAAGTAATTGAGCTTCTGAAAGCTTCCGGTGCAGAGGTTTCCTACTATGATCCCTGGATTCCTAAGTATAGATATCATGGCAAGACAGTAGAAGGAATGACTGAGATTTCTCCGGAGCAGGTAGAGGAATATGAACTGCTGATAATTACATCAGCACATTCCAATGTGGATTACGTGATGCTGCAAAAACATGCAAAAGTAATTTTTGATACAAAAAATGCAATGAAAGCGATTGAGAACAGAGAAAATATAGAAGTTTTGTAGAGAAAGCAGGATGGGAAGGGAATTAAGCTTTCATCCGGCAATTCTGTTTTACAGGGAAAATCCGGACGGTTATGAATACGGAGGAGAAGATGAATGAATTTTACTTATGATGCATACGCAGATTTACTGCATGTCATAGGGAAGAGTGGGTATACAATTACAGATTATCATAATTATCAGAATACAGAGAATCCCTGCATATTAAGGCATGATATTGATTATTCCATAGAAAGGGCAGTAAAGTTTGCAAAAATGGAGAAAGAGCTGGGAGCAGCATCCACATATTTTGTGTTAGTATCCAGTGATTTTTATAATATTTTTTCTCGTAATGTCAGGAACAGGATACAGGAACTGATTGGGTACGGACACGAGATAGGCCTTCATTTTGATGAAACTGTGTATGAGAAGTGTAAGGGATGGGAGGATATGATTGGGCATATTCTGGCAGAAAAGGAGCTGCTTGAGCAGACCTGTCAAAGACGCATCTCTGTCGTATCGATGCATAGGCCGTCAAAAGAGATTCTGGAGAAAGAGCTTAAGATTCCTGGGATGATAAACAGTTATTCAAAGGAGTTTTTTCAGAATTTTAAATATGTATCGGATTCCCGGATGAAATGGCGGGAAGATGTAATGAAATATGTGAAAGAGAAACAATATCCCAGAATGCAGATATTAACCCATGCCTTCTGGTACAAAGAACAGGCCTGTGGGATAAAAGAGCGATTGAAAGATTTTCTGGAAGAGGCCAAAAAGGATCGATATCAGATACTTGAAGAAAATTTCACAGGACTTTCAGATATTTTATAGGCTGGGAAAGGACACAGATGGGAATACAGGAAATATTACATTTTTTAGAGGCAGAGAAAAAAGAGGCAGTATATCAAGGGAGGTCTGTTGAAATAGATTCATTTTCTGATATACAAAAAATGGATGATCACAGCATTATCTGGATCAAAAACAAGGAATATCTTACAGAGGATGCAAAAAAAAGACTGCAGAAACACCAAAATATTCTGGTAGTCTGCACAGAGAAAACAGACGATATGGAAAACTGCATTATAACTCCGAATCCAAAAGAAGTTTATTTCAGTATTTTAAAACACTTTTTTCAAAAAGAGCAGAAGCGGACAATAGACAGGAGCGCAGTCGTTTGTACAGATAAAATCGGAAAAAACGTAAACATTGGCCCCTTATGCTATGTGGGAGAAGAGGTTGAGATTGCAGAGGATGTATATATTCATGCAAATGTAGTAATTGAGGGAAAGTGCTGTATCGGAAAAGGAAGCGAGATATTTTCGGGAACTGTGATAGGGACAGACGGATTCGGGTATTACAGAGAGCGGGGAACATTACAGAAGGTTCCCCATTTTAAGGGAGTAGTGATTGGAGAATATGTAGAAATCGGCGCAAATACCTGCATTGATCGGGGGTGCCTTGAGGATACCAGGATTGGGAATCACGTAAAAATTGATAACCTATGCCATATTGCCCATAACGTTTGCATTGAAGATAACTGTGTTATTACAGCAGGCTCCGTGATAGCCGGAAGTGCAAAAATCAGAAGGGGAGCTTATCTTGCGCCGGGAGTAATTGTCAAGAATCAGATTGAGGTAGAAAATCGGGCTTTTCTTGGAATGGGAGCCGTTGTAACGAAGCCGGTAGCTTCCGGGAAGGTGGCAGCCGGTGTCCCGGCCAAAGTGCTAAGAGACAGGAAAAAAGAGGATTTCTAAAGAAGTATTATAATACCAGGAGAGTAAAATTGTATGAAATATGCATTGATTGGATGTGGCCGCATTGCAACAAATCATGTAAAAGCGGCACTTAATAATAAGCTGGAGTTTATAGCTGCCTGCGATGTACAGGAAGAACAGATTGAAAAGCTGCTTGCAAAGCATGAACTGGAAGAGAACCTTACAATCCACCGGTATACGGATTATAAAAAAATGATTGAAGAAAATGAGTTGGAACTGGCAGCAATTGCAACGGAAAGCGGTGTTCATGCAGAGATCGCTTTATATTGCATTGATCATGGCATTAACTGCATCATTGAAAAACCGATTGCTATGAGTATACAGGATGCGGACGAGATTGTCAGGCGGTCAGAGGAAAAAGGAATAAAAGTGTGTGCCTGCCATCAGAACCGCTTTAACGTTGCGGTGCAGGAAATGCGCAAGGCCCTGGAGACAGGGAGATTTGGGAAACTGTCTCATGGTTCTGTTCATGTACGCTGGAATCGGAGTGAAAATTATTATGCGCAGGCTTCATGGAGAGGAAAATGGGCTTCCGATGGCGGAGCGTTAATGAATCAATGTATCCATGGAATTGATCTGCTTCGGTGGATGATGGGAGATGAGGTGGAAGAGGTATACGGACAGACCAGACAGCAGCTTCATAATTATCTAGAAGCAGAGGATATAGGGATGGCAGTTGTAAAATTTAAAAACGGAGCAATTGCAACCATTGAAGGAACTACGAATGTGTATCCCTGCAATCTGGAGGAAACGCTGTATCTATTTGGCGAAAACGGGACGGTTAAGCTTGGCGGAACTTCAACCAACAATATAGATGTATGGCAGTTTGCTGATGAAACAAATGCTGACCTCAGAAATAAAGGACTGGAGGAGGCAACTAGTAATGTGTATGGGAATGGACATAGCAGTTTGTATGCAGACATGATAAAGGCTATAGAGCAAGACAGAAAGCCCTATGTGGATGCAGCAGCAGGAAGGAATGCGCTTGAACTTGTGCTGGCAGTATACAAAAGCCAGAAAGAGGGAAGGCCGGTGTTGCTTCCCATGGAAAATTTCTCTTCTGCTGAAATGGCAGGAGAGTTTTCGTAAGCAGTTTGATCATACGGGACAATTAAGGAGGAAAATGTTTGAGCAGAATTTTTATTATTGAGGCAAAAAGGACAGCAATAGGAAAATTTTTAGGGTCTCTTTATGAGGCAGATCCGGCAGAGGTATGTGTCCAGCTTATCAAAAGCGGATTTGAAAAGGAACAGTTATCTGATGTAGAAAGCGTTATTGTGGGAAATGTGATCTCGGCAGGCGCAGGACAAGGGATTGCAAGAAAAATAGCAGTATTGTCTGGAATTCCGATTACTACGCCGGCATACTCACTGAATATGGTCTGTGGTTCCGGAATGCAGGCAGTCTTAAATGGAGTTAGGGAAATCCGATGTGGAGCCCGGGTGGTACTCTGTGGGGGATTTGAATTTATGTCTAATATCCCATATGCGACAAACAGTTATATCAGGCTTGGAAAGAAGTTCGGCGATTTTTCGATGATAGATTTGATGACCCATGACGGCTTACTGGATGCTTTTAGCGGGGAGCATATGGGGATCACAGCAGAAAATGTTGCAAAGGAATGTAAGATTAACAGAAAAGAGCAGGATGAATACGCTTATTTGTCCCAGCAGAGAGCGATTTCAGCAGTAGATTCAGGTGTATTTAAGGATGAGATTGTACCTGTAACCTTACATGACTATAGAGGCAGGGAGTATGTATTTGAGACAGATGAATTTCCGAACAGGCAGAGTACTCCGGAAAAACTGGAGATTTTAAAGCCGACATTTCTGAAAGACGGTACAGGAACTATTACAGCCGGGAATACTTCGGGAATTAATGATGGAGCTTCATTTATGCTGCTGGCATCAGAAGAATACTGTCAAGAGAAAAAAATTCTTCCTTTGGCGGAAGTGATTGACGGAGCTGTAACAGGGTGTGAGCCCCGATTGATGGGGCTTGGCCCCTATTATGCAATCAAGGCGCTGCTTGCAAAGACAGGAACGGACTTTAAGGATATTGCTAATTTTGAGATCAATGAGGCATTTGCAGCACAGGTATTAGGCTGTTATAAGCTGTTGGCTGAAGAGTTTTCAGATTCGATGGAGAATATCATAAAGCGGAGCAATATTTATGGTTCTGGATTGGGCCTGGGACATCCCCTGGGTGCTACCGGAGCCAGAATTACTACTACACTTGCACACATCCTCAAAAAAAGCCCAGAAAAATGCGGGATCGCTTCGTTGTGCATAGGCGGTGGAATGGGGGCTGCATTAATGCTGAAGGGAGTGAAAGAGGTTGCTTAAGGGTAAGATAGCTGTAATAACTGGAGGTACATCGGGAATTGGCTATGCCTGTGCACTCAGAATGCAGCAGGAAGGGGCTTATGTTTATGCGTGTGCCAGACATGAAAGGGAGTTTCCTGTAGAAAATATTGAATATCGCTTTTTGGATGTAACAGACGAGAGCTCTTGTCAAAGGCTTGTAAAAGATATCTTGGATAAACACGGGAGAATAGATGTTCTGGTTGCAGATGCAGGTATTACAAAGGACGGGCTCACTGTCAAGATGGACGGAGAGGCATTTGATACTGTAATCCGCACAAATCTTAAGGGAACATTTAATATTGTAAAGCATATCGGTCCGCAGATGGAGATACAGGGCGGAGGTTCTATAATTACAGTAGGCAGTGTTGTGGGACAGTTTGGGAACATTGGCCAGGCAAATTACGCAGCATCCAAAGCCGGAATTATAGGTATGAGTAAATCCTGGGCAAAGGAATTTGCCAGAAAAGGAGTGCCGGTCAGAGTAAATGTAGCAGCACCAGGCTATATCCTTACAGATATGGTAAAAACCGTTCCGGAGCATCTGCTGGAAACCTTTGCAGGACAGACTATGCTGAAACGTTTGGGACAGCCGGAGGAAGTAGCAGGGGTAATCGCTTTTCTGGCTTCGGACGATGCATCCTATATTACGGGAACTGTTATCGAAGTGAATGGCGGAATGAGATTGTAAAATTAGGGAGGAACAGCAATTGCTGTTAAGTGAAGGGATAAAAAGCAGCGGTTTTCCCCAAAAGGATAACCAATTATTAAAGAACTGTTTTATTCATGAAAGCAGTTATATAGACGAGGATGTTTTGGTTGGCGAGGGAACGAAAATCTGGCATTTTTGTCATATACAAAAAGGAGCCAGAATCGGAAAGAATTGTTCTTTAGGGCAAAACGTAAATATTTCAAATAACGTATATATTGGAAACGGTGTGAAGATTCAGAATAATGTGTCCATTTATGAGGGAGTAGAAATTGAAGACGATGTATTCTGTGGGCCGTCCTGTGTTTTTACCAACGATCTGACACCTCGGGCCGGCTATCCGAAGGGTAGGGAAAATTATAAAAAGACTTTGGTAAAAGAAGGTGCAAGCATTGGTGCAAATGCAACAATTGTCTGTGGGAATACAATTGGGCGGTGGGCTATGGTTGCGGCCGGAGCTGTTGTCACAAAAGACGTGCCGGATTATGCTTTAGTGGCAGGAGTACCAGCCAGAATAATCGGTTGGGTGGATGCAGAAGGAAATCTTGAACTGAGAGTGGAAGAACATAAATAGAATTATTGGAGAATAAGTTTGAAACTGAGAGGTAGCGGTTAGAGAGAAAGTGAATTGCGCCACAAACAAGCCATCATGTGGTGGCTTCGAAAAAATGAATATAGACACAACACCTA
>CAJTFE010000015.1 GCA_910575725.1 Clostridia bacterium | reverse complement strand
CGCTCATGCCGTGGTCAAAGACACTTCCAGCTGACTGCTACAGTAAGCGCCGCAAATAAGCGGCGCTTCAATTTATAGGGAGCGAAGGATTTGACGCTTACGATAATATTTAGTTAAACTACTGTTCAAATAAATACATAAAAGAATTGTGGTTAATAAACCTGAATTATTCACGAAACAGTATCTGAACCATTAACTATGCCGAGAATCAAAAAAGTGCTCCTTGTAGTAACAACCAATTTCAATTTGCCTATGAAAAGGGTATAACTACTGTTAGGGAAATTACCTATCAGATTATTATTGATCTAATGAAGGCATTTTTCCGCATTACGGTTCCTATGATGCAGGCTGGAATTGTGTCGGGGGCGATTTTGAGCTGGGTGACGATGATCAGTGAGCTCTCTACAGCCATTATCCTGTATACAGGCCGGACGAAGACCTTGACGGTGGCTATCTATACGGAGGTTATCCGGGGCAATTACGGGACGGCTGCGGCTTTGTCTACCATACTGACTTTGCTGACAGTGGCGTCGCTGCTGTTGTTTAACAAGATGAATGGGGGGAAGGAGCTGAGTCTGTAGGGCGCCTGTGGCGGACAGAGATAGATGATAAAAAGAAACCGGTGGCAAAGGCTGTAACGGCTGGTCTTGCCACTGGTTTTTTTGTGATTAGCGGTCTGGGAAATGGATTTGCCTCTGCAAAAGAGACAGAAATCGGAGTGGCATGTGAGAGAAGGAATAAAATTTAAAGCTCATATGTTTTAGTATAACGTAAATTAACAAAATTTTTAAGTCTTTTATTTTAGGAAATATATAATATAATGTTAATATAAGGATAAAGAGTGGGCGTGATTGAAATGTGGAGGCAGCGTTTCAGTATCATATGGTTTGATCCGGTTAGGCCATAAATTGGAAAATGAAGGGGGAAAATGAGTATGAAAAAAATATTTTGGACGCAGCTTAACCCTCTGGAAAGATTAGATAGATATATTCATACCCTTTGGCTTTTGGTTTTGGCAGTTATGGTTTTGTTCCTGCGTGTGGAATTTATGTTGGCGTTGTTTCTGTCAGGAGTGCTTATATTTACAGCATATTTAGAATATAAATTGATAAAAAAGAAGGCTCTTGAGTTTGAAAAACAGAATAAGGATTGATTTTGACAGGCTTTTGGGAATGCTCTCAAAAGCCTGTATATGGATTTTGCAGCGGATTTTCTTTATGAGAAAGAAGCAGGAAGCAGATGAAAATGCTTCAATGCATTGGCGATTCCGTCGTCGTCTATGTCTGTGGTGACGTAGCCGGCGGCTTCCTTTGCTTTTTGGGAACCATTTCCCATGGCTACGCCGATCTGGGCGAATTCCAGCATGTCGGCATCATTGTCACCGTCGCCGAAGGCCATAATGCTGTCCGGACTTAGGCAGTAATGCTCTAAAAGCTTCTGGATGCCGACCGTCTTTCCGCTGTCTGCCGAGATAATATCAATTGCTCCGTCATCCCAGCTGGTATATTTACAGTTTGTAAGAGGGGAGAGAAGTTCTTTTGCGGCCTCTTCACAGAGAAAACCGGAAACCTGGTAGAGTTCTCCTCCCTGGTAGGCCTCCACAGGCGGCGAGAAGGAGGAGAGGCGTTTTAGGGCATCCCCAGAGGCCTGGCTGGTAAAATTGATATAGCGGCGGTTTTCCTCCATTAAGGTAAGAGGAACTGTTTTCTTGTTAAAAAAGGCTGCAATTTTTTCCGTATCCTCCCGGCAGATGGGATTTTTGTAAAAAATCCGCTTCTCACGGTCGAGGCAGATCTGCCCGGTGAGAGAGACATAACCGTCAAAGGGGATCTGGTTTCCCAGAAGATGCTCAATCATAATCATATGCCTTCCGGTGGATAGAAACAAAAGAACGCCTTGCTTCCTAAGTGCCTCTAAAGCCCATAAGGCGCTTTCCGGAATCCGGTGGTCTCTGTGGGAATATAAGGTTCCGTCAATATCGAAAAAGATAGCTTTTATCATGGAATTACCTCTCTTGATTTTGATAGGCGGACGCCGCCGGAAAAGAACGGCTGAGCTTTTTACTGGGTAATCTAATGATGACATAAAAGGGGTAAAAAATCAATAACATGTACCTTTATTTCTTTTCCAGCAGGGGTCTTGTCAAACTTCTCAAAAAGAGTTATACTGTTACCAGTCTAAGGGACACACCAGGCAGGGAGGTTTTGCAATGATTGAGGCAACCAGTTGTGGCGGTGTGGTGATATTTCGGGGGAAGATACTGCTTTTGTACAAGAATTATAAGAATCGGTACGAGGGCTGGGTACTTCCTAAAGGAACTGTAGAACCGGGAGAGGAATTCAAGGATACGGCGGTTCGGGAGGTGCGTGAGGAGACGGGTGTAGTGGCTTCCATTATTAAGTACATCGGAAAAAGCCAGTATTCTTTTTCAGTGCCGGAGGATACGGTGGAGAAGGATGTCCACTGGTATCTGATGATGGCGGATAATTATTACAGTAAACCACAGCGCGAAGAGTATTTTGTAGATTCGGGTTATTATAAGTTCCACGAGGCGTACCATCTGCTGAAATTTTCCAACGAGAAGCAGATATTGGAGCGCGCTTATAATGAGTATCTGGATTTGAAGAAGAGTAATCTTTGGGGAAATAAAAAGTATTTTTAAGGGAATGCCGCAAAATAAATCCTGTTTTTTCCTTTTGCGGTGTTCCTTTCGTGCTATTTTGGGAAATAATTTCTGGAAGGGCGGATTCTTTTTGCATACCTGCCCAAAATCCCGGGAATCCGACAGGGAAAGGCGGCTATCTATATGAGATGGGCGAAGGAACTTTACTTAAGCGAAAAGACAGCCGGAAAAAAGGACAAGATTATCCGCAAGGCGGAGAGAGGGATTGGAATGGTCAGTATTTATTTTATTTCTCTGGCCTCCAACGAACAGAATCTCTTTGATATTTTTCATGCGGCTCATTTGAAGCAGCCGGGCTTTTACAGCCAGGATCCCTTTGTTGTGGGAATTGCCTCCGGCTATGAGGAGGCATTGGAAATGACACAGCGGATGGTGGAGGATATTTACCGGGAAACAGGCGGCTTTGGGGTAAGGGAATATTTTGGGGAAGCGCTGCTTTTAGAGAGCGAAAAAGATCTGAAGTAAACGAAGAAATCAAAAACGGGAGAATTGGATGCTGCATGTATTTCTATTTATTTTGAAAATAATTGGTATCATTCTGGCAGCTCTTCTTGGGCTGTTGCTTCTGATCCTGCTTCTGCTGCTCTTTGTGCCGATCCGTTACCGGGGGAGGCTTCGCATGGAGGGGGATTTTGAGGCGGCGGCCAAGGTAACGTGGCTGCTGCATATGGTAAGCGTCCCTTTAAGCTTCCGGGAAGGCGTTTTTACCGGGAAAATCAAGGTTTTCGGAATTACCGTTAAAAATTTTGCGGAGGATGAGGAGGAGCTTAAGGAGGCGGCAGAGGAGCTGTTCCAGGATACGGAAGAGGCGGCTGTGGAAGGCGGGGAGCAGATTCTAAAGGCGGAAGAAGAGGAGACGGCTGACAAAGAAGAGACAAAGAAGAGTTCCAGTGAGCAGAACGGGAAAGACGAAATGTGTCTTCCGATGAGGAAAGAGGATACGGACAGGCTGCGGGAGGATAAGAAGCCTCCGGACAGCGCCGGGAAGCGTGACAGCCTGGCAGTGCGTATCTGGAAGAAAATAAAAGCCTTTTTTCTTAAGATTTTCGGAATCTGGGAAAAAATTAGAAATCTCAAATATACATTCCGGCGTTTTTGTGTTAAAATAAGGAAAGGCGTTCAGAAATACCGGGATACAAAGGAATTTCTAATGGATGAGCGGACAAAGAAGGCTTTTTCCCACTGTATGGAGGAGGGAAAGCTTCTTCTTGCCAGGCTGCTTCCAAAAAAGATACAAGGAGAGCTTCGTTTCGGTATGGAGGATCCGGCTCTGACAGGAGAGATTCTGGGCGGTATCAGTATATTCTATCCGGTTTTTAAGGATAATGTTAAGGTATACCCGGATTTCGAACAGAGTATTCTGGAGGGAGAGCTTTTTGTAAAGGGAGGCTTCCGTCTGGTGACAGCGGCCTTGATTCTGTGGAGGCTCTGGAGAGATAAAAATGTACTCTACGTATATCACAAGCTCCGCGGCAGGGAATGACAGGAGGATTGTGAGGGAGACTGTAAAACTTATTATAGTAATATCCTTTCTGGTGCACAGATCGATTAACAGGCCTGCGATTCTGGTCTGGAACTTGATTTAGAGGAAGGTGTATGGGAAGGAGTATTACGGAACTATATCAGGAGGACTTACCATGAATAATAATTTTGATACAACCGTACAATCTCTGTTCAAAGGAATGGACAGCTTCATTACCACAAAGACCGTGGTGGGCGATGCCGTAACAGTCGGCGATACCATCATTCTTCCTTTGGTTGACGTAACCTTCGGCGTAGGCGCCGGGGCCTTTGCAGGAGATAAGAAGCAGAATGCGGGGGGAGGTATGGGCGCAAAGATTTCTCCCAGCGCAATTCTTGTGATCTCCGGCGGCGTGACCAAGCTTGTGAATGTGAAGAACCAGGATACGGTGACGAAGATTCTGGATATGGTTCCGGATTTTGTGAATAAGTTTACCAGCGGCAAGAAGGAGAACAGTCCTGTGGCCGACGCGATTCAGGATGCTGTGGATGTGATTGAGAAGGAAGAGGCGGATGCGTAGGAAGCGGCAGGGAAGTCCGCATATCTTAAAGGAGAAATATGGAAAGGGTTCGGCAGGTATCTGCCGGACCTTTTTCTGCATATAATAGAGTGAGAACTTTTTTGTGTCAGGAGCCGTTATGAAACAATTGCTTGGATTTGTCATGTTCTGGATCGGAGTGGGGATACTGACTACCTTTTTTATGCCCGTGCAGGGATGGTTTGTGCGTGCTCTGGCGGCTTTTTCGCTGATGCTGGTGGGATATAATCTTTTTTCCTCAGATGGGAAATGCGGAAGATAGAAGTGTTACGTTTTATTTCTTAAGAAAAATTAAATATTTGTAACAAATACTTTCCTTTTATGTAAGAATATTGTAAAATGTGTAGGATGTACGCTGCGGCGCTAAGAATGCTGCGGCAGAAGTAAGATGTACGCTGCGGCCTTGAGAGTGCCGCGGCAGAAGATACAAAAGGCTGGGGGTTCAGAAGAATGTCTGTGACAATGTTGAAGCGCATTGCTCTCTTGGCAATGGCAGTGAATTATATCGGAGCGTTTATACCGGGGATGCCCATCTGGTTTCAGTGGATTGGACGGCTTGCGGCGCCCTTGTTTTTTTATGGAATGGCCTGGAGTCTCGATAAGACACACGACAAAAGGCAGTATTTTAAACGCCTCTATATGTGCAGTGTATTGATGGCTTTGGTTAATCTGCTTCTATCCTTTGCTGTCCAGAAAACGGGATTGACGACGGCAGTTACCAACAATATTTTTGCCACTCTTTTTGCGGGGGCGCTTTTTATAGAGGTGCTGGAGTACGGGCGGAAGCATCCGAAGAAGCGGCTGCGGCTGTGGCTTATTTACGGGGGCTGGCAGATTGCATTTGCACTGATTTGGGCGGCTCTTTATGAGCTTGCGGAGGTTCCTTATGCGATTTTGAGTCTGTTTTCTTCTCTGGGCGGCAGTGCGCTGATGTGCGAGGGAGCCTTCCTGTATGTTCTGATGGGAGCGCTTTTTTACTACACCAAGGAGGAGAAGGGGAAGCTTACCGCCGGGTATCTGCTCCTTTGCCTGGTATTCTTCCTGAATGCAGCTTTTGGAATCTGGGGAAAGTTCTTTATGCTGATTGGCAATGACGTGCTGGTGGCTTTTATGGAGATCACCACGGGGCTTGTGCTCTGGGGAGCTTCCTTCCGGCCGATCCTGGATGTAACCCATATGCTGAATAATGATTTTCAGTGGATGATGGTTATTGCCCTGCCGCTGCTTTTGGCCTGCAACGGGAAACGGGGGCAGTGTAAAAAGTATTTTTACTACATTTTTTATCCGGCCCATGTATATCTATTGTGGTTTTTAGGAGTTGTGATATTGAAGTAGCGCTTAGGCGCTGCTGTCAGATTTTTATTTTCCATGTCTTTTTTCGTCAGAGGGGCTGTCTTATTTTGCGACAGCCCCTTTTTCCAGCAGCCATTCCAATTCAACATTTAATACCTTGGCGAAGGCCAAAAGCTCATAGTCGGCGACAAAACGGACGCCGTTTTCAATTCGGCTGATACTGTCGCGTTCCAGGAGAATTCCTTCTAACTGCATTCTGGCGGCCAGCTCTGTCTGGGAGATCCGCCGGATCACCCGGGCTTCCCGGATGTTGGTTCCACAGACATTCTTTTTTCCTTCATAATCATAGATTTTCATACTTCATTTCCTCTTTTGTGTTAATGTTCAGCATTTTTCTTGACATTAGCACACAAAGTGCGATAAAGTGTGTTAAAGATCAGCAAAATTTCACTTGGGGGAGGATGCCATGTACAAAGCAATTATAGCGGATGATGAGATTCATATTTGTATGCTGCTAAAGAAGCTGGTTGACTGGGAAAGCATGGGGATTGAGATCATCGGGCAGTACATGGACGGAGCGGCGGCTCTGGAGGCTGTTCGAACCTGCCGCCCGGATATTGTGATTACCGATATCCGAATGCCGAAGATATCAGGTCTGGATATTGTAAAAACCTGTAATGCTGAGAATATCAAATGCATTTTTCTGCTTCTGAGCGGACATGCTGAATTTGAGTATGCCCATATGGCGCTGAAATATAATGTGGAAAATTATCTTTTAAAGCCGGTAAATAAGGAGGAGCTGGAAAATAATCTGAGGCAGATTGTTACCCGTCTGGATCACGAGACAAAGGACAGGGAGGCACAGAAAAAGACGGAACATAAGCTGCGCATGAATAAGGAGCTCCTAAAGCAGCAGTTTCTAAGCAATGTGCTGTTGGTTCCGGGATGGCTAAGGAACCAGGATACAGCTCAAGTGATGAACAGCTATTCCCTGGACTTTCAGGAAGACGGTCTGTTTCGTGTGATTGCAGTGAAGTGTATCGGCAAGGGAGAGTTCAGCGGCAGCCAGTATCAGCGCCTTTTAAAGCAGGTTGTGAATTATTCGGAAAAATCCTTCAGCAAGCTGTTTTCCGGCATTGTTATCACGGACATAGAGTCCAGAATCTATCTTCTGGTTCAGTATTCAGAGGAGATTGATTTTTATGCGGTGGTGCAGACCTTTTTTGAAGAGCTGAAAATGCGTTTTTTTGAATATTGTGATATATCCGTAGGAATTTCACAGGAGATCAAAGGAATCGCCTGTCTCTTTTACGACATTCGCAGACAGGCGGATATGGCAGTACAATACCGGCTGAATGGCGGCGTAAACAGGCTCTTTTTTTATGAGAAGCTGCCCTTGTGCAGTGAAAAGCTCCCGGTGGAGCGTATTCTTTCCGAACTGACAGCTTATATGGAGACGATACAGCCCCAGAAAGCAGAAGCGCTTTTTGACGGACTGCTGAAACAGGTATCCGGATCCGATCTTGATCTGGAAAGCCTCTTTGAACTGGAGAAAAGAATAAAGGAAGAGTTTATCAGGTGTATGCAGAAGCTCTATCAGGGAGAATTTTCAAAAGAAGACGTGGAAAAAGAACTGAATATATATCCACTGTCCGGACGTTTGCGTACAGGTTGTTTCATATTAGCAGATTCAAAGCTCGGTAAGAGCAAACAAAATGTACGCGAACCGTCCGGATACAAGAAATATCCTGGCAAAGGCGATAAGTCCGTCTCTGGTTAAAATATGTAAAATACGTGTGAAGGGTATAAAAATTTCAATTTTGAATTGTAAAATTTTGGAATGTATGTTAATATACCTTAACGGAGGTAATCCGCCCGTCCCGAAGGGACATGCATAAATGGAGTATCCGCAGGGCATACATTTGTGGAGAGAAATATTTTCCGGCAGTAATTGTCTTTTGCTGAGTATCTTGTGTCAATATCTCCAGTTCGGAGAAGCTTTCAATAAGCAGGTGTAAGGGTATATAGGGGAAGAACGTATAAAATACGTGTAAAGATCAAGTAAATACCCTGCAGGTATACTTCTATGTGCAAAGAATATGTACAAATTAAGGAAGGAGCAGGTTTATGTCAGATTTAAAACGGTATTTTCCCATGATTCGGGAAAGAAAGGAGGTGTTGGCGGATATACATAAAAACGAGAAGCTTTTGGACATGTTCCATTTCTGGACAGAAGAACAGCAAGAAGAATTCTTGAATTTTTGTACGGGAGTAAAAGGCCCAAGAGTGCTTTATGACGCTTTTTTTAAAGAGGTTATGAATCCTGAGAGCGCACCGGAACGCTTAAATGAATTTTTGTCACTTATTCTGGGAACACAGGTGAAAGTCCATATGGTGCTTCCAAATGATTCTACCCGTCTTGCTGATGAAAGTTCCCTGTTGATTACAGATATTGTAGTAGAACTTAAGGATGGAAGCCTGGCGAATGTAGAAATCCAGAAGATTGGGTATAAATTTCCGGGCCAGCGCAGTGCCTGTTATTCGGCGGATCTTTTGCTGCGCCAGTATAAACGCGTTAGAAGTGAAAAGCGAAAAAAGTTCAGCTACCGCAATATAAAATCTGTTTACAATATTGTATTATTCGAATCCAGTCCCGAAGAATTTCAAAAATTTCCCAACCATTACATACATCGGTCAGAACAGAAGTCAGATACAGGAATCAAGATAGAGCTTCTTCAAAAATACGTGTTTATCCCTATTGACATTTTTAAAAAAACACAGCAAAATAAAAATGTGACAGGAAAATTAGATGCATGGCTTATGTTTTTCAGTGCGGAAGAGCCAGAGGAGATTGTGAAGCTGATTCAAGCTTATCCGCAGTTTAAGCCCATGTATGAAGAGATATATGAGATGTTCCGGAATATGGAGGAGATCATGGGACTTTTTTCAAAAGAACTGCGAGAACTGGACCGGAATACGGTACAGTTGATGATTGATGAGATGCAGGAAGAATTAGAACAGAAGAAAAAGGAAGCAGAGCAGGCAAAACAAAAATTAGAAAAGAAGAAGGAGGAGGCAGAACAGGTAAAACAAGAATTAGAACAAGAATTAGAACAACAAAAAATCCGTGCCGACAAGCTGGAGGAGCGTGAGCGTCAAAAATCGATACAACTCGAAGAAGCTCTGCGCCGGATTGCAGAATTGGAAAAGAGATAGGTTCGACATTTTGCAATAGAATCCCCTCGTACAAATATCGCTGTTAATTAAATAAAATTGCTTCAGACATGCTGCAAAAGCCGTCCTTCAGCTTTTATATTGAGAGAGGCGGTTTTTGCAGCCTGTCTTAGTTTTTGCATGAATATTAAAAAACTGCAAAAATATCCCCCAGGGTGGCTTGTGAAGGTTTTAACGGATGTGTATAATCAAGATTATTGAGGAGACAAATATGACAGGGAGGGAATACACGCCATGAAGAAAAAGTGGATTTTATTGATGACAGCATCAGCAGTGTGCATGAGCCTGTTTACCGGCTGCGGCACAAACAATAAGCCGTCTTTGGAGGAGGCCCAGAGTCAGACGGAACAAGGGACGGAGTCTTCAAAGGCTGGGGATTCGGTGATTGTGGCTATGGGGCCGAGCTCAGAGCCGGAGGCCGGATTTGACCCGGCATACGGGTGGGGAGCGGGAGAACATGTGCATGAGCCCCTGATTCAGAGCACGCTGACGGTTACGAATCCCGATCTCTCCATAGGATATGATCTGGCCACGGATATGCAGGTAAGTGAGGATGGCATGACCTGGACGGTAACCATTCGGGATGATGTAACCTTTACGGACGGAGAGCCTCTGACGGCCTCTGACGTTGCATTTACTTATAATACGGTGAAGGAAGCAAGCTCTGTCAATGATTTTACCATGCTCAAAGAAGCGGCTGCTCTTGACGATACCACGGTGGAGTTCCGCATGTCACAGGCTTATTCCATCTGGCCTTATACCATGGCTATTGTGGGAATTGTACCGGAACACGCCTATGGCCCCGATTACGGCGAGCATCCCATCGGTTCCGGGCGGTATCTGATGAAGCAGTGGGATAAGGGACAGCAGATTATCTTTGAGGCCAATCCGGATTATTACGGAGAAGAGATAAAAATGAAGCAGGTTACGGTCGTTTTTATGGAGGAGGATGCAGCTTTTGCGGCCGCAGTGGCAGGCCAGGTAGATCTGGCCTATACAGCGGCAGCTTACTCGGATCAGAGCATCAGTGGCTATAAGCTTCTTTCTTTTGAGTCTGTGGACAACCGCGGATTTAACCTTCCGGCAATACCTGCAGGAACAGATACGGAAGGAAATCCCATAGGAAATGATTTTACCAGCGATCCGGAGGTGCGCAGGGCAATTAACATCGGCCTTAACAGACAGGAAATGCTGGAAAATGTGGTAAACGGCTACGGAACGCCGGCCTACAGTGTCTGCGACAAGATGCCCTGGTACAACAGTACTGCAGAGGTGGAATATAACCTGGAGGAAGCAAAGGCCATTCTGGAGGAAGCAGGATGGGCGGAGGGTTCTGACGGTATCCGGGAAAAGAAGGGGGTACGGGCGGCCTTCAATCTGCTGTATCCGGCCAGTGATTCTCTGCGGCAGGCCCTGGCGGCGGATACTCAGAATCAGCTTAGGACGCTTGGGATAGAAGTAACCATAGAGGGAGTGGGCTGGGATACGGCATATGATCGGGCTCAGGCGGAGCCTCTGATGTGGGGCTGGGGAGCACATTCTCCCATGGAGCTTTATAACATTTATCACACCCTGGAAAACGGACTGGCAGGCTTTTCACCCTACTCCAATGAAACTGTTGACCGGTATATGGATGAGGCTCTGGCCGCCAGCGATCTTGACACATCCTATGAGCTCTGGCAGAAAGCTCAGTGGGACGGAACCACCGGTATCACACAGGAAGGGGATATTCCCTGGATATGGCTTGTAAATATCGACCATCTCTACTGGTCGAGAGACAATCTGCAAGTGGCAGAGCAGAAGCTTCACCCACACGGACATGGCTGGTCGATTGTCAACAATGTAGATCAGTGGACGTGGCAGTAATTGAAACTGCTAAAGATAAATAAGTTAACCCATTATAACCCATTATACCTTACAGGTATAAAATGCAAAGAAGGAGCTGTTTTCGGCGGCTCCCCTTTGCATGTGTGTGATTAAGATGCAGGATACAAGTACTGCGGAACTGGAAAACAGCAGTACTTGTATCATGCATAGAAGGATTTACGGACACATGGTATTGTGGCCGGAAATTCTTCTGGTAAAGATGCAGGATACAAGTACTGCGGAACTGGAATAGAGGTGGCCAAGTGAAACATCATTTTATATTTATAACAAAACAGGCAGTCCGCATGCTCTTACTTCTTATATGCGTCAGCATTGCGGCATTTTTTCTGGTGTCCCTATCCCCGGTAGATCCCTTGCAGGCCAATGTAGGGCAGACGGCCTTAGGAAGCATGAGTCAGGAACAGATTGCAAAGCTTAACGCCTACTGGGGCGTAGGACAGCCTCCCGTGGAGCGGTTCCTGGCCTGGGCTTCAGACTTTTTCCGGGGAGATATGGGGATTTCCCTGTTATACCGGAGGCCGGTGGCAGAAGTGATTGCGGTGAAATTTGCCAATTCCATCTGGCTTCTTGCCATTGCCTGGGTGATTTCCGGTGTTATGGGCTTCTGTCTGGGAGCTCTGGCAGGGATGAAGCAGGGAACCTGGGTGGATAAGATTATCAAGGGCTATTCCCTGGTGATTGCCAGTACGCCTGCTTTCTGGCTGGCTCTGGTGCTCCTTATGGTGTTTGCAGTGTGGCTTAAGGTACTGCCTGTGGGCTTAAGCGTACCCATTGGCATGGAGGCCGCAGGAGTGACTCTGGCAGACCGTATCCGCCATGCCATCCTTCCGGCGCTGACCCTCAGCATTACGGGCGTTTCCAATATAACCCTCCACACCAGAGAAAAAATGATTGATATTATGGAAAGTGATTACGTACTCTTTGCAAGGGCAAGAGGGGAAAACGGATGGAGCATTTTTAAAAATCATAGTTTTCGCAACGTGATTCTTCCGGCGCTGACCCTGCAGTTTGCCTCTATCAGTGAGATTTTCGGCGGCTCCGTTCTTGTGGAGGAGATTTTTTCTTATCCCGGGCTTGGACAGGCTGCGGTGACGGCAGGAATCGGAAGCGATGTGCCTCTGCTTCTTGGGATTACGGTGATTAGTGCGGCAATTGTATTTGGCGGCAATCTGACAGCGAATATTTTGTATGGAATTGTAGATCCCCGGATTCGCAAGGGAGGTGCCGGACTGTGAGACGTATAAATGGAAGGCAGAGAACCGTTCTTTTATTTGGGGCGGCGGTGCTCTTTCTGGTGCTGATTACCATAGCCGGGCAGGTGCTTTTTAAGGCGGCTGTGGTAACGGATTTTTCCAGAAAGGACAGGCCTCCCTGTCTGGAATATCTGTTTGGGACGGACTGGATGGGACGGGATATGTTTGTGCGGACTCTGACGGGGCTGTCTATGAGCATCCGGATCGGGCTTCTGGCGGCGGGAGTGAGCGCGCTTTTAGCTTTGCTTCTTGGTATTATTTCGGCGACGATGGGGCGGACGGTGGATTCGGTAGTGACCTGGGTGATCGATCTGGTTATGGGAATTCCCCATATTCTGCTGCTGATATTGATTTCCTATGCCTGCGGCAAAGGCTTTAAGGGTGTGGTGATCGGGGTATCCCTGACACATTGGACTTCACTGGCCAGGCTGATTCGGGGAGAAGTCCTGCAGCTTAAAGAGGCTTATTATATTAAGGCGGCAGGAAAGCTGGGGCTTAGTCCCTGGCAGATTGCCTGGAAGCATATGGTTCCCCATTTGTTTCCGCAGTTTTTGGTGGGATTGATTCTCTTATTTCCCCATGCCATTCTTCACGAGGCAAGCATAACTTTTCTGGGCTTCGGCCTGTCCCCGGAGCAGCCGGCTATCGGAGTGATCCTTTCAGAGAGTATGCAGTATCTTGCTATGGGAAAATGGTGGCTGGCGCTGTTTCCAGGGCTTTTGCTGGTGCTGACGGTGGCGCTCTTTGATGTAGCAGGGGAGAGTCTGCGGAAGCTTTTGGATCCGGGGAGTGCGCATGTGTAGCGGTACGGGCAGCCGGCCGGCAGCTGGATGGATTTACGGGGATATTTTTAACGGCTGGAATGCTGCTCTGCATTTAAGAGACTTATAAAGCTGAAATAGAATGAAGTATAAAAGGGACACAACATGAATGAGAAAAAAGTGATACTGGAAATACAAAACCTGTCCATTTCCTTTCAACAGTATGACAAGGGCTTCGGCCGGACAGACCTGGATGTGATCCGGGATCTGAATGTGACAGTCCATGAAGGCGAAATGGTGGCCGTGGTGGGCTCCAGCGGATCCGGAAAAAGCCTGCTGGCTCATGGAATACTGGGGATTCTTCCTTACAACGGAGCAATTGGCGGAACCATTCTTTATGACGGTGAGGAGCTGACCCAGAAGCGGAAGGAAGAGCTTCGGGGAAATGAAATTGTTCTTGTTCCCCAGAGTGTGGCATTTCTGGATCCCTTGATGAAAATCGGCCCCCAGATTCGAAAGGGGAAAAAAGATCCGGAATCAAAGGAAAAACTAAATCGGATTTTTGAGGGATATCATCTGAAGCAGGAGGTTCAGGAGCTTTATCCTTTTGAGATGTCCGGAGGAATGAACCGGCGTGTCTTGGTCTCCACGGCTATGATGGGGAATCCCCGTCTGGTGATTGCAGACGAGCCTACGCCGGGTCTTCATATGAAAATGGTCCGCCGGGTGATGAGCCATTTCCGGGAACTGGCGGATCAAGGGGCCGGTGTGCTGCTGATTACCCATGATCTGGAGCAGGCTCTGGAGGTGGCTGACCGGGTGGTGGTATTCTATGCCGGAACTACCGTGGAGGATGCGGATGTAAAGGATTTTGCCAGGGAGGAGACCCTGCGGCATCCCTATTCCAAGGCCCTCTGGAGAGCCCTTCCCCAGAATGGATTTCAGTTTATCGGCGGGACACAGCCCTATGTAAAGGAGCTTCCCCAGGGATGCCCCTTCGGGCCTCGGTGCGGGCTTTTTTGCGAGAAATGTAAAGGCGAGATTCCCTACCGGGAGGTACGCGGCGGAAAAGTCCGGTGCCTGCGCGGGGAATAAGGCTTCAGCGGACTGCTCTAGGGCATAAAATGCTTAACAGCAGACTGGGGAGCTATAAATGGAGGCAGAAATGGTACTGGAAGCAAAACATATTTCCTTCCGTTACGGAACGGACAGCAGACAGATTTTAGATGATTTCAGCTTGAAGCTGACCCAGGAGGAACGGGTGGGGCTGATTGCCCCCAGCGGCTTTGGCAAGACAACCTTCTGCAAGATTGTGGCCGGCTATGAGAAGCCGGATAAGGGTGAGGTTCTTCTGGACGGGCGTCCCTTGTCTGCATATAAGGGTTACTGTCCGGTACAGATGATCTGGCAGCATCCGGAGCAGGTGGTGAATCCAAGACTTCGCATGAAGGAGGTTCTGGCAGAAGGCGATCATCTGGAGCAGCGCATCGTGGAGGGCCTGGGCATTGAACCGGACTGGCTGAACCGCTATCCGGCAGAGCTGTCCGGCGGTGAGCTTCAGAGGTTCTGCATTGCAAGGGCTCTGGGAGAGCGGACACAGTTCATATTGGCAGATGAGATCAGTACCATGCTGGATCTCATTACCCAGAGCCAGATCTGGAGCTTTCTGGTTCGGGAGGCGGAGGAGCGGAGCATCGGTCTTCTGGCGGTGAGCCACAGCACGCCGCTTCTTTGGCAGGTGTGCACACGGGTAGAAGATTTGGAGAAAAACGGCGATACATGAATGGTAAAAAAAGGCTTTTTTTACATTTGTATTTGCGGTATACTATGAGAGAAGGTATCAAAAAGAAGCGTATTCCTTCTGACTGACGCATAAAACAGTTAAGGGGAATACCTTTAAAAAAGTATATACCACGGTACACAAAAACCATGTGCAAATTAAGGAAATACCCTACGGGCAAGGTGAATTTGCCTGGAAGGCAAAGAGAAGGTGCCCTGGGGCATATACCTGTATGTACAAAAAGATGTGCAGATCAAGGAAAGGAGAATGATTATGGCGCCGATTGAGATAACAGAGCAGAATTTTGAACAGGAGGTATTGAAGTCCGACATCCCTGTATTGGTAGATTTCTGGGCGGCCTGGTGCGGCCCCTGCCGGATGCAGGCTCCCATTGTAGATGAACTGGCAAAGGAGGTCAGCAGCGTAAAGTTTGCCAAGCTGGATGTAGATGCGAACGGCAGACTGGCACAGCAGTACGGAGTGATGAACATTCCTACCCTTCTTTTGTTCAAAGACGGCAAAATGGCCGGAAGCGCCGTCGGCCTGCAGTCCAAAGAGAGCTTAAAGGAGCTCATAGGGGTGTAAACGGCAATCGGAGGAAAGAGGGGCAGTATCATGTATGACGCAGTTATGATCGGGAGCGGCCCGGCAGGCTTGTCGGCGGCTCTCTATACCAGCAGGGCAAACCTTAGAACCCTTGTGATCGGCAAGGACCGGGGCGCGTTGGAGAAAGCGGATCGAATCGAAAATTATTTTGGCATGGCAGAGCCTGTTTCCGGCTGCGAGCTGGTAGAGAATACAAAAAATCAGGCCAGGAGCTTGGGCGTTGAGCTGGTGGAGGATGAGATCTTCCATATCACCTGGAACGGCCATTTTATCCTGGAAGGAAAAAACGGGACCTACGAGTCGCTGACCGTACTTCTGGCCACAGGAACCGGCCGGAAAACCTTGAAAATACAAGGCTTAAAAGAGCTGGAAGGCAGAGGCGTCAGCTATTGCGCCGTCTGCGATGCCTTTTTTTACCGGGGTAAGGAAGTTGCCGTCCTTGGAAATGAGGACTATGCCATTCACGAGATGAGCCAGATTCTTCCGATTGTAAAGTCCGCCGTGCTTTTGACCAACGGCCAGGAATTGAAGACAGAAGTGCCGGAAGGCGTCCAGGTTATCCGGGAGCCTCTGCGTTCTGTGGACGGAACGGAACGGGTAGAGGGCATCACCTTTGAGGACGGAAGCAGGATTGCGGCGGAGGGCCTGTTCGTAGCCTTGGGAAGCGCCGGGGCCATGGAACTGGCAAGAAAAGCCGGAGCCTTCACGGAAGGACAGAATATCAAGGTAAATGAGCGGATGGAAACCAACATTCCGGGCTTGTACGCAGCCGGAGACTGCATCGGCGGACTTCTGCAGATCTCCACTGCCGTAGGGGAAGGCGCCCAGGCCGCCATGTCCATGATTCCCTTTGTCCGCAGGCAGAGGAAGGAAAATGAAGCGCACAGACAGGAGCCGTGAGCCTCGTATTCTATGGAGAAAACCATGAAACAGGATACAGAAAAAAAAGCAATTCTTGTGGTGAGCTTCGGCACAAGCTTTGCTAAAACCAGGGCAAAGACCATTGACCGGATGGAAGCCGATTTTGCAGAAGCATTTCCTGATTACAAGGTATACCGGGCATGGACCAGCAAAAAGATAATCGCAAAGCTTCTGCGCCGCGACGGAATCCGTATTCCTACGGTGAAGGAAGCTGTTGCTCAGATGCTCGCAGACGGTGTCACCCATGTGATCGTCCAGCCTACCCATCTGGTAGATGGGATCGAGAACGAGCAGATGAAGGAAAATGTAGAAAGCTGTGCCCAGTCTTTTTCGTCCCTTGTCTTCGGAGAACCTCTTTTGTCAACTGCAGAGGATCAACGCCAGGCAATTGAAGCCGTAATGGAAGAATTCAAAGATAGAAAGGCAGAGGAGGCACTGGTATTCATGGGACACGGAACCTCTCACCAAGTCAATTCCATCTATGCTGATTTGGACAGTATGCTGAAGGAACTGGGATATTCCCACGCGTTTCTTGGAACCGTGGAGGCTTATCCTTCCCTGGATACCCTGCTTGAGAAAGTAGCGGAATTCCGTCCCGGAAAAGTGCTCCTGGCTCCTTTTATGTTCGTGGCAGGAGATCACGCCATTCACGATATGTCCGGCGAGGGCAGGGATTCCTGGCGCAGGCGTTTCGAGGCAGCAGGCTTTACGGTAGAATGTATAATGAAAGGCCTGGGAGAGTATCCCGGCATACGCAGACTCTACATCGAGCACGCAAGGGCTGCAAAAGCTCTGGGTAAATTTTAGAAAATATAGAAAGAAAACGCAAAAACCATGTGCAAGTTAAGTAGGAAAGGAGAAAATGATATGAGAATCGCAGTTACCTATGAAAATGGAGCAATCTTCCAGCATTTCGGACATACGGAGCAGTTCAAGCTCTACGATATTGAGGACGGAAAAGTTGCTGCAGAAGAGATTGTGGGCACCAACGGCCAGGGCCACGGAGCTTTATCGGGATTTCTTACAGAGGCAGGTGTAGAAATCCTGATCTGCGGCGGAATCGGCGGAGGGGCGCAGATGGCGCTGGCAGAGGCTGGAATCAAGCTGTACGGGGGTGTATCCGGCATGGCAGATGACGCTGTGAAAGCATATCTGGCCGGAAATCTGGATTTTAACCCCAACGTACACTGTGACCATCACAGCCATGACCACGGCCATTCCTGCGGCGGGCATCACTGTGGGGAGAACAAACAGGGCTGTGGAGGGCATGGCGCATGAGAGGAACTTTTATGAGTGCTCTTTCGAATAAAAGTTTCTCTCATAACCGGTGTGTCGAAGCGGCTCTACCTTTGTATTGTGAAGGATATTACGGAACTGGAATAGGAGAATAAAAATGTACAAATTATGGGACGCATTAAAGGAAGCAAAAAAGTATAAATGGGTAGAGCTTTCCCATTCCATGAACAACAACAGCCCCTACTGGTCAGGCATTCCCGACGGAAGCGTGGAGCTGGCCAAAACCTGCTTTGACTGGGGAAATCCCATGCTGGACTGCCTGATTCAGACATTTAAATTCCCAGGGCAGTTCGGAACCCACATTGATTTCCCGGGGCATTTTGCAAAGGGAGGGGAGCTATCCGAGAAATACGATGTCCATGACCTTATTTTTCCCTTATGCGTTATTGATATAACGGAAAAAGTAAAGCAGGACGATCGGTATGCCGTGACCGTGGAGGACATAAAAGCATACGAAGAAAAATACGGCCCGATTCCGGAAGGCGCGTTCGTAGCCCTTCGCACGGACTGGTCTAAGAAATGGCCGGATATGAATGAGATTTCCGGCATCAAAGAGGACGGAAGCGAAAACTTTCCGGGATGGTCCCTGGAAGCATTGAAATACATTTACGAAGTGCGCAGTGCAGCGGCAAACGGACATGAAACTCTGGATACTGATGCGTCTGCAGTTGCGGAAAAAGCAGGCGATCTCATTGGAGAGCGGTATGTTCTCGATCATGGAAAGCTGCAGGTAGAGCTCTTAAAGAACCTGGAACAGGTTACTCCGGCAGGAGCGGTGGTACTGGTATCCTATCCGCGCATCGAAGGCGCAACCGGACTTCCGGCGAGAGTGTGGGCAGTTACCGAATAGCCCGCCCCTTAACGGACGAAGTTTGTCCATCCTGAAGGGATGTGCCTTAACAGGGTATCTGCAGGGTATAAGTAAATAAATTGTGAACACGCCCCTTTTCTGATAAAATAAAAGAAAAGGGGCGTTGCTATATGAGTCCTCAACAGGCAGTAATGTTGGGGACTCATTTTGTCAAGAACATTTCATTGCATGATTTAGACATTCTGTGACAGTGCGGTTGTTCTTTGGCTATGAAACTGCTATTATAAAGCACACGGAAGAAAGTGGGTGAACAAATGATTAAATTCGCAATTTGCGATGACGAACCGATTATGGTGCATGAAATTTCAAACCGGCTTTCACAATACATGGATGGACGGAAGATTACTCCCTATTCCGTTACCAGCTTTTCAAATGGCTGTGCCCTTTTAGAAAGCGGCTGCAGCTTTGATATAGTTTTTTTGGATATTCAAATGGACAATTTGGATGGAATAGAAACTGCCAAAATATTGCGGCAGCGGAGAAATCGCAGCCTGCTGATTTTTGTGACTGTCTTGAAAGAATATGTGTTCAATGCGTTTGAAGTGGAGGCTTACGATTATTTGCTCAAACCTCTGGACGGCAGCCATTTTGAACGGACTATGGATAGGGCTGTCAGCACCTTGGCGCAAAGGACAGATAAAAGTATTGTCATTTGGCGGGGGAGTTCCTGTGATGTTGTTCCGCTGGCGCAAATCGTGTATTGTGAGGTACAGGGCCGAAAGGTTTATGTCCATCAAAGGGATGGGAAGGTAATCGGCTTCTACGACAGGCTGGAAAATTTTGAACGTCAGATGGACAGCCGTTTTTTCAGATGCCATAGGAGTTATCTTGTTAATCTTGATTATGTTCGAGGATGTGATACTGGACTGGTTACGCTGCCGCTGGGCGCTCAAATACCTGTTTCCAGACTGCGTGAACGAGATTTGACACAGGCCCTCTTACGCTATATGAAAGAGAGGGATAGCTGATATGGATTATTTTAGTATAGGGCTTAATATTTTTTGCCTGATAACCCAAGGCATCATGCACGTTTACTTTTGTGCCAGCCTCACCGGGAAAAAACAGAAGGCGTATCATTTTGCCATATACATTTTTATTTTCTTCATTTTGGACTGGATTGCAAGTAAGTTTTCTTTCCCGTGGATCATAGTGATTGGAATAGAACTGCTTATTTTGTATGGAGTAAACCGTTTTATTCTGGGCAATCGTCCCTCCGCGTCCTGGGTTGCGGCAATCCTCGCCAATTACATCTCCCAGTTTTCCTTTGGGCTCATCAACTCGGTGGAGGCGGTGATATTTCCCCATGTGACAAACCGCCTGCTTTTGTACTCAATGGTTACAGCGGCAACAGCGGTCTCCCTGGTCATAAGTATTGCCTGTTATACAAGCGTAGTAAAATCCATATCGCCAGACGAAATTGGACACATGACAAATATGGGCTGCTTATTGTTCCCTGTTCTGTTTTTCTTTACCGCAGAATTGTATATTATGCAGACCTCATATACACAGATTTACTATGATGTGTTGTCTCCTGCCCTTCTATTAGAACATACTGCGCTGCTGTTTTTGCAAGCCTTAGGGCTGGGAGCTTTACTCTGTACCTTGTATGCCTATCGCCACCTATACCGCAGTTTACAGACCAAGGCAGAAATACAGTCTTTGTCTCAAGCAGCCCAGGCACAGAAAATATATATTGCCGAGGCAAAAACCCGCTATGAACAGACAAAAGCATTCCGCCACGATATTAAAAATCATCTTTCTGTATTGAGCGCCCTGCTTAACAATAACAAATTGGAAGAGAGCAAAGCCTATCTGCAAAAGCTGGAAACAGTCTCAGCCACGTTGTCATTTCCTTGTCAGACGGGTAATTCAGTGGTGGACATTTTGCTGGGAGAAAAGTTGAAGATGGCAAAAGCAGATGGGATTGCGGCTGAAGTCTCATTGTTCCTTCCAAACCCTTGCGGAATAGATGATTTTGATTTATGTGTGATTTTTGCCAATGCTTTGGATAACGCAATCCGTGCGTGTCAATCCATTGAGGGAGTGAGGTCAATTCGCATCAGCGGAGAGCGGCAGGGCGACTTCTATATGCTGGCATTTGAAAATACCTGTTCAGATAATCCGCTGCCGCCAACGGGAACCGGCCTTTCCAATATCAAGGCTGTAACAGAGAAATATCACGGTGCGATGCTGACAGAGAAAATTGAACGGCGGTTCTCTTTGAACGTGTTGCTGAACATTTCAATACATCCAGAGAGCATTTCAATACAAAGGCCTTGAAATTCTTTTTTTGCGGGGTAAACTGATAATAGCAATATCAGTTACTTATCTTGTGGATTGGAGGAATATATTGTGCAGTCTATTTCTGGAATAAACTCTGGCGTAGCGCAGCCGTCTGTGCCGATTGCTGGTGTGGATGAAACGAAAAAAGTCCGGCGGCCCGAAGATGAAACTCAATCGCACCGCCAAAAACCTGTGATGGATGAATATGTTCCGGAGGAAAAACCGGAACCATCAGGGCGTTACCGGCTGGGCAAAGACGAGGACGGCAAGCCTAAAATCGATTTCGATGGCCCGGAAAAAAGCGGCTCGGACAAAGATGGGCAAAGCTGCACCTGCAATACCGATAAGGTTGACCGTGAGATTGAAAAACTAAAAAAGCAGAAACAAGAGCTGGAGCAGCAAATCAACAGGGAAACAGATGAAAGCAAAATGGAGGATTTGAAAGCAAAATTGGCACAGATAGAAAAAGAATTGAGCCAAAAGGACAACGACACCTATAGGCGCCAGCACGCTGTATATACATACTCCTAATGCCTGCCCTGCGACGGCAAAAGAAAAAGCCGTCGTACAAGCAGGAAAATCGCTGCGCCCCGAACGGCGGCTTTTGAGAAATCGAAAGCCGCCGTTTTCATGGTGCGCCCAGTATGGGTGCAATCTAATCGGTGAAAGTCCGTAACACGCCCTGGTACGGAAACTGGTATTGCGGTGGATATTTTGTATTGCAGACTGCATTTAACAAGAAACTCGACGACTACGGAATCCTTCTCAATCCCTGTTTTATAACCTGTTTTTATCACCCCATTCACACATTCCGTCTAAAATAGGAATTAAAGATTTTCCACGCTCTGTTAAGCTATACTCTACCTTTGGCGGAATTTGTGGATATTCTTTTCTATGCACTAATTGGTCTGCTTCTAATTCTTTTAACGTGGAACTTAAAGTCTTATACGAAATTTCACTGATATATTTTTTCATTTCATTAAAACGAACAACTCCGAACTCCATTAAAGTATACAAAATAGTCATTTTATATTTGCCATTGATTAATGACAATGTATAGCTGAAACCTGTTGTTTCAAGACATTCATTTGAAATGCAGCGTTCACTCATTTCTACACTCTCCTTTAGGTAAGTATATAACTTTATTGTAAGTATCTAACTTATATGTGTGTACTTGAATTTGTTTTAATTCTTGCTAAGATTATAATATCGAAAGCAGAGAAAGTCAATCTTGCAGAATTAGGAGGACATATTTTATGAGCAAAAAAATAGTTGTTATAACGGGCAGCCCTCGGAAAAACGGAAATAGCTTTGCCATGACAGACGCTTTCATCAAGGCAGCCGAAGCAAAGGGGCACAAAATCACACGGTTTGACGCAGCATTAAAAAAAGCGGGTGGCTGCCGGGCATGTGAAACTTGTTTTTCTACTGGAAAAGCCTGTACTTTTGATGATGATTTCAACACGATTGCACCGGCAATTCTTGAAGCGGACGTTATTGCATTTACCATGCCTGTCTATTGGTATTCTATCCCGGCGCAGATTAAAGGTGTCATTGACCGTATCTTTTCTATGGTTGTAGGCGGTAAGGACATTGCAGGAAAAGAATGTGTCCTGATTGCCTGTTGTGAAGAAGATGATATGTCCGTCATGGACGGCGTTCGTATTCCGATTGAGCGTATGGCGGCATTTAATAAATGGAAAATGATGGGTGAGGTTTTAATTCCCGGTGTATTAAATCTTGGCGATATAGACAAAACCGAGGGCTGCAAAAAAGCGGCTGATTTAGCTAATGCAATTTAAGGGAGGTAATTATGAGCAAAAAAATTATTATTCTCAATGGAAGTCCAAGGAAAGCCGGAAATACAACAGCATTAACAGCAGAATTTAAGAAAGGCGCAGAGGAAGCCGGAAACACTGTGACAGAGTTTTTTCTTGGCGGTATGAACATAAACGGCTGTAAGGGCTGTTTTGGCGGCGGTAAAAACCCAGACAGCCCTTGTGTTCAAAAAGACGATATGGATAAAATCTATCCTGTGTACAAGGAAGCGGACATAGTTGTTCTTGCAACACCGCTTTACTATTGGACTGTCAGCGGACAGTTAAAAACTGCCTTTGACCGTTTATTTGCTGTTGCGGAATGTGACCCTGATTATCGAAACCCTAAAAAGGAAAGTGTTCTTATTATGGCAGCCGAAGGCTGCGGTTTTGAAGAAACTCTTTATTGGTATGAACATCTTGAAAAACATTTAGGGTGGAAAAGCATTGGAAAAGTGCTTTGCGGCGGTGTAATGGGTATGGGGGATATTGCCGGAAAACCCGAATTACAGGAAGCCTGCAATTTAGGAAAATCAATTCAATAAAGAAAAGCATTTGTATCAAGCCGCGAGCAGCTCTCTTCATTCAATGCTGCCAGCCGGAATAGTGAATCGATAAGGCTCACAATACTTTCCCCAGGTATATGAAAACGTGGTCTAAGCTGAAATCTTTGTCTTTGTTATAGTTTCAAGTACGAATGCTTCAATAGAGAAACAGAAAAAAACTTTCCGATTTCCCCGCTTTGTAATATAATAAAATAATGCACCACATCTGTAAAAAAGATTCCGGATCAGGGGAGGCAGCTTTATGTCGGACAACACAGCAGCAAAACACGACTTTACAAAAGGCTCCACAGCCGCAAGTATTGTGCGCCTGTCTCTGCCGATGATCCTGGCCCAGCTTGTGAATGTTCTATATAACATCGTGGATCGCATGTACTTAGGCCGCATGCCCGGGGACGGCCGTCTGGCTCTTACCGGCGTGGGCGTGGCATTTCCCATTATCACCATTATCAATGCCTTTGCCAATCTCTGCGGAAGCGGCGGCGCTCCCCTATGTTCCATTGAGAGGGGAAGGGGAGACGAAAAAAAGGCCGAGCAGATCATGGGCAATTCTCTGACGCTGCTCGTCCTTTTTGGGATCCTGCTGACTGTGGCAGGCTATTTTCTAAAGACGCCTCTTTTGTACCTTTTCGGCGCCAGCGACGAGACGATCCCTTACGCCAACGCCTACATGGATGTTTATCTGGCAGGCAATCTCTTTGTTATGCTGGGGCTTGGCATGAACCCCTTTATCGAATCTCAGGGCTTTGCCAAAACAGGCATGCTCACTGTAGTCATAGGAGCTTTCCTGAATCTCATCCTGGATCCGGTTTTTATCTTCAGCCTGAATATGGGAGTACAGGGAGCTGCGGCCGCTACCATTCTTTCCCAGCTTGTATCTGCACTCTGGGTTTTGCGTTTTCTGAGCAGCAGAAAAGCCATTCTCCGTCTGCGCCTGCCTGCCCTGCGTCTGAAAGCCGCTTTGGTAAAGCAGATTCTGGCCCTTGGGCTGTCTGGCTTTACCATGTCGGTTACAAACAGCCTGGTTCAGATTTTCTGTAACGCTTCCCTTCAATTTTATGGAGGCGATCTCTATGTAGGCGCTATGACCATCATTTACTCTGTCCGGGAGGTGGTTCAGATGCCTATGCAGGGCTTCACCCAGGGGGCCCAGCCTGTCCTTGGCTACAACTACGGCGCAGGGGAGAACAGCAGGGTAAAGGAGGGGATTCGCTTTATCCGCCGTGTAACCTTGCTGTATGCAGCTGCCCTATGGGCCGTCCTCATCTTGTTCCCTCAGATCATTGTAAGGCTGTTTAACAAAGAAGCAGAGCTTCTTGAGGTGTCTGTTATATCCATGCGCTGGCACTTTGCCCTGTTTTTCTTCATGGCCTTCCAGTATGTAGGCCAGACAGTATTCGTAAGCCTGGGCAAAGCAAAACAGGCAGTATTCTTCTCCCTGTTCCGGAAAGCTATCTTAGGCGTTCCCTTGATTCTGATTCTTCCCCGCCTTTGGGGGCTTGGAATCTACGGCGTTCTGGCCGCCGAGCCTGTCACCAATATCGTAGGAGGACTGGCCTGTTATTTTACTATGATGGCTCTTGTGTGGAGGAAGCTGTAGCTCCATGCAGGGAAAGCGTTCTCCCGTTTCAGTTATATTCCAAATCGCTAATATATCGGGTAGACCTGCTGGGATTTTTTCCCATGCTTAAAGCAGGGAGGGATGATTATGCCGCATTTGGATGAGATTGGAAGAAACGTGGTACGGCTGCGCAAAGCACAGGGGCTGACCCAGGAACAGGTAGCATTTCACTCAAATATCAGCATCAGCCGCCTGCAGGACATTGAGTATGGATGCAAAAATACAACCATAGATACGCTCATACGTTTGGCAAGAGCGCTCCAGGTTGATTCCCGGATAATGGGCGTTTTTTCAATGACAGACAGGGATATTCTTTCGAAAATCCAGGGTTCATTCCGCCTGAAGCATTGTATAAACGGGCCGCTTCAAATATGTGAGAATATCGTTCAGCTTCGGAAAACGGAAAAACTGACACAAAAAGAGCTGGCGCAAAGGTCAAATGTAAGCATTGCCCGCCTGCGTGATATTGAGCATCGATGTGCGAATGTTACAACAGACAAGCTGTTTAACATTGCAGATGCTTTTGGCATGTCGCTGGTGGAATTAAGTGCAATGTCCATGTCTGAGGCGGAAATTTTTCATCTGATTCACAGGAGCCAGAATCACAGCAGGGATGGAGGTTCATATAGATGCAAAACGATTTTTCTGAGATATACGATCTTTTGTACAGCCTGGGCGTGACTGCAAATTATACTGGCTTCTTTCATATGGCCAGTGCAATAGCCCTGTGCCGGGAGCAGCCGGGCAGACTTCTCCTGGTGACAAAATGTCTTTATCCAGAGGTGGCAAAACAGTACAATACAAACTGGAAGGCAGTAGAGCGAAACATACGGACAGCACAGTTCTTATGCATTTTGGTTCAGTCCCTGGATGTTGGAGCATTGGAAACCAAAAAGATGTAATTTCATATAAATTTTGTGTAAATATTTATTTAACGAAAAAAAGGAAGTTATTCCACATGATCCACACCCAACACCCAGGGGATGCAGGCTGAGGGGGAGGGGGATTTTCCAATATCCGGTGTCCGCCTGTTCGCGCACAGTCTGTCTGCCCTGAGCGGACATTGCCCAAAACCCAGAACACGACAAAACCACCAAAGCAATGTCCGAGCAGAGCAGACAGACTGTACGAGAACCGCGCGGACACCGATATGGAAAATCCCCCTCCCCCTCAGCCTGCATCCCCGTCCCCAAAAAAACAAAGTACTTGCCAGAACCCCAAAAGTTGTGTACAATTTGAAAGAACCCAGGCAGATTGGAAGATAACGCCAATCCGTCCAAAACTAATAGAATCCGAGGAAAACCAAAATGAAAAACCAAATAGCAGATTCCGTATATTATGTAGGCGCAGACGACAAAACCATAGACCTCTTCGAGAGCCAGTACGTAGTCCCAAACGGCGTATCCTACAACTCCTACGTCATCTGTGACGAAAAAACCGCCATCTTAGACACCGTGGACCCAAGAGCCAGAGAACAATGGCTTGCCAATCTGGAAGAAGTCTTAGAAGGACAGGCCCCAGACTACCTGGTGGTATCCCACCTAGAGCCCGACCACGCCGGCAGCATCGGAAAGCTGGCCGAAAAATATCCCCAGATGAAGCTGGTAGGCAATCCAAAAACCTTCGCCATGCTCCCCCAGTTTTTCGGGATGGACTTAACTGACCGCTGCATCACCGTAAAAGAAGGCGGCACCCTAAGCCTAGGCGCCCACACCCTCACCTTTGTCATGGCTCCCATGGTACACTGGCCGGAAGTCATGGTAGCCTATGAGTCCAAAGAAAAGATCCTTTTCTCCGCCGACGGCTTCGGTAAATTCGGAGCCCTGGATGCAGAAGAGGAGTGGGCAGACGAGGCAAGACGCTACTACATCAACATTGTGGGAAAATACGGAACCCAGGTTCAGGCTCTGCTGAAAAAAGCCGCCGGCCTTGACATTGCCATGATCTGTCCCCTCCATGGTCCCATATTAAAGGAAAATCTGGGCTATTACCTGGAAAAATACCAGATCTGGAGCAGCTATGAGCCGGAAGAATCCGGCATTGTCATCGCCTACGCATCCATCCACGGCAATACCGCTGCAGCCGCAAAAGAACTGGCCCGCATACTGGAAGAGAAAACGGAAGCGCCGGTTAAGGTATATGACCTGGCAAGAGCCGATATGCCGGCCGTCGTTGCAGAAGCCTTCCGCTATGACCGCCTGGTACTGGCCGCTGCAAGCTACGACGGCGGCGTGTTTCCCTGTATGGAGGACTTCCTGCATCATCTGAAGGCGAAAACCTATCGAAACCGCAGGGTTGCCCTTCTGGAAAACGGAACCTGGGCTCCTTCTGCAGCCCGCACCATGAGAAGCGTCCTGGAAGAGATGAAGAATCTCACTGTCTGCGAGCCTGTAGTCACCATCCGCTCCACCATGAAGGAGGCAGACAAGGAGGCCATGAAAGAATTGGCAGAAGCTTTATTGGCTGAGTAGCCAAAAGAGAAACTTATCAATATACTTGGGAGAGACAGAAAGGAATGTCCGTTCTGTACGGACGTATGTCTTTTCGGAGAAAAAAAGAGGGAAGCGTCACCACAAGCTTCCCCCTCTTTATAATAGGAAGAAACCACCGTCTTAAAAGATAAGGACAAAGGAGTTGAAAAAACAAAAAGGAGCTTATACTTTATGGAACAAATAGAAGACAAAAAACAATTCGCAGTCTTAATCGATGCGGACAATATCAGCGCCAAATACGCAGGCAGCATTTTCAATGAGATTGAAAACTACGGCTACGCCTCCTTCCGCCGTATCTACGGCAACTGGTCTACCAAGGGGAACGGCTGGAAGGAGGAAATTCTTCTGGAGAACTCCATCACCCCGGTACAGCAGTTTGCCTACACCTCCGGGAAAAATGCGACCGATATGGCCATGGTCATCGACGCTATGGACATTCTCTACTCCGGCAAGGTAGACGGCTTCTGCCTGGTGACAAGCGACAGCGACTTCACGCGCCTGGCTATGCGCCTCAGGGAAGAAAACATGTACGTTATCGGCATGGGGGAGTCCAAAACACCAATGGCTCTTACAAAAGCCTGCAACAAATTCATCCATCTGAACCTCATCAATAAGCAGGTCAATGATATGGAAAATGCGCCCTCTCCATCCTCCAGCCGGAAGGGCTCCAGGGCGGCAGAGGAGGAGCACGGAAGCGGCGTCACCCCCCTGTCCCAGATTGAGGAAGCCATCATTTCCTTTATCAACGATAATGAAAACAAAGGAAAGATCACCTACCTAGGCGAAATCGGAAGCCGCCTAAACGCCAAATTCACAGACTTTGACGTGCGTAATTATGGTTACACCAAGCTGGTTGTATTTCTTCAGGATACCTGCCCCCGGCTCTATCTGTACAAGATCGATTCCGCCTATGCAGTGGGCCTGGGCGGCCATCTGGACCGCCAGAAGCTGGAAAAAGAGATCCTGGTGTTCATCCGGGACAACGGCGGCCAGATAGAAAACCTCTCCATGGTCTACGAGGAGATCCACAAAAAGTACCCGGCCTTTGACCTCAAGGATTACGGCTACAACCGTTTGTCGAGCTTCCTTCGGAGTATCCGCCAGCTTTCCGTAAGCGGCAATATGGTCAGCATCAAGGATCGGAAATAGACGCAGGCAGAACGGTGTAGGCTTCACTTTTACAATTCAAATGCGCATCGGAAAGATGCATCGCAAAAAAGGGTAAATTCTGTTTGTTGCTTTAAAAAGACAGCGATTTGCCCTTTTAAAGTGCAAAAATGTAAAAAACAGGGAAAAACGGCAAAAAAAATTGATCTTTTCCTCAGAAAAGGAATTGACAAATTTATTTTAATGGTTGTAATATAGAGAGCGATATAAATACAGGCCATTGTTTCCATAGGGCGCGTACATATATCAAAAGAACGAAATAAAACAAGGAGGAAACATTATGAAAAAGAAAGCATTATGTTTACTGTTAGCATGTGCCATGACCTTCTCCCTTGCAGCCTGCGGCGGCAAGAGCCAGGACACAGAAGCACCTGCAGCAGACAGCACAGAAGCAGATAGTGACGCAGCAGGAGATGACGCTGCGGCAGGCGATGACGCAGAGGCGCCGGCAGCAAGCGGCGGAGCCGCATTCAAGATTGGCGGCATCGGACCTACCACCGGCGGAGCATCCGCTTACGGTATCGCTGTACAGAGAGGTATGGAGATTGCCGTTGAGGAGATCAACGCGGCAGGCGGCATCGGCGGAACTCCCATCGAGCTGAATTTCCAGGACGACGAGCATGACCCGGAGAAGTCCGTAAACGCATACAACACTCTGAAGGACTGGGGTATGCAGGTACTCGTTGGAAGCGTAACCTCCAACCCCTGTATTGCAGTTGCTGAGCAGAGCTACAACGATAACCTGTTCCAGCTTACTCCCTCCGGAACCGCAGTAAAGTGCGTACAGTATGACAACGCATTCCGTATGTGTTTCTCCGACCCTAACCAGGGTCTGGAATCCGCAAAGTATATTGGTTCCAACGGCCTTGCATCCAAGGTGGCTGTTATCTATGACAGCTCCGATCCCTACTCCGTAGGTATCTATGAGGCATTCCGTGCAGAGGCTGCCAACCAGAACATTGAGATTGTATCCGATGCGGCATTTACCGCTGACAACAAGACCGATTTCTCCACTGCAGTACAGGGCGCAAAGAATGCAGGCGCAGAGCTTCTGTATATGCCTTTCTACTACACAGAGGCATCTCTGGTACTGGCAGAGTGCAGCAAGCAGAGCTACACTCCCCTGTTCTTCGGTGTAGACGGTATGGACGGAATCCTGTCTGTAGAGAACTTTGACGCTTCTCTGGCAGAGGATCTGATGTACATGGCTCCCTTCGTTGCGAACTCCGACGACGAAATGGTAAAGAGCTTTGTAACCAAGTATCAGGATAAGTACGGCGAGGTTCCCAACCAGTTTGCAGCAGATGCTTACGACTGCGTATATGTAGTAAAGGCAGCGATGGAAGAGGCCGGCGTGACTGTTGATATGGATGCGTCCGCTATCTGCGATGCCATGAAGACCGCTATGACTGCTATTACCTTTGACGGCATCACCGGCAAGGGCATCAGCTGGGAAGCAAGCGGCGAGCCCAACAAGGCTCCGCTCATTGTACAGATCAAGGGCGGCGAGGGCGTTGCACTGTAAGTAAATCAAGAAAGACTTTGGACAGAGGAGCCTTAGGGTTCCTCTGTTTTTCCGTTTTTCCACTTGTGCATGTTTGGCATCTATGCTATAATACAATGCAAATTGTGTAGAATTTTAATGGATAAAGAGGTGTTATGTATGATGGGATTTATATCCTACCTGGTAAATGGAATTAGTCTGGGCAGCGTGTATGCGATCATAGCCTTGGGGTATACCATGGTGTATGGAATTGCGAAGATGCTGAACTTTGCCCACGGCGACGTGATTATGATCGGCGGCTTTGTGGTGTTTACGGCTGTAAGCGGCATGGGACTTCCGCCCATACTGGGCGTGCTGATTTCTGTGGCGGTATGCACGGTGCTGGGAGTGGTGATTGAGCGGATTGCCTATAAGCCCCTGCGGGGAGCCTCCAAGCTGGCGGTGCTGATTACAGCTATCGGAGTCAGCTATTTTCTGCAGAATATAGCGCTTCTCATCTATGGATCCAATACGAAGTCCTTTACCTCCGTGGTGTCCATGGAACCTCTTTCTCTGGCTGACGGCGCGGTTATTATATCCGGCGAGACTATTGTGACGATTCTTGCCTGTATTGTGATTATGGCTGTCCTGACCTCCTTTATCAAATACTCCAAATCCGGAAGGGCTATGTTGGCCGTATCCGAGGACAGCGGCGCGGCTCAGCTTATGGGCGTTAATGTGAATGCAACCATTGCCCTGACCTTTGCCATCGGCTCTGCCCTGGCTGCCATTGCAGGAGTGCTTCTGTGCTCCGCTTACCCGGCGCTGACCCCTTATACGGGAGCTATGCCCGGCATCAAGGCTTTTGTTGCAGCCGTATTCGGCGGAATCGGTTCCATACCGGGAGCGTTTATCGGCGGAATCCTTCTGGGCGTGATTGAGATTCTGGGCAAGGCTTATATTTCCTCCCAGCTTGCGGATGCCATCGTGTTCGCCGTACTGATTATCGTGCTTCTGGTGAAGCCTACGGGACTGCTTGGCAGGCAGATTCAAGAGAAAGTGTAGGTGGGAAGGATGAAGGGAAAAGCATTGAATAAAAATACAAAGAGCAATCTGATTACATACGGTATGGTGATCCTTGCCTATGTGATTATGGAGATACTGATGAAGGCCGGAATGGTCTCCAGCCTTCTCCAGGGGCTTCTTGTGCCCCTGTGCACCTATGTGATCCTGGCGGTATCTTTGAATCTTGTAGTGGGAATCTCCGGCGAGCTGAGCCTGGGCCATGCGGGATTTATGTGCGTGGGAGCTTTTGCCAGTGCGTTTTTTTCCAATTATACTAAGGAGGCGATCACAGTCAGCGGACTGCGGTTTTTCCTGGCCATTCTCATTGGTGCAGCGGTGGCGGCTTTGTTTGGATTTCTCATCGGAATTCCGGTTCTCCGCCTGCGGGGCGACTACCTTGCTATTGTAACCCTGGCCTTTGGCGAGATTATCAAGAATGTCATCAATGTCATTTTCCTGGGACATGACAGCAAGGGCTTCCACATATCCTTTAAGGATGCGTTTTCTATGAATATGGAGACGGACGGGGAGGTTCTTATAAACGGCCCCCAGGGAATTACGGGGACACCCCACGATTCCTCTTTCCTTATCGGCATTGTTTTGATTCTCGTTACTCTGTTTATCGTGATTAATATGGTGAATTCCCGGACGGGCCGGGCGATTATGGCTATCCGGGACAACCGGATTGCGGCGGAGTCCGTGGGAATCAACATTACAAAATATAAGCTTTTAGCCTTTACCGTATCGGCTTCCCTGGCAGGCGTGGCGGGCGTGCTCTATGCCCACAATCTGTCCACCCTGGCGGCCCAGCCGAAAAACTTTGGCTACAATATGTCCATTATGATCCTCGTCTTTGTGGTTCTGGGAGGAATCGGCAATATCCGGGGCTCTATCATTGCGGCCGTTGTACTGACGCTTCTGCCGGAGCTGCTTCGAAGCCTCAATGACTACCGTATGCTGATGTATGCCATTGTTCTGATTGCCACGATGATCTTCACTTCCAGTCCGGGCGGGCAGGCCTTCCGGGAGCGTTATTCCATGAAGGAGCTTTTCGGACGGAAGAATGAGAAAAAGGAGGCGTAACTTATGGCATTATTGGAAGTAAAAGAACTGGGAATCTCCTTCGGCGGCCTTCGGGCGGTGGACGATTTTCATCTGACTATAGAAACAGGAGAGCTTTACGGCCTGATCGGGCCCAACGGAGCCGGAAAAACCACGGTATTCAATCTTCTCACAGGGGTGTATAAGCCTACAGACGGCTATATTCTCCTGGACGGGGAAAATATCACAGGAAAGAAAACCATTGAGATCAATCAGCACGGCATTGCCAGAACCTTCCAGAATATCCGTCTCTTTGACGAGCTGACGGTTCTGGACAATGTGAAAGCAGGGCTTCACAACCACTACTGTTATTCCACGCTCACAGGTATTTTGCGTCTGCCCAGGTATTATAAAGTGGAAAAGGAAATGAATGAGAAGGCCATGGAGCTTCTGAAGGTCTTTGACCTGGATGGGGAGGCGGATTACAAGGCTTCCAACTTGCCCTACGGCAAGCAGAGAAAGCTTGAGATAGCGAGGGCATTGGCGACAAATCCGAAGCTTCTGCTTCTGGATGAGCCGGCGGCAGGTATGAATCCCAACGAGACCCAGGAACTGATGAACACCATCCGCTTTGTAAGGGATGAATTCCATATGACCATTCTTCTGATCGAGCATGATATGAGGCTGGTATCCGGAATCTGCGAGAAGCTGACAGTGCTGAACTTCGGCCAGATTCTCACGGAAGGAGAGACCAGCGAGGTGCTGAATGACCCGAAGGTAATTACGGCATATCTTGGGGAATAGGAGGGTGTTGAGTAATGGCAATGCTGGAAATTAAGGATATAGAAGTATTTTACGGAATGATACAGGCCATCAAGGGAGTTTCCTTTGAGGTAAACGAGGGAGAGGTTATTGCGCTTATCGGCGCCAACGGAGCCGGCAAGACAACGATTCTCCACAGCATAACAGGACTGATTGCGCCAAAGAAGGGACAGATTCTTTTTGAGGGGCAGGACATCACCTCTACCCCGGCTCACAAGATTGTATCCATGGGGATGGCCCATGTGCCGGAGGGACGCCGCGTCTTTGCACAGCTTACAGTTCTGGAGAACTTGAAAATGGGCGCCTTTACCCGGAAGGATAAGGACGAGATTGAGGAAAGCATGATTCGCGTCTACAAGCGTTTTCCGCGGCTGGAGGAGCGGAAAAACCAGATGGCCGGGACCCTCTCCGGCGGCGAGCAGCAGATGCTTGCCATGGGACGGGCACTGATGTCAAGGCCCAGGATTATTCTGATGGATGAGCCGTCCATGGGATTGTCCCCCATTTTTGTAAATGAGATATTCGATATTATCCGGGAGGTAAGCGAGGGAGGGACTACAGTGCTTCTGGTAGAGCAGAATGCCAAGAAGGCTCTTGCAATCGCAGATCGGGCTTATGTGCTGGAGACAGGTAAGATTGTACTGGACGGAAAAGCGGAGGATCTGCTGAACGACGATTCGGTGAAAAAGGCTTATCTGGGCGAGTAGAAGGCATACATCGGGAGAATGCGCATGTAGAGACCAAGGATATTGCGGCAGGCGGCAGGCTTGGAGCAATATCCTTTTTTTACCTGCTTTTTCCGTGTTTTACCGGAAAAATTTCCCCGTTACGGTTCACTCCGTGACCAGTGACTTTCCCCTGCATTGCCGGGGATGAAAAGCACCAAGAAGGTTGACTTTATGACGTTCCTGTTTTAGAATAAAAATAAGCAAAATCTCTAAGAGCGTATGATAAAAGAGATTACGGAACTGGATTAGGAGGCAGATAGATGGAAGTAAAGCGTATTTTGGTAGTGGATGACGACACAATGAATTTAAAAAGGACGAAGATGATTCTGGGAAAAACCTATGATGTGGAGATGGTGGAATCCGGAAGAGAAGCCCTTGAGAAGATGAGGAGAGAGGATTTTGACCTGGTGCTTCTGGACATAGCCATGCCGGAGATGGACGGTATCGAGACCTTTGAACGCATGAAGGCATCCGCTTATGATGTTCCCGTTATTTTCCTTACCGCGTCTGGATATGAGGACGATGTAAAAAGAGCAATCAATCTGGGAGCGGTGAATTATCTGAAAAAACCGTTTTTTCCCCAGGAATTGTTGAAACGGGTGGCAAAGGAGTTTGATAAAGAATGAGAACAGAGGAGCAAACCAGCATTCATCTGCTTCTGGCAACGATTGTAACAGTGTTCGGCGTGTTTCTGATAGTGATTACCCTTGCGCTGTCATGGGAATTCTGGATGATTCCCATTATTATAGTAGGCAATACCCTGGTGTGGTGCCTTCATATCGGAAGGTTTGGAACGGAATCATTTTATAAAAATCTGTGCGCAGGGCTGCTGATGATTGGATTTTTTTTCTTTGGCGTACATGAGAGCAGCCTGTACGATATTCCGGCTGTGGCCTGTATGGTGATTCTTGTTTTTTCCATGTTTGATAAAAAGCGGCTGTTGTATATGACGGCCGCCTTGTATATGGTGGAGCTCTTGTATCATTTTCTGATACTGAGTTCCATTTCACGGGATATGGAGCCCAAAGATGTTATACGTCTGGGCATTGACGTATCTGTGACTGTGGGAGCGCTGGCCATTGCAAGATACCGGATTAAGCGGAGGCTGGACGGAAGAAAGCAGATGGAGTCAGCCTATGCGGAGCTTGAGAAGGCAGGGCGGCAGAATGCGGTGTTCCTGTCCAATGTATCCCATGAGCTGCGCACGCCGATCAATATGGTTCTTGGAATCAGTGAGGTGGTACTGGAGAAGGAGCTTTCGGAGGAATTACGGGAGGATATGCATTCCATTCAGTTTGCCGGCAAGCGTCTGTCCAATCAGATCAACAATATGCTTGACTATACGGAGATTGTGGAGGGGACGCTGACGTCTTCCCAGCAGGAATACATTATTACTTCGGTGCTGAATGATGTGATTACCATGACAGCCATGCAGGGAAGCCGTAATCAATTGGAAATGGTATTTGACATGGATCCCAGAATACCGGCTGTGCTGATTGGCGATGCGGAGAAGATCTCCCATGTACTTAAGATTCTTCTGGAAAATTCCATTAAGTTTACGGAAGAAGGCGGCATCCATGTCTGCATTGAATGCCGGAAGGAAGACTATGGAGTCAATCTGATTATTGATATTTATGATACGGGTATCGGTATGACGAATTCCCAGCTCAATCAGATGTTTGACGAGTTTTATCAGGCGGATTCCGGAAAAAGCCGCTTTTCCGGGGGACTGGGGCTTGGTATCCCGATTGCACGGGGCCTTCTTAATTCTATGGGCGGATTTATCCATTTTGTCAGCAAGGAAAATGAGGGGCTGGAAGCCCATATTACCATACCTCAGAGAGTGGCCGATGATTCCCCGGCTATTGTGGTAGAGAATGCCGACAAGCTCTGCATTGCCTGCTATTTCCGACCGGAGAAATATAACTGCGATGAAGTAAAGGGCTACTATGACAGAATGATTCATCATCTGGTGGAGGGCTTTGGCTTAGAAGGCTATCTGGCCCACAATTTTGACGGACTGGTTAAGCTGCAGAAGAATCATTCGCTGACCCATGTATTTATCGCTCAGGCGGAGTATGAGGAGAACAGCGGTTATTATGAGGAGCTGACAAATAAGCTCCGTGTGGTTGTGATTGCAGAGAGAGACTTCAGCTTAAACAGAGGCAGCCGCCTTCAGGTGATTCATAAGCCCTTTTCTGCTCTGTCCGTTGCGAATCTTCTTAATGGAGATGCGGAAGAATTCGGCTTTATGGGAACGGATGGCCACAGGCCTTTCTCCTGTACCAATGTTAAGGCTCTGGCCGTTGACGATGAGGAGATGAATCTTGTAGTGGCTAAGGGGGTTCTGGGCAGCTACGGAATTGAGGTGGATACCTGCTCGAGCGGAAAAGAGGCTGTGGAGCGTTTGGGCAGCGATGACTACGATATGATTTTCCTGGATCATATGATGCCGGGATTCGATGGCGTGGAGACTCTGCGGCGTATCCGTGAGATCAACAACGGCATGTATAAGGAGCTTCCTGTGGTGGCGTTGACGGCCAACACCATCAGCGGAGCCAGAGAGATGTTCCGCCATGAGGGCTTTACGGAATTTATTCCCAAGCCCATAGAGCGCTCTACACTGGAGAGAGTGCTGCGCAAAGTACTGCCTGAGGAAAATATCCAGTACGGCATGGAACAGAAGCGGGAACAAAGGCATGAATCTGTGGTAGTGCGCCGCAGGGAAGAACCGGCAGGGGGACAGTCCGTGAAGAAGGTGCCGGTAGAGGAAAGCGTTGTACATAGAGAGCCTGTACAAGGCAAGCCAGAGAGGAAAGAGCAGGTACAGGAGCAGGAGAGACAGGAGTACAAAGAACCTCAGCGGAAAAAGCAGGAAAGGCCTGTACGAAAGGAAGCGGCCCAGAGGAAGCAGGAGCAAAAGGCGCAGCCGCAGGAGAAAGGGGCGCAAAAAGAATCCGTACAAGAGAAGCCGGTTCAGAAAGGACAGACACAGGCCAAGGCGGAACGAAAAGAGCCTGTACAGGAAAAACAGCAGCGTAAAGAGTCCGGACAGGAAAGGCCTGTGCAGAAAGAGCCAGTACGGCAGAAGCCGGTACGCAAAGGAGCCGCACAGGAAAAGCCTTCGCAGAAGCAGCCTGTCCGCGGGGAGCAGCCGGTACGGGAGAGTTCCCGGCAGAGAGAGCATGTATATGAGGAGCCTGCACAGAGGGATGTTTCTTCAACCGGGATTTCTTTCCTGCAGCTTACGCCTCTTGTGGAAGCCGGTATGAATGTGAGACTGGGTCTGGAGTACTGCTGCGGAGAGAAGGAATTCTACCTGGAAATGCTTCAGACCTTTGCAGAGCAGAGCGGGGCAAAGAAGACCGAGATCCAGGAGCTGTACGACACAGCCAATTGGGAGGACTATGCCATTAAGGTTCATGCCCTGAAGAGTACCTCCCTCACCATCGGCGCAGAGGAGCTTTCAGAGAAGGCACGGCTCCTGGAGCAGGCGGGCCGAAACGGCGACACAGAATTCATCCATGAGTATCATAACGAGCTTTTGCAAATCTACGACAAGATCTGTGAAAGTATTATAGAACTGGAATAAATACTAGAATGGGAGGGCATTTAGGTGTTGGAAAAATGGTTTGAAATCATCTTTGACCATAAGATCAGCCTGCGGGAGCGAATGTTCCGCGTGGTCACGGGCATCTGTATGCTTGCATTGATTTTTATCCTGCCCCTGGGCAGAAGCTTGATAAACATGCTTTTACTTGCGGCCGGCCTTGTGATTATGGCGCTGGTAGTAAAATTCAGCATTAAAAAGGAATGTATCAATGGAGGAGCCACCGTTATCACGCTTCTGCTTCTTGTGCTGTTTCCAATCAGCTTTTTCTCGGCAGGCGGATTTTACAGCGGAATGCCGGAATGGTTTGTGCTCTGCTTCGTGTACATCAGCATTACGCTGGAGGGAAGGCGGAAAGGCTGGTTTTTTCTGCTTTGTACGCTGGAGACACTTGCATGTTATTATCTGGCCTTCTATTATCCGGAGCTGGCAGCCAAGAATACACAGAGCCATTCCTTTTTTGATTCTGCAATTTCCGTTATTATGGTGGGTGTGCTGACCAGTTTGATGCTGATATTTTTGAACAGGATTTACGAGGAAGAAAATAAGATTACCATACAGCAGAAAAAGGAAATCGAGGAGCTTAATAAGGCAGAGAATCATTTTTTCGCCAGTATGAGCCATGAGATCCGTACCCCTATTAATACTATCATCGGCTTAAACGAGATCATTCTCAGAGGAGATATTTCTCAGGATATTGCAGAAAATGCAAGAAATATCCAGGGCGCCAGTAAAATACTGCTGACCCTTATCAACGATATTCTGGATCTGTCCAAGATTAAATCCGGGAAAATGGAGATTGTGAACGTTTCCTATGAGACAGGAGAGCTTTTTTCGGAAATTGTTAATATGATCTGGATTAAGGCCAGGGAAAAGGGACTGGAATTCCGGCTTCAAGTAGATTCCTCCATTCCCAGTATGCTCTGTGGAGATGAGGTGCGTATTAAGCAGGTTCTGATTAATCTGCTGAACAATGCGTTGAAGTATACCAGTGAAGGATCTATCACCCTTTCCGTGCGCTGTGAGCGCCTTCGGCTGAACCGGGTGCGCGTATGGTACACGGTGGAGGATACGGGGCAGGGCGTGAAGAAGGAAAGCATTCCCTATATTTTCAATGCATTTAAGCGTGTGGATCAGGAGAAAAACCGTCATATTGAGGGCACGGGGCTTGGACTCAGTATTGTGCATCAGCTGGTGGAGCTGATGGGAGGCGAGATTAGTGTCAACAGTGTATATACAAAAGGCTCTACCTTCATTGTGATGTTAGAGCAGGATATTGTGGATGACAAGGAGCTTGGAACCTTTACGCTGACCTCCCGGGCAAGGAGCCGTGTGGGAGAGCAGTATCGGCAGAGCTTTGAGGCGCCGGAGGCTCATATCCTGGTAGTAGACGACAATGATATGAATCTGATGGTGGTGCGCAAGCTTCTTGCCGCAACAAAGATTCAGCTTGACACGGTTTTAAGCGGCGCAGAATGCCTTAGAAGAACGCAGGAGCAGCATTATGACGTGATTTTGATGGATCATCTGATGCCGGAGATGGACGGAATCCAGTGTCTTCACCGGCTGCGCGCACAGCCGGGCGGTCTTTGTCAGAGTTCGCCGGTCATCGCTCTTACGGCCAATGCTGGAAGCGACAATCAGCTTCTTTATAAGAAGGAAGGCTTCAGTGGTTATCTGGCAAAGCCAGTGAGCGGAGCGCTTCTTGAGGCGGCGGTGATGAGCCTTTTACCAAAGGAGTTAGTGAATATGTCGGAGGAGTCGGATTTGTCAGAGATTGGAAAGGATATTCTCATCTTTGAACAGACGCAGCGGCTGTCTATCATGGTGACTACGGACAGTGTGTGCGATCTTCCGGAATCTCTGCGGAAGGAATTCGGCATTTCTGTCTGCCCCTATTATGTCTGCACGGATAAGGGGCGGTTTCTGGATGAAGTGGAGCTGAGAGCGGATGAACTGCTGCTGCATATGCTGGACGGAAAGAGCGGACACTCGGAGGCGCCCAGGGTAGAGGATTACGAGCGGTTCTTTGCGGAGAAGCTTACAGAGGCTCAGAATGTGATCCATATTACGATGGCGAAGAATGCAAGCGAGGGGTATCAAAACGCTCTTGAGGCTGCAAAATCCTTTGAGAATGTGACAGTGCTTGATTCCGGGCATCTTTCCAGCAGTCTTGGGCTGATTGTGTTGTATGCGGCTTCTATGGCGGAACAGCATGCCACGAAGGCGCAGATTGTGAAGCTGGTGGACGAACTGAAGAAGTATATTTCTTCGGCCTTTATTATTAAAAGTACACATATGATGTGCCAGGCAGGGCAGATTCCAAAAAGGACACAGGTTGTCTGCGACGCCTTGCTTCTGCATCCGATTATTGAGCTTAAGAAGAGTAAAATGGTGGTGACCGGTGTGGAGATGGGGGATTTTGTGCATATGATTAAGCGGTATGTGCGCAGAGTGCTTCTGGACGCCCGGAATATCGACCGGAGGATTTTGTTCATTACGTATGCCGGGCTCGAGGATCGGAGTATTGCTTACATTCAGAAGCTGGTGAAGCAGTATTGTCCTTTTGAACGTGTTTATCTGCAGAAGGCTTCTTCGGCCATTGCCTGTAATTGCGGGGCCGGGGCTTTTGGGCTGCTGTTTATGAAGAAGAATGATGTTGCGGTTCATTTTATGCAGGCAGCGCCGCCGGAGGAGTAGAGGGGCGGACGCTTCACGTACACTCATTTGGTTAGGAACGAATATGGACCTCCCGGATCTTTTGGATTCGGGAGGCTTTTTAGGTCAATTGCGATTTTTTTGCTGCCAATCAATTTGCCATTTGCAAATTTGCCATTTGCAGTAAATAAAGATTGCGCTTTTGGGGGGATTGTGCTATGATATCTTCTGTCGGACAAAAATTGACAAACTCTGGAGAGTCTCAGTTAAGTGAGCGCCGAAGGTGTAACGCAGTTCTTCTCTTGGAATGGGAGGGCTGTCTATCTCTCAGGCAAAAGGACAGGGCGTAAGTGCAGATGTTCTAACTCTTTGGAGGGCTGATGGTAAATCGGCTCTTATTTTTGTGCAAAGTTTGGCTTTTGCAAAACTGGTTGTGCCTGGGCGGTCCGCAGGCCGGGCATAGGATATCACAATTAGGAAAAGAGAGGGAAAAATCATGTTGGAATTTGTGAAGAGTGCGAATGGAGTGATGTGGAGCTATGTGCTTCTGGTCATTCTGTGCGGAACAGGGATCTATTTTACGGTGCGTCTGAAGTTTATTCAGGTGCGTAAGTTCGGCGAGGGATGCCGTCTGGTGTTCGGGCATTTTAAGCTGAATGGAGAGAAGCGTGAGCATGGGGAGATGACGCCTCTGCAGTCTCTGGCGACGGCCATTGCGGCGCAGGTGGGAACAGGAAATCTGACGGGAGCGGCTACGGCCTTGATTTCCGGCGGGCCTGGGGCCATTTTCTGGATGTGGGTGAGCGCTTTTTTCGGAATGGCTACGATTTATGGGGAGGCTGCCCTGGCTCAGGAGTATAAAACTACGGAGAACGGGGAGGTTACAGGCGGCCCGGTTTATTATATCCGTAAGGCTTTTAAAGGAACCTTTGGAAAGGCTCTGGCTGGGCTGTTTGCAGTGTTTATTATTCTGGCTCTGGGCTTTATGGGAAATATGGTGCAGTCCAATTCCATTGGCACGGCCTTTGCAGGGGTATTTCAGGCACGGAATATTAATTTGTCGCCGGTGGTGATTGGCGTGATTCTGGCGGTTCTGGCGTTTTTTGTGTTTATCGGCGGTACGAAGCGCCTGGCGGCGGTGGTAGAGAAGATGGTTCCTTTTATGGCGGGAGTCTATATTGTGGGAAGCCTGATTTTGATTTGTTTACATATTACGGCTCTTCCGGCGGCTATCCGTATGATTTTTGTAGGTGCGTTTCAGCCTCAGGCTGCTGCAGGTGCGGCGGCAGGCATTACGGTGAGGGAGGCGATTCGTTACGGTGTGGCGAGAGGACTGTTTTCCAATGAGGCAGGTATGGGTTCCACGCCTCATGCCCATGCAAGGGCAACGGCAAAGAATCCCCACGAGCAGGGCCTGACGGCTATGATCAGTGTATTTATTGATACCTTTGTGGTGCTGAATCTGACAGTGTTTTCCGTACTGACAACGGGGGCTATGTCCACGGGTGAAAGCGGAATTGCCTTGACACAGGCGGCCTTTTCTACAAGCTTTCATGGCTTCGGGGATATTTTTGTGGCTGTGTGTCTGCTGTTCTTCGCCTTTTCTACGATTTTGAGCTGGCATTTTTTTGGAGAGGTGAATGTGAAGTACCTCTTCGGGGCCAAGGCTGTGAAGGTGTACTCCTTAATTGTGGTGGTGTTTATTGTGGTTGGTTCTACCTTGAAGGTGGATCTGGTGTGGGAGCTGGCGGATTTTTTTAACGGTCTCATGGTAATTCCCAATGCACTGGCGCTTTTGGCGCTTGGCGGCGTGGTAGTGAATATTTGTAAGAAGTTTGGGAAATAAAGTATAGCCTGGGGGGTTTTGATGAGAACTAGTTTTCTAAACGGTGAAGAAAAGAATACCGATAATTATATAATGCTCTGTGAAAAATGGCGGAAGATTTATCGGGATCTGGAGCATGATGTTCTGGAACGGCAGTTTGGACTGGAATGTGATGAGGAAGCCCGTTATATTACGTACTTCCATGAGAAATACCGTTTGGATAAGGAGAGCGGTATGCTGACTCTGGTTTCGGATCCGGATCGGGAGCTGGGGTTTCATACGGTGATGACGATTTACCATTTATTTTATTACTCGAAGCCGGAGGCAAGGGTAAGCGGGGAGTTTGTGCCCTTTCGCCAGGTGAAGCGGGCGGCGCCTTTTGACGGAGCTTTCCGGAGAAATATTCTGGAGCCTTTGGCTAAGGCCTTTGACGGGCAGGCGGAGGCTCTTCGGAGAGCTTGTATTGCCCTTGGAGGCGAGGCTGTTTCCCAGGGGGACGTGGGGTATCGGATTTTGGCCTTTGACTGTATGCCGCTTGTAGTGGTGTTCTGGGACGGGGATGAGGAGTTTCCGGCGCAGGCGAATATTTTGTTTGACGGGGATATTACGGATTTTCTCCATGAGGAGACGGTGGTTTGCGTGGCTGCGGATCTTTTTCGAAGGCTGGTGGAGGAGGCCGGGCTTTCGGATGTGAAGAGGCCCTTTGCATAAAGGCTGTGAAGGTATGCTCACAGCTCTATATGGCTTGGGAAGGCTTCTTTTCGCATGATTCCCCACATTTTGTCGATGTAGGCCAGGGTATAGAAGTTTTCATAGTAGTGGTAATAGAAGGCCCCTTTTAGCGTCATATGGTAAAGAGGGCCTTCTTTTTTGATAAAGCCCAGAAGCCTTGCCAGGGTAAGCTCAAATCCGTACATCCTTTTCAAGGGAGTGCGGAAGAAGCGTTCGAAATCTGCCTCGTTTATTTGGGTGCTGTAGGCGGTCCAGAAGAGGTAGTACACCATTCTCTGACGCAGAGAAAACCGGAGTGTCAGGGAAGTCGGAAGCTGCCTGCGGTCAATCCGGCTGCAGTAGGCCTCGACGGAAAAGGTATTGATTTTGAACTGCTCTTGCAGGAGAGTGGTGGCGGAGCATCCGAAGCCCAGGAAGTTGTCTCTTGTCATGGAGGAGTAGCGGGCGTTTTTTTCGCTGGAAAAGGTCCAGATGGAGGTGCGTGTGTACCCCTGTTCCAGACAGTAGCCGGTAATCTTGTTGAGCAGCCGGTATTTTTCTTTCTTTTTCATAGCCTTTAGCGAGCTTGTTGTAAAGGTGAAGTCGATAAAAGGATAGATGGCTATGTGATTGGCTCCGTGATGAAAGGCAGTATCTATGTCTGTTTTCAGATCTGCAAAGGTCTGATTGGGCAGGGCAAAGATGAAGTCCATGGAAACCGTTTCAAAGGCAACAGCTTTTAAAGCACCGTGCATTGCAGGAAGGTCAATGCTCCTGCGCCCCAGAAGTGTCTGGTATTTTTTCTGAAAGGACTGTATGCCGATGCTGATTTTTGTCACGCCGGCATTTTTAAGTTTCTGTAAAAGAGGAACGGTCACATCCTCTGGGTGCAGCTCCACCCCGATCCCTTCTGATATGATAAAATGCTGCCGGACTGCTTCTATGATCTCGGGCAGGCGTTCTGCTGCAAGGGCAGGACTTCCGCCGCCGAAATACAGACTGGTGACACGTTTCTTAGTATCTGTCTGTTCCCCGGTCATATGGATTTCTTTTAAGAGGGCGTCTAGATAGCGGCTGCATAAATCTTTGGAATATGTAACCTTGCAATAGGGACAGAAATTGCAGATGCTTCTGCAGAATGGGATATGGACGTACAGACCCAGATTTTCGCAGGCTTCGAAGGGGAGCTGCGGATCGAATTCATTCGTAAATACAAAAGGTTTCCGGGAGCGGGTCATCCACATTCGTGTTAAATTCGTAATTGTGCCCATAGTTGTTCTCTCCATTTTTAGTACCGTAATATCCTTCTCAATGCACCTGTATGAAATCCCTTTCCAGCCGCAAAAAGCATGCGCCTGTACGAAACTTCTTTATATGTACTTCAAGTATGTCCGCAGCATTTCCCAGATGATTTTCACATTGCCGCGGAACAAAAGGGTGTATTCCGCTGCGAAGAAATATCCGCATTGGCTGCACAGTTCCGGGACGTCGATGCAGCGTCCGCAGATGCTGAGCCTTCCGTTTTCCATAACCACGCACTGGCGGCAGGGGGTGGGAAAGGTGTTGTTGATTAAGTAGGGAAATGCGCTTTTCAGATTAAAGACAGGCGCGCCTTCCTTTATCATCCGGGCGATTACGGCGCAGCAGCCGGCCTTTTCCTCACGGCTTAGAGCCAGTTCCTTTGTGTCTGGGTAAGGCGTATGAAAGTTAAAGGAGACAGCCCGGACATTGGCCAGCTCCATTGCTTTTTGGCATACGTCCTTTATCGTATCTTTGTTGATCTGATTGATTGCCATATAAAAGCAGATATTGTCGGAAGAGGCCTGCTGAATATTGCTGATAATGGTGTCGTAGGTATTGCCGCGAATCTGACTGTGCTTTTCCCGATTCCCATCGAGACTGAGAAGAATCAGATCCGCCTCCGGCAAATCAATGGGAAATGTGCCGTTGGTAACTACATTGACGATCAAAAATCCTGCCTCTTTGGCCTCAACCACCAGATCGCGCAGGTTTTTTCCGCTGTCCTGCCACAAAAAGGTTTCGCCGCCGCAGAAGAATAGAATGCGCACGCCCATCTCATAAAGAAGCTTCATTTCCTGCTTGATCTGCTCATAGGGGTGAATCACGGCTGTAATGTTATTCACGGAACAATGCCTGCATTTTAAATTGCACTTGTCCGTCAGGATTATGGTTCCGAGAATCGGATCCTTTTTTCGCAGCAGCACTGTTTTGATTCCGAACTTGGCGAAATAGAGAAAAGACGACAGCTTCATAAGTTCTCCTTGTCTGAAGGGGCATATCTGGAAGGTATCTTGTAATGTAATGATTATAACTCATTTTCCCTAAAAGGGATACCAGAAAAAATGTTTGTTTCTTTCATTGAAATTTTCTGAAAATATGGTATAATGAGCGTTAGTGAGAAGAGTATGCCTGCATATTCGGCGAACGGCGAATGACGACTATGAATCTTCGATTCATAGTATAATGAGCGTTAGTGAGGGGAACATTTTATTAATTTGAAGAGTTTAGGAGATCCCGATTTTATGAAACGAGTATTGTTGAAATTGAGCGGCGAGGCCCTGGCAGGGGAGAAGCATACGGGCTTTGATGAGGCCACTGTGATCGGTGTGGCAAAGCAGGTAAAGGTTCTGGTAGATGACGGTATCCAGGTGGGAATTGTCATCGGCGGCGGTAACTTCTGGAGAGGCCGCACCAGTGAGAATATTGACCGGACGAAGGCGGATCAGATTGGAATGCTGGCTACTGTGATGAACTGTATCTATGTATCTGAGATTTTTCGTTCGGTGGGTATGGAGACGGAGGTATTTACGCCCTTTGAGTGTGCTGGCTTTGCGAAGCTGTTTACCAAGGATCGCGCTTTGAAACGGCTGAACCGCGGCTGCGTTGCCTTTTTTGCCGGAGGAACGGGCCATCCCTATTTCTCCACGGATACCACCACAACGCTTATGGCCATTGAGATTGAGGCGGATGTGATTCTTTTGGCGAAGGCTGTGGACGGGGTTTACGACAGCGATCCCAAGCAGAATCCGGATGCGGTGAAGTATGACGAGATCTCCATTTCTGATGTGGTGGATCAGCGTCTGGCGGTGATGGATCTGACGGCTTCCATTATGTGCATGGAAAATAAGATGCCCATGATGGTATTCGGCCTGGGTGAGAAGGATAGTATTATCAATACGGTAAAGGGAGATTTTACCGGAACAAAGATTACAGTATAAAGCGGAGGGTATTTACCATGGATGAGAGATTAAAAGTGTATGAAGAGAAGATGACGAAGTCCTATGATTCCATGCAGAGGGAGTTTATCAGCATCCGGGCAGGCCGGGCCAATCCCCATGTACTGGATAAGATTCGCGTGGACTATTACGGAACGCCCACTCCCTTACAGCAGGTGGGTAATATTTCCGTGCCGGAGCCCCGTATGCTGCAGATTCAGCCATGGGAGAAGAGTCTCTTAAAGGCCATTGAAAAGGCCATACTTACCTCCGATATCGGCATCAATCCCACCAACGACGGTTCCATTATCCGTCTGGTGTTCCCGGAGCTTACGGAGGAGCGCAGAAAAGAGCTGGTCAAGGATGTGAAGAAGAAGGGTGAGGCCGCCAAGGTGGCTGTCCGCAATATCCGCCGGGATGCCAACGAGAATCTGAAGAAGCTGAACAAGGCCGGAGAGATTTCCGAGGATGATCAGAAAGATCTGGAAACCAAGGTTCAGAAGATGACAGACAAATACATTGCCGATATTGACAAGGCTGTGGACGAGAAGTCCAAGGAGATTCTGACCGTATAGAGCTTATGAGAGAAAGTGAATGGGGGAGCTGTGGCAAAAACAGGAAATACAACTTTTGTTACAGCCCCTTTTTTTGCGCGATGTCAATGAGCAGTGCGAAAACTGACAGGAGCAAATTGTCTGCTTGCAGACAAATTTGATCATGGCAGTTTTCATAGGGCGAAGCCCGCGAATGAGGAAAACGCAAGTTTTCCGAATGGCACTGCGGGGTAAAAGTTAAGCCAAGGAAAAGAGCAGTGCGAAAACTGACAGGAGCAAATTGTCTGCTTGCAGACAAATTTGATCATGGCAGTTTTCATAGGGCGAAGCCCGCGAATGAGGAAAACGCAAGTTTTCCGAATGGCACTGCGGGGTAAAAGTTAAGCCAAGGAAAAGAGCAGTGCGAAAACTGACAGGAGCAAATTGTCTGCTTGCAGACAAATTTGATCATGGCAGTTTTCATAGGGCAAGGAGAGCCCTTTAGGGCGAGAAGGTCCCCTGGGGGACGAAGCCCGCGAATGAGGAAAACGCAAGTTTTCCGAATGGCACTGCGGAGTAAAGCTAAGCCAAGGAGAGCCCTTTAGGACAAATGAATGAGAACAATCTGAAACAGGAGACGATTATGAAGATACCGCAGCACGTGGCGATTATTTTGGACGGCAACGGCCGCTGGGCGAAGTCAAAAGGGATGCCCAGGAACTACGGCCATGCCCAGGGAAGCAAGAATGTGGAGACCATCTGCCGGGAGGCCTGGAATATGGGCATCAAGTATCTGACCGTATATGCCTTTTCCACAGAAAACTGGAAACGCCCCCAGGACGAGGTAGCTGCGCTGATGAAGCTTCTGCGCAATTATATGAAAACCTGCTTAAAAACAGCGGAGAAAAATCATATGCGTGTCCGGGTCATCGGCGACAAGTCCGGTCTGGCGGAGGATATCCAGGAGCGGATTGCACAGCTTGAGGAGGCTTCGAAAAACAATGACGGCCTAAACTTCCAGATTGCCATCAATTACGGAAGCCGGGACGAGATGATTCGTGCCATGAAAAAGATGGCGGCTGATCAGGCGGACGGCAGGCTGAAGCCGGAGGATATTTCCGAGGAGATCTTCACATCCTATCTGGATACGGCAGATATTCCGGACCCGGATCTTTTGATCCGGACCAGCGGAGAGCAGCGGCTGTCCAATTTCCTTTTGTGGCAGCTAGCCTATTCGGAGTTTTATTTTGCAGATGTTCACTGGCCGGATTTCACCAAGGAGGAGCTTATTAAGGCCATTGAAGCCTATAACGGGCGCGACAGGCGCTACGGCGGGGTGAAGGAGGAAGCGTAGTTGAAGGCTTTTTTTACGAGACTGGTCAGTGGTGTTGTGCTGCTGGCGGTTATGATTACAGCCGGAATCCTGGGCGGAGATTTTTTGTTTGTGCTCACACTTTTAATCTCGGTGATCGGATACGTAGAGTTTGCCAGGGTGTTTGGGATTAGCCGGAATGTAATGGGAATTCTGGGTGTGGCTGTCACGGTTCTCTATGTGCTTGTAGTGAGAATGGGCGGCGCTGGAAACGGGGGAATGCTGATTCCTCTGGTCTGCCTGCCCCTTCTTGTGTTTGTATATCTGCTTGTACTTATGGGGATTTATGTATTTACATTTCCAAGATATCGGATTGAGGATGTGATGGCGGCTTTTTTCGGGGTGATTTACGTTCCGGCTATGCTGTCTTTTCTGTATCTTACGCGGATGACGGAGATTTTTGATGCGGGAATGTCCCTCTACTGGCTGATTTTTATTTGCTCCTGGGGATGCGATACCTGTGCCTATGCGACAGGGATGCTGCTTGGAAAGCACAAGCTGGCTCCCGTGTTAAGCCCGAAGAAATCCATTGAGGGGGCCATTGGGGGAACGGCCGGCGCGGCGCTTCTGGGCTTTTTGTACGGAAGCTTTTTTATGAGCGAAAGGGCCGGAACCTGTGCTCTGATTTGCGCTGTGGGAGCGGTGTTGTCCCAGATTGGGGATCTGTCGGCTTCCGCCATCAAGCGGAATCACGATATCAAGGATTACGGGCACTTGATTCCCGGCCACGGCGGAATCCTGGATCGGTTTGACAGCGTGATTTTTACGGCGCCGGTGATTTTTGTAATGGCTCTGCTGAGCTTGTAGGCAGATAAGATAATTCGATGCTTTGATGCAAAAGAGAATATGCATCCGGAAAGGAAATCGATAGAAGATGAAAAAGATTGCAATACTGGGTTCTACAGGGTCTATCGGAACCCAGACCTTAGAGGTTGCCGAGGAAAACGGGGATCTTGAGATTGTTTCTCTGGCGGCCGGATCCAATGTGGAAAAGCTGGAGGCGCAGATCCGAAAGTTCCGTCCAAAGCTGGCGGCCGTTTGGAGTGAAGAGGGCGCTTTGGAGCTGCAAAGAAGAGTCAGGGATCTGGATGTAAAGGTGGTTTCGGGCATGGAGGGCCTTGTGGAGGTCTGTACCTGTCCGGAAGCCGAGATTGTGGTTACGGCCATTGTGGGTATGATTGGAATTATTCCTACCATCGAGGCCATGAAGGCAGGAAAGGATATTGCTCTGGCAAATAAGGAAACTTTAGTGACTGCCGGGCATATGATTATACCATTGGCGAAGGAAAAGGGCGTGCGCCTGCTTCCGGTGGACAGTGAGCACAGTGCTATTTTTCAGTGTCTCCAGGGGGAAAACCGGGGACAGCTTAAGAAGATTCTCCTCACAGCTTCCGGAGGGCCCTTCCGTGGCAAAAAGCTTGAAGAGCTTCGGAATATTCAGGTGGAGGACGCCCTGAAGCATCCCAACTGGGCTATGGGGCGGAAGATTACCATTGATTCCTCAACCCTGGTAAATAAGGGGCTTGAGATGATGGAGGCCAAGTGGCTGTTCGGGGTGGAGCCGAAGGATATTCAGATAGTGGTTCAGCCTAAAAGTATTATCCATTCTATGGTAGAGTTTGTGGACGGTGCGGTGATGGCCCAGCTTGGGACGCCGGATATGAAGCTGCCTATTCAGTATGCTCTTTATTATCCGGAACGAAGGTTTCTGCCTGGAGAGCGTCTGGACTTTTGGAAATTGACGGAGATTACCTTTGAGAAACCGGACATGGAGACATTTTCGGGATTAAGGCTTGCCTTTGACGCAGCGGCAGTGGGCGGTTCTATGCCTACGGTGTACAATGCAGCCAATGAACGGGCGGTGAGCAAGTTCCTTGACAGGAAGATTGCCTATCTGGAGATTCCGGAAATCATCGGGGCCAGCATGGAAGCCCACAAGGTGACGGCAAATCCTACGGTGGAGCAGATTCTGGAGACAGAGCAGGCAGTTTACGAATTTATTGAAAGCAGGTGGTAGGTTGAAAATCTTACTGGCACTTATTATATTTAGCTTGATTATTGTGATCCATGAGCTGGGACATTTTCTTTTGGCAAAACGAGGAGGTATCCGGGTAAATGAGTTTTCCCTTGGGATGGGCCCCAGGATTCTAAGTAAGCAGCTGGGAGAGACACGTTATTCCCTGAAGCTTCTGCCCTTTGGGGGTTCTTGTATGATGGAAGGGGAGGACGGGACGGAGTATACGCATATTCCGGAGGATTCCTTTGCGGCGAAATCCGTGTGGACGCGGATTTCCGTGGTAGCGGCCGGGCCGGTTTTCAACTTTATTCTGGCTTTTATTTTGTCCTTGATTGTGATTGGGAGCATTGGGTACGATGCGCCGGTGGTAGTGGCCTTGACGGAAGATTTTCCGGCAGAGGAGGCCGGAATGCTGCCGGGGGATCGGATTGTGAAAATGAATAATACCCGGATACATGTTTACCGTGAGGTGAACATGTATGTGCAGATGAACCAGGGGAAGACGGTAGAACTGACCTACGAACGGGACGGGGAGCGGCATACGGTGACTTTGGAGCCGAAGCAGGCGGAGAACGGGATGTATTATCTGGGACTTCGGGGATCCGGAATCCGGATGAAGGGGAATATTCTTCAGACCATTGGGTACAGTGTTTATGAGGTAAAATACTGGGTTTCTACGACGATTAAGAGTCTGGGAATGCTTTTTGGCGGACGTGTAGGCGCGGATGATATTTCCGGGCCTGTGGGGATTGTGAATGCCATTGGGGATACTTATGAGAGCAGCCGGGCGGACGGGGCTTTTTATGTCTGGCTGAACATGCTTTATATCTCAATTCTTTTGACGGCAAATCTTGGAGTGATGAATCTTCTGCCTTTGCCGGCGCTGGACGGGGGGAGGCTGGTTTTTCTGATTCTGGAGGCAATTCGAGGGAGAGGGATTGATCCGGAGAAGGAAGGGATGGTGCATTTTGTGGGGCTCATGGTGCTGATGGCGCTGATGGTTTTTGTTATGTTTAATGATTTTCGGAATATATTGATGTGAGGGACGGGTAGATTAAAGCAAAACTGGGGATTATGATGTAAAAATGACAGGACGGCCTTGTGCTGTCCTGTCGTTTTTGTTAAAATGTATTTATGGGTGCTGCCATAACGGTAGGCGGCTAGTCCTTCTGCGGAGGGACTGTGACCCTCCGATTACATAGAAACCTGTGTGCAGGAATCTGGGAAAGGAGGGCTAAGTGGATGTTGACGATTGAAGGATTGATTTCAGTGCTTGGCTTATGCCTGACCTGCTTCGGTCTCGGATACGCCATCGGAAGCAAGGATAATAAGACACAAAAATAGCCGCCCAACAGTCCAGCAAACTTAGCGGCTATTTTTTGTAAGCTATGAACTGGGCCAGCCGTCTATCGGCAGCACCCTTTTATGCTTTTAGTGTAACAAATTCCCCTGCAGATGTCAAATGCCGGCAGTAATCATTTTTAGGGATTTTCCTGGGTATTCTTTAATTTTTGCTGAATGCTTCGGAAGCGGTCAGGGATTTCTTTGGGATCCAGGGTTTCGTGGATGGCGCAGGTTCCGGCCTGGGCGGCTGTTTCGTAGTACCATTCTTTGTAGTCGAGGATCTCTAAGGTTTCCTTAAGCTGGGTTATCTGGGAGAGGACCTGCTCTCTCTGGCGGCGGAACATGGAGAGACGCTTGGGGATGGTGGAGTCGCCTTCAGCGCACCATTCCATGAAGAGCCGGATGTCTTTGATGGACATGCCGGCTTTTTTCAGGCATTCGATGACAGAGAGGGATTCAAAGTCTTTGTCGCTGAACATGCGGATGCCGCCGCTGGAGCGTTCTACGAAGGGAAGGAGGCCTTCTTTGTCGTAGTAGCGCAGGGTGGAGGGCGGGATGTTTAGTTTTCTGGCGATTTCGCCTACGGTATAGAACATGGTGATACCTCGCTTTCGTAACCGTTCACATACAATTCTGTCTGCACTTGGCAGCCCTAGGGCCGCCAATACCTGTGTCAATATCTTTTTCTTGACTTAAAGTTCACTTTAAGTTGTATAATGTGAGCAAAGTTTAGAACTGGCTTGATTATAGCAGATTTTATGTCAGGCAGTCAAATCAGGGACGGAAGGAAAGGAGTTTGAGAATATGATTTATAAGAATTTTCAAGGTGAGAGACTGTCGGCTCTGGGGCTTGGGTGTATGCGCCTGCCGGTGCTGGAGGGGAATGACGCCAGGATTGACGAGACGGCAGCCAAGGAGATGGTGGATTTTGCCATGGCCCAGGGGATTAATTATTATGATACGGCCTGGGGCTACCATGAGGGGAATTCGGAGCTTGTGATTGGCAGGGCTCTGGCGTCTTATCCCAGAGAGACGTTTTTTCTTGCTACGAAGTTCCCGGGGTATGATCTTTCCAACATGGATAAGGTGGAGGAGATTTTTGAGAAGCAGCTTGAGAAGTGCGGCGTAGAATACTTTGAATCTTGCGTTATTCATGGAATAACTTGGTACAATTCAAAAAAGTGATATAATTTGTTTTTTGGAGTACAGCATTTTGGAAATTATATGGAATGGATAAAGTTTTTCTTGCAATGTATTATTGATTCGTCTAACCAAGCTATAAAACGGATTAAGGAGGCAGTTGATGAAAGGTCTAGGATAGGAAAGAACTTGCAACGCAGTGTTAAGTTTTCGGGGGAGCTGTCCCGAATATGTGTCTTTATTGAAACAACACCTGTTTTTATGATTAATGATTTAGTGGATGCATTTCAGATTTCTTATAACACTGCGTCAAGCAGGGTGGATATGCTGGTAGAAATGAATATTGTAAAAAGGGATAATGAGCAGCATAGAAATAGGATATTTGCTGCACAAAAATATATTGATATATTTATGGATTCCAGATAGATGGCAAAGATAAATAGGGCTTTTTAAAAGTAAGTTTTATGCCTGGAGGATGATTTAATAGAATCCTGATATTTCAGGTATTCATAGGTAATGGCATTCTTATAACAATATGTGAAGGTATATTTAGATGGAGGATAAGAAGTATGGCAGAAAGTCAGAACACAGAATATAAAGAGTCTTGGAGAGATGAATATTTAAAATGGGTGTGCGGTTTTGCAAATGCACAAGGAGGATGCATCTATATTGGACTTGATGATAATGGGAAGATTGTTGGTGTGGCTGACTGCAAGAAACTTCTTGAGGAAATTCCCAATAAAATTAAGGATACAATGGGGATTATAGCCGATGTAAATTGCTTAGATGAGAATGGAAAACAATATATTCAGATTATTGTAAATCCAAGTTCGTATCCGGTCAGCTATCGTGGTGAGTATCATTATAGGAGCGGAAGTACCAAGCAGCAACTTCGCGGTTCGGCACTGACAGAATTTCTTGTCAGAAAAACAGGATATCGTTGGGATGCTGTTCCAATAGACAATGTTTCTGTTGGAGACTTAGATATAGAGAGTTTTGAAATTTTTCGCCGTGAGGCTGTTCGTACAGAACGAATGACACGTAAAGATTTGGAGTGTACAAATGAGGAATTGCTTAATAAATTGGGGCTGATTGTTGATGGAAAACTGAAACGGGCAGCAGTTTTGCTTTTTTATCGTAATCCGCAACGTTTTTTTACTGGCTGTTATGTGAAAATCGGGAAGTTTGGTATAGGTTCTGATCTTCAATATCAGGATGTGGTAGAGGGATCGCTTATCCTAATTGCAGACAGAGTGGTTGAACTGATTTATTTGAAATACTTAAAGGCGTCTATATCCTATGACAAAGAGGTACGTGTGGAGACATATCCATATGCAAGGGAAGCAGTGAGAGAGGCAGTATACAATGCATTGATTCATTGTAAATGGGAAGATGGTATCCCGATTCAAATTCGAATAGAAGATGAGGCTATGTATATCAGTAACGCATGTGTATTTCCAAGTGACTGGACAACAGAGAATCTTATGAAAACACATAATTCCAGACCATATAATCCGGATTTGGCGAATACTTTTTTCAGAGCAGGGTATATAGAATCATGGGGACGAGGGATTCAAAAAATTTGTGAAGAATGCAATTTGATTGGTGCGAAGATTCCTGAATATAGCATTCTTGGAGATGATATTACAGTTAAATTTACTGCGGTTTCAAACAGCAAAGATTTTAATAGGACAAATGATGTCCGAAAAGGAAAGGGAGTGAATACAAAGGTTCTGGAGCTTATAAAAGCGCAAACGGACATTTCATTGTCCGAAATGGCTGACCATTTAGGTGTGTCATATAAAACAGTGCAGAGAGCAGTTGCAGATTTAAAAAAGGTTGATGCTATTGAAAGGGTTGGAGGAAGAAGAAAGGGATATTGGAGAATAAAAGAAAAATGAGCTGAGTGAATATTTCGAATGAAAAAGATATAAAAAAGTTGAAGAATTTTTAGAATTTGAGAGGCAATACAATGTCAGCTACAGTCAGGTTCGACTTCTCAAAGCATTTGAATTTGAACCGAAAAGGGATTACACTGGTATTGATATTGACCATTTGATAGAACTGGAAGATTTTATTTATCGTAATCCTATTATTGAAGTACTTGAAGAATATAAAGAGCTGTTCAATATAGCCTATCATAATGATTTATTATCTCCAGTGATTAACGCTGCGAATTCTGATACGGCTGATTCATCCTATGCTAGCGAAAAAGTTCCTGTTATAGAAGGAGCTGAAACTATTAAAATATTAAAATACACATCTAAAAGGTTGGACAGAATATACACAGCTTCATTATTGAAAGATAATGTTAAATTGGTGCAAACAGATGAGGCAAAAGCATATCGAGAAAAAGTAGATGAGTGGATGTCTGCTATTTCCAAACAGAACTATGATAATATGCAAATGATAGAAGGTGATATTGTAAAAGTTCAAAAAGCAATGAAATTTAAAGGCGTTATTGAAAACGTTGGAAAAGTGTGTGCAACTAGTGGAGTGATAGCTACGGTTCTCACACCAATTTTACCACCTATGGGTGTAGTTTCTGCAATGGCTACGTTTGTTGGAATGCCAACAGCATTTTTAAATCCAATGAAACGACATTTATGGGCATCGTTTGGAATCTACAATAAATAATAAAAATCTTAATTTTTTTATTCCTTACTTGACACAAGCAGATTTTTACCTGTTCCACAATGTCTGCGAGATGAATATCGATGCTTACCTGGATGAGAAATATAGGATTTTCCCTTATCTTGTGGAGCAGAAGAAGAGGGGCGTATCCGGCGTCTGGGGTTTTCCGCCCATGGAAGCGTGGAGGTGATGAAGCGCTTTTTGGAGGCTTACGGTTCTGAGATGGAGTTCTGCCAGATTCAGTTGAATTACCTGGACTGGAATTTTCAGGATGCCAAGGGGAAGGTGGAGCTTTTGAAGGAGTGGAAGCTGCCGGTATGGGTGATGGAGCCTCTGCGAGGCGGCAGGCTTGCGAAGCTTACGGATGATCAGGAGGCGAAGCTTCTGGCGCTGCGGCCAGAAGAGAAGATACCGGCCTGGGCCTTCCGGTTTCTGCAGACCATACCGGAGGTGACAGTGGTGCTTTCGGGGATGTCGGATTTTTCCCAGCTTACGGAGAATTTACATACCTTTGAGACAGAAGAACCTCTGAAGGAACAGGAGACGGAGGCGCTGCTTAAGATTGCAGACGGCCTTCTTGGAGGGACGCTCCCCTGTACGGCCTGTCATTACTGTGTGAGCCACTGTTCCCAGGGGCTGGAGATTCCCAAGCTTATTGCGCTCTATAATGAGCACTGCTTTACAGGCGGAGGCTTCCTGGCGCCTATGGCGCTGTCCGCAGAACCGCAGGAGAAACAGCCGGGCGCATGCGTGGGCTGCAGAAGCTGTGAGGCGGTTTGTCCCCAGGGAATTAAGATTTCGGAGGCTATGGCAGATTTTGCAGAGAAGCTTAAGGGATAATGGGGGAGTGAAAGGCCGGGAAAAATAGGATACAAGCTAAATCCCTATAAAGATTATGATAAAACCTCTCAGCCCTCCGTGCACCCTTGTCCACGGAGGGCTGAAATTATAGATACTTTTCCAAGAGCTTCGTCATCTCGTCCAGATCAATGGGCTTTGCAATATGTGCATTCATTCCGCTGTTCAGACAGTTCTGGATATCCTCTGCAAAGGCATCGGCTGTCATAGCGATGATGGGAATGCTCAGGGCGTCTGGATGCTCCAGGGCGCGGATAGCCATAGAAGCTTCCAGACCGGTCATTACCGGCATCCGCAGATCCATTAAGATTGCGTCATAGAAGCCGGGCGCAGAGCCGGCGAATTTTTCCAGGCAGATCTGCCCGTTTTCAGCCCAATCCAGTTCCAGGCCCAGTTCCGATAAGAGCTCACTCGCTATCTCCCAGTTCAGATCGTTGTCTTCTGCCAGAAGGATTCTTTTGCCGGAAAGATCTGACTGGGATTTTTGTTCTGTCTTAAGGGCAGCATCCGCATGTTCCGGCAAAAGGTATGGTTTGAGGCCATAGTACAGGGTGGAGCGGAATAAGGGCTTGGCAATAAAGCCGGTTACGCCGGCGGCTTTGGCTTCGTCGGCGATTTCGTTCCAGTCGTAGGCAGAGGTAAGCAGGATGGGAATCTGGTGTGTCAGGCGTTTGCGTATCTCACGGGTCAGTGTGACGCCGTCCGTCTCCGGAAGCTTCCAGTCCAGGAGAATCAGATCGTATTCCTGCTGATTTTCGGACTGGCTGCGAAGCATTAAAAGGGCGCTGTCGGCATCCAGGGTCCAGTCTGCATCAATGCCCATGGAGCTAAGAGCGGCAATTGTAGTTTCGCAGAGCTGAGGGTCATCGTCAACCAGAAGCACTCTGCTGCCAGGGAGAGCCATATCTGCTTCGTTAATCTGGGCCTTTTCCAAATCAAGAGTTACATGGAAGCAGGTGCCCTTTCCCAGCTCGCTTTTCACCTCAATAGAGCCGCCCATCGCATCTACAATATATTTGGTAATGGCCATACCAAGGCCGCTGCCTTCGATTTTATGGACGCGTCTGCTGTCTGCCCGTGTAAAGGAATCAAATATTTTTTCCTGGAAATCTTTTGTCATACCGATTCCGTTGTCTTCCACCAGAATATGTATACGGATAAAAGGCTCCCCTTTTGGAGAGGTTTCTTCGTAGAGAGAAAGCTGGATGGAACCGCCTTCCGGTGTAAACTTTACAGAGTTTCCAAGAAGGTTCAGCAATATCTGTGTCAGACGGACGCTGTCGCAGCAGATGGTTTCCGCTGAAATGTCCCGGATAATTACATTGAAATTCTGGCTTTTTGTATGGAACTGAGGCTGGAGAATGCTTACAATCCCGTCGATTACTTCCCGGAGGGAAATCTGCTCTACAGACAAGGTCATTTTTCCGCTTTCGATTTTGGACATGTCAAGGACATCGTTGATAAGGCCCAGCAGATGCTTGCTGGACAGGCTGATTTTTTTCAGACAATTTTCCACTTTCTGCCGGTTGTCAAGGTTGGCAATCGCAATGGCGGTCATTCCTGTAATGGCGTTCATAGGCGTGCGGATGTCGTGGCTCATATTGGACAGGAATTCGCTTTTAGCCTTGCTGGCATAGACGGCCTCCTGGCTGAGCCGGTTCAGCTCCACGACCTTTTTCTTCATCTCCTGGAGATAAGCTCCGAATACCCAGAATAATGCGGCGATAATAATGATGCAGCCTCCCACCTCCATGTAGAGCCAGCTGTGGTTCAGCCGGGAAATCTCCTGATCCAGGGAGGTATAGGGCATATTCACAATCAGAAACCAATCGGAATAGGCCAGTTTGGTACAGTGCAGATGGCGGCGCTCTCCGTGGGTGGCGACTACGGCGGAATAGTGCTGCGTGCCGGTGAGGGCCGCACGGATATCTGTCACAAGAGCTTCGGCATCGTCGGGCAATTCTGCGTAGAGCTGTTCGAAATAATCGGCATGGGAAGAATCATCGGTTTTAATAGGAAAAGTTCCGTCCTGCCGGATAATATAAGAATAAACAGGGGAATCCAGGATATCCAGGGAAAGGGTGTTGCTGATATAATCCTTGGAAAGGCCGCCTACAAGAGCTATGTAGCGTGGATTGCGTTTTTGAAGGGCTGTGCTTGGGAGGCCGATTAGAACCTGGTTGTTTCCGTGGGAATCAAGGGCGGCATCAATTCTTTTTTCGCCGTTGTCAAGGGCATTTAGGAAGCTGTCCGGACATTTGGAGTCAGGTCCCCGTAGATGGTTTCAAAGCGGCCGTCAGAGGTATAAAAGGCAAGACTTTCAAAGCCGTAGCTTCTGGCGTTTTCTGCAAGAAGCGTCTCCAGATGATGCTGATTGTAGCGGCGCATGTCAGAGGAGATGATAAGTGTCTCGAGCTGGGAAAAGCGCAGTTTAATGGTGGATGAAAAATGAAGGGCGCTTTCCTCGCTCATATTGTGCATATAGATATCACTGATTACACCGATTGTTTTTGTGCCTTTATGGTTCATATAGTAAGCAGAAAAAATGAAAATTCCTACGCAGAGTATGAGTACCAGAAAAAGCTTTGTGAGAAAGAGCTGATGATGCTTGTTCGCTGTATTTGTACGCATTTTTGCCTCCAGTTATGCTTTAAGCGGATGCACCTGCCTGCTGTCAGGATGGGCCGCTTAATCTTTTCTGTCAAGTTATCCTATCAAGGTCAAACTGTCATAAGACGGGCAGCTTCGGAAGATAAAATGTTTTTCTTCTCATTATACTAAGAAAGCCCGGATTTGTAAAAGGTTAATTGAAAAAGAGTTGATTGAAAAAAGGAGCGGTCTATTTTTTGTTACCAATTCACAAATCCCCTCCTGGGGGTTATTGACTTCCTTATGCAAGAGTGATAAAATTTAAGACATGTAGCAGTGTATTAAACACGATAAACCCAAGGAGGGACTGATTATTATGAGCGTATTGACAGATTTGATTTATGGCGGCTCCAACGCCGTTGCAGGACTGACTGAGAACGCAGTCAAGGAAGCCATTGCAAAGCACGGAGAGGATAAAAAGGTTGCGATGCCGGATACGGCGTATTTCCTGCCTACCATCTATGCGGCTACGGGCGTGAAGGTGAGCAAGCTGGGCGACCTGCCTGCCTGTGTCGGCGTGCTGAAGAGTCTGATTACCAACAAGGAGGATTTAGGCGATGCTTTGAACGCCGGTCTTGCCACAGCAGTGGGAGCAGAGATTATAGAGGCTCTGAAGTATGTGGAAAGTGCGGATCCTTACGGGGAGGACAGCGGAATCGGTTTTGTTCCCGATCCCATCATCCGTTCTCTTGGAGTTCCCCTTGTAACCGGCGATATCCCCGGAGTGGCCGTTGTGCTGGGCAAGGCCGATGATGCCGCTAATGTGGTGGATGTGGTAAAGGATTACCAGAGCAAGGGTATTATGACCTTTTTGATCGGCGATGTGATTGAGCAGTGCGTCGAGGGCGGTGTGAAGATTGGCCTGGATTTCCGTGTAGTTCCTTTGGGACATGATGTGACTTCTGTCATTCATGTTGTGACTGTGGCCATTCGTGCGGCTCTGATCTTTGGCAACGTAACGCCGGGCGATCTGCCGGGACTGCTTGCCTATACCAAGGAGAGAGTACCCGCTTTCGTCAACACCTTCGGCGCGTTGAATGAAGTTGTTGTATCGGCAGGCGCAGGGGCGATTGCCCTCGGCTTCCCGGTGGTGGCAGATGTAGATCTTGGAGAGAACCAGGTGCCTGGCGCACTGGAGTCCGTAACGGATCATTCCATGACGGTTAAGAAGTCCTTAGAGCTTCGCAACATTAAGATTAAGGTAAAAGAGCTTCCTATCCCGGTTGCATTTGCCTCGGCATTTGAGGGTGAGATCATCCGTAAGGGCGATATGCAGGTAGAGTTCAGCTCTCACAAGCAGCCTACCTGTGAGCTGGTTCAGACGAGAGCAGACGGCGAGGTTGAGGATCATAAGATCACTATCGTGGGCGGCGACCTGGATGAGCTGGAAGCAGGCGGAACCTATGCCCTGGCTACCTTTGTGGAGGTTGCAGGCGCTAAGATGCAGTCTGACTTTGAGTCGGTTATCGAGCGTAAGATTCATGCATGGTTCAACTATATGGAAGGTGTGATGCACACCGGACAGAGGAATCAGATTCGCGTGCGTATCAATAAAGAGGCGTTTGAGAAGGGCCTGCGCCTGACTCATTTTGCAGAGGTTCTCTATGCAATGATTATGGACGAATTTGATATTGTTGTGGATAAATGCCAGATTACTATGGTAACGGATGCTGCCAAGGTGCAGGAGATCCTGGATGGAACGGCTATGCCGGCCTACGCTTCCAGAGACCAGAGACTGGAGTCCTTGACGGATGAGAGCGTGGATGTATTCTATACCTGTACGCTGTGCCAGTCCTTTGCTCCCTCTCACTGCTGCGTGGTAACGCCTGAGAGACTGGGACTTTGCGGAGCTGTTTCATGGCTGGATGCAAAGGCAACCAAGGAGCTGACGCCTACCGGCCCCTGCCAGCCCATTTCCAAGGAAGGCTGCGAGGATGAAACGAAAGGTGTATATCCGGATGTAAACCGTATGGTAGAGCAGGCCACACAGGGCGCTCTTACCAAGGTTACACTGTACTCCATTATGGAGGATCCCATGACCTCCTGCGGATGCTTTGAGTGTATCTGCGGTATTGAGCCATTCTCCAACGGTGTTATTATTGCAAATCGTGAATATGCCGGCATGACGCCTCTTGGCATGACCTTCGGCGAGCTGGCCTCCATGACAGGCGGCGGCGTTCAGACACCCGGATTTATGGGACATGGCAGACACTTTATCGCTTCCAAGAAGTTTATGAGCGCAGAGGGCGGCTTTGAGCGTATTGTCTGGATGCCCAAGGAGCTGAAGGACGATGTGGCTGAGCGGCTGAATAAATCTGCCAAGGAGAAATACGGCATTGACAATTTCTGCGACATGATTGCGGACGAGACAATTGCGACGGATGAGGAGACCTTGATGGCGTTCCTGACTGAGAAGAGCCATCCGGTATTAGGACTGGATCCGATTATGTAAGCGCAGTAACAGGTAAATGAGAGATTCCCCCGTTTACAGCTTGAAAGGCTGGGACGGGGGAATTTTGGGAGTAAACGTATGAAACTGAAACGAATCAAAGGTGATTTTACCATATGTACAGTTGCGGATGAAAATGAAATTGATCTGACAAAAGAATTCTGCTTTGCAGGGAAGACGGATGAGGAGATTTCTCTGGTCTGTATGACGTGGGACGTGCCGGAGCGTACCCTGCGAAGAGAAGACGGGTGGAAGGCTTTTCGTATAGAAGGAGAGCTTGATTTTTCACTGATTGGGATTTTGGCTGAGATTTCTGCTTTGCTTGCGGAGGCGAAGATTGGAATTTTCGTGGTGTCTACTTATAAGACAGATTATGTGCTGGTGAAGAAAGAGCAGTATGAGAAGGCGCTTGGAACTCTTGGGGGGGAAGGGTATGAGATAGATTAAGAGAAATGTGCGGTTGAAGTAAAGGTAAAGATGATATACGATGGGGAAAAAGGGGATATCATTAATCAGTATGTAGCCTTTACCAAGATTTACAATGACCAGATAAAACTGCATGGAAGAACAAGAAAAGCAGTTTGGGAGACGATTCATATCTGCAGAAACCAGGATGTTTTAAAAGAATATCTGGAGCAAAGAGAAAAGGAGGTTGTGGACATTATGATGACATTGTTTGATGATGAGTATATCCTTCGGACTTATATTGCAAGTGAAGTGAAAGAGGCGTCAGAGAAAGCAGCCAGAAAATCTTGAAGTGCCTGCAGAAAAAGTAAAGGAATGGCTGGGACTGGCAGCGGGATAGGAGAAAGCAGGCAATGGAAAAGCAGGCAATGGAAAAGCAGGCATTTGGAAGATTGGAAATGTGGGACTTTTGACAGTTCCACATTTTCTTAGCAGCCGGTATAAATGCAGCAAAGACGGCTGCCCATGGAGGCAGCAGGAGGTGATAAATATATGCGTGCAGTAGTCTTAGTAGACAATCTGACAAAAAACAATCTTTCCCCGGAATGGGGCTTATCCTTCTATCTGGAATACGAAGGCAATAAAATCCTTTTGGACACCGGGGCCTCCGGCCGCTTTTTAAAAAATGCGGATGCCATGGGAATCGATCTTGCAGCCATAGACTGCGGCGTTCTGTCCCATGCCCACTATGACCATGCAGACGGCATGGGAGAATTTTTCCTTCGGAATCAAAAAGCCCTTTTCTATCTGAGGGAAGGAGCCAGGGAAAACTGCTATGGAAAGAGATGGTGTTTCCGCAAATACATAGGCATTCACAGGGGATTCCTGAAAACTTACGGGGAACGGATCCGATACGTTTCTGGAAATTGTGAGATTCTGCCGGGAGTAACCCTGATTCCTCATACCACCAAAGACCTGGAGGAAATCGCAAAGGGCGTGGATCTGTATGTAAAAGAGGGCGGAAAGCTTCGGCCGGATTCCTTTGCCCACGAGCAGAGCCTGGTCTTTGATACGGAAAAAGGGCTTGTGATATTCAGCAGCTGTTCCCACGCAGGAGCAGATAATATCATCCGGGAGATAGAGGAAGCGTTTCCAGGGAAGAAGCTGTATGCCATGCTGGGGGGATTTCACCTCTACAAATCTTCCAAGGAGGAGGTTCGGGCTCTGGCAGAGCGCATCCGCAGAACAGGAATCAGAAAAATATATACAGGCCACTGTACAGGAGAACCGGCATTTGCTATATTAAAGGAGGAACTAGGCGGCTGCGCGGAGCAGATTTATACAGGGATGGAGATGGAACTGTAGCTGCGCGCTGATTTGGGAATATCGGGGGAATGGAATCAGTAATATTCCTTAGAGTGCACAAATCAATTTACAGGCATATGCATTTGTGGCTGGAAATTGATTTCATGCTTCCGTATAACAGCTCGATAGCGGTTGAAAAGCAGATGATTTATGACTAAAATGTGAACTAATAATTCAATTGAAATAAATTTTGGAGAATACGATGAATAAGCAATCACAATATCTGGCTCATAAAACGAATCAGCCATAGCCAGTCGAATATGTCCTTTGAGCTCTTGCTGATCCGCCATGTTTTCCGTAAGCTCCATAGTCATTCTCCGAATCCGGTGGGCATAATTAAGGACCTCCCGCCCTTTCTCCGTAAGAGCAACCGTATGGTTAATCCGCTCAAAAAGCTGTGCATTCAATTCTGTTTCTAATTGGCGAATTTGAAAGGACACTGTTGACTGGGAGTAACCCAGCACAGCAGCGGCTTTCGTAAAACTATTCAATTCTGCAACATGAATAAATGTAGCCAGATTCTTCAGATCCATTACCATACCCCATTCCAAATAGTAATATTCCACAGACTTAAAATCTAAAATTTTGATAATAAAAATTATATTTATTAATTTTATAGATTTACCCTTTTACTATATACTGAATATAACAAAATTACAAGAGCAACTATTCAACAAGTCATGTTATGGGATTTGGGTGATATGGGGGTAGGCCTGATGACCGTATCCAATATGATAGCCCTGTTCCCAATGGTACGCTATGCACTGGACTCTTTGAAAGATTATGAGGGAAAACGAAAACAGAGCTTATAATGTAAGTATAAATTCAACTTGTCAGAGTTCCTTATTTTGGGAAGATACCTTAAGGAACTCTGGCACTATTATTTTAAACCTTATTGGATGAAACCGGCCATCCCAATATTCGTTCTTGACAGGAAGATTAGTTAGAAGAGATAATAAATTTAAAGACTTGTATACCGTTCTGTCTATGAATATGAAAATGTATTAAAAAATGGGGGCATATTAAGAGTGGAAGGGATCAATAAATGGGGGCTTCTCAGTTCACTGCTGGGAATCATTAATTCTAATTCGGAGGAGGATACGACATCCATTGTTCTGGCTAAATATTTTCTTCAAAATTTCAATCGTCTTCCGGAATTGAATATCTATGATATGGCAGAGGAGTGTTTTGTGACACGCTCAGCAATCCGCCGTTTCTGCCAGTCTTTAGGATATGACAATTACAAGGCTTTAAAGACACAGTTTAAAAATATGCAGGAAAATTATCGATATTATAAAGACGTGACTGTTACAGAAGATTATGGGAAAAAAATAGCTACAGAACTTTATGAAATGGCGTTGGACTGTAATCAAAATCTGCAAGGTCGTGCTTACGACATCGCCGATTTGCTCCATGAGAGTGAACAGGTGGTGTTTTTAGCTTCCGATATTTACTCAAAACATTGCAGTGAATTTCAGAAAGGCATGATTTTGTTGGGGAAAATGGTACGAATTGTTGGACAGCAATTTGAAAATAATAAGCTTCTTTCTACACTGACAGAAAAGGATACACTGTTCAATGTCTCAGTTGGCGGCTTTTTTGCAGGGGTAACAGAAAAAATAGTTCAAAAACTTCCATGCCGAAAAATATTACTGACATCCAGGCATTCCAAGAAGTATGAGACAATGTATGATGATGTATTGTATCTTTGCAGCCATGATCTTGGGGCAGACAGAACGGTATATCATGTCTATGCGGTGCCATATTGTCTTGACTTGATTCTATTTTCCTATAAGAAAAAATATGTGGAGGGTAGGGGCGATTTTTGATCCCCATTATTTTTCTCTAGTCTCTATAATTGAAAGTGTAAAAACAAAAGATGACTGCAGCATCCAAAACTTTCATTTATGGAGGGAATGATGAAGAAATTAGATAATCAGGCAATCAGTACTGGTGTCCTTGCCGCAGTGGGTGGCTCGGACAATATTGTTCTTGCGAATCACTGCGCTACAAGGCTGCGACTGACGATTAAAGATACGGATAAGGTTGAAGAAGAAAAATTGAAAGCAGTTCCCGGCGTTCTGGGACTGGCAAAAAATTTGAATGAGTATCAGGTTATTATTGGGCCGGGTGTTGAGAGCTTGTATTTGGAATTTATCAAACAGAGTGGTTTGGAGCAGCAAACAGCAGTCGATGATCCGGCAACTGCCCATATGACAAAGCAGAAGAAAGGCTGGTTTTTTACGTTTACAGATTTTATTGCGGGGGCAATTATGCCAGCACTTCCGGTAATTGTGGCAGGTGGTATGATCAATGCAATCCTGGTTCTTTTGACTACATTCTGTGGGCTTGACGATACCTCAGGCACTTATACGGTTCTTCATGCCATCTATACAGGCGCATTCAGCTTCATGCCGGTTTACATAGGATATAATGCGGCCAAGAAAGTAGGGGTAACTCCGATGCTGGGCGCATTGCTTGGAGGCGTAATGGTATGTGGGGATATCAGCGGTATAGAGGGGCTGACTTTTTTAGGCATTCCTATTACAACGCCAGGCTATACCAGTACGATTCTTCCGGTGATTTTGGGCGTAGTGTTTATGCAGTTAGTCTATAAACCCGTGGATCGTATCATACCTAAAGAGATTAAGTTCTTTGCGGTTCCGATTCTTACAATGATTGTCAGTGTTCCGGTTACATTGATTGCCCTTGGCCCGATTGCTGCATGGGTTGGTCAAATGCTTGGCAGTTTTCTTGTCTGGCTGTCCAATACCATTGGGGGGCTGGCAGTGGGAATCATGGGAGCTGCGACACCATTCCTAATGTATACAGGAACTGGATCAGGTCTTTATGCCCCTATTTTTGTGAGTTTTGAACAGTTGGGTTATGAAGCCTTTGTAATGCCTGGCATGTTGGCAGGAAATGTTGCGGTTGGTGGTGCCGCTATTGCATCATGGACGCTGCTGAAAAAGACTGACAATAAAGCGGTGGCATTTTCTTCCGGTTTAACTGCAGTATTTGGAATTACGGAGCCTGCAATATTTGGTGTTCTTGGAAGATTTCGTAAACCCTTTATTGGCGCGACTGTAGGAGGATTGGCAGGCGGTATCTTTGCGGGAGTGACTCATGTTGCTGAATTTGCTTTTGCGTCTCCCGGAGTTGCCAGTGTGATTGCCTTTATTAATCCGGATGGAACTATGAGCAATTTTTGGCTGGCTGTAGTAACTATGGTGATCTCCTTTGCAGTTGCGTTTGCTGTAACGAGAATACTTGGTCTTGACGAAGCAGGGGCGGTAAAGGAGTAAAATGATGAAAAAAGCTAAATTTCCAAAAGATTTTTTATGGGGAGGCGCAGTAGCGGCAACCCAGTGTGAAGGCGCATGGAATAGGGATGGAAAGGGCGAGACGATGCTTGACCACTGTACGACAGGAAATAAAGAACATCCACGTATGGTGACAGATACCATTGATTCACGGTATTCTTATCCTACACATAATGGCTGCCATCAGTATGAGCGTTTTGAGGAAGACATTGCTCTCTATGAGGAGATGGGATTTAAGACATACCGTTTAAGCATTAATTGGGCACGCATTTACCCAAATGGAGATGATTTAGAGCCAAATCGTGCAGGTGTTGAACACTATAGGAAGCTGTTTGAGTGCTGCAGGGAGCATGGCATTGAGCCTACTGTTACTATGACACATTATGATATGCCTTGGAATCTCTGCGTGAAATACGGGGGTTGGAGCAACAGGAGAGTGATTGATTTTTTCCTGCGTTATGCCAGGACTCTATTTACGGAGTACAAAGGCCTTGTGACAAGATGGCTGACCTTTAATGAGATCAATTTCGGCACGGTGACCTATGGTGAAATCGTTACTTCCGGCATCATTCCTAAAAACAGGCAGGTTGTTATGGATGACCCCTCAGCTGCCCCTGAGGAAAAATCAAAAAGATTCCTTGCCCTACATAATGAATTTGTAGCTAGTGCGAAGACGGTACAGCTTGGACATGAGATCGATCCGAAAAATCAAATTGGCTGTATGCAGTGTGGATTTACTTACTATCCACTGACTTCTAAACCAGAGGATGTTCTTGCTGCCCAGCATGATATGGAAATTTGGAACTATTATTGCATGGATGTGCAGTGCAAAGGCAAGTATCCATATTGGGCCAAACGTTTTTGGGAGGATAATGGGATCTGTTTTGATATTCCAAAAGGGGATTTGGAGGAAATTAAGAAAGGCATAGTTGACTTTATTAGCTTTAGCTACTACAAAAGTGACTGTTCAACTGCGACCGGATCCTCGAAGCAGAATAGCGGCACTAACTTTGGCTTTCCAAACCCGAATTTGAAGCAGACCGCATGGGGATGGGGCATAGATCCTCAAGGACTGAGATACCTGATGAATGAGTTTTACGCACGATATGAACTTCCTTTGATGATTGTTGAGAATGGTATTGGTGAATTTGAAACAAAAGAAGCTGACGGCAGGATTCATGATCAAAATCGTATTCATTATCTTAGGGATCATATTCTTGCAGTCAGAGATGCGATTAGGGATGGTGTTCCGGTAATTGGGTATACTCCATGGTCTGCTATTGATATTGTTTCAGCAGGAACTGGGGAAATGAAGAAGCGTTATGGTTTTATTTATGTTGATGCAGATGATTTCGGAAATGGAAGCTATAACAGATATCGAAAAGACAGCTTTTATTGGTATCAGAGAGTCATTTCTACGAATGGTGAGGATTTGAGTGATATTTAAATTGTGGAAGAGTCTTGGCAGTGATGTTAAGGCTCTTTTAAGATTGTTACGTTATTATAAACTTCATAAAAAATTCATTCGTCTTTTCCGGCTATTTATAGTAGTATAAAAATACATAAATTGAAAGCCGGGAGGAGATTCATGCGGCATAATAAGCTTTTCACTCCAAAAATATATGAATCTGTAACGTCAGTGCTTCCGATTACGGCAATGGTAATGATTTTAAGCATTACCATTGCTCCCTTAACACCAGGCACTCTGGTTCTGTTTTTGTTCGGAGCTTTGATGCTGGTATTTGGCATGGGCTTTTTTATGCTGGGTGCGGAGATGGCCATGACATGTAGGCTTTATGCCTGCGGGCCGGTTGATTGGCTCTAATGTGGCGGGAAGTCCTAACAACTGGCAGTTGATTCGATGCGGAACTAAAAACAGCATTATTAGATTCTGTTTTTATCCCCCCATTCGCACATACCGTCCAGAATGGGAATCAGGGATTTGCCCCGTTCTGTCAGGCTGTATTCCACCTTGGGCGGTATCTGCGGATATTCCTCACGATGGACCAGCTGATCGGCTTCCAGCTCCTTGAGCGTGGAACTTAATGTCTTATATGAAATCTCTTTTATATACTTTTTCATTTCATTAAACCGTACAACGCCGAATTCCATCAGGGTATATAGAATTGTCATTTTGTATTTCCCATTGATAAGGGACAGGGTATAGCTAAAACCAGTGTCATTTAAGCATTCTTTTGAGATACAGCGTTCACTCATATCTTGCACTCTCCTTTAGGTAAGTATATAACTTATTTGTAAGTATCGCACCTGAATGTGCGTACTTGTTTTTGGTTCTATTCTAGCTATAATTATAATATCGGTATAAGAAAAAGTCAAAAATAAATGGAGGAGATTGTTATGAGCAAAAAGATCGTAGTAATTACAGGAAGTCCCCGGAAAAACGGAAATAGCTTTGCTATGACAGATGCGTTTATCAAAGCTGCCGAAGAGAAAGGGCATACCATCACCCGGTTTGATGCGGCCTTGAAAAAGGTAGGCGGATGCCGTGCATGTGAGACCTGCTTTTCCACAGGGAAAGCCTGTACTTTTGATGATGATTTTAACACCATTGCACCGGCCATTCTGGAGGCGGATACCATTGTATTTACCATGCCGGTTTACTGGTATTCGATTCCGGCGCAGATCAAGGGCGTTATTGACCGTATCTTTTCTCTGGTTGTGGGGGGCAAGGATATTGCAGGTAAGGAATGTGCGCTTATTACCTGCTGTGAAGAGGAAGATATGTCTGTTATGGACGGAGTCCGCATTCCCATAGAACGGATGTGTGCTCTCAATAAATGGAAGATGGTTGGAGAGGTTCTGATTCCCGGAGTACTGAATGCCGGAGATATCGAGAAGACGGATGGATGTAAAAAAGCGGCGGCTTTGGCTGATGTGATCTAAGGAGGGGAAGCATGAGTAAGAAAATCATTATTTTAAATGGAAGTCCACGAAAGACAGGGAATACAGCGGCATTAACCTCAGAGTTTGCAAAAGGAGCCAGAGAAGTGGGAAATACCGTCACAGAATTTTTTCTTGGCAGCATGAATATTCATGGCTGCAAAGGATGTTTTGGGGGCGGAAAAAATCCGGACAGTCCATGTGTGCAAAAGGATGATATGGATAAAATCTATCCGGTGTACAAAGAAGCTGATATTGTTGTTCTTGCGTCTCCGCTTTACTACTGGACCATCAGCGGCCAGCTCAAAACTGCCTTTGACCGTCTGTTTGCCGTCGCGGAGTGTGATCCAAACTACCGCAATCCCAGGAAAGAAAGTGTTTTGATTATGGCGGCGGAGGGACATGGCTTTGAGGAAAGCGAGTACTGGTATGATCGTCTGGAAAAGCATTTGGGGTGGAAGAGTCTTGGAAAGATCCTTTGCGGAGGGGTTATGGCTGTTGGGGATATTAAGGATAAACAGGAATTAAAGGATGCTTATGAGTTGGGGAAAGCTATTGGCTGATTTGAAGCTCCGGTACATTGCCTGATACTATAATGAAAAAACAAAATGGTTCATATGGAAGATTCAGTTAAAGACCGGAGACATCCGGTCTTTTCTGATCTATTTGTGAATTTCTGTCGGCTCTGCGTCTATGCGTCTGGCTCTTTGATGATGTATTTGTTCTTCCCTACAAATGGAACTTTGAATTATCTTTTAACATAATTTTGATATGGCTTATCATTAAGTGATACTTTACAGCCTAATTTTTTAGCAAATACTTTCATGAGCAATTTATTTAATGGACTTACTACATTGTTGAGAAAGATTTCTTTTTTAGAAAAATATTCTGGTTTAGCAAAGTCATTTACCGCTTCTTTATTAAAATAATTATTTTGAGCATAATATTTCCCCATGTTATAAAAAGGTTCTACCATTTGTTTTCCCATTTTACTGCCTATAAAACTTACTGCAAACATACCGCCTTTTAATAGCGTTCCGTTGTACTCACATCCTAATAAAGATGGTAATGTTTCTAAATATGATTCACAACACCTTAATTGGGATGCCTCTGCAAACCCACTTTGTAATAAAAATCCTATTTTGGTATTACAATTTTGCTTTGGTTTTAATGTTTCTAAAAATTCTGCCATAATTCCGGGAATACACTCTACATATAATGGTAAAGCAAACAAAATATTATCATTTTCATAGAATTTTTCTCTAATACTTTCCCATTTATTTCTTTTATATAAATATAATGTTTCTGTTGTATTTCCATTATACTCATATCCTTTTTTTAATTCATCTAATATTTTATCTGTATTACTTTTTTCTTTCGCCCTCGGAGTACAACTAACAATTAATAAGTGCATTTAAAATTTCCTCCTCATTCTCAATATTGTATGTGCCAATCGATGTTCCGTCCAAATTTATCATAACTCTTTCAAGCCATTTTTCTAAAAATTCCCGATTCCCATTTCCTTTATATATTAACCCCATTTTATAATGTTTTTTATATCTAAGGTAATGCCTCATTTGTCCATTTTTAAATCGTAAATTCATTGTCAAAAGAGGTAATATTCTATCAAAAATATTTTTTAACTTATATGATACAAAGCCTAATCTTAAATCTGTTATAAAAACAACTTGTTTTGATTGCAAAAATTTGATAAGCAATCTTTCATAATCATCTTTTATAGTGCATATTCCCGGTGTTACAAGCCAACAACGATTACAACCTATGCAGCCTTTTATATTCATGTCTTCTGCATAAATAACCTCAACATTATTTATGTTTTTTTGTATATTTTCAATTATTTTTTTATTATATAAATCATCTTTCTTAAGTGTTGAAATAATTAAATTCATAACATCATCACCCGTTCAAGTTCTGGTTTGTCGCTTTGTTAATCAGTTTTGCATTTTTACTTATTCTCATTCCTTGCTTCCTTACTGAAAAAGTATTTGTGTTGCTTTTTCATAATAAGCTTCCTTCTTCTATCAGATGCATTGCTCCAAAATAGGCATTAGACAATGTCTTTATACAATATGCTTCATCATAAACCATTGCATTGTTGGCAAGCAGACTGGTTATTCCATGTGTTACTAAAAAAATTTGCGAAAATATGTTATATGCCTGTTGCTCGTCTACCTTTGCTTGTTTCCTTAGGATAGGGAATAAAAAATCAAAATTTTTCCCGGTAAGCCAATCAGAAAGGGAAATGCCTATACAATAGTTTGAATGATACAAAAAGCGAAAAAGATTTTTTTCTTCTACGGCAAATTGAATATATCTCATACCCACTTCCAACATAGGGCGTTCGTATTTGCCGCTTAAATTTGTTACATAGTTAATATGAAACTCACTTGCTTTTTTATATGTTGCAATTCGGACATCTTCAATCGTTTTAAAATGATATAAAACGGGCTGCGTGGAACAGCCGAGTTTTTGTGAAACTGTCCGGGCGTTTATGTTTTCTGCTCCCATTTCTTTTACAGTTTCAAAAGCTGCGTCTATAATCATTTCTTTTGTGACTTTCGTGATTGCTGGCATATTTGCACCTCCATTTATAATTTATATTATATATAACTAAAATTATAAATCAAGGCAATTTTTCTGTCAATCCTTCCGGAAATTTGCAATTTTATTTGAAGAAAAAGCAGAATATAAAAGGCATTTATGAAGAAAACGGCCAGAAGTATGTCAAACCATTGTGGAATAAAAGCTGATTGGTTAAAGTGGATTTATCAACAAAAACAATATGAACAAGAAAGAGAAAAGGAAGGTAGGAAAATGGATTATGCAGGTGTTGCAGCCCGGATTATGGAGCTCTGTGGCGGAAATGGTAATGTAAGCAGTGTTACACATTGCGCAGCCAGATTGAGACTGTGAAATTACATAATATAGGGGGCAGCGGCGATGTGAAAGAAGCAGCTCCCCATAAAGCTGAATCAGGGGAAAAACTGACAGGTAAAGCAAGGGCTAAGGAATTGGGCGAGACATTCACATATACGCTGCTTGGCATGGCTGTGGATGGGACGCATATGGACTCTTAGGGAATGTGAACTTCAAAACTTTGGAGAAAACCAATTGCATTCCCGGGAAAACAGCTGTATGCTATACTAAGCGGCTTTTATTTTACAAATCTTCCGAGGAAGAGGTTCGCATCCGCAGAACAGGAATCAAAAAAATATATACAGGACACTGTACAGGAGAACCGGCATTTGCTATATTAAAGGAGGAACTAGGTAGTCCGTACCGGAAATCCTTGTGCATATTTCCGGTCTATTTCTCCGATAGCACAGGTCAAAAAGCCTCGCCGTAGCACCACTACGTCTGCGTTTTTTGACCTGCACTCTCGGAAAAATATCCTCAGAAATATGCACAAGGATTTCCGATACGGACTACTAGGCAGCTGCGCAGAGCAGATTTATACAGGGATGGAGATGGAACTGTAGCTGTGCACTGATTTGTGCATTCTGAGGAATATTACGGAACTGGAATAGGAGAAAACACATGAGTATAAAGGCAGCATTTTTTGACATCGACGGAACACTATTATCCCATAAGACACACGCCGTTCCAAAGGACACATTAGAATCTCTTGCACGGCTTCGGAGCCGCGGGATCAAGCTCTTCACCTCCACGGGGAGACATATTCTCGAACTGGACGGACTTCCTGTCCGTGATATAGAGTTTGATGGATATGTACTGCTTAACGGCCAGCTTTGCCTGGATGAAAAACGGAATATCTTGTCGGGAGAAGCCATTGACAGGACAGATATAGAGAATATTCTTCCTATATTTGAAGAAAAGCAGCTTCCCCTGGGTTTTGTGGAACTGGATCGGCTGTACATGAATGTTGTGAATGAAAGGGTAAGATGGATTCATCAGGAGATTTCAACCAAGGTTCCGGAGATAGACGTGTATCGGGGCGCTCCGGTGTATCTCATCAATGCCTTTGTGGACAGAAAAGAAGCGGAAGGGCTGCTCGAGCAGCTTCCCCACTGCAAAATGACTTGGTGGAATGCCCTGGGTTCCGATTATATTTCCAAAAGCGGCGGCAAGGTAGTCGGCATACAGAAAATGCTGGAGCATCACGGCATTGAAAGAGAGGAAATCATAGCCTTCGGAGACGGGGAAAATGACATTGAAATGCTGAAATACGCTGGAATCGGCGTTGCCATGGGAAATGGGGAAGAGTGTGCCAAGCAGAGCGCCGATTACATAACGGATGACATAGACGCAGGCGGAATTCTACACGCCCTGCAGCATTATGGAATCTAAAAATATTTTTATTTGATGGTAAAGCCGCAAAGGCGCACGAGGGGAACTTTTATGAGTGTTTTTTCGAATAAAAGTTTCTCTCATTACAGGTGTGCCGAAGGGACTTTGCACTTTAGTGCTGCCGCGCAGCGACTTTTAATAGGAGGACTAAGGTATGATATCGTTTGAAAGCGATTATGTGGAAGGCGCCCACGAGCAGATTTTAAAGCGCCTGACAGAAACGAATCTGGAGAAGCTTACCGGCTATGGGCAGGATTGGTACTGCGAGCGTGCAAAGGAAAAGATACGGGAAGCCTGCCAGTGTCCCGAGGCAGAAATCTTCTTTCTGACAGGCGGCACGCAGACCAATATGATAGCCATTGATTCCATGCTGAAGTCCTATGAAGGCGTAGCGGCGGCAAAGACAGGCCATATAAGCGCCCACGAGGCCGGAGCCATCGAATACCACGGTCATAAGGTACTGGAGCTTCCGGAGCACCAGGGAAAAATATGCGCCAGGGAATTAAAGTCCCTGCTGGAAAGCTTCTGGCAGGATGAAAATCATGAACACATGGTATTTCCCGGAATGGTCTACATTTCCCATCCTACCGAGTACGGAACCCTCTACAGCCAGGCAGAGCTCAAGGAGCTTTCAGACGTTTGCAGAAGCTATGAGATTCCCCTCTACCTGGACGGAGCCCGTCTGGGCTATGGACTGATGAGCCGGGAGACGGATGTGAGTCTTCCTATGATAGCAAAATACTGCGATGTCTTTTACATCGGAGGAACCAAGGTGGGAGCACTCTGTGGGGAAGCGCTGGTGTTTACAAAGAAAAATATGCCCAGGCATTTTTTGAGCATTGTAAAGCAGCACGGAGCGCTTCTTGCAAAGGGGCGGCTTCTGGGGATACAGTTTGATGCCCTGTTTACGGATCGGCTTTACTTTGAAATCAGCCGCCATGCAATAGAGATGGCAGAGCTTTTAAAGGAAGGATTGGAGAAAAAGGGGTATACGCTCTATCTGAAATCACCCACCAACCAACAGTTTCTTCTCCTGGAAAATGAGACTTACCAGGCGCTGCAAAAAGAAGCGGCCATGGGCTTCTGGGAAAGGCCGGATCCGGAGCATACCGTGGTGCGCCTGGCAACAAGCTGGGCTACAAGGCGGGAGGATGTAGAGGCGTTTCTGGATTTGCTGTAGTATCGGTAAGGAACGGCTTTGGATGTGAAATACATGCAGGGCTGTTTTTTTATGTATCAATCAAACAGCCCTGCATTTTTCACAGCCCCAAAATATTGTTTTTAATCCAGGGTCACAAGCTCATATTCCCGTGTGCCAAGCCCCAGTTCCACAGCAGCCTCAATGGTATGAATCCCGTTTCTGGACTCCATACGCTCAATCAGGGCAGCCTTTCCGGGATCGGGAGAATTGTAAACGGCATCCACGCAGGCCTGGTCAATTGCAACCGGGTCAAGAGAAGCGAAGATTCCAAGATCTGCCATCTCTGGGTCATGGGGATGGGCATCGCAGTCGCAGTCTACAGACAGGCGGTTCGCCACATTGACATAAAGCATATTCCGCGTTCCCAGATAATCCATCACGGCGCTGTCTGCATCGGCCATAGATTCCAGGAAGGAGTCGTGATCTGCCGTAAAGAGATCATCAAATTTTGTCATAGGCGCGCCATTGCAGTGAATATGTCCTTTTCCATGGGCAGAAGCAATTCCGATTGCCACGTTCTTGAGAGCGCCGCCGAAGCCGCCCATAGCATGCCCTTTAAAATGAGACAGTACCAGCATAGAGTCGTACCGCTCCAGATGGCTGCCCACATAGTTTTCCTTCAGCTGCTTTCCGTTCCGGACCGGCAGCGTCAGTTCCCCGTCCTCGTCCATCAGATCACAGGGAGCAATGGCGGCGAAGCCATGATCTTTGAAGGTCTGCCAGTGAGCTTCGGAGGTGTTGCGCCGTCCTTCATAAGCCGTATTGCATTCCACAATGGTTCCCTCAAGCTTCTGAACCAGAGGCCCGATAAGCTGCGGCTGCAGAAAGTTGCGGCCTCCGGGCTCGCCGGTGGAGATCTTAACGGCCACCTTTCCGTGAAGCTCCCGTCCCAGAGCCTCATAAATGCGAACCAGGCTCTCAGGTGTGATTTCCTTTGTAAAATATACCTTTGCTTTTTCCATAATCACTCGTCCTTTCCGAATTGATATTAGACACTACTGATATGATAAATTTTCCAGGTCTTCTTGTCAAGACTGGATCTAAAGAGAGCTGAAAATGTCTAAAATAGAAGAATAGCGCTTTTAAAACAGAAGATGATTGTAGAAATAATTTCAGATATGGTACAATACCATCAGTGAACAAGACGTATGTCTCTTGTTCCCCAAGCTGCCGTCAGCGGACATGAACAGGAGAGAGTGCTATGAGAAGACGCAGAAGGAAGCGCAATAGAAGAAACGGAAGATTTCATTACAGGCTTTTTGCCGGCATGATGTTTCTTTTCCTGGCAGGCATAGGCGTATTTGCCTGGAGCTATATACAGAAAAACCTGGATTTACAGAAGGAAAAAGGCACCTTAACCAGCGCCGTTCTATACAGGCTTAAGGAAGAGGAAAAATGTTCTGACTTTGCGCAGACGGAATCGGATCAGAGAGGCGGTCAGCCAGAACAGGAATCCCATCTTGCGAAATCCCAGGAGGAGCTTCTGGAGCAGGAAATAGAAGCGTTTCTCGATAAAATGACATTAGACGAAAAAATTTACCAGATGTTCATTCTTACACCGGAGCAGCTTACCGGCATATCACCCGTCACGGCAGCCGGAGACGCCACAAAAGACAAGCTGGCCCAATATCCCGTAGGCGGCCTAATCTATTTCGCTTCCAATCTGCTCTCGGAAGAACAGACAAAGGAAATGCTTAACAACACCAGAGCTTACGGCGAGGAGATAGAAGGCCTCCCCCTGTTTCTCTGCATTGACGAGGAGGGAGGCCGGGTAGCCCGGATAGGGAAAAATCCTGCTTTTTCAGTGAAGCAGGTAGGACCTATGGGACAGCTTACTACAGAAGAAGAGGCATATCGGGCAGGCACAGTTATAGGAGCATATCTCCGTGAACTGGGCTTCAACACAGACTTCGCCCCAGATGCTGACGTGCTGACAAATGAGAAAAATACAGTCATAGGCGACCGCTCCTTCGGAAGCGATCCCGATAAGGCTGCACGAATGGCGGCCGCCGTATCCAAGGGGCTTCACACAGAGGGCATTCTAAGCACATTCAAGCACTTTCCGGGTCATGGGGCAACGGAAGGCGACACCCATGACGGATATGCTTATACAGAAAAAACCTATGAGGAATTGAAGGCGGCGGAGCTGGTTCCTTTTGCGGCTGCCGGAGAATGCGGTGCAGACATGGTGATGGCTGCGCATATTTCCCTGCCGAAGATCGTGGGAGACAGCACGCCTGCTTCCCTGTCTTATAAAATGATAACAGAGATATTAAGGGAAGATCTGGGCTTTCAGGGCCTGGTCGTCACAGACGCCATGAATATGGGAGCCATTGGGGAACATTACAGCGCAAAGGAGGCGGCGGTAAAGGCCGTGGAGGCAGGCGTAGATCTCCTGCTGATGCCGAAGGATTTCCAGGAAGCCTTCCAGGGTATAAAGGAAGCTGTTTCCAGCGGAAGGATAGGGGAGGAGCGGATAGAGGAATCCCTTCAAAGAATTCTGCGCGTTAAGCTTCAGATGGGGCAGGCGCCTGCGGCAAAAGCTGCGGAGGAACAGCGGCTTTAAATAGGAGAAATCTTTGGCAAAATAGCCAAAATCCTCCCCACATGTATCAGCTAAATGTAACAAAAAAGGAAAAACAAGAAAAAATTGTTAGAAAAATCCGAAGTTTTCTGCTATAATATTAGATAGAAGTTGGAAAACACAAACCGCAATGCTTTGTATTTGACAGCAGGCGGTTTTTCCTTTTTGTGCGTGACGAGCCAGGCAGGAGGTAAGAATATGTTTGAAAAAGGAGGGTATATTGTATACGGAACGACAGGCGTGTGCGAGATCGAGGACATCACCTCGCCGAATATCGAGGGGGTGCCGGGGAATCGCCTTTACTATGTGCTGAATCCCTGTTTTAAAAAGGGAAACCGCATTTTTACGCCTGTGGACAATGAGAAGGTAGTCATCCGGGCAGTGATGACCCAGGAGGAGGCTGCTTCTCTGGTGGACGAGATTCCCCACATCGAAGAGCTGTGGGAGAAGGATGACAAGGTCCGGGAGCTGCGCTACAAGGAAGCCATCCGCAGCTGCAATCCCAGGGAGTGGATTCAGATTATCAAGACTTCATATCAGCGCCAGCAGCAGAGAAAGGCAGCGGGGAAGAAGGCGACCACCGTGGACGAGCGTTACTTTAAGGCTGCGGAGGAGCACCTGTATGCGGAACTGTCCATTGCTCTTGGGGTGCCCAAGGATGAAGTGAGGGACTATATTCAGAAGCGGCTGGGGAAGGAGCAGGGAAATTAAGTTTTGGATAGTTTGATGCAGAATATTTCTGAGAGCGCTGCTTCACAGACGCAGGCGCAGCGAAGGCTGAAGCAAGACATGGGAGCAGTATTATCGGCATCAAAAAGAGGGGACTGCGGGAAATAAGATATCAGCCTTATTTCCCGGCAGTCCCCTCTTTTTTGCGTACCGTTTATTCCGCTTCTTCCTCGCCCACCAGCTCGTCGTACTCCGCTGCGTCCAGCATCTCGTCAAAAGCGTCCGCCACAGCCTCGTACTCCTCGTCGTCCTCGATGTTCTCCAGAACCGGGGATTCCTGACTGTTGTCGTAGCGGTAGATGAATACTTCGCCGTCCTCATTTTCCCCGTTCTCATCCAGAGGAAGCAGAGCGATATAATCCCTTCCGTTCACCGGAAAGATGGTGAGAATCGCACATTCCACCTGCTCATCGTTATCCAGGGTCAGCGTGACCGTGATATTCCCGTCACAGGAATCGCAGTTTCCATTGCAGGAAGCAGTATCACATTTATTGTCCATTCCCATATTCGTACCTCGCTTGTTCTCTATAAAAATATTTAGGTGTCTGGCTGCTGTTTACCGTCCTTGGGACAAAAACAAAAGCCATTTTTACTCTAGCAGAAGAATCTGGGAAAAGCAAGAAAAATAGATAAAAAAATTCAATCATATGGATTTGAGTTTTTGCTAGATAACGTTTACTTAAAAATAATTGGTTATATTGTATAAAAATCAAATGAATAAACTAGATGTTATGACGAAAATAAGAAAAAATGTTGATATTTAAAGAAAAACAAGTACTATCGAATAAGAAAACGTTTTATCAAAAAAGGAGGAATGAAAGCATGAAAAAGCTGCATGGGGTTACGGTGGCAATGGTTACCCCGATGGATTCCCGTGGGGCCTTCCTTAAGGAAGCCATGGAACAGCTTACAGAAGCATTGATTGCCCGTGGGGCCGACTGCCTGTATCCCTGCGGAACTACGGGAGAAATGTCCCGTCTGAACTTTAAGGAGCGCAAAGAGATTGCCTCCGTTGTTGTAAAAACAGCGAAAAAGAGGGTGCCTGTGTATATACATGCAGGGGCGGACACACCGAAAGAAACTATAGAGCTGGCCCTGTATGCCAGACAGATAGGGGCAGACGGGGTTGGGGTGGTGCCACCGGTGTTTCTGCACATGAGCTCCAGAGAGATGCAGAATTATTATCTGGAAGTAGCAGGGATCAAGTACAGCTATCTGGATTTGAACAGAACGCTGGAGTATCTCCAGGTGGGGGAAGATTTTTCCGTGCTTCATGGCTGCGATAAGGTTTTTGCAAGTCTCTTGGTGCTGGGGTGTGGGGGAACCGTTTCCGGAGTGGCAGGGGTGTTCCCGGAGCCTTTTACGGAAGTGTACCGGGCCTATCAGGAGAAGGAGCTTGAGTGCATGGAGCGCTGGCAGAAGGTCTGTGTGGAGATCTGCGATAATAGGAAACAATCCTATTAACGTGATTCCCCAGGGACTGTTCGGGGGGATGAATTCTTTTACCATTCTGGCCATTCCCTTTTTTGTGTTTGCAGGAGAGCTAATGAATTACGGCGGCATCACCGGCTCGGCTGTGGCGGATACCTCTTCGGTGGGAGGTATGCTGATTCCGCCTTCGATTGTAATGGTGGTCTATGGGGCTACCGTGAGCACGTCCATCGGAGCCATGTTCCTTGGGGGGATTATTCCTGGAATCCTGGTAGGGCTTGCCCTTATGACGGTTGTGGCCCTTATGGCTGGAAAACAGGATTTTCCAAGGAGAACAGAAAGATTTTCCAGGAAAGAGGCGGTTGAAATTATTCTGGCTGCCATTTTTCCTCTGGGAATGCCACTGCTGATTCTGGGCGGAATTCTGTCCGGCATTTTTACGCCCAGTGAGGCAGGCGCTGTTTGTGAGCACTTATCTGGATAATAAGATCTTATTTTTGATTTTTGTTAATATACTGCTGCTCTTTATGGGGATGTTCATGGAAGGGAGCGCAACCATTATTCTGCTGGATCCTATTCTGGCTCCCATTGCAGCGTCCCTTGGAATCCATCCCGTTCAGTTCGGGCTTATTATGTGCATGAACGCTGTGATTGGAAATGCAACGCCCCCTGTGGGAGTCTGTCTGTTTATCGGCTGCGGCATCGGGCGGATTAAGCTGTGGGAGGGGGCGAAGAAGATAGCGCCTTTTATTCTGGCGGAGATTTTGGTGCTGCTGATGGTATCCTATATTCCGGCCCTTACCATATCTCTTCCCAGGGCGGCCGGTCTGATTAAGTAGCGGGGAACTTTGCCTGCCGCTGCGCTTCGCACCGTGACCAGTAATTGCCCTGCGCGGCCGTGGATCTTGAATTGACAATGTTCGGAATCTATTATATCCTAAGAAATGGAAAAAGTAATTTTATGATTACATTCGGGTTAAATTTACGGTGACAATAAAAGACGTTGCGAAAAGAGCGGGAGTATCCATTGCCACGGTTTCCAGAATCATCAATGGGGCGGACAATGTGGGAGAACAGTACCGGACGGCAGTGCGGCAGGCGATCGAGGAACTGGACTATCAGCCAAATGCAGCTGCCCAGTCTATGAAAAAACGAACATTCCGTACCATTGGTATGGTAATGTCAGATTTCTCTGTGCCTTTTTTGAAAAAATTCTGAAGCAGATTGAACGGGCTTACCGGAATAACGGAAATCTGGTTCTGTTTGTGAATACATATGAGGATCCGGAGATTGAGAAAAAGGGAATCCAGTTTATGGTGGAAAAGCAGCCGGAACTGGTGGTGCAGCAGTCGGTGGGGAAGGTTGAGAGAATATAGGGGGAGACCGGGAAATAAAGGCCTCACAAAATTTTTTGGTTTATAAATTACGTCCTTGGTATTGTATCGTTACAATATAAACTATTTTTTCAATTTCATCAATTCGAAAAATGGCTATATAGTTGTCAACTAACAACTGCCTATAACCTTTTCCGGCAAATCTGCCTTCATTACGTTCTTGGCGGGACTGGGGAAAAGTGTCCAATTTCAAAATGGCCTTTTTGATTCTGTCAACTTGCCCTTTTGCATTTTCAGGGGCAAGTTTCTCATTTGCGATATATTTGTAAATACTGTCTAAGTCACGTACTGCTCTAGGGTTGATTTTTATCTTGTATTTATCCAAAATGCTTTTTCTCCAATTCCGCAAAAACTATTTCTGCATCAACTGCTTCTGCTCCGTTTGCCAGTTCCTGTTCAGATTCATAAATGGCTTGGTCGATGCGGTTAATTCTTGCGAATTTATCATACAATTCGCTGCTCATTACCACTAAGTCGCTATACCCGTTTTTGGTAATAAAAATTGGCTCCTGTTCCTTGTGTGCGATATTAGAAATTTCGGTTGTATTGCGTAAATCCTTGATAGGCATTATAAGCGGCATGATTCTTCACTCCTTTCACTGGCATAATTATAGCATAATTATGTGACTGACACAATGGGAATATGCATTCTGGTTATAATAAATTTCTATATGGTGTTCCTGTTCACTCCGTGACCAGGAAAAGGGAATGGACTTTGCCGTCTTGATCCACATGGCAGCCAGCGGACTTTGTTTTTGGAGCTTGGCGCTGACTGCCCCAAAGAAATGATATATGGAATCCGCAGCACAGCTGCGTGAAATGCGGCGAAGGATGTCGGATCGAGCAAGTCATTTGCAGCGGTGCGAATTATGACGGTGCAAGACTGTAACAAAGCGTTTTACCTGACCGGATCCAGCTCCAGCTCAATGCTTTCTGCGATGCTGTGTATATAGAAGAGATGAAGGGCCTCGGCAAGCATAGGCTCGTCTGTGTTCACCGGAACCCAGATATCGGCCATATCCTTTAACTTTCCGCCGGATCTGCAGGTGAAGATAACGGTTTTAATGCCTGCTTTTTTGCAGGCTTCCACGGCCAGGATGACATTTTTGGAATTGCCGCTTGTGCTGAAGCCCCAGAGAATATCCCCTTTGACGCCCAAGGTCTCCACCTGGCGGGAAAAGACGGCGTCATAGCCGAAATCATTGGTCAAGGCAGTCAGCACCGAGATATCGGCAGTCAGGGCAATGGCCGGATATCCTTTCCGGTTCCAGTTGGCCATATGGCCGACAAAATCATTGGTGATATGGGAGGCTGTTGAGGCGCTTCCGCCGTTGCCGCAGAGCAGAATCTTGTTTCCGCATAAAAGGGCTTCCTTTGTGGCCTCGATACATTCCAGAGCCGGGGCCGTATATGCGGCGGTGGTAGTGTTGACGGCTTCTTTTAAGTGTTCGAAATTGGTCTGAAAAACAGAATTCATAGTAATCCTCCTGGTTGAAAAAATCTCTTTCTTCCTGTATAATATGTACGTATAAGTTTTTGTACTTGTATTATACAGGAAACAAAAATGAAAGTCAATGAAAAATCCGGCTGCCCATGAGGCTTGCGTAAGGCTTCATGTTCCTTTATGATGGAGAAAAAGAATGTCAGTAAAGCGGGAGAATAGGAAATGGAAATAAAAGAGACGGCTTCAAAATACCAGACGGTATACGACGAATTGAAACGGGAGATTGTATCCGGACGCCTTGCGCCGGGGGAGAAGATGCCCTCGGAGCTGAAGCTGATGGAGCGGTATGATTTCAGCAGGCAGACCATCCGTAAGGCCTTGGAGGAGCTGACGAAGGACGGCTATATCCATAAAGTACAGGGAAGCGGCAGCTTTGTAAAAAGCCCTCATGCAGGCGGAAAAAATGCAAAAACGGTTATCTTCATAGCTCTTTTTGCACAGCACTATTTTTTCTCCCAGTATATCGCTGGAGTAGAAAAAGTGCTGAAAGAAAACGGATATGCTTTAAACATCAGCTTTTCCAATAACCGGCCGGAGGATGAGGCCCGCTGTCTTCAGGAGGCCATGGAAAAAGGCTGTGCCGGAATCCTGCTCATACCGGCCAGAAGCGCCTGCATCTATTCCAACCTTCATCTTTACAAAAAGATAAAGCAGCTTAGGATCCCCTGCATTACCATGGGCGGACAGCTTCCCTATGCCGGGCTGCCCTGCGTGATTATGAATGATTTTGAAGGCGGAAAGATGGCGGCGGAATATCTGATAGACAAGGGACATACCCGGATTGCCTGCATTATGAACCGGACGGAAGGCAGCGGCAGTATGCGCTATGCCGGTTACCAGGCGGCCCTTTGCGGGGCCGGAATCCGTGAGGAAGATGGGTGGGCCAGGTGGTATGAGTATGAGTCCTTTCAGGAGTTCCTGGAGCAGGAAAGGCTGGTTGAAGACTGTCTTTCCAAGGTTACGGCGGTGTTCTGCTTTAACGATGAGATGGCCCTAGGCATCATGGGGATTCTGGAAAAACGGGGAGTCCGTGTGCCGGAGGATGTGTCCGTAATCGGATATGACGATTCCTATATGTGCATGTTCGGAGCGAAAAAGCTGACTTCCGTCCGCCAGGAACCGCTAAAGCTTGGAGAGAGAGCTGCTCAGAACCTCCTTGGGCTGATAAAGAATCCCAATGGAGACGCAGATGCTTTTTTTGAGCCTGAGGTGGTGGAACGGGAAACTGTGAGAGATTTAAACGGATAAGACTGGACGGATCTGCTGTAAAAGAGATTGACACCTGCTGTAATATGTGTTTGAATATATACGTACAAGTTGTTTTTGACATATACTTTTGAAACATAATTTCTGCTGAACGGTAAAGCCGCAAAGGCTTTACCCTTTAGTGCTGTCGCGCAGCGACTTTAATAGAAGGGGGAGAAGGAATGTCCTGTTTTTTAGGAATTGATGTGGGAACCTCAAGCCTGAAGGCAATGGCGATAGATGAGAGGGGCAATATAGCCGGCCTGGCCAGCAGTCCTTATTCCATTCTGTGCAGACGGAACGGATATGCTGAGCAGGAGCCGGCGATCTGGTGGGAGGCTTTGAAAAAAGCAGTAACACTTGTGACAGCCCAGCTTAAGGGTACAGGAAAACGTATTGCTGCAATTGGATTTTCAGGGCAGATGCACGGTACCGTGCTGCTGGATCGGGAATATCAGGTGATACGCCCGGCCATTATCCACTGTGATGCCCGGACGGGAGAAGAGGTGGAAGAGATTCGGGCCATTCTGGGATCGGATATCGAGCGGATACTGATGAATCCCATTGCGCCGGGAATCATGCTGCCCACCCTTCTGTGGCTTAAGAAAAGGGAGACAGAGAGCCTGGAACGGGCGGCTTACGCACTGCTTCCCAAGGATTATCTCCGCTTCCGGATAACCGGGGAGATTGGGACGGACTATTCGGATGCCTCTGCCACATTGGCCTTTGACTTAAGGAAAGGGAAATGGGCGGAGGAGATATTAGAGAAGCTGAAGCTTCCTAAGGAGATATTTCCGCCCTGCAAAGACAGTATCCAGATTGCCGGAAGCGTCACAGGGGAAGCGGCCCGTGAGCTTGGACTGGAGCAGGGAATCCCGGTGGTTCTGGGCGGAGGAGACCAGGCTATGCAGAGCATCGGATGCGGAGCCGTGACAGAAGGAGAGGCGACAGTTAACATCGGAAGCGGAGGCCAGGTCTGCGTTCAGACGGATAGGCCGGAGGGAAATATTGCTCTTGGATTAAATACCTTCCAGGGATACGGCCGGGAGCGCTGGTATGTTATGGGAGCCACAACCAATTCGGGTTCCAGCCTGAAATGGCTCAATCAGCTTCTGGGCCAGACAGACTACGAAGCCATGAACCGGGAGGTGGAACAGATACGGCCGGGCTGCGACGGACTGGTTTTCCTTCCCTATCTAAGCGGAGAGCGCTGTCCGAGAATGAATGCGGATATCAGCGGCGTATTCTGGGGCTTAAGCTTTCTCACGGACAAGGCCCGAATGACCAGAGCCGTTATGGAAGGGGTGGCCTTTGCCCTGTATTCCTGTCTGGAGGCCTGCGAGAAGGCGGGAACCAGGATTGCTTCTATGACGGCCCTTGGAGGAGGGAGCAGGAGCGGCCCCTGGCTGCAGATGCAGGCGGATATTTTTAACAGGGAGCTTCGGACAACCTGCCACCAGGAGCAGGCCGTATTCGGGGCAGCCGTTGCGGCGGCGGTTGGGACGGGGCATTTTGACGACGTACCGTCTGCCTGCCGGGAAATGATCCGGTATAAGGATACGGTGATTGAGCCGGATCCAAAGATTCATAGACTGTATGAGGAATATTACGGCATTTATAAGGAGATCTACGAAAAGGGAAAGGAGACGCTGGTAGCAGTAACGCGCCTGGGCCGCCGATAAGGAAAGAGGGGGCTGCCGGGAAATATGATATCAGAAAAGTCTGATGTCATATTTCCCGACAGCCCCCTCTTCATTAATAGAATAAGTGTTACTTCCCACTGTGTTCCAGCAGAAAATCCAGCGTAACCTGATTATACTTCTCAAGCTGCTCCCAGTGCTGGACGTGCCCGCCGTCCTTTGCCGTATAGAGCCGTGCCCCGGGAATGGCGCGGCACATTTCTTCGGAGACGGATATGGGCACAAAGAGATCCTTATCGCCTGCCACGACCAGGACGGGAGCCTTTATGCTGGGAAGCTTGGGCAGGATATCAAAGCCCAGGATGGCATTGCACTGGGCCTTGAAGGCGTAGGAAGGCATGGGGTGGGGATCGTTCATATCGGCCAGCTCGGATTCCAGCATAAAAGCTTCATGTTCCTCCTGGAAGGGCTGGGCGAAGATAATCCACTGGGTCAATCTTCCGGCAGTCACCGGATCCAGCTGCCCGTTAGCCTCCCGGAGAATCTCGATGGAGCGCCGGAAGCTGACGCAGCAGTTTGGAAAGGTGTTGGTCAGGATCACGGAGCGCACCCGGTCCGGGTAATGGACGGCAATATACTGGGCAATGGCTCCCCCCATGGAGATGCCGTTAAAATGAGCGGATTTTATTCCCAAAGCATCCATCACGCCCACAGCATCCTTTGCCATCTCTTCGATGGTATAAGCATAAGCTACCGGCTTATCGGAAAGCCCGGCGCCCCGGTTGTCCAGGGCATAGACGTGAAAATGCTTTTCATAGGCCTCAATGTGCGGCGCCCATTTGCTCCCGGGAGCGCCCAGTCCCATAAGAAGGAAGAGCGGCTCGCCAGCTCCGCTTTCTTCATAGCTGATGGTTATTCCGTTTGATTTACACTGTTTAGTCACGTTCTTCTCTTGGCTCCTCTCCTGTATATAATGCCCGCAGCAGTGTTCCGCATTGGGGAAGTTCTCGTTCCATGCGCGCAAGCACCGGCTCATAGCTGAAATCCGTCAGCGGAAGGTCGATCCGCTTGTTGTCAAGAGCGCTCAAGCAGATGGCTTCCAGGATTTCATAGCCGTGGAAGGCCGTCTCGATATTGCAGGAATGAGGTTTGCTGTCATCGTCAAGCCAGTCGGCATACTCAGTATAGTAGGGAGTCTGAATCTGTTTTTCCTGGTGATGATACCAGCCGGGTTCCTTGCCGGAGATAAATTCTCCCTTTGTAGCTTTGCTGCATTCTCCCCAGAAGCCGTCGGTCTCCGCATAAGCATACCCGTTGGTTCCCCATAGGGTAAGGCGGTTGTCGGAATCCGCATACATTTCCGGATTGTGGCGTTCGGAGAAGTAGCCGCACTCCAGATAACCTCTTGTTCCGTTTTCAAATAAGATCTCTCCCATAAGAAAATCCGGCGAAGGGTGGTTGTCCTTCAAAGTGGCCGGCCCGTGCACATGGCCGATCACGGATTTTGCCCGGCAGCCTCCGTTGGCCCAGATGATGTAATCCATGTAGTGGGTTCCAAGCTGTGCCAGCCAGGGCTGGGTTTCCGCAAAAATCTTTTTGATCTCGCCCAGATCTCCGCGATCTGCTTTTTTCTTTAATTCCTGCATCTGGGAAAGGTATTTCTGCTGGTGGCAGACAATGGCCTTTATGTGGTTTTGGACGCAGAGGTCTGTCATTTTCCTGGCTTCCGGCATATCCTCGGCCATGGGCTTTTCAAAGGAGACAGCCCGGATGCCGTGCCGGACGGCCAGCTCGATCATGGAGAGACGGAGATTGGGATAGGTGACAAATACGAATACCTCCGGCTTGGTTTCTGCCAGCATCTCTTCCACATCTGTAAAAAGCGGAACAGAAAGGCCGAAGGATTTTGCGGCGGCCTTCATCACGTCCTCCCGGATATCGCATAAGCCGACAACCTCATAGCGGTCCGGATTTTCCAGGATTCCTTTGAGATGCGTCTTTCCACGCACCCCGAGGCCCATAATTGCAACGGTGTGTTTCATTAAATATACCCCCTTATGTATGTAAAATGGTGTATCTTATTGATTCTGAATGCTTTTCATGTACTTCCCGTCAGCCAGTACCACCTGGTCGGAATCATGCTCTGCTTCCGGGGACTCGTCCTCGGTCATAATCCAGCCCTCATAGCCGGTTTCATCAAGAAAATCCACGATGGACTTAAAATCTCCGATGCCTTTTCCCATGACAGCCCACCTATGAGCTGCCGTCATATCCTTGAAGTGGACGTGCCGCACAAGATCCCGGTGTGCTTTGATGGTCTTTAGGGGATCGATGCCTCCGTTCAGCATATGGCCTACGTCTGGAGCATAGCCGATACCTTTTGCATACAGTGTGTCAAACATAATGTGGTAATCGTTTTCATAACGGAAGATGGAATTATCTCCGGAGTTTGGATGAAAGACCGTCACGATTCCGTTTTCCGCTGCTCTCTTGGCAATGGAAGAGATGCACTGCAGCTGGTTTTTCTGCTTTTCGTAAAGATTATGCTCCCGGACGGGATCGGCGGCCACATGTCCAAGCATCAGTTTGGCAGTTGGGAAATGAGACAAAAATGCGATTGCTTCATCCAGCCGTTCTTGTTCCTCCTTCGTTTCTTCGGGAAAAAGCCAGTCCTCGTGGACGGCCAGGGCAGCCAGGGCGATCTGCTTTTCCTCCAGAAGCGCCTTTAGCTTTTTCCAGTCCGTGTAGTAATCCTCCAGCATACAGATCTCCGCTTCCATGCCAGTGAAGCCTGCCTTCGCCAGGACATCTGCCATATGGGGAACCTGTCCGTGAAACTTGAGGATGTTCATCTGCCATGGATAGGTCTGGCTTCCATATTTGATTTTTGACATGATAACCTCCTTTCATGTATTAATCCGATAAAGGAATTAATGAAATAAAAACATAAATAGATTGAATAGTTATGATTCCATTATAGGATTGAGGTTTGGAATATGTCAAGAAATATTTTTTCTTAATAGTAAGATATAAGAAATATGATTTTTTTCTCTTTTGTGAAAATATTAAATGAATTAATTATTAAATAAAATAAATGTATTTGACAGAGAGGTATATGAAATGTTATTCTTATAACAATAACCGTGATATTGCGGAACTGGAAACAGCGGTATGCGGTACTGGAATGGAGGACTGAAGTATGAAGCAGGGAGGTAAAAATCTGGAGGTAATACAGGCGATGAACCGAACGCTGCTGCTGAGGCTTCTGCAGCAGAATCACATATGCTCCAGGGCGAATCTGTCAGAGCAGTCGGGGCTTAAGCAGGCAACCATCACCAACATTATCAATGATTTTATTTCCTGGGAGCTTGTAGAGGAGACGGGGCTGATTGAAGGCTGCAAGGGGAGAAGGGCTATCGGAATCCGCCTGAACACGGAGGTGTTTTACGTCATCGGCGTCCGGCTGTCCAGAAAATATTTTGAAGTGGGAATCTTTACGCTCATGGGAGAGCTGGTGGAGGAAGAGTATCGGGAATACATCACAGATACAAAGCCAAGCACCGTGATCCCGAAGATACAGGAGAGCATCCGCAGGCTCATAGCCAGGTATGCCGGAAAAAAGGTTCTGGCTGTGGGCGTGGCAGTGCCCGGCCCTTACTACTTTGAAGAGGGCGTGATAGAAGCAGTCTTCACAGATTGGGAACAGGTATCCATAAAAAGCATGCTTCAGGAGGGGATGCCCCTTCCGGTTGTGATAGACCACGATGCTAATGCAGGAGTTCTGGCAGAATGCTCCTTCGGCCTGGATCCCAACTTGTATGAGACGGTAGTGTATCTGGCTGTAGGACAGGGAATCGGGGCCGGCATCTACCACGAGGGAAAGATTTTCCGCGGAGCTGCCGGGATCGCCGGGGAGATCGGCCACGCCAGCATCAATATGGATGGCCCAAGATGCGAATGCGGCAACCGGGGATGCCTGACCTGCTATGCTTCTACCATAGCATTTATGGACAGAGTGAACAAAAGACGGAAAGACTTAGGGTTTTCGCCTCTTCTGCAGTTTCAGGATCTGATAGAGCCTGCACAAAAGAAGGATGAGGTGGTATACAGTGAATTCCGCACCAATATGCGCTATCTGAGCGTCGGAATCATCAATTTGATCTACAGCTACAATCCGGATCTCATTATTATCGGGGATGAGATGAGCAGGATTGGGGAGCGAGTGCCGGAAGAGATCAAGTATAACATTTCCCAGCTGATGGAGCGCAAGGTTCTGAAGCAGGCGGAGATCCGATTGGCTGCTTTTGAGAAGGATTCCGCTTTTATCGGTGCGGCGGAGCTGGCCATTGATTACGCCTTTGTACATACGGAATTGTTTCGCGGAGAAAAAATATTTTAGGGAATTTAAAAAATAAATGAATCGATACATTGGCTTGGAAAATGCGCAGGTATTTTCCAAGCCAATTTTTTGTGCAATTTGCACATAAATGAAGTGGAAAAACTGGATAACTATACAAAATTCATCTATCCATATTCTGAAACACAAATATCGTGTTGACAAATACCACAAAAGAGTATATTATTAATTTGATTAATAAATAAATGCAATAAATAAAGAAGGATGTAGAGTAATAAAATTTTTTTTCGCATTTTGATTGACAACGGAGACTCTAAGAAATATAATTTCATATCAAGAAAGAAAATTTCTTATGGAAAGCCGGTACATCACGCTGGATTTTATATGAAATGAACACAGTGGGGCGCCGGGAATAAAAAGGAGCGGAAAAATGGGAGGAAATGCAAAAGCTGCAGGAGGCAGTGATTACATTTTGGAATGCAGGGATTTGTCAAAGTCTTTTGGAGGTACAAAGGCCCTCCGGAATGTGGAGCTGCACATCAAAAAGGGAGAAGTCCATGCCCTGGTGGGGGAGAACGGCGCAGGCAAATCAACCTTGATGAAAGCCATCATCGGTCTTCACAAGATTGATTCCGGCACTATTACCTTTGAGGGAAAGCCTTACAAGGTAAACGGCCCGGCGGAGGCTATCCGGAAAGGCATTACCATGATTCACCAGGAGCTGAACCCGGAGCCGTATCTGACTGTTGCGGAGAATATTTTTCTTCACAATGAAGATGCAAAGGGGATTTTTTTGAATAAAAAAGCCACCAATGAACGGGCGGAAAAGATTCTCAAGGAATTTGATTTTCCCATCAGCCCCACGCATCTGGTGGGAGATCTGTCTCTGGCACAGGCCCAGATGATCGAGATTATGAAGGCGGTGTCTTCCGATGCCAAGCTGGTTATTATGGACGAGCCTACCTCCTCCCTGGACAACGAGGAGACGGAGCGTCTGTTTCAAACCATCCGCCAGCTCAAGGAAAAGGGTGTGAGTGTTGTTTACATATCCCACCGTATGGAAGAGATTTTCAGCATCTGCGATACGGTTTCCGTATTCCGGGACGGGCAGTACATTGACTGTAAGCCCATCGGGGAAGTGACCCAGGAGTCCCTGATCTCCATGATGGTAGGCCGGGAAGTGAAAAATGTATTTCCCAAGACGGAATGCGAGATTGGAGACGTTGTATTCAAGGTGGAGGGGCTGACGGGAAAAGGCTTTACCGATATCAGCTTCGAAGTCCGCAAAGGGGAGATTCTGGGGCTGACAGGGCTGGCAGGCGCGGGAAGAAGCGAGACCATGCGCGCCATTTTCGGCCTGGATCCGCTGGTTTCGGGAAAAATGTATATGGACGGAAAGGAGATTGTCAATAAGAATCCCCGGCAGGCGATCAACCATGGAATTGCCATGGTAAACGAAGACAGGCGCGAGTATGGCCTGTGCCTGTACCGTTCTATCAGCGAGAACATCTCTCTTCCCAACCTTCCGGTATACCAGAAGGGACTGCTGCTGAATAAGCGGAGGGAAAAGGCAGAGAACCGGAAGTATGCCGAAATGCTCACGGTAAAAGCAGCCTCTCTGGAGGAGGACGCTATCGCGCTGAGCGGCGGCAACCAACAGAAGGTTGTGCTGGCCAAATGGCTGATGTCCGATCCCAAGGTTCTCATTCTGGACGAGCCCACCCGGGGCGTGGATGTGGGCGCAAAGTCAGAGATTCACTCCCTGATGTGCGAATTTGCCAGGCAGGGGCTTGCAGTGATTATGATTTCTTCGGAGCTTCCGGAGGTGATGGCCATGAGCGACCGGCTTCTGGTCTATCACGAGGGAAGGATCAACGGAGAACTCTTAAGAGAAGATATCCAGAACGGAAAAGTGACCCAGGAAACAATTCTGGCGAAGGAATTTGGGAATTGAATGTGTGTCGAAGCGGCTTTACCCTTTAGTGCCGTCGCGCAGCGACTATTAAACAGTAACATCCCTCACAGTGCACAAATCGATTTCCAGACACATGGGTTTGTGGCTGGAAATTGATTTCAGACCAGTGTACTGGGAGGGATATTACGGAACTGGAATAGGAGGATTAGATATATGAATACAAAGCTTGCAGGAGATAAAAGCTATCAGCGGCAGCTGTTTTTTAAGCGGTACGGGATTGTTTTTATTATGATAGGAATGATCCTTCTGCTTACCTTTACCACAAAGAATTTCCTGTCTTACAATAACATTCTCAACGTACTTTCCACCATCTCCATCAACGGCTGCATAGCCCTGGGCATGTGCATCGTGATCACGGCGGGAGGCATTGATCTTACGGTGGGCGCTCTTCTGGCCTGGGGTTCCATTGTGGCCGGTCTGGTACTGCAGTCCACCGAGAGCATAGCCCTGGCATGTCTGGCGGCGGTGATTACCTCGGCGCTTATGGGGCTCCTTACTGGCTTGATGATTGCCCAGTTTAATCTCTTTCCCTTTGTGGCAACCCTGGCCATGCAGCTGGTAGTCCGGGGGCTTGCGACGGCCTTAAGCGGCGGCGCTTCCTTTCCCATTGCTGTATCTGCATTTACAAAAATCGGTCTGGGCAAGGTGTTCAATGTCATTCCCATACCGGCAGTTATCCTGCTTGCGCTGATTATCATAGCCTACATACTGATGCACTGGACAAAGTTCGGGCGCTATGTGTACGCAATCGGGGGCAATAAAAATGCAGCCGTGGCCTCCGGCGTCAATGTGTACTGGGTAACGGTCTGGACCTATGTGATTTCCGGCCTTTTTACCGGGATTTCTTCCCTGATTATGACGGCAAAGATCAATGCCTCCCAGCCCAACATCGGCGTAGGCTATGAGACGGACGCCATTGCAGCCTGCGTAATCGGCGGTACCTCCTTTGCAGGGGGCGTTTCGACCATACCCGGAACAGTGGTGGGTATCATTATCATCGGCTTGATCTACAACGGCATGAATCTTATCGGCGTACAGTCTTACTGGCAGACTGTGTGCAAGGGGCTCCTTATTGTTCTGGCCGTGCTTCTGGACAAGGCGGTGAATAAGAAGCGTTAACCGGTATTTTCTGCATTTCTGCCGGGGCGGGCAGACGGCCGAAGGGTTCCGGCACAGGCAGTAAATATAAAAACTATTTATCATTTTATTTATGAAGGAGGTTTTATCATGAAAAAGAGAAACGTGTTGGCTGTGATTCTGGCTGCGGTGATGGTGACAGGCATGCTGTCAGCCTGCGGCGGCAAGTCCCAAGAACCGGCAGAAGCTCCTGTGCAGGCAGAGACGGAAGCTCCGGCAGAGAGCGGGGGCGGAGACGAGGCAGAGGCGCCAAAGGCAGCGGCAGCGTCTGAGGTTAAGGTGGCTTATCTGGCAAAGAACGTTGTTGACGCATTCCATGTAACCATGAATGCTTATGTGGGCGAGCAGCTGGACGCTATGAAGGCAGAGGGGCTGATTGCAGACTGGCAGCTCTTTGACGCTACCACCGACCCGGTGCTTCAGTGCAGCGAGCTGGAGGATGCCATTAACAACGGATTCAATTTTGTGCTGATGCAGCCCTGTGAGGCGGCAGGCTCCGACCCCGTTGTTACCCGCTGTGCGGAAGAAGGAATCCCCTGTGTAGTTATCAATTCCACCACAGAGTCTACCATGGAAAAGGCATCGGGATATTCCGGATCCGATGATGTACAGGCTGGGGAAATGATGGGCGAATACATCAACGAAAAGGTTCCGGAGGGCGGCACATACGTTCATATGCAGGGTGTGCTGGGTTCCTCTGCGCAGATTGACCGCGGACAGGGCATTGCCAATACGATGACTGCGGACAAGGGCTGGACCAGCGGCGGAGATTTTGCGGCGGAATGGCTGGCGGAGAAGGCGGTGGCATTTGCAACCGATGCCCTGACACAGTACGGAGATAAGCTGAAAGCCATCGTATGCGACAACGACGATATGTCTTCTGCAGTCCAGGCATACTGCAATTCCGTAAACAGAGAAGACATCGTATGCATCGGCGTTGACGGCAACAAGGGCCCCTTGACCATGGTAAAAGAGGGAACTCTGGGAGCAACTGTATTCCAGGACGGCGTTGCCCAGTGTGATTATGCAATCAATACCATTGCAAGGGCAATCATCACCGGAGAGACGGACGGAGTTGAGATGTACAAGACCGACATTCCCTTTGTGTTGGTAACCTCCGAAAACGTAGATCAGTACCTGACGGATTAAGAGGGAAGGACGGCCTGCAGCAGGACGGCGGCAGGCTTCGGCGAAAGAATAAGGATGGGGCTGCCGGGAAATAGCTGATGTGATATTTCCCGGCAGCCCCATTGCTGCGGTTTGTTCCGCCGTCTGTCTGAACTGCCGCCGGAAAGGATAAAAATGTCTTGAAAGCCCAATTGGAAAATTGATATTCCTGTGTTTTGTGATATAATGAGAAAAGATGTGGGGATTTATGGAAACGGGCGTGTGCGGCCGGCGGGCAGAAGCGCAAAATACAGGAACGGATGAGGGGAGAGCGGCATGGCTTATAACATCAATATGACAGACGAGTATACGGTGTGGGAGAATATTAAGAATAATTACGAGAGTCTCTATGCTGCGGAAGCCAAGGTGGCTGATTTTATTCTCAATAATCCGGGCCAGGCTCTGGAGGCCAATGTTTCGGAGACGGCGGAGCTGAGCGGCGTCAGCGATGCGACGGTTGTCCGGTTCTGCAAGCGCATCGGCTATGGGGGCTTTTACCAGATGAAGATACAGCTTTCCCACGATATGGGGAAGAACTGGACGATGAACAAGGAGAGGGAGATCCAGAGGTATGATTCTGCCCAGGAACGGATTCTGGCCATTACCAACAACATTGCCACCATATCCAGGCATATGGATACGGAGGTGATAAAGAGCTGCGCCAGGGCCATTGACAACAGCGCCACGGTGTTTGTGATTGGAAACGGGTATGCAAAGATTATAGCCTGCGATATTATATACCGTCTGACCCGGAAGGGCATACGCTGCAGCGGGGGCGGATACTCGGAGACGGATTTTGAAAATCTGTATCTGGGTCAGGAGAAGGATGCGGCAATCTTTATTTCCCGTTCCGGGGAGGACAAGAAGACTTACAAAGAGATGCAGCTGGCGGCGAAAAAGAAGATGATCACCATTTCTCTGACGGACGCTGTCAAGTGCCCTATGACACAGCTTGCGGATTATTCCCTGACTACGGGCATAGAGGACCGGGCCAGGGTATTTATCCATGAAAACAGCTCCAGCCTGAATATGATGATTCTGGTGGAGGTTCTGCTGGACTATGTGACCCAGCGGCATGAGGATAAGAGCTACCTGGACGAGGTTGTGTCCGGGGATCGCCTGTAGAAAATAAGGAAAGGTTTACGGATAACGTATGAAGACAATCGGAATTGATATTGGCACCACAACCATCAGCGCTGTGGTTATGGAGACGGAGGGCAGAAAGCTTCTGGCATCAAGAACCATTCCAAACGGAAGCTTTATCCAAACGGATCGGGAGTGGGAACGGATCCAGGATGTATCTCTTCTTATGAATAAGGCAAAGGAGCTTCTGGATTCCTTTTTGGAGGAATTTCCGGACACAAAAGCTATTGGCCTGACCGGGCAGATGCACGGCATGCTGTATACGGATGCGGCAGGGCGGTGCGTAAGCCCTCTGTATACCTGGGAGGACGGAAGCGGCGATCAGCCGGAGTTTGACGGAGAGTCTGCGGCGGAGCTGGTAACCAGGAAGTATGGAATCTTTGCGGCCACGGGCTTTGGGCTGGTGACTTACCTCTATCATGTGAAAAAAGGGCTGGTTCCGGAGGGGAGCGTCACTCTGTGTACGATATCCGACTATCTGGGAATGTGGCTTACCGGAAGAAAAAGGCCTCTTGTCCATGCAGGCAACGGGGCAAGCCTTGGCTTTTATGATACGAAGAACTGGCGTTTTCGTGAGGAAATGATTGCAGATGCAGGGATGGATCTTTCCATGCTGCCGGAGGTGACGGCGGATGTGAAGGAGCTGGGGACGTATAAGGGCAGAAAAGTCCTTACGGGACTTGGTGACAATCAGGCGAGCTTTCTGGGAGCCGTTGGGATGCAGGAACAGGTATGGCAGGTGAATGTGGGAACCGGGGGACAGCTCTCGGTTTTGTCGGATCGGCACTTTGAGGCTTCGGGGATTGAGGCCCGGCCTTTTCTTGAGAACCGGTATATTCTTACGGGGGCGGTGCTCTGCGCAGGAAGAGCTTATGCGATCCTGGAAGGCTTTTTCAGAAGCTGCGCGGCGGCTATGGGGCTTGAGGACAAGGAGCAGTACGGCCTGATGGAACGGCTGGCCGGAGAGGCCCGGGAAGATGCGGGCGGACTTCAGATTGTGACGAAGTTTAAGGGGACTCGTGTGAATCCGGAGGTCAGAGGGAGGATTGAGGGACTCAGCGAGGAGAATTTCCGGCCGGAGAATCTGGTGCTTGGGGTGATTGAAGGGATTTCCAGGGAGTTTTATGATATTTATGGGGAGATTTATAAGGGGACTGGGATTCGGGCGGAGAAGCTGATAGCGTCTGGGAATGGAGCTAGGAGGAATCCTGCTCTTCGGGAGGCTTTGAAAAGGATGTTTGGGGCGGAGCTGGAATTGACGGAGTTTCGGGAGGAGGCGGCTTGCGGGGCGGCTTTGAGTGTGTTGTATGTGAGATAGGGGGGACAGGAGCTGCCAGCAGGAATAAGCCCTCCGGCGTTTCCGTATCCTGTGTTCGGACGGTTCGCGTACACTCTGTCTGCTCTGGACGTACATTGCCTTTTTGGTTTTGGGAACTGTAAGGTTTTGGGGTAATGTACGTCCATATCAGACAGGGTGTTCGCGAACAGCCGGACACTGGATATCGGAAACGCCGGAGGGCTTATTCCTGCTGGCAGCTCCTTGGCTGTGGAAAGTTGTATGGTATGGTGGTTAGACGGTGAAGACGGGGATTTTGTGGTCTTGGTAGTAGTGGAGGTATCTTGGGTCTATGCAGGAGTTGGTGATGATGTTTGGTATTTCGTGGAGGCTGGAAAAGTGGGTGAAGGTTCTTTTGTTGAATTTTCCTTCGTTGGCCAGGAGGTAGACCTGGAGGGAGTTTTGTATCAGGTAGTTGTAAAGGGGCAGCTGGGCCCGGTTGATGATGGAGTATCCGTAGTTGAGGTCGATGCCGTCTACCGTGATGAAGACTTTGTTGAAGTATAGCTTTTCCAGGGTCTGTATGGTGTATTCGTCCAGGGTCTCCAGGTGGTTGACGCCTGCGTGGACGCTGCCGCCCAGAAGGAGGGTGGAGATGCCTGGGTTCTGGGCTACTTCTATGATTCCTGTTATGTTGGTGGTGACGATGGTCAGGTTTTCCAGGCCGCTTTCGTTGAGATAGCGGCACAGGAGGTTGCAGGTCATGCCTGCCCCGACGAAGATGATGTCGTTGGAATCTATGAATTCCAGAGCCTTTTGGGCGATTGCGTCTTTGTATTCCAGGAAGGGATCGTATTCCAGCCCGGGAGAGACGCCGGGACGGGCGGGCTGGGCCTGAAGGCTCTGGGCGCCGCCGTGTGTCTTTTTCAGCAGGCCCTGGCTGTCCATGAGATTCAGATCTCTTCGAAGTGTTGCCAGTGAAGCGCCTGTCAGCTGGCTGAGCTGCTTGGTTGTGATGATTCCGCTTGAGGCCAAGTGTTTTAATATGATTTTTTGCCGTTCCGGTGCTAGCATAGGTGTCCTCCCGGTGGGTTCTCTTTTTTGGTTATTTATTCCTATTATAATGGAAATGGATTTTTCTTTCAATAAAACTGTTGTAACTTTTCTTTAAAATTGGATAGTGGTCGGAAAATATAACATCAGCCATTTCTATATCCTGTGTTCGGACGGTTTGCGTACATTGGATATCAGAAAAGTCTGATGTTATATTTTCCGACAGCATTTTTAGGACGGCAGGAGCGTTGAAGCCTATTCGTACAGATCTTTTACCGCTTCATACAATTGCTTGTACACGGCGTATTTTTCTTGATAGAGGGCTGCGTTTTCGGGGATGGGGCGGTAGACCTTTTCTTCCAGCCGGATGTATTTTTGGCAGGCGGACTCCAGACTGTCCAGGAGTCCGGTTCCTGCGCCGGCCATCATGCAGGCGCCCAGGCAGGCTTGTTCTTTGTTTTCGCAGACCTGGACTTCTTTGTTCAGGATGTCGGCCTGGATCTGGAGCCATGTGGGGCTTTGGGCGCCGCCTCCGCAGGCGATGATTTTCGGGCAGTCGATGCCGATTTCCCGAAAGATGTCCAGCGCCTCGTGGAAATCATAGATGACGCCTTCCATGACTGCACGCACGAAATGGTTTTTGTTGTGACGCAGCTGGAGGCCGAAGAACAGTCCCTGGGCTCCGGCATCCATCCGGGGCGTTCTGCTTCCGGTCAGATAGGGGAGATAGAGCAGCCCGTCGGAGCCTGCCGGAACTTTTTCGGCCATTTTATTCATCTGGGCAAAGCTGTCCAGGCCAAGCACCTGGTTTTTCAGCCATTTCAGGGACATTCCGCTGCACAGATGGGCGCCGAAGATGGTGTAGGCACCGGGAAGGCCGTGGCAAAAGGTGTGGATCCGCATTTCGGGATCGTAGGCGTCTGTGGGGGAATATACGGCTACCTGGCCGCCGGTTCCGATGTTGGAGACAAAGACGCGGCCGTCGATTACGCCGGATCCGATGGTGTGGGCCGGTTGGTCGCCGGCTCCGTATATAACGGGAATGCCGATTGGAAGCCCGGTCTGTTCTTCGCATTCTTTTGTTGTGTATCCTGCAATTTCCATGGACTCATGGCATTCTGGAAAAATGTCTTCCGGAAGGCCGAGTCTCTCAAGGATCTCCCAGGCCCAGTCTCTTTTTTTTATATCAAATCCGGTGGTTGAGGAGGCGTCTGAGACATCTGTCCCGAAGACGCCGGTCATTTTCAGCCGGATGAAATCCTTTGCTGTCATGATCTTATAGATACTGCGGAAACTTTCAGGCTGGTTTTCTTTCATCCATAAAAGGGAGGGGAAGGCAAAGCCGGTGAAGACTCTGTTGTGTATCACCCTTGCCAGTTCTTCTTTTTTCACATGACGGTTGATCTCCTCCAGCTGTTTCTGGGAGCGCTGATCCAGCCAGACGATTGCTGGATAAACCGGGTTCCCTTCTTTGTCTGCCGTGACCAGGCTGTGCATTTGCCCGGAAAAGCCTATGGCTCCCACAGAGGCATAGGCCTCAGGCTGCTGGCTTTTTATGGTGAGGAGGATGTTTTGGACAGCCTTCCACCAGATCTCCGGATCCTGCTGGGCGTATCCCTCCTGGGGGATGTCCACATCATAATCCTCGGCCTGGAGAGAGAGGACTTGCCCGTCCAGATCCATTAACATTGCTTTGGCGCTTGAAGTTCCGATATCGATTCCCAATAATGTTTTCATATGCCTTCTCCTTTTTGTAGAATTTTCAGAAAATTCTCTTGATTTGCCTATACTTGTGACTTTTCGAGCTTGACCAGGCGGCTTGTGCCAAGACGGGATGCGCCGAGGCTTAAAAACCGTTCTCCGTCCTCGAAGGATGAGATTCCGCCGGCGGCCTTGATCTGGACGCCGGGCCCCACATGGGCGGCAAAAAGCGCCACGTCCTCAAAGGTGGCCCCTGCGCTGGAGAAGCCGGTGGAGGTTTTGATGAAATCAGCCCCTGACTGGGTCACAAGACGGCACATGGTGATCTTTTCCTCTTGGGTGAGCAGGCAGGTTTCAATGATGACTTTTAAGATTCTGCTGCCGCAGAGCTTCTTTAATTCTGAGATTTCCTTTAAAACAGCGGCTTCGTTCTTTTCTTTCAGAGCGCCGACGTGGATGACCATATCGATCTCGTCGGCCCCGTTTTCCAATGCGTTTCTGGTCTCAAAGGCTTTTGCTTCAGTGGTGTGATAGCCGTTTGGAAAGCCGATAACCGTACAGACTGCCATGGAATTCCCGGTGTATTCCTTTGCCCTTTTCACAAAGGCAGGCGGAATGCAGACGGAGGCAGTTCGGCAGGTGACGGCGTCGTCGCAGAGAGATTTAATGTCCTCCCATGTGGCTGTCTGGGAGAGATTGGTGTGATCAACCTTGGATAAAATTTCTGAATGTGTCATATTCTGCTTCCTTTCGATTTTGAATGATTTGTTTTTGTTTCTATAGTATAGAATTTCCCTCCTAAAATGTCAACATAAATGATTGAAAATGAGTGAAAATGATTTAAAAAAGAAAAGTCGTACAATAATATACAACACCACTTTACAACTTATGCCAACCGCTACATTGATGCCAAAGCAGCTGTTTCAGTACCTTTGTAAAGACACTTGATTTTATGCCCGTTTCGACATTTTGCAGGAAAGTGGC